>JAUXXH010000033.1 GCA_030684935.1 Pseudolabrys sp. | reverse complement strand
ATAGCGGTCGAGCTCTTTGCCATCGAGGTCGAAGCGGTGGATCATGCCGGTGTAGAGATCGGAAACGAACAACTGCCTGTGCGCGGCGTCGTAGGCCATGTTGCCGAGACCGGCGCCGGGATTGGGCACGCCGTCCAGCGTGACATTGGCGAACAGCGACACCGCGCCCGTGATGCCATCGACCTTGTAGATGCTGCCCGGGCCGCCCTGAAGATCGAGTCCGAATTGCCCCTTCATCCAGCCGGCGCCCGGACCGCCTTTCTTCCGTCGTTCCGGCTGGCCGTCACGGCCGCGGCTGACAAGGTTCAGGCCAAAGGCCGATGTTGCGCCCAAATAGATGTTGGGCCGGAGGCGCTTGGTGTCGGATTCTACATGGTCGTCAAGCGCGATGCCGAACACCTGCCCGACGTCTTTTGCGACCACATCGAATGTCTTTGGCGCGTCGAACAGGCGACCGTCCCATAGATGGCCTGGCTGGGCGATGTTGACGATCCGCGCGGAGGGACCATCAGGATCTATGAAGGTGAGATCGATGGCGGTCTTGTTCGGAGGTAGGGTTTTTGTCGGGTCGGGCGCCACGGTTCCCGAGAAACCGGTGACCACCGCGTCACCCGTGTACAAGTTGAACTGTTGATCGCGCGGCTGCGCCGTGGCGCCGAAAGTTAGAATTTGGACGAGCAACATCGGCGGCAGAAGCCGCAGGATAATTTTGAACAAGGCGCGCCCCCCATCCGATCACCGCGGCAAATTCCCGCACTCATCGGTCTGTGCAGCTTCGCAGAAGGTTCAAGAAATAGCGATACATTTAAAACACGAAACGGCGGAGGGGCTGTTGCCCCCAGTAGTGCCTCGTCGAGCAAGGTCTGGTTTAAGTTCAGCAGGGTAATCTGCGCTTTTTGCCGATCGCCTCTTGGAAGCGTTTGCATTGTAGGCGTCCGTTGGATGCTTCGATCAGGTTCGATTTGAAGTCCGGCGAAGACCTATTCCAATCATACGCCAAGAACATCGTCGGCCACCGCCACTGGTATCATCATAAGTCGAAACTCGGATCAGCCAGATCGTGGTACTTGTGCGGGCGACCTCGACTGCTGAATATGGTCGATGCGTAGCATCGGCATTTGCGGGGGGGGGGGGGGGGAAGGTTTATGGCGGCCAATGTGCGAACAGTTCGATCGGCCGGCCTCATAAACTGGGCGTCAACAATTTTATTTGGCCTGGAAGTTCGATGCTACGGTGATGCCTTGATGGCTCTGCTTTCCTCCCAGCCGGGAATCGGCGCCAAAGACTCTAACTAAAAACTACCAGTTTGGCGGGGGCAGATCAGGTCGGTGCCGTTGTCGCTGAAATCATGCAGGGATAGATCGACATCGTCATCGGATTTGGGTCAGAGCCAAAGTTGAACGCCGATTGACAGTTCGAAATCCTGTCCTAATTCGGTGCCAGCCACCGAGGCTTGTATGAGGACCCGAGGCGCGCGGATATCCATCTTGGCCAGGGCTCAACCTGAGATCGGATACGTTGATGCCGACCGCAAATGCAATCTGCAGATTACCCTTGCAGGCGGGGCGGGCCATAAGTTTTTATGATGTCGCGCTCGGCCTTCACTTTAACACTTCGCGCTTGAGCCGCGCGATCTCTACTTGCTTGGGTTCAACTGGCCCCGGCCGGGGAACGCCTGCTGTGGATCGTCCGCAATACCCAACTACGCAGTTGCGACACTAGCACTCAGTCTTGCGAACGCCTGTGCAGAAGACACGCCGATCAGCAGCCTCAAGCTTGAACTCGCGTGTAAACTTCCGGCTCTCCATGCTCCACCTCGAGTTGCATAAAAAAACCCGACTCGGTGTCTTCTGATCCGGCAACGGCTAGGCAGAATCAGATCGCCGGAGACGGACACGGCGAGTCTCAGGTAGTGAGGAGTTGAGCTCACGCGGCTGCAGCTTCTTGACGAATAGAATAAAGAACCCAGCAATATCTGCACAATTGATTTCCGTTGTTAGCATTAAGCCGACAATTGGCTGTGTATGCGTCATACGGCTGACGTACCTGACCGCCGCGATCGTTCAGAGTGCCGCGACTTTCCAGAAGGAGGAGCGCGACATGGAGATGAGATACTCGAGCGGGCAAATCGATGCCGTCACCGGCTTCGGCCGCCGCAAGGTCGCCGCCCGCGCCTGCGTCGCCGACGGCAAGGTGCATATTCGGAACTTCCTCCGCGAGGCGCTGGAGGAACTGGGTTTCATCACCTGCGAATGCGAGCAGCCCGACAGCCTGCGCGCCGTGATCGAACTGGAGCGCCCGGACCTCATCGTGCTCGGACTGTCCGGCGGCGGCATCGCCGCCAATGAAATTCTCGAACGCCTGGCGCAGTCGAACTTCGGCGGCAAGGTCCTGGTGTTCGGTCCCGATGGCTCTCCGATGGTGACGGCGATCGTCGGCGTCGGCGCGCAGCTCGGCCTCGCGATGCTGCCGCTGCTGCCGACGCCGTTCAGCGACCAGGAATTGCGCAGCCGGGTGATCTCCCTGCTGCCGGCCGAAGCGCCGCCTAGCCCGCCGGTCGACGTCGGCGAGGCGCTGCACGCCAACTGGCTCGACCTCTGGTACCAGCCGAAGATCGAGGCACGGTCCATGACCCTCAAGGGCGCCGAAGCCCTGGTACGGCTGCGTCACCCGACCTGGGGGACGCTGACGGCGTCGGAGTTCCTGCCCGACGAGAGCGATCCGCATTTCGCCGCGCTGTCGGAATTCGTCATGGGCCGCGCCATCGACGACTGGCACTATTTCGTCGGCGAATACGGCCACGTCGAACTGGCCGTCAATCTGCCGGTCGCATTTTTCGAGAACCCGCATGCCATTGAAAGTCTGACGCGGCGCATGCCGACGCATCCGGCCTTCGACGGCCTGCTGATCGAAATCAACGGCCCGGAGCTGACACAGAACCTGGGGCTGGCAAAGAAGGTGGCGCGGTTGCTGCGCTTCCACAATATCGGCATTTCGATCGGCGAACTCGGGGCCGAATGGCCCTTGCTGATGGAGCTGACCGATTTTCCATTCGTCGAGATCAAGGTCGATCGCAGCTTTGTCACCGGCTGCGGTGACGACAGGCTGAAGCGTTCGGCCTGCCGCAGCATTCTTGAACTGGCGGACAGTTTCGGCGCGCGCACCGTGGCCGAGGGCGTCGAAACGCGGACCGATTTCATCGCCGCACGCGAACTGGGCTTCGACCTGATCCAGGCATTTTTCCTGGCCAAGCCGATGGAGCCGCACAAGTTCGCGCGCAAGGTGCTCAGCCGCCCGGTGACGCTGGCGCACCGAGGGACTTGAAGGTGGAGCGCGGCGACGCACGCCGCTTGCAACCTCCCGGGTTGCGGCATCTGCGGGAGCAGCGCCTTCGATGAGAGGTCAAATCGGCGCCGCATTAGCTGGGGGACGCCGAACAAGAGCGACCGATGGGAGGAGCGCGTCCAATGCCAGCGAAAAAGCCAAATCAGCCCTCGACCACCGTTCGGGCTACCCCGAGTGGAACCTGACATTTATCTTGCGGGAAGGTCGAGAAACCGTCAGCATCAAGTCACTTCGGGAGTCATCCGAGGAATGGCCGGTCTTGCAACAGTGTTTGTTGAGGTCGCACATCACAATGAAACGCCCAACTTTCCTCAGTCGCCTCGGCGACGGCGTTGCGCGTCGCGCGCTTGCCGCCGGACAGGGCCGTTGCAATTGTCATAGCGCATCGCCGCCAAGGCGCCGCGTCAAGCCCGTCCATGCATCCGCAGCATTTGTTGTGTTCGCATTGATGGCGGTGTTTCACGACGGTACGGCGTACGCGCAGGCGCCGCCACTGGGCACCTCCGTGAACTACGCCATCATCGCAGGCAGCGGCATTACCAATACCGGGCCGAGTGTCATCACCGGCATACCCGGTTTTCCCGGCGACATCGGCAGCATCGGCGGCTCGATCACCGGATTTCCGCCCGGCATTCTGGCGACGGGCGTCATTCACGCCATCAACGATGCAGCCACGAATACTGCGCGCAATGATTTTTTCTCCGCCTACAATAATCTGGCGGGGCGGGTGGCGACGGCAGACCTGACCGGCCAGAATCTCGGCGGCCTCGTTTTGCCGCCCGGCGTTTACAACTTCGATTCGTCGGCGCAATTGACCGGAACTCTCAGTCTGGACGGGCTCAACGACCCCAGTTCGATCTTCGTCTTCAACATCGGCAGCACGCTGACGACAGCGAATGCATCGACGGTCTTGCTGTTGAACGGGGCGCAAGGCAACAACGTGTACTGGCGCGTCGGCAGTTCGGCGACGCTCGGTACAACGACGTCCTTCGTCGGCAATATTTTCGCCTTGACCAGCATCACTCTGAATACCGGTGCGACCATCACCTGCGGCGTCGCCTTCGCCATGAACGGCGCCGTCACGCTGGACACCAACCGGATTTCGCTCTGCGCGCAGATCGTGGCGCCGACGGAGCCGGTGGAGCCGGTGGAAGACGTACCGCCGGTGGCGACCGTGATCGATGACGTGCTGGAGGCCGGCGGCACCGTTCCGCTGGCCTTCATTACTTTGTTCGCGCTGCCGCCGGCCGAACTCGTGGACGCGTTGAACCGGTTGTCCGGCGAAGTCGGCACCGGCGCCGCCGTGGCCGGCGTCCAGGGCATGAACTCGATGCTGTCGATGCTGACCAACCCGAACGCCGAGCGCTATTTCGGCGAGGCGCCGCCGCCGCGCCGGCCGGGAATCTACAAGGCGCCGATCTATACCAAGGCGGTCGCCGCCACATCCTACGAACCCGCCCGATGGGGTCTCTGGGCCGCCGCCTATGGCGGTCGCACTGATACCGGCGCCAGCGCCTTCGGCACCCACGACCGCTCGGTGAGCACCTATGGCTATGCCGCCGGGCTCGATTACCGGTTTACGGCCGACACCACGATCGGCGTCGCGGTCGCTGGCGGCGGCTCCAGTTTTGGCCTGTCGGAAGGCCTCGGCGGCGGCCGCAGCGATATGTTCCAGGTGGCGGCCCCACCTGGATCGACCGGGCCTATCTCTCGGCCGCGGTCGCCTATGGCTGGCACGGCGTATCGACCGAGCGCGACCTCGCGTTTGCCGGCCTGGAACGTCTCACCGCTGATTATTCCGCCCACAGCATCGGCGGCCGTCTGGAAGCCGGCTATCGTTTCGCCATGCCGACATGGGGCTGGCAGGCGAGGTTCGGGTTGACGCCCTATGCGGCGGCGCAACTCCAGCGCTTCTACGCGCCGTCCTATGAGGAGAGTTCGTCGCTGCAGCCGGCGATTTTCGCGCTGTCCTATGAGGCGCAGGCTACGACGGCGATGCGAACCGAAGTGGGCGCTCGCGCCGACTGGAGCGTGCTGATCGACAGCACCACCACCTTCACGCTGCGGGGCGCGGCCGCCTGGGCGCACGACACCTGGTGGGACCTGAACAAGACCGCGCAATTCGTCCTGATTCCCGGCTTCGGCTTTGACGTGGTTGGCGCGACGCCGCCCAGCGATCTGCTGCTGGCGTCGGTCGGTGCCGATATTGCCTTCGGCAACGGGATCTCGATCGGCACGTCGCTGCAAGGTGAATTCTCGCAGTCGTCACGCCGATATGCCGGCACCGCGCGCGTGCGCTATCAGTGGTGAAGGCGAGCCCGCGCGCCGACGTTGATAACGTCGCCGCATCGACCTAAGCTGCCGTCTTTACAGACGGCGGATGGTTGAAATTCCAGTGCTCATTTCCTGTTATCACATCCTGCTGCGCGACGGGGTGGTCACCTGAGTGGATCGCCGACAGATGGATGCGCCGCTTTCCAAGCTGCAGCCATTCCGTTGAAAGGGGATCAGGGCTAATACGCTTGACCGTGGCCCTAGGTCATCAAGCTCGAATATCCCGGTTCCGGTGCATATCAGGATTCGACGGCACGGACGGCTCTGTCTTGTAAGTCCTTAAAGTCAGGGGCGTGCACGATGGCTTCAAACTTAACAAATGCAACGAAAGCATGAGCACCATTTCAACGCCATAGCGACCGGGCTGCGGTGCCCTGAGCCCGGTTATTCATAGCCTTCGTGAAGGGGAGGGCCAGGCCCCCGCTCAAACTGCTGACAAACCTCGTTTCTGCCTCCGCCAAACTGGATCGTTTTTGGTTAGAGTCTTCGGCGCCGATGATGATAGTAGCAGTAGCGCATAGCGCGTTTGCCGCTATTGCGTGTCTCAACGCAATCTCTCGCTAACGCCGCCGGCTGAAACGCCCGGGTAACCGGGCGAGCTCCAATACTTCCTTGGTGATCGCTAGGGGAAGCGCGCCCGGTCTGTTTATGTAGTAAAGGAACTGCACCGTGGAATCCACTTGGTCGTCAAACCTCATATTCGGAAAGCCCGTCAGTTCGGCAACATAATCTCTCAGCCAGGAAGCCGGCCGTCGAAGAAATACTCGGTGATTTTCAAAATGGATCGACTGAGCATCAACTCGAAGCTCTTTGTCGGTGCCTGGAGGCGGCGAATAGGCCTTTATCAGTATTCTGCCCTGATGTTTCAGCTCTTGGATTAACTGGGTGCCGGAAGCGTTATCTTCTATGATGACGATCGCTTCGGGATACCGGTCTTGTAAGAGCAAGACGGCCTTCTTCAAATCGGGATAACTGAGCTTTTCACGGAAGACGTCGAGCAAATAGTAGTTCTTTCCAACGACGCCCCATGTTGTGCAAACCGAAAAATCATTCAATTCGCCCGCTTTGTTAGCCGTATCCCAACTCTGAAAGATTCTGGTAAATTTTGCGGGCTCTTTGCCCGGCTCGTAGTACTCAAGCCAGGACGTTCTGATCATGTTTCCGCCGCGAGGTGTCGGATTCTGCTGATACTGCGCGGAAAAATGGTACTCCGTCATGGACTGTCGTAACTCGGCGAGTCGCTGTGGTGGTAGTAGCGCCGGCTGCAGCACGTCTCCTTCGCGGCGGTGAATAGTTCTTCGGCCGTAGGGAGTTGAAATTGCGTAATTAGTATCTTCGATGGCAATAGCCGGAAATGATAAAACTTCCCAATTTTCGTGTTCTTGGACGTGTGCGACCAGGTCGTCGGCATGTAGGCGTTGCATCACAATAATCACCGCCCCAGTTTCTTGACTGTTCAAGCGGCTGCGGAGCGTATTGTCGAACCACTCGTTCAGCGAATCTCGGCGTGCATCTGATAGCGCGTCCGCGGCCTTCATAGGGTCGTCGACGATAATGATATCTGCGCCAAATCCAGTTACGCCGCCGCTGACCGATGAGGAAAGTCGATATCCTCCTTCGGTGGTCTCGAAATCGCTGACCGCGTGTCGCTCTGATGATAGACGCGTTCTAAACAGGGCTCGATAGAAAGGGCTGTTCATCAAAGTTCTGGAATCCCGCGCCAGCTTGTCAGACAAATCTTGCGCATAACAGACCGTTAGAATGCGCTTGGCGGGGTCATGGCCCAGTATCCAAGCGGGAAAAGCGATCGTGTCCCTTTGCGTGGTGTAACTGGCGGCGTGTCACCGCGATTGCCGGCATGGCCGGGCCGGTCATTCAGCCGGCAAGTGCCGGCAGGCTGACGGCGGGATCATCGCTCAGAGGCGCGATGGTTTCCAGCGTCATGT
>JAUXXH010000030.1 GCA_030684935.1 Pseudolabrys sp. | reverse complement strand
CGTCTTGACGTGATGCGAGCGCGGCGTCTCCAGACCGATCTTGGTCATGGCGTTGCGGAACAGCTCGCGGTCTTCCGCCTTGTCGATGGCCTCGGCGGTGGCGCCGATCATTTCGACATTGTACTTGTCGAGCGTGCCCATCTTCTTGAGCGACAGCGCGCAGTTCAGCGCGGTCTGGCCGCCCATGGTCGGCAGCAGCGCGTCGGGGCGCTCCTTCTCGATGATCTTGGTGACGATCTCGGGGGTGATCGGCTCGATATAGGTGGCGTCGGCCATGTCCGGGTCGGTCATGATCGTCGCCGGGTTCGAGTTCACCAGGATGACCCGGTAGCCCTCTTCGCGCAGCGCCTTGCAGGCCTGGGTGCCGGAATAGTCGAACTCGCAGGCCTGGCCGATGACGATCGGGCCGGCGCCAATGATCAGGATCGATTTGATGTCGGTGCGTTTGGGCATACGGCGCTGACGACCTTCTCTAAACCTTGGTCCCGGCGACGATTTGTCTCGCAGGCCGGGCAGCAGACGCCGGCGGGGCGTCTGAAATTCGAGGCACGCCGCCTGAGGCGCGCTCCGGGGTGGCGCACACAAAAAAAAGGCGCGCTTTTGCGCGTCCTTTGGCCCCCCAGGCGGGGGGACAGCCCCGCGCGAAGGGTGCTTAGACCATTATCGGCGGGGTGGGAAGGGCGGCCTCACCGCTTGCCACAGGTCTGTCGCAACTATGCTGGAGTTCGGTCGTTATCATGGCATGTCGCTGGTGGGCCGGACCCTCAATGCTGCGCGCCGGGCCAATGCGCCCGTCTGGCTGGCCGGAGTGGCCCTGGCCGGGACTTTTGCCGCCAGTTTGGCCCTGGAGCGGAAAAATCCACCGGCGGGAGCCGCCAGAGCAGGGACTGACGCTGTGAGCAATCCGGTCCCCCTGCAACGGCGCGGCTGGGCGTTCTGGAAACACGTCCTGTATCGCACCTATCTGGAGATCTTCGAGGACCGGCTGCTGGCGCTGGCCGCCGGCGTGGTTTTCTACGGACTGCTGGCGATCTTCCCGGCCATCACCGCCCTGGTGTCCAGCTACGCGCTGTTCGCCCGGCCCGGGACCATCACCAGTCACCTGGCGACCATCTCGAACTTCATGCCCGGCAGCGCCTATCAAATCGTCGATGAGCAGGTCACCCGCATCGTGATGCGGACCACCGGGGATCTCAGCGCGGCGTTCTTCTTCGGCCTGGCCTTGGCGCTGTGGAGCGCCAATGCCGGCGTCAAGGCGATCATCGACGCGTTGAATATCGTCTACGGCGTCAAGGAGCGGCGCGGCTTCATTCGACTCAATGCCGTGTCGCTGCTGTTCACCGTCGGCGCGCTCATCGGCATGTTGCTGGCGATTTCGAGCGTCGTCGTGCTGCCGATCGTGCTGTCGTTTCTGCCGTTCGGCGGCTTGAGCGACACCATGCTGACCTGGCTGCGCTGGCCGCTGCTGCTGGCGGTGGTGATGCTGGGGCTGGCCATTCTGTACCGCTTCGGCCCGAACCGTACGCGCGCGCGCTGGCAGTTCATCAGCCCGGGGGCGGTGTTCGCGGGCGTGGCCTGGCTCGCCGGTTCGGTGATGCTGTCGTGGTATCTCGGTAACTTCGCCAATTTCGACGCCACCTACGGCTCGCTCGGCGCCGGCATCGGCCTGATGATGTGGCTGTGGATGACCGCGATCGTCGTATTGGTCGGCGCCGAACTCAATGCCGAGATCGACAAGGCGAGCGGGATTGATGAAGACCAGGGCGAACGCATCGGCGGCTGATCGCGTTTCTCTCGCGCGGCGTTTCGCGTAAGGTGATCGTCAGCCGTCTTGTCCCGCTCCGGAACTCCCTATGACCGATCTTTCTCGCCTGCGCTTTGCCCATGAGGACGGCGCCATTCCGACCCTCGGCTTCGGCTCGTCGCCGCTGACCGGCGGCCTGTTGCCCGACGTCATCGCCACCGGGCTCAAGGCCGGCTACCGGCATATCGATACGGCGCGGAAATACGGCACCGAAGAAGCGGTCGGCGAGGGCATGCGGGTCTCCGGCGTGCCGCGCCAGGACATCTTCCTCACCACCAAGGTCAGCCACGAAAACCTGCGCGCCGATGACTTTGCGCGCTCGGTGGACCAAAGCCTTGCCGCGCTCAAGGTCGACTATGTCGACCTGCTGCTGGTGCACTGGCCCAACCCGGCGATCGCGCTGAGCGAGACCATGCCGGCGCTGGCGAAGGCGAAACGGCAGGGGCTGGCGCGGCACATCGGCGTCGCCAATTTCAACATCGCGCTGCTCGGCGAGGCGATTCATCTCTGCCCCGAACCGCTGGTGGCGCTGCAGGCCGAGTATCATCCCTATCTCGACCAGACCAAGCTGCTGGCGGAAGTCCGCCGGCAGAAGCTGGTGTTCATCGCCTATTGCCCGCTCGGCCGCGGCCGGCTGTTCGACGATCCGGTGCTCGCCGAGATCGCGCAGGCGCGCGGCCGCAGCATCGCCCAGATCGCGCTGCGCTGGCTGATTCAGCAGGACGTCGCCGCGATACCGTTCTCGTCGAACCCGCAGCGCATCGCCGACAATTTCAATGTGTTCGATTTCACGCTGAGCGACGCCGAGATGGCGCGGATCGCGGCGCTCAGGCGCGCCGACGGCCGCGTCGCCAATCCGTCCGGTCGCGTCACCGGCGGCTGGGACTGAGGCGCGAACGGCCTACATCGTCTTCTGTTTGTGGCCGCAGTCCTTGCAGGCGAAGGCGACGCGGGTTTCGCCCGGCGCCGCCTTGACCCGGTTGGGCGCGCCGCATTTGCCGCACTTGGTTTCGATCCGGGTGTCGCCCTGCTTGACCGTCACCGTCTTGCGCGCGAGCGCCTCGCGGACCAGACGCTCGGCTTCCTCGCGCATCGCTTGTTTCGACATTGCCCGCCTGTGAATTGCCCCGCCATGGTTATGCGGCAGTTCATTCTAGCAGAAGTGCGCGGGGCGCGCGCGGCTTTGGGGCCATAATTATGGGGGAATTGGAGGCCCGGCCTGGAATCGAACCAGGCTGGAAGACCGTGCAGGGCTTCTACGTCGCCACTCCGCCACCGGGCCGCCTCCAGCAATAAGCGGACGGCCTTGACGCCCCGTATACGGCGCGGCGGTTTATGGGTTGCCGGAAGTTGCAGTTAACCGGCGGTTACCGGCCGTGCCAGGAACGTCATGCGCCGCTGATTGTGGCCGATATTGTGCCCGGCGCGCTCGGCCGCGTAGCCTGCGGAACGCAGCCGCGCCAGCATGGCGGCCTCGTCATAATGCGACAGGCCGTGCGTTTTCTTGAGCCGGAAATAGTCCGACACCAGAATCCGGATCAGCCCGCCGACCGCGGCCCAGAAGAAGCCGTTGGCGAGGCCGAAGCGCAGCAGCGCGATCGCGGCGGCGGCTGACGCCAAACGCGGCGGTACGATATCGCCGATGATGACGACGCCGTCCGGCTTGACCAGGCGATGGAACACGCCGAGCAGCCGGTCGAGTTCGGCGGCGCTGAGATACTGCGCCACCGAATGCATGACGATCAGGTCGAAGGTGGCGGGCGGCAATGCCGCCGCTTCCTCCGGCGTCAGAACGGTGACCTTCGGGTTTGCCTCGTAGCGGGCCTTCAGCGCCGCGCGCACATTGGGCGCGGCCTCGACCAGTGTGAGCTGGCCGCAGGCGTCGGCGACCAGCGCGGCCGAGGTCGCTTCGCCGCAGCCATAGTCGAGCACGCGGGCCTGCGCCGACGGCACATGGACGCGGATGTCCTCGGCGATGGTGCGGTAATGCACGTCGCGGTGACGCGCATTCACGTAGATCACCGAATGCTTGAAATCGTAGAAGCCGATCCAGTCCATTTATCGTGTCCAGAGCCCGGGCAGGGGACCGCTCTTACCATGGACCGGATCGCTTGCGGGGACCGGAACGGACGAAATCGTCGTCAAAGCTTTCTCGTACTTTTCGGTCTCGGTGGCCCGGTTGAGGCTGTAGCTGCCCTCCGGCGGGTAGCCGCCGACGACACTGAAGTCGTCGCTGGCGCTCAGCCGCTGGTGCCCGGTACCGGCCGGCAGCACGGCGACGTCGCCGGCGCTGACGTCGAAGGCCTGGCCGTTCCTGCCGCCGAGCATCAGGCGGCCGTGGCCGCGGGCGATGCCGAGCACTTCGTGGATCATCGGGTGATAGTGGATGTACGGGAACACGCCGTCGCGCCACAGGCTGCGGCCCCAGCCATTGGCTTTGAACAGGCGCTCGATGACGGCTTCCGGCTCGCCAGCGCCGGCCAGATCGACGGCGCCGCGATAGATCAGCACCGGCAGCGCCGGATTGTTCGGCGTCTCGCCGTCGGCGGCGAACAGGACGGTGAGGGGGGATTCTTGTCTCGACACTTGTCAGGCTGCCGCGGTGCCGGCCTTGCGCTGCTTCTTGCTCAACGGGTGCACAACGATCTTGGACGCGTTTCGTTCGATCTGCGCCAGGTCATATTGCAACTGCAATCGCATCCAGAACTCGGGGCTGCCATTGAAGACCTTGGACAGGCGAACCGCCATCTCCGGCGAAATCCCGCTCTTCTTGTTGACGAGATTGTTCAGGGCCTGCCGCGACACGTTGAGCGCCTTGGCGGCGTCGGTGATCGAAAGGCCGAGCGGCTCCAGGCAATCGTAGCGGACCAGTTCGCCCGGATGCGGCGGATCGAGCATGCGCATGGTCACCTCCGTGCACCCGTCATGCCCGGCCTTGTGCCGGGCATCCACGTCTTGCTTTGAGCAAAGCATCAAAGACGTGGATGGCCGGACAAAAGGGCGGTTACGCCCGTCTTCGACGGGTATGCCCGGCCATGACGAAAATGGGCTGTGCCCCCGTGGGGTGTCAACGGCGGCAGCCTACGCCGCCTTGCCCTTGCTCTGCTTCATCAACTCGACAAACCGCGTGAACAGATAATGGCTGTCGCGCGGGCCGGGCGAGGCTTCGGGGTGGTACTGCACCGAGAATACCGGTTTGTCCTTGAGCGACAGGCCGGCGTTGGAGCCGTCGAACAGCGACACATGGGTCTGCTCGACATTCTTCGGCAGCGAGTCCTTGTCGACCGCGAAGCCGTGGTTCATCGAGGTGATCTCGACCTTGCCGGTGGTCAGGTCCTTGACCGGATGATTGGCGCCGTGATGGCCCTGGTGCATCTTGGCGGTCTTGCCGCCGAGCGCGATGCCGAGCATCTGGTGGCCGAGGCAGATGCCGAAGGTCGGCGTGCCGGTGTCGATCAGCGTCTTGATGACCGGCACCGCGTATTTGCCGGTCTCGGCCGGATCGCCCGGGCCGTTCGACAGGAACACGCCGTCCGGCTTCAGCGCCATGATGTCGTCGGCCGAGGTGGTGGCCGGCACCACGGTGATCTTGCAGCCGGCGCCGGCCAAGAGCCGCAGGATGTTGCGCTTGATGCCGTAGTCGATGGCGACGACGTGATACGTTGGGCTGGTCTGGCGGCCGAACCCTTGTCCCCAGACCCACGGCGTCTCGTCCCAGGTGAAGCGCTGCGCCGAGGTCACCATCGGCACCAGGTCCATGCCTTCGAGGCCGGGCCAGGCGGCGGCTTCCTTTTTCAGCGCGGCGAGGTCGAACTTGCCGGACGGATCGTGCGCGATCACGGCGTTGGGCATGCCCTTGTCGCGGATCAGCGCGGTCAGCGCGCGGGTGTCGAGGCCGGACAGGCCGATGATGCCGCGGGCGCGCAGCCAGTCGTTGAGGTGCCGGTTGGCGCGGTAGTTCGACGGCGCGGTGATGCCGGTGCTGACGATGACGCCGCGCGCGCCCGGCGTCGCCGCCATGTTGACGCTCTCGATGTCCTCGTCATTGGTGCCGACATTGCCGATATGCGGGAAGGTGAAGGTGATGATCTGCCCGGCGTAAGACGGGTCGGTGAGGATTTCCTCGTAGCCCGTCATCGCGGTGTTGAAGCAGACCTCGCCGACCGCGGTGCCGGTGGCGCCCAGGCCGAAGCCTTCGAGCACGGTTCCGTCGGCCAGCACCAGCACGGCGGTGGCCTTGGGCTCAGCCCAAGTGCCGGACTGCGCGCCGGCGGGAGGCATTTGTGTCTGGGTCATGGCCTCTTAGTTGCGTATTATAACGGTCGAGGCAAGGGGCGGCTGAGGGCCGTCCCCGCGCATCTGGAACGAGACAGGGAGCACGACAATGACCGGGCCGGCACCTCAAACCGTGCGCGAAAACTACCGCGAGGACGTGGCCGGCCGGGCCAATGTCGAGGACACCGCCGACCTCAAGGCCTATTACAAGGACCTCGAGCGCTACGAGGCCGCCGCGCTCTGGACCGTCGCCAACAAGATCGAGCCCTGGGAGCCGAAATCCTCCTCCGTCCCGGTGCTGTGGCGCTATGACGACCTGCGCGCGCCGGTGCTGCGCTCGCTCGATCTGGTCGATCCGGAGAAAGCGGGCCGCCGCGTCATCTATCTCAACAATCCCGGCCGGCAGGATGTCGCCGCCGCCTGCGGCTGGCTCTATTCCGGCCTGCAGGTGATGAAGCCGGGCGAGGTCGCCTCGGCGCACCTGCATTCGGCCTCGGCGCTGCGCTTCATCATGGAAGGCAAGGGCGCCTACACCATCGTCGACGGCCACAAGATGACGCTCGGCGAGAATGACTTTGTCTTGACGCCGAACGGCTCGTGGCACGAGCACGGCGTCGATGCCGCCGGTACCGAATGCATCTGGCAGGACGGCCTCGACATTCCGCTGGTCAATGCGCTGGAGGCGAATTTCTACAAGGTGCATCCCGATCTCAAGCAGCCGGTCACCTACGCGGTCGACGACGCGACATTGTCATGGGGAGCGCCCGGCCTGCAGCCGGCCTTGCAGGATTGGCAGAAGCCCTATTCGCCGCTGCTGAAATACGAATGGGAGCCGACTTACGAGGCGCTCACCAAATTCGCCAGGGCGACCGACGGCTCGCCGTTCGACGGCGTGCTGATGAATTACGTCAACCCGCAGACCGGCGGCCCGGTGATGCAGACCATCGGCGCCTCGATGCAGATGCTCCGTCCGGGCGAGACGACGCGCGCGCATCGCCACACCGGCACCGCGATCTATCAATGTGCCAAGGGGGCCGGCTATTCGATCATCGGCGGCCAGCGCTTCGACTGGAAGAAGCGCGACATCTTCTGCGTGCCGGCCTGGGCCTTCCACGAGCACGGCAATAGTTCGGCGAGCGAGGATGCCTGCCTGTTCTGCTTCAACGACCTGCCGGTGATGCACGCGCTCGGCCTCTACCGCGAGGAAGCCTTCGGCGAGAACAACGGTAATCAGACGGTAAGGTGATTATGCCACACACCGGCTTACAAACACCAGGACTGCGCCCATGATCCGCGACGACATCAACAAGGCCCTGACCGAGGCGCAGAAGGCGAAGAACGAGCGCGCGGTGTCGACCCTGCGCATGGTCAACTCGACGCTCAAGAACGCCGACATCGAGGCTCGCGGCGGCGGCAAGGCCGCGCTCGGTGACGCCGAGACCATCGCCATCCTGCAGAAGATGATCAAGCAGCGCCAGGAATCGGTCGAACTCTACAAGAAGGGCGACCGCGCCGACCTGGTGAAGCAGGAGGAGGAGGAGATCGCCATCATCGCGGCGTATCTCCCGCAGCAGATGTCGGAGGCGGAGATGAACGCGGCGATCGAGGCGGCCATTGCCGAGACCGGCGCCGCCGGCATGAAGGACATGGGCAAGGTGATCGCCAGCCTGCGCGCGAAGCACGCCGGCCAGATGGATTTCGGCAAGGCCAGCGCCATCGTCAAGGCGAAGCTCGCCGGCTAGCCTGCACACCGCCGCAGCAACCCTGTGAAGCCGCTCGCGTCGCGACCGGCTTCGGCAAATATTTGTGGCGGCATCGCCCGATGGCCCGGACGGCGCCGCCTGGCTTTGCTAGACATGCCTGATCAGGGCGCGCCGCAGAGCGGGCCGTTTCTCAGGGAGAAGACCAAGTGATCAGGGCCGTGGTGCTTGCCGTCGCGTTCGTTTTGTCTGCCGGGCCGTTGCAGGCCCAGGACTATCCCACCCGCCCGATCCATGTGCTGACGACGTCCAGCGCCGGCGGCCTCAGCGACACCTTCATGCGCGTGCTCGGCGAGCGGATGCAGAAGCGCACCGGCCAGCCGCTGATCATCGAGAACCGTCCGGGTGCGGCCGGCAACATTGCCGCGCGCGCCTGCACCGAAGCGCAGCCCGATGGCTACACCATCTGCATCATCATGGCCGATGCTTTGATCTACAACCAGTTCCTGTTCAAGAACCTGCCTTACGATCCGGACAAGCTGCAGCCGATCATCAATCTGTTTCATCTGATCCAGGTGCTGGTGGTGAATTCGGATCTGAAGGTGAAGACGGTCGACGAACTGGTGGCGGCGTCAAAGGCCAAGGCCGGCACCTTCAACTATCTGACCGCGTCGCTGCCGCTGGCGGTGTTCATGGACAGCCTGAAGCGCGACAAGGGCGCCGACTGGGTGCGCGTGCCGTTCAAGGGCGGCGGCGAGGCGACCAACGCCATTATCAGCGGCACCACGCCGATCGGGCTGATCGGCCTCGGCAATGTGCTGTCGCAGATCGAGGCCGGCAAGATGACGGCGCTGGCGCTGACCAACAACATCCGCACGCCGCAGTTGCCCAATGTCCCGACCTTCGAGGACATCGGCTACAAGGGCGCGCCGTCGCAGACCTGGTACGGACTGTTCGCGCCTCCGGGCACACCGAAGGCGATCATCGACAAGCTCAACCAGGAAGTGACGCTGGTGATGAACGACCCCGCGTTCCGGGAGAAGTTCGTGCTCTCGCGCAGCATGGTGCCCGCGCTCGGCTCGCCGGAGGATTTCGCCAAGCAGATCAAGATCGACCGCGCCGGCGCCCAGCAGGTGTTCAAGGAGTCGGGACTGCAGCCGCAGTAGCGGTCAACCGCGTGCGGTTTGTTCAAGGCGCAATGATCAGGACGAGCGGCCGGGTCCCGAGCGGGCCCGGCCGATACGCGAGACAAACAGCAATTCGAGATACTGCCGGAACTGGCGTGACAGCCGCGCCACGATGATCGGATCGTTGTAGCTGCGCGACAGGATGAAGCCGCCTTCGACAATCGCCATGATGGTGTCCGCGAGTTCGCGCGCGGTCACCGGCCGCGCCGGGCGATAGCTCGCCAGCACCGCTTCGAACCGCTTTTCGTAAAGCGCCGACCACCGCCGGAAGCTCTGCGCGATGAAGGCGTGGATCGCGGGGTCGAACTGCAGGCCTTCGTAGGTGTAGGCCGCGAACACGCAGCCGGCGACCGGCTCGCGCAGGCGCTCGATGAAATCCTCGAACGCCGTCAGGAAGTGCAGCGTCTGGGCCAGCGGGTCCTCGGTTGCCGCTTCCGCCTCCGCGGAGAACCGTTCGAACAGTTCGTAATCGTTGCGCGCATAGCGTTCGACCAGCGCGCGCGCGAGTTCGCCCTTGCCGTTGAAATGATGAAAGAACGCGCCTTTGGTCAGTCCGGTCGCCTTGAGGATGTCGTCGATCGACGTCCCGGCAAATCCCTGCCTCAGGATCAGCGGCTCGGCCGCCGAGAGAATGCGTTCGCGTGTCTCCGACCCTTTGGCGCTCATCTGAAATCCATACCGGTGAGTATGTAAACTAGGTGGCGTTCGCCTGATCCGCAAGACGATTAGCCGTTAAGATACTGGAAAAACTTGGTATATGCGAAATTGTCGCACCCCTCGCCGAGGCGATTGATTCCATACCGTACGGTCTGTAAAACATACCGACCGGTCGGTTTGGAGGTCGCCAAGGGCGGCCGGCCGAGCGGCCCAAGGGGTAAAGACCATGACCAAGTCCATCGTTCTGAACGGCGTCGACCGCGAGAAGCTGTCCGGTGCCATCGAAGCACTCACCGCCGACGCGTCGCTGGCGCGCTTCCAGTTCCGGCTGTCCAATCAATGGGTGAACGGCGGCGAGAATCGTTCGCGCATCGACAGCTTCTACGGCCTCGGCCAGGAGATTCCGCACAAGCAAAGCTTCGCGCTTGTCAACGACGAACCCGAAGTCCTGCTGTCGAACGACAAGGCGCCGAACCCGGTCGAATATCTGCTGCATGCACTCGCCGGCTGCCTGGTGACCACCCTCGTGTATCACGCCGCTGCGCGCGACATCGCGATCAAGGGTGTGGTCACCCGCTTCGAGGGCGATCTCGACGTGCGCGGCCTGCTCGGCATCACCGATACCGTGCGCCGCGGCTTCCAGACGATCCGCGTCATGTTCGACATCGACGCCGATTGCGATGACGCCGGCAAGCAGGAACTGATCGCGATGGCGCAGGCCTATTCGCCGGTGTTCGACATGCTGTCGAACGGTGTGCCGGTAAACGCCATGCTCGCGAGCAAGATGCAGGCAAAGGCGGCGTAACCCATGCTGACGCTGCGCCGGGGCCCATACCAGGCGTGTGGGTTCCGGCCGGTGCGGCGACTCTTTCAAACAGCAAAAATCACCGAGGAGATGACAATGGCGATGCTGGGAATCATGCGCCTGATGGGCGCGTATGCAGGACGGATACTTGGCGCGATCGGCAACGCCGTCGCGCGCTCGCGCCGCCGTCGTGCGGCACGTGACATGCTGCGGTGGGACGACAACATGCTGCGCGATATCGGATTGACGCGCTACGACGTCATCGATTGCCTGTCGTCGCCGGGCACCGACCCGTCCGACTTTCTCGACCGGCGGCGGATGGCACGGCGCGAATCGCGGCCGTCGGCGGTGCGCCGGCACGCGGCGTGAGCCCCGCGCTATGCAACGGGCGGCCGCCGCCATTGCCGAGACCGGCGCCGCCGGCATGAAAGACATGGGCAAGATGATCGCCAAGCCTGTGCGCCAAGCACGCCGGCGGATGGACTTCGGCAAGGCCAGCGGCATCGTCAAGGCGAGCCGGCGGCTAGCACGCAAACCGCCCCGTTGAACAGGCGAATCCGTCGTGCGCCACGTTTGGCTTCGGTAAATATTTGTTGGCGGCGACGGCCGATCGCAAGGACGGTGCCACTGGGCCTTGCTAGACATGGTCGCTCAGGCCCGCCGCAAGAGCGGACCATTTCCTAGGGAGAAGACCAAGTGATAAGGGCCGTTGTGCTTGCCGTCGCGATTGTTTTGTCTGCCGCGCCGCTGCAGGCCCAGGAGTATCCCACTCGCCCGATCCACGTGCTGACCACGTCCAGTGCCGGCGGGCTCAGCGATACCTTCATGCGGGTGCTTGGCGAGCAGCTGCAGAAGCGCACCGGGCAGCCGCTGATCATCGAGAACCGGCCGGGTGCGGCGGGCAACATCGCCGCGCGCGCCTGCACCGAGGCGCAGCCGGACGGCTACACCATCTGCATCATCATGGCCGATGCACTGATCTACAATCAGTTCCTGTTCAAGAACCTGCCTTACGATCCGGACAAGCTGCAGCCGATCATCAACCTGTTTCACCTGATCCAGGTGCTGGTGGTGAACTCGGACCTCAAGGTGAAGACGGTCGACGAACTGGTGGCGGCGTCCAAGGCCAAGGCCGGCACCTTCAACTATCTCACCGCCTCACTGCCGCTGGCGGTGTTCATGGACAGCCTGAAGCGCGACAAGGGCGCCGACTGGGTGCGTGTGCCGTTCAAGGGTGGCGGCGAAGCGGTCAACGCCATCATGAGCGGCTCGACGCCGATCGGCCTAATCGGGCTCGGCAACGTGCTGTCGCAGGTCAAGGCCGGCACGATGACGGCGCTGGCGCTGACCAACAACATCCGCACCCCGCAACTGCCCGATGTGCCGACCTTCGAGGACATCGGCTACAAGGGCGCGCCGTCGCAAACCTGGTACGGGCTGTTCGCGCCTCCGGGCACGCCGAAGGCGATCATCGACAAGCTCAACCGCGAGGTGACGATGGTCATGAACGACCCGGACTTCAAGGAACAGTTCGTCCTCTCGCGCAGCATGGTGCCCGCCATCGGTTCGCCCGAGGACTTCGCCAAGCAGATCAAGATCGACCGCGCCGGCGCCCAGCAGGTGTTCAAGGAATCCGGACTGGAGCCGAGGTAAGGCCCGGAATTCCCTGACGACTTCTCGTTCATGATGCATTGCGTGCGTCCGCTACTTTAACGCTAGATTTCCCCGACCGCTTGCGGTAGTTTTTGGCGGTCGGGGGGCCGGCGTTATGTGGCGTTCGCGTTTCGTTGGAGTGGTGGCAGGACTTGTCGTCGGCCTGAGCGTCGCGGGCTGCGGCAATCGCGGGGCCGCCGAATTCCAGCTTTATAGCCAATCGTTCAATTTACAGTATGAGCAAGGCGACGCGGTGTTGAACGCGCTCGCCAACGCGGAGCGCACGGTTGTTCGCCGCGGGCTCGATGCCGAAAAAGACCGGGAAATATTCCAGCCGGATCGCGCGGCCTATTTCGTGGATGGCCTTGAACCGCCGATCACGGCCTCGATCCGCGCATCGTTGAAGTCGATCAAGGCCTACAACGAAACGCTGATGGCGCTCGCGAATGGCGAAGCTGCCGAGGCTCTGACGAGCCGCGTTGGTACGATCACCGCCAACCTGGTCGGCGGAATCGCCGCGTCGCAGGCGGCGTTCGGGGGGCCCACTGCCACCGCAGCGGCGACCGCGATGTCGGCGAGCGTCGGCAGCACGTTGAAGGTGATCCTGCCCATCTTTCAGCAGGCGGCGACTTACGCCAGCCGGGAAGCGTTCCGCGAGCAACTTGTCCTCGCCTATCCCGCCATGCGGGACTTGCTCATTAAGCTGCGCAACGGGACGCCTCAGATTTTCAGCATGATGTACCGGTCGCACGTGCAGGCCGGACGTCTCGGCGTTGGCCGCGGGGGCGTTTCCGCTACGGGTGCCGCGGCGGTCGAAAAGGATCGTGCGCTCGTCGCCGGATGGGTTGTCCTCTTGGACCACTCCTTGATCGCAATGGAAGCGGCGGTCGTGGCCGCCATGTCCGACGCGCCGTCGCTCGTTCTTGTCAACCTGTCGGAAGCATCCATCGAATTGCGCGTGCTTGCGGAGAAAGTGAAGAGCGCACGCAACAAACCCTAGCGCCGCGGAGCCTGAAATGTCGACGCGTGAGCAATTGAAGGCGCAATTGAAGGCACAGCGAGCAAGTCTTGAGCAACCATTCGCCGAGGCTGTGGCGCGTGGCGATAAAGCGACGCAAGACAAGCTCGAAGCCGTCGCAATGGAGATCGACTTCGCGCTGGACGGGATCGCAACCCAGGACCTTGCGATCCTCGCCGAGACGCTGGCCGAACTCCGGGGCAAGATCGAAATTCTGACGCAGAAGGCCAAGGCCTGGCCTTTCGGCCTGGCCGAAGCGACCGCCGATCACGAGCGCCCATTGCGCGGTGACTTGGCTGAAAACGACTTCGCCGATCCCGGCCCCAACAAGCCGGCGCCCGCTCCGGCGCCCGTCCCCGTCGATGCCATCCCTGCGGTCAAGGGCGACTGGGCCAAGGAGTACAAGCAACTCTGGAAAACCATGGCGGTTTCCGCTGACTGGAAGGTTCAGGCGGACGCCATCGCCAAAAAGATCGTTGCAAGCCAGGGACGTTACGCCGCCGCCGTCGGCGGAACCAATGTACCCTGGTGGTTCGTCGCAGTGGTTCACGCGATGGAGTGCAGCCTTCGCTTCAGCGAACACCTCCACAACGGCGATCCGCTGACCGCGCAAACCGTGCGTGTTCCCAGGGGGCGTCCGCCAACGGGGTCGGCGCCGTTTCTATGGGAGGACAGCGCCCGCGATTCGATCGCCTACGAAAAGCTCGACAAGGTCACCGACTGGTCGCTGCCCAGCGTCTTGTATCATTGGCACCGCTACAACGGCATCAACAACGAGTACAAGCGGCGCAATATTCCGACACCCTATCTGTGGAGCGGTTGTCAGCACTATCGGCAGGGCAAGTATGTCGCCGACGGCGTGTTCGATCCGGATAAGGTCTCCCGGCAAGTGGGTGCCGCTGTTTTACTGAAGTCGTTGATCGACCTCGGTGCCGTCACGATCGATACCAAACTCGAAGTCGGCTCCAATGCAGCCGCGGCGACCGGCCATGTTGCTTCGCTGTCCATCGATACGTCCGGTGCAGCATTCGCGCACGTTGCTGCCGAACTGGACTATCCCGGTCCGCTCAAGGTCGGTTCGGGCACGACGGCCGCCGAGAAGAAGAGCGTCAGGCGCGTGCAGGAATGGCTTAACATCCATGGCTTTGCCACCGCGATCGACGGTGGGTTCGGCGACTCGACCGGCGAGCAGCTTGTGAAATTCCAGGGCGATCGCTCGCGCCAGCCAAGCGGCGAACTCGATGAGGAAACGTGGGCGTTGCTGACCGCGCCGATACGGCGCGCGCTGGCAGCCATCGATCACGGTGATGCGTCCTCGCTGGAAAACGCCGTCGTCCGCGTGGCAAGGCAACATATCAACGAGGCGCCGCTGGAAGTCGGCGGCAATAATTGCGGGCCTTGGGTGCGCCTCTACATGAAGGGGGCGGAGGGCTCGGACCAGAAATGGTGTTCGGGCTTCGTTTGCTTTGTCGTGGCGCAGGCGGCGCGAGACCTGAATGTGCCGGTTCCATTCAAGCGGCAGGTGGGTGTGGATCAGCTTGTGAAGGACGCGAAGACCGGCGGCCGTTTCATTGCCGAGGGTGCCGTTGCGGATGCCATCAGCCGGCGGTCGAAGTTGAGGCCGGGCTACATATTCGTCGTCCGCGACGCGCCCGACGACTGGATCCACACCGGGCTGGTGCTGGGACTCAAGGATCAGACCTTCGATACCCTGGAAGGCAACACGGGCGGCGATGGCGGCACCGACGGCGCCAACGCCCGCGACGCGAACCGCCCCTATCGCGGCAAGGATTTTTTGCGCCTCTTATAGAGGTCCGGAGTTGGACCGTTTCGGCCTGTGTCTAGCGGGGACAAATCCGTCCTCCGGCGGCCCTAATCGGCTGATATGCACCAGAGTCTGCGGTTACCTGCCGATTCGGTGCTTTAAGACAGCCATGCGCTTCACGCCCCAGTTCCTGGAAGAACTCAAAGCCCGGCTTCCGGTTTCGGAAGTCGTCGGGCGGCGTGTGAAGCTTGCCCGCTCGGGCCGCGAGTTCAAGGGGTTGTCGCCGTTCAACAAGGAGAAGACGGCCTCTTTCTTCGTCAATGACCAGAAAGAGGCCTGGTTCGATTTCTCCTCTGGCAAGAACGGCTCCATCTTCGACTTCGTCATGCTGACCGAGGGCGTCACCTTCCCCGAGGCGGTGGAGCGGCTGGCGCAGATGGCGGGCGTGGCGCTGCCCAAGGTCTCGCACGAGGATCAGGCCCGCGACGCCCACCGCAAGACGCTGCATGACGTCATGGAACTCGCATCGAAATTCTTCGAGGCGACGCTTTCCTCGCGCGTCGGCGCCAAGGCCCGCGGTTATCTCGCCGATCGCTCGCTCGATCCGGCGACGCAACTCAAGTTCCGTCTCGGCTATGCGCCGTCGGAGCGTTTCGCCCTCAAGGAGCATCTCGGCAGCCACGGCATTCCGGTGCCGGACATGATCGAGGCCGGGCTCCTGATCGCCGGCGACGACATTCCGGTGCCGTTCGACCGCTTCCGCGACCGCGTGATGTTTCCGATCACCGATATCCGCGGCCGCGTCATCGCCTTCGGCGGCCGCGCGCTCGACAAGGATGCGCCGGCCAAATACCTGAACTCGCCGGAGACGCCGCTCTTTCACAAGGGCGCGACGCTCTACAATCTCGCCACCGCGCGGCAGGCCGCGCATGACGGCGCGCCGGTGGTGGTGGTCGAGGGCTATGTCGACGTCATCGCCATGGTGACAGCCGGTTTCCCGGCCGCGGTGGCGCCGCTCGGCACCGCGCTCACCGAGGATCAACTGGCGCTGCTGTGGAAGCTCGCGGACGAGCCGGTGCTGTGTTTCGACGGCGACGGCGCCGGCCTGCGCGCCGCCTATCGCGCCGTCGAACTGGCGATGCCGCGGCTCAAGCCCGGCAAGAGCCTGAAATTCGCGCTGCTGCCGCAGGGCCAGGATCCCGACGACCTGTTGCGCGCGGCCGGCCGCGAAGCGGTGGCCGACGTGATCAACGCCGCCCGCCCGCTCGGGCAGATGCTGTGGACGCGCGAGACCGAGGGCCACGCCTTCGACACGCCGGAGCGGCGCGCCGCGCTGGAGGCGCGCATCGGGCAGGTCATCACAGGGATCGGTGACGAGTCGGTGCGCAAATATTACCGGCAGGATTTTGCCGAGCGGCTGGCGCTGCTGTTTGCCCCGGCGCAAGGCGCGCGCGGCAATTATCCGCCGCGCGGCGGCGGGCAAAGCCAGCCGTGGCGGGATCGCCGGCCGGGCGGGGCAGGCGGCGGCCAGCGTTTCGGCCGGCCGCCGCCGGAGCCGGGCTCCCGCAACACGCCCTATGTCGTGCTCAGCCAGCAGCTCGCCGCCAGCGCCGTGCACCGCGGCTACCGCACGGCGGTGCCCAAGCGCGAGGCCCTCATTCTGCAGGCGGCGCTCAACCATCCCTGGCTGCTGCACGACCACCTCGAGGAACTCAGCCAGCTCGAGTTCCGCCATAACGACGCCGAGCGGCTGAAGGGCGCCCTGATCGACATTGCCGCCCACAGCGCCGCCCCGGACGCCGCCGGGATCATGGCGGAACTCGGCCGCCGCAACCTCGGCGAGCTGACCGCCCGCATTGCGGGTTCGATCACCACCGGCTCGGTCTGGGGGGCCGGCCCGGAGGCCGCGCCGGACGACGTTTTGGTGACCTGGCAGCAGCTTGTCGCCTTGCATCGGCAGGAGCATTCCCTAACTAGGGAGCTTAAGGACGCAGAATTGGCGCTTGGGCTGGACAACAGCGAGGCCAATTATCTAAGGCTGCGCGACGTCAAGGCGCGGCTGGCCCAGATGGACGGTACCGAGGCCCTGATCGAGGGGTTCGGCGCCTCTTCCGGTCGAGGCTCGCGTAGCTTATGAGCAGGCCCGCACACTGTGATCGGTGGCAGGAATGACCGGAGCTGCGGAAATAAAGGTCGATTTCCGCGGTACAAGGGTGGTTAATCGGGGCTTAAGCGGGCTCCGGCAACACTAGCGGCCTGATTCGGGGCGCGGCGTCCGGTCGAGGGCGCGGCCCCTTTTGGCCGTGCGCCGATGGCGCCAGGGACAAAGGCCGCGGCGACGCGGACACCGACATGGCCGGCAAGGTCCAGGAGAGACAGCAGATGGCAACAAAGGCGAAAGCGGCGCAGACGAAAGACGAAGCCCCGGAGAAAGACGCCGAGGGCGCGCCGGATGCCGCCTTGCCGTTGCTCGATCTGTCCGATGCCGGCGTCAAGAAGATGATCAAGGCCGCCAAGAAGCGCGGCTATGTCACCCATGACCAGATCAATGCCGTGCTGCCGTCGGAGGAAGTGACCTCCGACCAGATCGAAGACGTCTTCGCCATGATCAGCGAGATGGGCATCAACGTCGTCGAGAACGACGAGGCCGACAGCGAAGAGGGCGAGGAGAAGGCCACCGACGAGGCGGCCGACGACGACGATGACGACACCGGCACCGAGCTGGTCGAGTCCAAGCAGAAGTCGCTCGCCGTCACCGAAAAGAAAGAGCCGACCGAGCGCACCGACGATCCGGTGCGCATGTATCTGCGCGAGATGGGCTCGGTCGAGCTGTTGTCGCGCGAGGGCGAAATCGCCATCGCCAAGCGCATCGAGGCCGGCCGCGAGGCCATGATCTCGGGCCTCTGCGAAAGCCCGCTGACGTTCCAGGCCATCATCATCTGGCGCGACGAACTCGCCGAAGGCAAAGTCTTCCTGCGCGACATCATCGACCTCGAGGCGACCTACGCCGGTCCCGATGCCAAGCAGATGCAGACCCCCGTGATCATCGGCGCCGACGGCAAGCCGGTGGCGCAGTCGGTCGGCACGCCGGTGCCGGGCGCGCCGCATCTCCAGGTCGTGCAGACGCCGCCGCCGGCGGCACCCGCCAGCGCCACGCCGTTCAAGACCGGCGATGCCGGCGCCGACAAGGACCCGGCCGAGTCCGCCGCCGAAGGCGACTTCGACGACGACGACATGGAAGGGTCGCTGTCGCTCGCCGCCATCGAGGCCGAGCTGAAGCCCAAGGTGGTCGAGACCTTCGACAACATCGCCGATAGCTTCAAGCGCCTGCGCCGCCTGCAGGAGCAGGACATCGAATTCCGGCTCAAGAACACGTCGCTGTCGCCGGCCCAGGAGCGCAAGTACAAGAAGCTCAAGGACGAGATCATCGGCGAGGTGAAGTCGCTGCGGCTCAACCAGGCGCGCATCGATTCACTGGTCGAGCAGCTCTACGACATCAACAAGCGCCTCGTGTCGAACGAAGGCCGGCTGATGCGGCTGTCGGAAAGCTACGGCGTCACGCGCGACGAGTTCCTGAAGAACTACATGGGCTCGGAGCTCGATCCGCGCTGGCTCAACCGCGTCTCGAAGCTCGCCGCCAAGGGCTGGAAGAACCTGGTCGCCAAGGAAAAGGACCGCATCAAGGAAATCCGCTCGCTGGTCCATGACCTCGCGGCGCAGACCGGCGTCGAGATCGCGGAATTCCGCAAGATCGTGCACATGGTGCAGAAGGGCGAGCGCGAGGCGCGCCAGGCCAAGAAGGAAATGGTCGAGGCAAATTTGCGTCTCGTCATTTCGATCGCCAAGAAATACACCAACCGCGGTCTGCAATTCCTCGACCTGATCCAGGAAGGCAACATCGGCCTGATGAAGGCGGTCGACAAGTTCGAGTACCGCCGCGGCTACAAGTTCTCGACCTATGCGACGTGGTGGATCCGGCAGGCTATCACGCGTTCGATCGCCGACCAGGCGCGCACCATCCGTATTCCGGTGCACATGATCGAGACGATCAACAAGATCGTGCGCACCTCGCGCCAGATGCTCAACGAGATCGGCCGCGAGCCGACCCCGGAAGAGCTGGCCGAGAAATTG
>JAUXXH010000025.1 GCA_030684935.1 Pseudolabrys sp. | reverse complement strand
CCGGGGGCCAAAGAAACCAAAAATCGGTCGCGCGATGAGCCCGAACCCGAATGGCATATCGAGGCTTCGTAGTCTCCAGTCTCCTGACGATACGGTCGTGGCACGGATTCTGATCAGAACTTCGTGGTCCTTGATGGCGGGCTTTTCGACCTCTTTGATTTCAACGACGTCGGGAGAACCGTACTTCTCGTAGACGGCCGCTCTCATTTAATTGCCTCCTCGGAGCTTTGTGGTTGGTGTGGCGCGCCTAACCGCCGATCCGCCGCATGATGGCGTCGGTGGCGCGGCGCGCCACCGGCATCACCAGGAAACCGGTCGTCGCTGCCACCGGCCATGCAATGATGTAGGCCTTGGCCCACTGCATCAGAAAATCGGAGCGGAAGCCGAGATTGAGATAGGTGACCAGCAGCGTCACCATGAACACCATCACCGACGACATGACCGTCGCCATGATGAAGCGCGTCTTGGCGTCCATTCCCATCCCCCAGCTCAGTCAACCGCCGCGATGAATCATCGGGGCGGGATGTGAGCCGAAAGCCCATCGCCTATCAAGAGTGGCCGCGCCGCGGCAGCGTCCGCTCGGGCGGCTCGCAAGCAGCCTTCCGCAGGGCTTGCTTCCTGTCGTAACGCTTTCTTATCCTTAACGAATTCTTTCGGCTTTGCGTTGAAGTCCCGTTAAATAAACTGCTCGCATTTTCGCAAGCATGAAAGTGGGACTGCGTTTTCTGTTCGGAGGTACTGTTGTGCTGCTGGCGCTCGCGGGGTGCGGGCGCGGCATGCTGCAAACCGGCGAACGTGAATCCTGGCGGCACCAGGCGGAAGCCAAGTGCATGCAATCGGGTGCCGTGACGGTCGGCGCCGGTGTCGTCCAGATGAAGCCGATCGAAGGTCCCGGCATGTGTGGCGCCCGGTACCCGCTGAAGGTCGCGGCGCTCGGCACCAGTTCGGCGATCGGCTATGCGCCCGAACTGCGTCCGCCAGGCAGCATTCCCGGCGGTTCGGCGCAGATGCCGCGCTGGCCCGCCCAGCAGCCGGGTTACCTGCGGGCGCCGGCGTCACAGCCCATGCCGCTCGAACCGGTGCGCATTGCGCCGGTGCAGAGCCAGCCTGCCCCTATCCAGCCGGCCCAGGGCCAGATGCGCTGGGTGCCGGGTCCGTCCGGCATCGCGCCGCCGCAGGTCGATGCGCCGCAAGTCACGGCGCCGGCCGGGCAGCCGATGTCGCTCAGCCCACCTGGCACGGCGGCGCCGCAATACAGCGCGCCGCAATACGATGCGCCGCGCTATCAGCCGATGCCGCAGGCAAATGAAGACGACGACATTCCCGATGACGCGATCCTGCCGCGCGGGCAGGCGGCGCGGCAGCCCGTCTATAATGCGCGGCCGCAGCGGCCGGCCTACGATGCGCCGCCGCAGCAACGCGCGCTGCCGTCGCTCGGACCGGAGCGCGGGCCGCGCACCACCGGCGCCATCATGCCGGCGGTGGTGACGCCGGCGGCGACGCTGTCCTGCCCGATCGTGTCGGCGCTGGAGCGCTGGGTGACCGGCGGCGTGCAGCCGGCGGCGCTGCACTGGTTCGGCTCGCAGGTCGTCGAGATCAAGCAGATCTCGGCCTATTCCTGCCGCGGCATGGTCGGCGCCGGCACCTCACGGATTTCCGAGCATGCCTTCGGCAACGCGCTCGACGTTGCCGGCTTCGTGCTGGCCGACGGCCGCCAGATCATCATCAAGAAGGCCTGGCGCGGATCGCCGGAAGAGCAGGGCTTCCTGCACGACGTTCAGCTGTTTGCCTGCCAGACCTTCAACACCGTGCTGGCGCCGGGCTACAACGCCGCGCATTACGACCACTTTCACTTCGACTTGATGCGGCGCAAGAACGGCCGGCGGCCGTGCCGGCCGGCGGCGATCCCCGGCGAAGTCGTCGCCGCGCGGGCACGCGCGGTCTATGCCAGCAAGCAGCGCGGGCCGTCTTTTACCGGGTCGATATCGAAGGCGTCGCGCGGCACGCTGCAGGACGCGATTCCGGGCGAGGACGGTTATGTCGACGACGAGGACGACGCCGTGACCGGTTCGATCGGCAGCACCGGCGATGACGACGACGATGCGGCGAACTCGCTCGGCTGGCCGCGGCTGGCGCCGCGCACGCCGCCGGCGCGGCAGGCCGCGCCGCACCTCGAAGATCGCCTGAGCATCCGGTAGGGGAAGCCAAACGGCCTACAGCGCCGCATCCAGCAGCATCGCGCCGAACAGGATCAAGCCGGCGTCGCGGTTCGACTTGAACAGCATCAGACAATGTGCCGGGTCGTGGATGTTCAGCCGCCGCACCTGCCAGGCCAGATGCGCGGCAAAGGCGGCGAGCCCGATGAGGAAGATCCAGCCGCCGCCGGCCAGCAGCCCGGCCAGGCCGATCAGCACCACCGCGCCGGCATAGAAACCCGCCAGCATCGGCGCGGTGCGCTCGCCGAACAGCCGCGCGGTCGACTTGACGCCGATCAGCGCGTCGTCCTCGCGATCCTGGTGGGCATAGATGGTGTCATAGCCGATCACCCAGGAGATCGCGCCGGCATACAGGATGAACGCCGGCCAATCGAGCCGCCCGAACGCCGCCGGCCAGCCCATCAGGGCGCCCCAGGAGAACGCCAGGCCGAGCACGATCTGCGGCCAGTAGGTGATGCGCTTCATGAACGGGTAGATCGCGATCACCCCGAGCGAGGCGAGGCCGGTGACGATCGTGAACAGGTTGAACTGGATCAGCACCAGAAAACCGACCAGTGCCTGCGCCACCATGAACAGCGTGGCCTGCCCGACGGTGACCTGCCGCGACGGGATCGGTCGCGAGCGGGTGCGTTCGACGCGGCTGTCGAGGTCGCGATCGACCAGGTCGTTCCAGGTGCAACCGGCGCCGCGCATGGCGAAGGCGCCGATGAAGAACAGGACAATGTGCCAGAGGTTCGGCAGTGCGCCGGCGTGCATGCCGGCCAGGCCCGCCGACCACCAGCACGGCAGCAGCAACAGCCAGGAGCCGATCGGCCGGTCGAGGCGGCTCAGCCGCAGATAGGGGCGGACCTGCGCCGGGGCGAGGCTGTCGACCCAGTTGCCGGTCGCATCGGCGACGCGCCCGCCTTCGGTCACGGGACGTCCTCGTCTATCGGCCGCCGAGCGGCGTGCCGGTCAAAGTGTCGAAGGTGCCGCGGCCGGTCTTGATATTACCCGAATTGGGAATTGGGGCGGACAGCGCGTCGCTGAGGCTCGGGCCCGGAGGCCGGCGCGGGGCGGCCGCTGCTGCCTGACAGACCTGCGTGCGGATACCGACGGTCCGGACATGTGACTTCTTCATGTCTTCCACGACATTCGGCGGAATACCGCACCACACCGTGTTTTCCTGAGCGAATTTGATCAGCTTGTCTTCGGCGGCCGAAAACGAATTGAACAGCTTGCAGGCCTCGGTCGGAGGCACTTTCTTCTCGCTGGCAGCCTGGATCGCCTGCGCCTTCTTCTGCGCATCAGTGCGCAGCGCGACGAATTCCTTGATGCAAGGCGGCATTTCCTGCTGTGCCGGCGCCGGCTGGAACTGCCCAGCGGCCGGGCCGAGGGCGACAGGAAAGGCGCACGCGGCAATCAGCACTGCGCGGCGTAAGCTCATGGTTCGATTCCTCTCCTGTCCCCGGTCACACTATACAGGGCGGCTACTGGCAGGGTGGCTTATAACAACCCGCCGAATGCGTCGGGAAGGCGGCGAATAGCGTGCTTTCTCGTCGGACGCAGCCTACCGGGCCTGTATTAACCGATATGGGATGGATTCTGCGACAGTTCGCCTCAATAAACCGACCTCGAGGACCGACCCGACGATGCCGAACCATGATTTCCGCTCCCCGCGAATCTACCTCGATGCGCCACTGGCGGCCGGAAACGCCGTGCCGCTCGGCCGCGACCAGGCCAATTACCTGCTCAACGTGCTGCGGCTCGAGAGTGGCGACAGCGTGCTGCTGTTCAACGGCCGCGATGGCGAGTGGCGGGCGAGCCTGGCCCAGGCCGGCAAAAAGACCCTGGCCGCCGAGATCGGCGAGCAGGTCCGTGAGCAGCCCGAACCGCTCGACCTGCACTTTCTGTTTGCCCCGCTCAAACACGCCCGGCTCGACTATCTGGTGCAGAAGGCGGTGGAGATGGGCGCCTCCAAAATCCAGCCGGTCATGACCCAGCACACCCAGGCGACCCGCATCAACCTGGAGCGCATGCGCGCCAACACCATCGAGGCGGCCCAGCAATGCGGCGTGCTGGCGCTGCCGGAGGTGGCCGAGCCGATGCCGTTCAGCCGGCTTACAGCCAAGTCGGATGTCGACCGCCTGCTGGTGTTCTGCGACGAGACGGCCGAGGTCAAAGACCCGGTCGCAGCGCTGGCGGCCGCGCGGCCGCAGGCGACCGCGCTGCTGCCGTCCGATGCGCAGGCGGCGCCGCCGCTGGCGGTGCTGATCGGCCCCGAAGGCGGTTTCTCGGAGGAGGAGCGGAAGGCGTTGCTGGCGCGGCCGAACATCCTGCGGCTGGCGCTGGGACCGCGCATCCTGCGCGCCGACACCGCCGGCGTGGCGGCTCTGGCGCTGGTGCAGGCGGTGCTGGGCGACTGGCGGGGGTGAAATTGCCACCGCTCGTCCCCGCGTAAGCGGGGATCCAGTGCCAGGATCACTGCCTTCGAATATGAAGCACTCATTCCCGCTTGCGCGGGAATGAGCGGAGTTTGCCTCAGCGCGGCAGCAGCGTGGTGCCCATCAGGAACTTGTCGACCGCGTGTGCGCACTGGCGGCCTTCGCGGATCGCCCACACCACCAGCGACTGGCCGCGGCGCATGTCACCGGCGGCGAACACCTTCGGCACCGAAGTCAGGTAGGCATTGGTGTCGGCGCTGACATTGCCGCGGGGATCGAGCGCGACGCCGAGCGACTTGACCATGCCGTCGTGCAGCGGATGCACGAAGCCCATCGCCAGCAGCACCAGATCGGCTTCGATCTCGAACTCGGTGCCGGGGATCGGCTTGAACGAGCCGTCGATGCGGGCGCAATGCAGCGTCTTCACATGGCCGTTCTCGCCGGTGAATTTTTGCGTCGCCACCGCGAAGTCGCGCTCGGCGCCTTCCAGATGGCTCGACGAGGTGCGCATCTTCAGCGGCCAGTTCGGCCAGGTGAGGTCCTTGTTCTCGCGCTCCGGCGGGGCCGCCATGATTTCAAAGTTGACCACCGATACCGCGCCCTGGCGGATCGATGTGCCGATGCAGTCGGAGCCGGTGTCGCCGCCGCCGATGACGACGACCTTCTTGCCGGTGGCCAGGATCGGCTCGACCGAGCCCAAGGACTCGTTACCGACGCGGCGGTTCTGCTGCGGCAGGAAATCCATGGCGAAATGGATGCCCTTGAGGTCGCGGCCCGGGATCGGCAGGTCACGCGCCTTTTCGGCGCCGCCCGACAGAACGACCGCATCGTGCTCGGCGACCAGCTTCTCGACCGGCACGTTGACGCCGACGTCGGCGCCGTAGTGAAACACAACGCCCTCCGCCTCCATCTGCGTCACGCGGCGATCGACGTGGATCTTTTCCATCTTGAAATCGGGAATGCCGTAGCGCATCAGGCCGCCGGCCTTGGCCCAGCGCTCGTAGAGATGCACCTCGTGGCCGGCGCGGGCCAGCTGCTGCGCGCAGGCCATGCCGGCCGGGCCGGAGCCGACGACGGCGACCTTCTTGCCGGTCTTGTGCGCGGCGACATCGGGCTTGAGACCCTGCGCGATGGCGCGGTCAGCGATCTCGCACTCGATGGTCTTGATGGTGACCGGGTTGTCGTCGATGTTGAGCGTGCAGGAGGCCTCGCACGGCGCCGGGCAGACGCGGCCGGTGACTTCCGGGAAGTTGTTGGTCGAGTGCAGATTGCGCGCCGCCTCGGTCCAGTTGCCGCGGTAGACCAGGTCGTTCCAGTCCGGAATCTGGTTGTTGACCGGGCAGCCGGTCGGCGCATTGGAGATGCGACTGGTGCCGTGACAATAGGGAATGCCGCAGTCCATGCAGCGGGCGGCCTGCGCGCGCACTTCCTTTTCCGGCAGCGGCAGCACGAATTCGCGATAGTGCTTCACGCGCTCCTCTACCGGAGCGTATGTGCGGTCGTGCCGTTCGATTTCGAGAAACCCGGTGATCTTGCCCATTCTATTCCGCAGCCTGCATCGTGGCGGCCTTCTCCTTTGCCATCTCAGCGAGCGCGCGGCGGTACTCGACCGGCATCACCTTCCGGAACATCGGACGATAGCGTTTCCAATCGGCGAGGATCTCGGCCGCGCGCTTCGAATTGGTATAGCGCGCATGGTCGGAGATCAGCATGTGCAGGCGTTCGGCATCCTTCTGGGTCAGGTCCGACATCACGTCGACGCGGCCGCTGGTTTCCAGTTCGACGCCAAACTCCTTTTCGGCAATCGCGCCTTCTTCCGGCACCGGCTCTAGTTCGACCATCGCCATGTTGCAGCGCGATTCGAAGGTGCCATCCTGGTCGAGCACGTAGGCAATGCCGCCCGACATGCCGGCGGCGAAGTTGCGCCCGGTCACGCCCAACACCACCACAATGCCGCCCGTCATGTATTCGCAGCCGTGGTCGCCGGTACCTTCCACCACGACGGTGGCGCCGGAATTGCGCACGGCGAAGCGTTCGCCGGCGATGCCGCGGAAATAGCACTCACCGGCGATGGCGCCGTACAGCACGGTATTGCCGACGATGATCGATTCCTCCGGCACGATGCCGGAGTCGGCCGGCGGCCGGATGATGATGCGGCCGCCCGACAAGCCCTTGCCGACATAGTCGTTGGCTTCGCCGTCGAGTTCGAAGGTGACGCCGCGCGCCAGCCAGGCGCCGAAGCTCTGCCCGGCGGTGCCGGTGAAGCGGACATGGATGGTGCCGTCGGGCAGGCCGGTGTGGCCGTAGCGCTTGGCCACTTCCCCGGACAGCATGGCGCCACAGGCGCGGTCGACGCTGCGGATCTCCGTCTGCAGCCGCACCGGCGCGCCGCGGTCGAGCGCCGCCTGCGACTCGGCGATCAGCTTGCGGTCGACCACCTCGGCGATGTGGTGATCCTGCGGTTCGGTCCGGAAGATCGGCGTGTCGGCGGCTGCCTTCGGCTTCATGAACAGCTTGGAGAAGTCGAGGCCCTTGGCCTTCCAGTGCTCCACCAGCTTGCGCTGGTCGAGCATGTCCATCTGGCCAACCATTTCGTTGAAGGTGCGATAGCCGAGCGCGGCCATCAGTTCGCGGACTTCCTCGGCGACGAAGAAGAAATAGTTGATGACGTGCTCGGGCTGGCCCTTGAAGCGCTTGCGCAGCACCGGATCCTGGGTGGCGACGCCGACCGGGCAGGTGTTGAGGTGGCACTTGCGCATCATGATGCAGCCGGCGGCGATCAGCGGCGCCGTGGCGAAGCCGAATTCGTCGGCGCCGAGCAGCGCGGCCACCACGACATCGCGGCCAGTGCGCAGGCCGCCATCGGCCTGCACGCTGATGCGCGAACGCAGCCGGTTGATGACCAGCGTCTGGTGGGTCTCGGCCAGGCCTATTTCCCAAGGGCTGCCGGCGTGCTTCAGCGAGGTGAGGGGGGAGGCGCCGGTGCCGCCCTCGTAACCGGAAATGGTGACGTGATCGGCGCGTGCCTTGGCGACGCCCGCGGCGACCGTGCCGACGCCGACTTCCGAGACCAGCTTGACCGAGACGTCGCCGGCCGGATTGACGTTCTTGAGGTCGAAGATGAGCTGCGCCAGATCCTCGATCGAATAGATGTCATGGTGCGGCGGCGGTGAAATCAGGCCGACGCCGGGCGTCGAAAAACGCACCGCAGCGATGGTCTTGTCGACCTTGTGGCCGGGCAACTGGCCGCCTTCGCCGGGCTTGGCGCCCTGCGCCATCTTGATCTGCATCATGTCCGAGTTGACGAGATACTCGGCGGTGACGCCGAAGCGTCCCGAGGCGACCTGCTTGATCGCCGAGCGCATCGAGTCGCCGTTCGGCATCGGCTTGAAGCGGTCGGCCTCCTCGCCGCCTTCGCCGGTGTTCGACTTGCCGCCGATCCGGTTCATGGCAATCGCCAGCGTGGTGTGGGCCTCGCGCGAGATCGAGCCGTAGGACATGGCGCCGGTCGAGAAGCGGTGCACGATCGCCGCCGCCGGTTCGACCTCGTCGAGCGGCACCGGCTTGCGGCCGGCCGCTTCCGCCGACTTGATCTCGAACAGGCCGCGAATGGTGAGCAGATGCTCGTTCTGGTCGTTCACGATCTTGGCGAAGACGCGGTAGTGATCCTGCGAATTGCCGCGCACGGCGTGCTGCAGCCGCGACACCGTCTCGGCGGTCCAGACGTGATCCTCGCCGCGCACGCGCACGGCATAGTCGCCGCCGACGTCGAGCATGGTGCGATAGATCGGCGCGTCGTTGAACGCGGCGCGATGCCGGCGCACGGTTTCCTCGGCGATTTCGGCCAGGCCGACGCCTTCGATGCGCGTGTGAGTGCCGGTGAAATAGGTGTCGACGAAATCCTGCCGCAGCCCGATGGCGTCGAAGATCTGCGCGCCGCAATAGGACTGGTAGGTCGAGATGCCCATCTTCGACATGACCTTCAGGAGGCCCTTGTCGATCGACTTGATGTAGCGCTTAACGATTTCCTTGACCTCAAGCTTCTGCGGCAGGTCGTCCTGCATCGCGGCGAGCGTCTCGAAGGCGAGGTAGGGGTTGATGGCCTCGGCGCCATAGCCGGCCAGGCAGGCGAAGTGATGCACTTCGCGCGGCTCGCCGGTCTCCAGCACCAGCCCAACCGACGTGCGCAGGCCCTGGCGGATCAGGTGATGATGCACGGCGGCGCAGGCCAGCAGCACCGGAATCGGGATGCGCTCGGCGCCGGCCTTGCGGTCGGACAGGATGATGATGTTGCAGCCCTTGCGGACTTCTTCCTCGGCGCGAAGGCTCAGCTCCTCGAGCGCCCAGCCCATGCCGGCCGGGCCGTGTTCGGCCGGGAAGGTGATGTCGAAGGTCAGCGACTTGAAATGATCTCCGCTCATCTCGGAGATCGAGCGGATCTTTTCCAGGTCGTCATTGGTCAGGATAGGCTGGCGGACTTCGAGGCGCTTCTTGTCGGCGAGGCCTTCGAGGTCGAACAGATTCGGCCGCGGCCCGATGATCGACACCAGGCTCATCACCAGTTCTTCGCGGATCGGATCGATCGGCGGGTTGGTGACCTGGGCGAAGTTCTGCTTGAAATAGGTGAACAGCGACTTCCACTTGTTCGACAACGCCGAGATCGGCGCGTCGTTGCCCATGGAGCCGATGGCTTCCTCGCCGGTGGTGCCCATCGGCGTCATCAGCAACTTCAGGTCTTCCTGCGTGTAGCCGAAGGTCTGCTGGCGATCGAGCAGCGACAGGTTCGAGATGTGCTTGCCGTTGCCGGTCTCGGGCAGGTCTTCTAGCACGATCTGCGTGCGCTCCAGCCATTCCTTGTAGGGATGGCTCTTCGCCAGCGTTGCCTTGAGCTCTTCGTCGGGGATCAGGCGGCCTTCGACCAGATCGACCAGCAGCATCTTGCCGGGCTGCAGGCGCCACTTCTTGACGATGTCCTTTTCCGGAATCGGCAGCACGCCCATTTCCGACGCCATGACGATACGGTCGTCGCGGGTCAGCAGATAGCGCGCCGGCCGCAGGCCGTTGCGGTCGAGCGTGGCGCCGATCTGGCGGCCGTCGGTGAAGGCGAGCGCGGCCGGGCCGTCCCACGGCTCCATCAGCGCGGCATTGTATTCGTAGAAGGCACGCCGCTCTTCGTTCATCAGCGGATTGCCGGCCCAGGCCTCGGGCACCATCATCATCATGGCGTGGGCGAGCGAATAGCCGCCCTGCACCAGAAGTTCGAGCGCGTTGTCGAAGCAGGCGGTGTCGGACTGGCCTTCGTAGGAAATCGGCCACAGCTTGTTGATGTCGGCGCCGAACAGCGGCGACGACATCGAGCCCTGCCGCGCCGCCATCCAGTTGACGTTGCCGCGCAGCGTGTTGATTTCGCCGTTATGCGCGATGTAGCGGTACGGATGCGCCAGCGACCAGGCCGGGAAGGTGTTGGTCGAGAAGCGCTGATGCACCAGCGCGATCGCGCTCTCGAAATCCGGATCGTGCAGGTCGGGGTAGTAGGAGCCGAGCTGATCGGCGAGGAACATGCCCTTGTAGATTACCGTCCGGCACGAGATCGATACCGGGTAATAGCCCGACGTACGGCGCTCGACGCGCCGGTAGATGGCGTTGGAGATTGACTTGCGCAGGATGTAGAGGCGGCGCTCGAACTGGTCTTCGTCGAGCTTGGCCTTGCCCTTGCCGATGAAGACCTGCGTGTGGAACGGCTCGGTCGGCTTGACCGATTCACCAAGCGACTTGTTGTCCTTCGGGATGTCGCGCCAGCCGAGCAGCACGAAGCCCTCGCGGACGATCATGTCCTCGTAGATGTCGCGGATGATCTCGCGCCAGTTCGGGTCGCGCGGCATGAACAGCTGGCCGACGGCGTATTCGCCGGGTTCGGGCAGGGTGAAACCGAGCCGCGTCGCTTCCTTGACGAAGAACTTGTGTGGCACCTGCACCAGAATGCCGGCGCCGTCGCCCATGCGCGGGTCGGCGCCGGTGGCGCCGCGGTGTTCGAGGTTGCAGAGGATGCGCAGGCCGTCTTCGACAATCTGGTGCGACTTGCGGCCCTTGATGTCGGCAATGAAGCCGACTCCGCAGGAATCCTTGTCCAGCGCCGGATCGTAGAGGCCCTGGGCTTCGGGCGTGCCGGGATCGGCGGTCGAGCCGACAAACGGCGCGTCGTCGCGCGCCGGTGCGGCAAACGCGCGTCTTACAGAATCTGCGCCGTTGTTCGATTCACTCATCGTTACCCTGCCTCGCCATGTGGCCATGCGGCCTCCGGCGTACCCGCCTCGTTTACTGCGCCGTGAAAGGTCGCCGCGGTGTCTGCGGCGATGTCTGCCCCCCAAGGCCGTCATCGCGGCAACCGCCATTAGGACAGTATCACTGTCCTAATGGACCATGCCAAATTTTGCACCGCCATACAAGGCGGGTCCACGCTGGAATCGCTCCAGCCCTCATTTTGTTGCGAGCGTCCTGCCCTGCGAAGCAAGAAGGGGACCACGCGGGCAGGTTCAACGCAATGCCATTGCGCGTGGGGTGCCTGCGAAAGTGCCAGCCGGGTTAACCGTTTAACCGTGGTTTGGGGAAATCGCTGCGCCGGTTCCGGCTTTGGCTAAGCTGCCGAAAATTCGGACTGGGAGAGTCAATCATGACCGACACCTTCGCGCCCGCGCAGCGGCCGATGGACAATATCGCCGGCGCCGCCGCCATGGCGCGGCTGGCCGACCGGCTGATGGCGGTGACGCCGCCGCGCCCGGTGCCCGCCCATGCGCCACCGGACAGCCCGCCGCAGTTTTCGCCGGCGGTCGCCGCCGCCCTGAATACCAGCGCCCAGATCTCGGCCCGCGCCGCCGAACGGGCGCGGCGCTCGCGCTCGGTGATCGGCATGACGGTCGACAGCTTCGTCGCCGCCTGCTCCTACATTCCCTATGCGCTGGTCGCCCTCGGCCTGCGGCTCATCATGGCGCGGGTGTTCTTCCTCGACGGCCAGACCCGGATCGACGGCCCGCAGGTGCCGCTGAATGTGCTGGATTACAGTTTCACGCTGACCCTGCCGGCGCAGGTCCGGCCCGAGACCTTCGGCGCCTTCCTGTCGCAGTACCCGCCGCTGCCGGTGCCGCCGGCCATCGCCGCCTATGCGGTGAGCTATGCCGAATTCATCCTGCCGATCATGCTGGTGCTCGGCTTCGGCACCCGCTTCGCCGCGATCGGCCTGCTGATCATGACGGCGGTCATTTCGTTCTATGTGATGCCACAGGCGCTGTGGAGCGTGCATATATATTGGGCGGCGATCCTGTTGGTGCTGGTGTCGAAGGGCGCCGGGGCTCTTTCGGTCGACAACCTCATCCGCATCGTCGCGCGGCGCTAGCCCATGAAACGAGCGCTGACAATCGGGCTGGCGGGCGCGGGATTGGCTGCCACCCTGACGCTGGTCGGCGCCGCGTCGACCAAGCGCGCGCCGGCGGTGGCCGCCGAGACCATGCCGGCCCATCAATCGGCCAATGCGGTGCGTGCCATCGGGCTCAGCCCGCTGGGCGAACCGGTCCGCCGCGGCACATTCTATGTGCTGCATGCCGTCGATCCGCGCGGCGCCGAACAGCGGGTGGTGATCGACGCCGAGTTCGGGGACATCATCGCTATCACGCCGCTACGCGGTCTCACCGCGGCGGCCTATGCACCGCCACCTGTTCAGCGCGGCGGGCCACGCATCATCCAGGTGCCGCAGCCCGAAGATTACGCCGCCCTCGAACCGCGAAGGCGCGCCGCCGTCGCCGAAATTGACGATGGGGAGGAACTGCCGCCGCGCCGTGCTGTGCCGCGTTTTTCGCCGCGCAGCGAGAAACCAGCGCCGGCGGAACCGCCGCGCCGGGTGCTCAGCGCGGTCAAGCCGATCCATGACGGCCCGAGCCCGATCCGCCCGCTGCCGCGCTATGACGCCAAGGCCGAACAAGGCGAGAAATTCGGCCCGCCGGGCAGCATCACGCCGGGCGCGCCGCCGCCGGCCGTGCTGCCGCAGAGCGAAGCCGTCCCGGCCAGCGAACCCGTTCCAGCCGCGCAATAAAAAGCGCCCCGGAAAACCGGGGCGCCCCATTTCACTCCAAACCGCGTGGGTTAGGCCGCAGCCTTGGTGTCGACCACCTGCGGCTTGGCGTTGCCGCCGTTGCCGATCGGGATCTGGCGCGCCTTCTTGGCCTCGGGAATCTCCCGGACCAGTTCGACGTGCAGCAGCCCGTTCTCGAGCGCGGCGTTCTTCACCTGGACATAGTCGGCCAGCTGGAACACGCGCTCGAAGGCGCGCGCCGCGATGCCCTGATAGAGCACCTCGCCGTTCTGTTCGCTGTGGGTCTGCTTCGAACCCTTGATCGTCAGCGTGTTCTCTTTCGCCTCGATCGACAGGTCATTCTCGCCGAAGCCGGCGACCGCCACGGTGACGCGATACTGGTTATCGCCGGTGCGCTCGATGTTGTAGGGCGGGTAGCCCGGGGTGGCTTCGCTGCCGCCGTCGAGCATGGAAAACAGCCGGTCGAAACCGACGGTGGAACGGTAAAGGGGAGCAAGATCGAACGTACGCATTGGCATATCCTCCTTCGTTGAGCGACATGCGGGCGGTCCGCCGAATGGCCGAACCAGAGCCCGTGCACAGCCGGTATGGCCTGTGCAGCCGAGATATGGGAATGTGGCGCCGGGCCCGCAAGAGGGCCGTCGCTCTTCGATAAATCATTGAAAAAACAGAATAATCCAATCCACGGCAGCGCATGAAACTGGTTTCGATTCCCGCCAATCCGGTGCCCGACAATGTGGTCACCGGCGGCATCAAGACTCCGGACGGGACCAACCTGCGTTTTGCGCGCTGGGATCCGCCGCCCGGCCGCAAGGGCACGGTGGTGGTGCTGCAGGGCCGCGCCGAATACATCGAGAAATATTTCGAGACGGTGCGCGATCTGCGCGCCCGCGGCTTTGCGGTCGCGACCTTCGATTGGCGCGGGCAGGGCCTTTCCGACCGGGCGCTGTCCGATCGCCGCAAAGGCCATGTGCGGAATTTCTCCGAATACGCCACCGACCTCGACGCCTTCATGGCGCAAGTGGTGCTGCCGGATTGCCCGCCGCCGTTCTTCGCCCTTGGCCATTCGATGGGCGGGGCCATCGGCATTCGCGCCTGCCATGAAGGCCGGCGCTGGTTTGAACGCATGGTCTTCACGTCGCCGATGATCGGCCTGCGGCCGGGGCCGATGACACGGGTGGCGGGGCCGTTGGCGCGCACCCTGCGGATGTTCGGCACCGGCTCGGCCTACATCCCGACCGGCCACGCCCAAGCCACCGGCAGCGAGGACTTCCTCGGCAACGTGCTGACCTCCGATCCGGTGCGCTTTGCCCGCAACCTTGCTGTGCTGGAGGAGGAACCCGATCTCGGGCTTGGCTCGCCATCGATCGCCTGGGCCGACGCGGCGTTGCGGCTGATGAAGCGCTTTGCCGTGCCGAGCTATGCCGGGCAGTTGCGGCAGCCGATTTTGCTGGTCGCAGCGGGGCAGGATGAGGTGGTGTCGACGCCGGCGATCGAGCAGTTCGGCCTGAACCTCCTGGCCGGCCGTCACCTCATTCTGGCCGGCGCCCGACACGAGATCCTGCAGGAGCAGGATCATTATCGCAGCCAGTTCTGGGCGGCGTTCGACGCTTTCGTGCCGGGAACGCCGCGCTACTGATTACATCCGCGTCCACTGCGTCGACCGGCAGATCAGGCCGCCGACCACGCAACCGGTGGTCACCATGCTGCCGCCTGACGCCTTTAACGTCGCGCTGAAGCTGATGCCCCGTTGCGGATCGCGGCCCGATCCGGCCCAGGCGTTGTCGTTTGGCTTGATCGTGAAGATGAGGCGGTCGCCGACTTTCTCTTTCTGTCCGGCGGGATCCTTGATCCAGGTGTTGGTGGCGCAGATGTTGTCGCCGCAGGCCGCCACGCGAACCCGGGCCGCGCGATCGTCACGCTCCCAGTTGCCGAAAATATCATTGGTATTGGCTGTCGCCCCGCCGGCGGGGACGGCAACAACCAGAACAGCCAATAAGAACGTCGCGCGCATAGGGCAGCCCTGCCTCCGATTTTGTTTGCAAAGGCAGTACGATGGCGGACCGTCGCTGGATCACTGCGGCATCGGGGATGGTTGCGGCCGCGGTCCAAATCGGCGAAGGTCCGCTACTTTCGGAGTATCCTGGAATTCAGCCATCGACGATCGGACACGGGCGCCAGACCTGATGCCGACCAACAAGGAGGAAACCATGACCTTGAACAGGCGCGTTATTCTGACCGCTGCGGCGTGTTTCGCCGGGGCTTTTGCTCTTGCCGGCGGCAGTCCGGCGCTGGCCCAGTATCCCGACAAGGGGCTGACACTGATCGTCCCCTACGGCGCCGGCGGTGGCACCGACATCACGGCCCGCCTGCTCGCCAAGGATCTCGAAGGTGTGCTGGGCAAGCCGGTCACGGTGCAGAACATTGCCGGCGGCGGCGGCTGGACCGGCTGGGGTACGCTGGCTTCGGCCAAGCCGGATGGCTACACCATCGGTTATCTCAACGTGCCGGCGATCTATGCCGGCTACCTCGACCCGAAACTGGGCCGCAAGGAAACGCTCGAGAGCTTCACGCCGATCATCAATCACGTGATCGATCACGTCGTGCTGACGGTCAAGGCCGACAGCAAGTTCAAGACGCTGAAAGACATGGTCGACGAAGCCAAGGCAAAGCCGAATACCGTCAGCATCACCGCGCATGGCGTCGGCGGCGACGAGCATCTGGCAATTTTGGCCATCGAGGCCGCCACCGGCGCGAAATTCCGGGTCGTGCAGAACAAGAGCACGCCGGAATCCAAGTCGCAGGCGCTCGGCGGCCATGTGCAGGTACTGGCGAGCAACGTCAGCGAAATCGCCACCGAAGTGAAGGCCGGCGATCTGCGGGTGCTCGGCGTGATGTCGGAAGAGCCGTCGGGGTTCCTGCCCGGTGCGCCGACCTTCAAGTCGCAGGGCTTCAACATCCTGGCCTCGAACTCGCGCGGCATTGCCACGCCGGCGGGCCTGCCGAAAGATGTTGAGCAGAAACTGGTCGCTGCGCTGGAAAAGGTGATCCTGTCCAAGGACCACCAGCAAAAAGCCGAGACGCTGTTCCTTGAGCCGCGGGTGATCCGCGGCGCCGACTACGCCAAGTTCCTCAAGGATAACGAGCAGGACATCAAGAAACTGATGAACTGGTAGCGATTGCGGCCGGGACGGAGGGGGTGTGCCCTTCCGTTCCGGCCGGCGCTTGTCCTCACTCTTCCCGACGCATTCAAACGGAATTCCCTGTGCTCTGGGTCAACCGCATCACCGGCGCCGGGCTGATTTTGCTTGCCATCCCGTTCTGGCGCATGGCCGGCGACTATCCCGACATGGCGGGTCTGTTCCCGCGCACCATGCTGATCGTCATCTGCGCGCTGGCCGCGGCCATGATCGTCCGCAGCTTCATTCCGGCGCTGGCGCCGGCCAATGAAGGCGAAGGCCTGTTCACCCGGGCCGCCTTCGCGCGGCCGCTCGCCGTGTTTGCTGTGCTGCTCGTCCTGATCGCCGCCAGCAACCTGATTGGTTTCTTTGCGGCGATGATCGTGCTGAGCGCGGCCATGGTCCCGATCCTCGGCGTCACGAAATGGCGGCCTTACGCGCTCGGCTGCCTGATCCTGATGGTGTTCGTCTATGTTCTGTTCGTCATTTTCCTCAATGTGCCGCTGACCACGCTGCGACCGGGATCCTGATCGATCATGGAAGTTCTCTCGGTTATTGCCGACGTTCTCACGCCCGCGCATCTGCTCGCGATGCTGGCCGGCGTGGTCGGCGGCCTGTGTATCGGCGCGCTGCCGGGGCTGACCTCCAATCTGGGCGTGGCGCTGTTGTTGCCGGTGACGTTCGGCATGGATCCGATCTCGGCGCTTATCATGCTGACCAGCCTCTATGCCGCGGCAATCTACGCCGGCTCGTTCCCCGCCATCCTGTTGCATACGCCGGGCACCTCGGCCTCGGCCGCCACCGCGATCGATGGCTTCGCGCTGACCCGCAAAGGCGAGTTCAACAAGGCGATCCGCATCGCCACGTTCTCGTCGGTCTGCGGCGGCGTGTTCAGCGCGCTGATGCTGCTGGTGATCGCGCCGCCGCTGTCGCTGCTGTCGCTCAAGTTCGGGCCGCCGGAATATTTCATGCTAGCGGTGTTCGGCCTCACCATCATCGGCACGCTGGCCAGCGGCAACATGATCAAGGGATTGATGTCGGGCGCGGCAGGCCTGGCGATCAGCACGGTCGGGCTCGACCTCGATTCCGGGTTTCCGCGTTTCGCCTTCGGCTCGACCGATCTGCAGGGTGGCATTGGCTTTGTGCCGGCGGTGATCGGCCTGTTCTCGCTGTCGCAGGCGCTCTTGATGTGCGAGGAACCGCACCGCACCATCCAGCAGGTCAAGGTGACGGCCGGCGGTCAATGGCGGCTGTTTCCGACCCGCGACGAGATCCGCCAGATCCGCGCCACGGTGATGCGCTCGTCGCTGATCGGCGGCTTTATCGGCATTCTGCCGGGGGCGGGTGGCGATATCGGGTCATGGGCGGCCTACAACGAGGCCAAGCGCTTTTCCCGCAATGATCCGGACTTCGGCAAGGGTTCGATCCGCGGCGTGGCGGCCTCCGAATCCGCCAACAATGCGACGACCGGCAGCGCCATGGTGCCGCTGCTGACGCTGGGCATTCCCGGCAGTCCGACGGCCGCGATCCTGCTCGGCGCGCTGATCATTCACGGCCTGCAGCCGGGCCGCACGCTGTTCACGGTGCATGCCCATTTCACCTACACGGTGATCGTCGGCTTCCTGCTGGCCAACCTGGTGATGGGGTTCATCGGTATGGGGCTTGGCCGCTACATGGGGGTCGTGGCGCGGCTGCCGAACAGCATTCTCATCGCCGTCGTCGTGGTGCTGTCGGTGGTCGGTGCCTTTTCGCTCGGCAACAACATGTACGACGTCTACACCATGATGGCGTTCGGGCTGCTCGGTTATCTGATGCGCAAGGGCAATTTCTCGCCGGCGCCGATGGTGCTCGGCATGATCCTGGGGCCGATGGCGGAACAGGGCTTCCGCCAGTCGGTCATCCTCGCCGACGGTCCGGTGGTGCTGCACCTGCTCGGCAGCCCCATTTCAATCACACTGGCCGCCTTGTCGCTGTTGTCGATCGTCAGCGCGGGTTACCTGGAATTCAAGCGGACCAAAGCCGCACGCGCCGCCGGCTAGAATTACGGTTTGGCGAGCAGCCGCTCGTAGGACGGCCGGTCCGACAGCAGCGCACGAACTTCCGCCGGCGTCAGAAAGCCCAGCGCCTCGTCCAGCGTATCGGCCTCGTCGGCCTTGGCGCGGGCAATGACCAGATCGTGGTCGATGTCGCCGCGCCGCCGGCGCCCTTGCGGCGCCAGCATGTCACGGTGGGCTTGTCGCAGATGGTCATTGCCGCGCAGCAATTCGCCGATCTGCAACGTGTCGTCCGGCAGGCTGACCGCCAGTTCATTGGCGCGGAGCAGAATCGACGGCGGGTCGCGTTCTTCCGGGATCAGCAGCAGCCGCATTTTGCGCATGGTGCGGCCGACATCGGCGCGCGCGGTCCACGCTGCCAGGGGCATGGCCAGCAGCAAGCCGACGATCACCGGCGTCATCCAGAGGAACAGCGACAACGATACCGCATAAGCGGAGGCGCCGAGCAGCACACCGATCAACGTCAACTTGCCGAACCGGCTGGTCAATTCCGCCCAGGTCAGGCTGCCGTCGTCGCGGCGCTGGACCTGCCAGCCGGAGTCGCGGCCGCGCAACACGTCGGCAACCGACTGCGACTGAAGGAGCATCATCATCGGCGCGATCAGGCCGGACAGGATGATTTCGACCAGCACGCTGACGAAGGCCATGAAGCCGCCGCCGAACCCCCTGCGCTCGTTCGCATGAAAAAGCGCGATGATGTAGCCGAGCAGTTTGGGCGCAATCAGGATGCCCATGGTGCCGGCGAATACCCAGGCGGCGCGGACCGGGTCCTCCGCCGGCCATTGCGGAAACAGTGAGAAGCCCGACGGAAAATACTCCGGCCGGATAAAATGCGCCTGCAGCGAGATCAGGATGCCAGCCAGCAGGAAGATGAACCACAGCGGCGCGGTCAGATAGGCGCCGATGCCGGTGAGAAAATGCAGCCGTGACAGCCAGTGCAGGCGGTGCGCCGTGATGACCTTGATGTGCTGGAGATTGCCCTGGCACCAGCGGCGGTCGCGCGCGGCATATTCGGCGATGGAGGGTGGCGTTTCCTCGTAGCTGCCGCGCAGCTCCGGCGCCATGACGATGGCCCAGCCGGCCCGGCGCATCAGCGCTGCCTCGACGAAGTCGTGGCTGAGGATGTGGCCGCCGAACGGTTTGCGGCCGGACAGCAGCGGCAGGCTGGCGTGTTCGGCGAAGGCCCGCACCCGGATGGCCGCGTTATGGCCCCAGTAATTGCTTTCCGGGCCATGCCACCAGGCAATACCGCGCGCCAGCATCGGGCCGTAAAGCCGGCCGGCGAATTGCTGCAGGCGGGCAAACAGGCTCTGGCCGTTGACGATCATCGGCAGCGTCTGGATCAGACCGACATGGGGATTCTGTTCGAGCGCGGCGGTGATGCGGACAATGGTGTCGCCGGTCATCAGACTGTCGGCGTCGAGCACCACCATGCTTTCGTAGTGACCGCCGAAGCGCGTGACCCACTCGCCGATATTGCCGGACTTGCGGGCGTAGTTTTTCGGCCGGTGCCGGTAGAAGATCTGCGCGCTCTGCGTGCGCTCCAGCAGCGCCAGGTACTGTGCCTCCTCGTGCAGCCAGGTCACCGGATCGGTGGTGTCACTCAGAACGTAGAAGTCGAACTGGTCGAGCCGCCCCGTTTCTGCGACGGATTCATAGATCGCCTGCAACCGCGCCATGATCCGGCTGGGGCTTTCGTTGTAGGTCGGGACCAGCAGCGCATGGCGCGCGGTCAGCGCCGGCAACGCGGCGGTGGAATCGATGCCGAGTGTGCGCGACGGCCGGCCGAACGACAGGAAAAAGCCTGCCAGCGCGCTGGCGAACGAAAAGGCGATCCAGGCAAACAGGAACACGAACAGGACCACGACGATCCCTTCCAGAATGGTCAAGGTTGCGACCGACATAACCAGATACATCTGGTCGGCCGCAAACGCGGTCATGCCGAGGGTCATCAGAAAGATGAAGGCGCGCCGCAACCAGATTCCGGCCGGCGCTGGGGCCTTGGGATGTACCTTCGGCCCAAAGCGACGCAATGCCTGCTCCGGCATCGTGACGGGCGATTCCGGAGGGAGGAAACGTGCGGGCTGCGCTTCGTCAGCGAAGGCGTGCGCTGGCGTCACGGCGTCCATCGGTAGACCCAGACCTCGGAGAGCGGATCTTCGTCGTTCTGCACGAGTTGCGCCCGCAACTCGACCACCTTGGCGTTTTCCGGCGTGAGATTGAACGACAGGCGCCAGCCGCCGGTTTCCGGATTCGGCTGTGTGACAACATTGCTGAGCTTGCCGAAATTCGACGTGACCACGCCGCGCACGGTTTCCGGTTTGACGCCTTTGAGGTTGTCGCCGACGATATCGAGGACGAACAGCCGCGATCCGCCCGCCGCTGCGCCGACCCGCGTCTTGAGAAACTCCGCCGTTCTCTGGCCGGTTTCGCCCTGGCCCCAGTGCAGCCGGTAGGTGAAGGCGTATTCGCCTTTGGCCCTCAGCGGTTCCTTGGGATGCCAGAACGACACGATGTTGTCGTGCACTTCATTGTTGGTCGGAATTTCGATCAGCCGGACTTCGCCGTTTCCCCAGTCGCCGATCGGCTCGATGCGCAGGCTGGGCCGCCTTTCAAATCGCGATTCGAGATCCTCGAAAGCGTGGAAATTGCGTTGCCGCTGCATCAAGCCGAAACTGCGCGGGTTGGTGTCGTAGAAGCTGCTGATCTGCAAATCGCGGGGATTGGTGAGCGGCCGCCACAACGACTCGCCGCGTCCGTTGCGCATGAACAGCCCGTCCGAATCGTGTACCGCCGGGCGGAAGTCGTCGACATTGTCGCGGTCGTTCGGCGCGTAATAGAACATGCTGGTCATCGGCGCGATGCCGGCTTCCGGGATGTCGGCGCGCGGATAGAGGTTCATCTCGATGTCATAGACTGTCGTTTCGCCGGGCCGGATCGTGATCCGGTAGGCGGCCGCCGCGCTCCTGCTGTCGAGCAAGGCGTGAATGACGATCGAGTTGGTCTTTGGCTGCGGCTTTTCGATCCAGAACGTCTTGAACTGCGGAAATTCCTCGCCCTTCGGATTGGCGGTGTTGATGGCCAGGCCGCGCGCCGAAAGGCCGTAGCCCTGACCCTTGGCCACGGCACGGAAATAGCTTGCGCCGAGAAAGACGCTGACCTCGTCGAAATAATCCGGCCGGTTGATCGGCGCGTGAATGCGGAAGCCGGCAAAGCCCAGGTCGGCATCGGGTGGCGGCGGCGGTACATCGTCGAAAGTGAACATGCTGCGCGAATACGGGACCGGGCGGGCGCGCCCTTCCGTCACTTCGAAAATATCGACCCGGCCCGAAAACAGAAAACCGCGGTGGAATAGCTGAATGTTGAACGGCACCTGTTCGTTGCGCCACAGCGCGCGTTCCGGGCTGAAGCGGATCTTGCGATACTGGTCGTAATCGAGGTCTTTCAGGTTGCCCGGCAGGGATCTGTCGGGCGCCTGATAGGGCTTGAGCGCCAGTTCGCGCGCCACCCGCCGTACATTGGCGGCGTCGAAGGGAGCGTCTTGCGCATGCGCCGGGGCGATGAACGCCGCGCCATACGGAAATGAAGCGACAACCGGTATGGCAACCGATGTCGTCAGGAACTGACGCCGATTCAAAGGTAACTCCCGCTCCGAAGCCCCTTTCCCGGAGGTGCCCCTATGAGGTGATGATGCTCCGCCGATAATTCGGCAAAGCACGGGGAGTTCCATCGAAACTCGGATTGAATTGGAGGTGTTCTCGGCTCAGCCGTTCAGCATGTCCAGCGCGGCCTGGTGCACGCGCTTGTCGCCAGCGGCGACAATGCGGCCGCCGGCATGCGCCGGGCCGTTCTCCCAGGTGGTGACGATGCCGCCGGCGCCGGCGATGATCGGGATCAGCGGCACGATGTCGTGCGGTTTGATCTCGGTCTCGATGATCAGATCGATGTGGCCGCTCGCCAGCATGCAATAGGCGTAGCAATCACCGCCATAGCGCGACAGTTTGACCTTGTTCTCGACGCCGGCAAACGTCGCGCGGTCGGCGGCGTTCATCAGCAGCGGGCTGGTGGTGAACAGCACGGCGTCGCCTAGGGCGCCGCAGGAGCGCACGCGCAGGTCGCGGTCGCCGCCCGGTCCCTGGTAGCGCGCCGCGCCGCCATCGCCGGAAAACCGCTCGCGGGTGAAGGGCTGGTGCATCATGCCGAACACCGGCTCGCCGAAGCGCATCAGCCCGATCAGCGTGCCCCAGGCCACCATGCCCGAGATGAACGACTTGGTGCCGTCGATCGGGTCCAGCACCCAGACATATTCGGCGTCGCCGCGCTCGGTGCCGTATTCCTCGCCGAGTATGCCGTGTTCGGGGAAATTCTGGCGGATGAGCGCCCGCATGGCGTCTTCGGCGGCGCGGTCGGCAACGGTCACCGGGTCGAAGCCGCCGCTTTTCTTGTTGTCGATGGCCAGGGCGGTGCGGAAGAACGGCAGGATGGTGTCGCCGGACGCCTTGGCGAGTTCGTCGACGAAAGTTCCAAAATCCACTGCCGTCATATCAATCCTCGCATAAAGTGGCGACCTATCAAGACCGGGGTTAGACGGCAATCCGGTCGTCTCGAGCCGTATCTGGACGGCCATTGGCCGACCGGACATTTCAAATCTTGTTGCAATGCGGCAAAGTCCAGCTCACATTTTCGCATGACTTTGGTCGAACAAGAGATTTCGGTAACCAGCCATGCGTATTTGCATGAGAATCCGTTTGGATGGACTTGCATTTTGTGCGTCGCAGTGTAAGTTATTGCAATGCGGTAGCGAGAGCTATCGTTGCCCTCCTTGGGCGTTTCCTCCCTAGACTTGGGCCGCTTGCAACCGCGAGCGGCCCTTTTTTTATTTATTATTTCAAACGGTTATGGCGCCCCTGCGACCCGTGATGGGCCCCGGATTATTCGGCGGCGGCTCGGTAGGGACGGAGCTCTTCCAACGGAATTTCGCCGAGCCGCATCGCCACCGTTTCCAGATCGGCGGCTAACCGGTCAAAGGCGGGAATCCGCTCGTAGCGGCGCTCGTCCATATAAAGCGCGCGGTTGATTTCCAGCTGCAGCGAATGCAGCCCGGCGGCCGGGTTGCCGTAATGCTCGGTGATGAAGCCGCCGGCATAAGGTTTGTTGCGGCTGACGGTGTAGCCGAGCGAGCGCAGGGTCCGCTCGGCGGTCTCGGCCACCACGGCCACGCAACTGGTGCCGTAGCGATCGCCCAGCACGAATTCCGGCCTGGGCCGCTCATCCTTGTGGCCGGCCGAGGACGGCATCGAATGGCAGTCGATCAGCATGGCGGCGCCAAAGTCGCGGTGCAGCCGCGTGAAGAGCCCGCGCAATGCCCGGTGATAGGGCTTGTAGAGGTCCTCGATGCGGGCCAGGGCTTCGGCCACCGGAATGCGGCGGTCGTAGATTTCCTGCGCGTCGCCGACCACCCGCGCCACCGTCCCCAGACCGCCGGCGACCCGCATCGACCGGGTGTTGGCGAAGGAGGGCAGGCGGCCCTCGAACATGCGCGGGTCGAGCTCGTAGGGCTCCCGGTTCACGTCGACGAAACAACGGGGAAAATGCGCCCGCATCAGCGGATAGCCCTGCTGGATGACGCCGGCGATCAGGGTATCGACAAAGCTGTCCTCGGAGCGCCGCAGGGTCGGGACATCGAGCCGGGACAGGTCGAGGAACTCGGGCGAATAGCGCGAACCGCTGTGTGGCGAGTTGAACAGCACCGGACCCCGGATCGCCGGCGGTTCGATGATCTCGAACGGCGGCTCGAGGGCGTCGGTGATGTCACTCATGGAAGCGGTCATTGGCTGAGAGCAATACCATCGCAAGAATTTCGGGTGCAGGGGCCTGATACGGTCTATTGTCTATGCGCCGGGTGACAATGCCAAGCCATGGTTTCGGTTCACTCGAAATTTACCTGACTTGGGTCTTATGGGTTGGCTGGGGCCGGGTTTTCAGGCCGGAACGGACGGGGCGTAGCGTAAATGTCGAAGATCCTGCTGGCGGAAGACGACAACGATATGCGTCGCTTCCTGGTCAAGGCCCTGCAAAATGCCGGTTTCGATGTCACGTCCTATGACAATGGGCTGTCGGCCTACCAGCGTCTGCGCGAAGAACCGTTCGAACTGCTGCTGACCGATATCGTGATGCCGGAAATGGACGGGATCGAGCTGGCCCGCCGGGCCGCCGAACTCGATCCGGACATCAAGATCATGTTCATCACCGGGTTTGCGGCGGTGGCGCTCAACGCCGATTCCACCGCCCCGAAGCAGGCCAAGGTGCTGTCCAAGCCGATCCACCTGCGCGACCTGGTCAACGAAGTGAACAAGATGCTGGCGGCCTGACCGGCCGGGCTCGCGGGCCTGCCCCCCGGGGGCGGGCCACGGCCATGGGGGCCGTGCAAACGACTTGCCTCGCCAGTTTGGAGCCGATAGACCATCTCCGGTAACGGGCGCGTAGCTCAGCGGGAGAGCACCTCCTTGACATGGAGGGGGTCACAGGTTCGATCCCTGTCGCGCCCACCACTTTTCCCCGGTTTTACGGCCACTTTCGGCATCACCCGCGCACCGATCGCTTCAAGGTCCGCCCGGTTCAATCGCAGTTCAATCGCGAAAAGCGGTCGCGCGCACCGCTCGGCGAGCAGCGCGATGATGCAATCCGTCGCCAGCGCGACGTCGGCCAGCGCCATCGGATCGTCGCCCTCGTAGTTGTCCGTGGTCCTCGATCCGTCGCGCACGACGTGGCCGAGCCATTGCGACCGCTGCTCACGCGCGATGCCGCGGAAAAGCATCTTGGTCTGATCGGCCATGAAGTGCCGGAAGCTGTACTGCGAAAATCCCGGTATCTCGAGATCCCGGCCGATGCGCCGCCATGCCTGCTTCGTCGTCTTGACGCGCTGGCGCTTGTAGACCAGCAAGCCCTTCGCTGGCGGCGTCCGGCCGGCACGCAGCTCGGCAACGCGCTTCGCCTCGTCATCGGCCGTCCACTTCACAACCCAGTCGGCAAGGCATTGCGTCAAGGGCTGGCGCGGCCGGCGCTTCTTTGTCGGACGCCAGCCGACCGGCGCAAGGTCGATCGTCGTCTCGGTCCAGTCGATCTGCGTAGCCGGATCGAAGTCGATGATCGCCTGCGGCCGTGCCCAGGTGCACAGTTCGGCGATGGCAAACCGGAACAGATGTTCGGTCTCGATGGCGTCGAGCACCTGCGCCATCTGATCGAGCGACAATGTCTTGCGCCGCGCCGGGCGCGCGGCGATGCCAAGTTCTTTCGCGACGCGGTCCTGCCGCATGACGACGACCGGCGCCGACGCCATCAGCGCGGTCTCGACCTGCGTGCCGATCGGGTCGATGCGCATCTTGACCTGGCACGCGTCAATGAAGGCGGAGCGCATCACGTTGAACAGCCGGGCGATGCCGCCGGCGCCGTGCTTGAATTCGGTGTGCAGCCAGCGGGCGCATTCAAGTTGCTGCGACGGCGTCCAGAACGAAACCGGCGCGGCGATCTGGCCGATGTTGCGCAGATGCTCGGTGAACAGTTCGACGGCGCGCACCGCGACGTCTTCGGATGCGATCGATGTGGCGTGGTCGTCAAGGTAGGCTTTGAGGACGGCGACCGTCATGACTTCACCAGGGCCACGCGATCCTTCCCTCGATGCCTTCGGGGCCGCTGCAATAAGCGTAGCGAGCTTGATCTTTGCGGCCTCGAAATCTGCTGTGCCAAGGCTTCGGCGGCGTGTCGTTCGAGTGTCGGCGTCATAGCGGCAGGCGTACCAGTTGCCTCCATGATCGCGATGGGGCTGATCGAGGTAGTATTCCCCGATCTGGAATCGGGCTGGCGCGGGCTGCTGGCGGCGGCTCGGCATTCGGAACCCCTCAAATATGTTCGGTCGACGTATTCCTGCACTTGTTCGGCCGTGCAGCAAGGCCCGCCCTGGCGTTTGGGGAAATCATAGAACGATATCAACGGCGGATTGGCCTTCCGGGCTCGCTTCAGCTCTCCGGCGGTCAGCATGGGCCAGCCGGCGAGGATGTCGGACTCGCTCAGGAACACCAGACCTGCCGGGCGCTGGTTCACGCTCTCTCCCCCGTTGCCCTGATAACGACCCGACCGTTGATCTTCTTTTTGAGGAAGGAATCGCGGCCGCCCGGGAGTTGCTGGCGCCACGGGTCTTTGACCCCGTTGTGCTTGTCGGATATGCGCTTCGCCCGCGCGACGACGGGTTGATCGAATCGGTGCGTCTTGAACTTCCAGCACGTCCGCGTGAGTACCGCGCAGTTCGACAGCGAATTGTCCTTGCGCAGGCCGTCCGGATCGATGTGCTCGAAGAACGTGTTGGCATTGCCCAGCGGCAGGCCGCAGAAGACCTTGAACACATGCGGGATCAGGTGGCATTCGCAGATGCCTTTCGACCGTGCGAGTGCCTGGCGCTGGGTGTCGGTTGTGAAGTTGAGGCGGGTCATTTGTCCGCCTGCTTTTCACGAAGATGATGTTCAAGTTTAGCAACGGCCATGATGGTCGGCTTTAGCTCGGCCGGTGCCGCGTCATAACCTCGACCGAACCGACCATTGAGCCGCGGAAGCAATGCGCGCGGCACCAACTCCCAGTTCGCCGGATCAGTATTGAGTTGGTCGCCTTTGCATTTCAGGCACATGCCCTCAGGTATCGGCCCGTTGGCCTGTTCCCAAATCCATCGGTGCTTAAGCACATAGCGGCGCTCAAATCCTGTGTGCGGATTTGTCTGCTGCACGCTGATCTCCACGTACCCGTCTTTTGAGACGCGTTCATGGCCGGCATAGTTGGTGTTGTGAGGCAGGTTGCCTTTCTTAAACCGGGTGCGCGCCGAGTTTGGATGATAGGGCATTGTCTTGCCCTTGTTCGCGGGGACGATGCCCTTGACGAAGCAGCCGGAACGCCCAGTCTTCCATCCCTTGCGCTTTCGAAGCGCATTAAGGTTGGTCGCCGTCACGTCCTTGCGTCCGAACTTGGCGCAGAAACCAGCGTGATAATCTCCGATGACCATCTTCCGATTGAGCCAGAGCCATCGCATTTCCGGTTTGGAATATCTGATCGGTGTTCCTTTCACGGCTTCTTGTCCTCGATTATCAGATGCTTCGAGGGGTCGATGCCGTGATCCGACAGAATTTTCGCCGCCTGAATTTTAAGGCTGGCATTGCGGATGACCTGATCGGCAAGCGAAACAATTGCCGCAGCCCGCTTGCCTTCCTGTTCAAGTTTCTCCGGGCTCAAGTCCTCATCGGAAAGCCGCTCGATCTGTGCGAACAGGTGGTCGTTCAAATCGGAGAGACGATTCTTCACAGTTCACCATCCCCATAAACCAGCGTTGATGCCTCGAAGTCATCCGCAACCGGCGCCTTCGCATAGAGCCGCTTCTGTATCTGCCCGCGGATGATCGTCAGCTCGGACACCACGCGGCCGTTGCGGCGCAATTCCTCAAGCGCATGCTTCACCGTCATCCGCGATCCGAACCCGATGGACTTGTGAATCGCCGATGCACACAAAGGCGGTGCGCCTGCCTCTGGCAACGCGGCCAGCACCAGGGGCGTGATGGCGGGAGGCCGTCTGTCCGAATGAGCCGACGCCATCCGTAAGGCTGGCGCCGGCTCCTGTCCGCCGGGAGGGTTGGTAAGGTTGACGTTCAACCCGGCGGGCATTGGTTATCCTTGTCTCTCTGCGCCTTGCTCATACGGCGCCAACGCTGTGGCATTGGCGTCCGCCGTCGCGAGCAACGCTCGCTTCGCCTTGAGTTCGGTCATGTGTTCGGAATGCGCCCGCGCTGTTTTCAGGTGCATGCGGTCGCCGGCTACGATGGCGCAGGACCATCCGCAGGTGCAGCGCAACGTTACCGATGTCTTGTATTTGCCGGACGTGTAGGGCGAATGGACGTCGCGGGTCTCGACAAGCTCATCGGCGATCAGGTCGGCGAGTTCGGACGCCGCCGGCGTCAGCGTGTGCAGGTTGCCGTCGTTGATCCGCGCCGCAAGCCCGCGCTCGCGCAAGCCTGCGAAGGTGCCCCAGGTGAACGGGGAGGCGGAATACTCCCGCCGCAGCACATGCCAGATCATCTGATGCCGGATGTCCGCGCTCGCCGCCATGATGGCCAGTTTGTCGGCATCGGTGAATGTCGAGAGGTCATGCCGGGCGGCGCGCGCCCGCGCATTCTCGGCAACCTCTTCCTTCGACAGAACCCGGCCCCATGGCCGATCCTTCACGGTCAGCGACTCGCGCAATTGATCGACGGTCATCCGCAGCGCGGGTGAATTCCGGCTGAGCAAACGTGTACGCATGTCACAAACTCCACTGGTTACGCTACAAACAGCCTCCGGCTGCACCGATCGATACGCCACATGATCGAGTGCAGCCGGAGATACGGACGCCACGACAGCCAGCGTGTTAATCAGCGTGGCTGTGAACAGAACTGACGCGACGCAACAACCGAACAAAGGAAGGTGCGCCGTGACCTTTGACCGAGTCGGGTTGTTCTCGGCAGGCCACGGCGCGTCACCGCCGGCGGGGGCAATGGGGGATGCGGAAGTGCCGGCGGGGATGGGAAAGGGGAGGGGCATTTCAGTCGTGGCCCCATGATCGGGCGATGCGGCAGAACTCGGCATAGCCAGCGTGGCGCGGGTCGTTCAAATCATTGGGATTGCCTGGCTGGCCCGAAAGCTGCGAGATAGGAGTCCCGAGCGGCCTGCCGCCGCGAAACTCCGCAGCTGACATGATCGGCACGTCGCCATCCATCGGATCATAACCGCCATCATCGCCGACGCCAAAATCACACGCATCGCAGAACCAGCCGGCGTTAAGGCCAACGTCCAACTCTGCCTCTTGCCAAGAATCGCTGATATCAGCGCCGCACTTCGGGCACTCGCAAGGCCGTGACATCACGCGCACGCCGATTTGATGTGGTACTGGTCGATCTCGCGCAATGCCGCATTCAACGTCGCGTCACCGATCATTTCATCTTGGTGATATTCTCGGGCAATCTTCGCGTAACGGTTGGCCGACGACACACATGGCGCGCCTCTAAATGCGGACTGCGCTTGATCGAATGTCCATGTGATCTTTGCCATCTTCCCCTCCCTGCATGATCTTCGTGACGCGCGTCCCGATGGGAATGCGCGCTTCGAAGATCACCGCGAGGGATTGGAGCGCTGCGCCGGGTTATCGCGCGGCCCGCCGCTCGGCGACTTGACGGCGTGAACGCCGGCCTTCACCAGCGCCAACTGCTCGATGTCGAAGATGCGGCCGTCTTGGACCTTGCCGTCTTTGTCGAGCTTGTCGGGATCGAGCTGCAGCCGGACGCAGCCGTTGAGATACTTGAACTCGCCGGTCACGATGCCGGTAAAGCCGGAGATCGTGTCCTTCACCTTGTCGCCAAGCTTGATGTTGCTGCTCGCCATCCATCCCTCCCGTTATGCGGTGAGGGAGAGAATAACCTAGGTTATGAGTATGTCAATAAGAAAAGTTATGGACGATCGGCGCTACCGGCCATGGCCCGCATCTGGGTGATCGCTTCCGTGACGGCCCGCTGCGCTTCGCCGCCGATGTCAAAGGCAGCGACCTGACCGCCCCGCAGGTTCTGTTTGGCTGTTCCCGTCACTTGGAAGGTGTTAGGCGCCGTCTCCATCACGATCAGATTGGCGGCGATGCCGCTCCAAGACCCCAGACTGATGCCGGTTTCAAAAGAAACGATGCCGACGCCCTCGTTGACCTGTTCGAGTTTCCAGCCCTTAGCCTGAATTGCGCGGATGGCGAGCTGCAGGACTGCGGTTTTCTGCCCCCGAAAGAGCCCGTTTTGTTCGTCGTATGTGACGGCGCCGCCGGTCACCCTCGGGCTTCCCGCATCACTCGAAACCGCGGGCGGTGCCTGCGGCGCGGTCGCACACCCGCCCAGCGCCGTCAAAACTAGCGCCGCTTGTAAGAGCCGACGACCCTGTGAGCCCATTGCCACTCCCTTCGGGACAACGCGAAGTCCTTTTTCCCGCCCTCGGGCGGGTTATGCTGGCTGACCAGCCAATTATCCGCGGTCTGGCGCCGCAGCGTCTTGATCGTGGCCCGGCCTTCGCCGTCTGATTCGGCGTAGAAAATATGGGGTTCGTCCGTCATCACCGGCAGCCCTGGATGCACGAGCGCGGTGTCGCCCTGGCGAAACTCGGGCTCCATCGACGTCCCCACAATCAAGATGCCGTAGGATGACCGCACATGCACCAGCGGCGCAGGCCGGGCGATGAAGTCGACCGGGTCGCTGGAAACGATCAAGCTGCCGTCTCCGCCTTCCGCAGCCGCATGCACAGGGAAGTCGGATACCCCGGTCGTGAGTTCTTTTCTGGGGATAAGCGCGGCCGCCTCAGGGCGGCCCTGCGGCATGATGTCGTTGAGGTCCAGATCCAGAGCCGTCGCGATTTGAGGCAGGTATTTAGACTGGATCGTGGCGCCGTCCTCGATTTTCTTGATGGCCGGCTGGGAAATGCGGACTTCCTTGGCAAGTCGCTCCTGCGACCAGCCCTTCCGCTCCCGCGCTAACTTGATGACTTCTTTGGGTTCCATCCTGCTGAGGATAAAACCTAGGTTATCGCCCGTCCCCATAACAATGGTACTTGCCATTCCCATAACCTATGTTATTCGTTGGTTATGGAATCGACCGCACCGGCAGATGTCCCGACGCCCGATACGCCCCCCATTGAGCGGGCGATCCGCCGTGCCGGGTCGGAAGCAAAGCTCGCAAAGCTCATCGGCTGCTCTCAGGTCGCCATCAACAAGGCCAAGCATCGCAACCGCGTTAGCGGCGAAATGGCCGTGGCGATCGACCGGGCGTTTGATGGTGAGATCAGCAAGGCTGACTTGCGGCCGGACCTCTTCACGAAGGAAGAGGCCCGGGCCTGATGCCGAACTTAGGACAGCATCTTCCGGTTGAAGTCGTTCCGGCCCGCGAGGGCGTCCCACACCTGACGCAGCCCATCGGGGATTCGCGAGCGCGAGCAGAGCAACTGCACAACGGGTTCGCGATAGCGGATTTTGTCGGTTGTCATCCTCTCCCGAAAAAGCGGGATGCGGTAAACGCCGGCGTCCACGCGTTCGATAAGCTGAATCCCGTCGACCCAGATGTCGTTCAACGATTGCCCCGCGATATAGACGGGCTCGTTCCCAAGTTGTTGCCCCATGATTACTCCCCAGTTCAGCACTCAGGCAGCCTGATTGGTGCCCTTGGTCTGAATTACACCAAGTGGTTGCGGGCAGTTCCACAAGTAAATTTCGGCGCCGTTTTACGGCATCTTCACGTGGATTTTGCAGCCACCAGTTACGGTTGTGCTGGGCAAATTCTTGTTCCGTTCGCCCGCCTACATAGCACCCCTGTCCGGGGTGCGCGCGGCGAAGTCCTGAGTTTCTTCTGTAATGCGTATGGAGTGCGTTCGTCATGTCGTTACAAGAATCGTTTGCGCCCGCGCCTTCCAGTCGAAAGCGGGGCACTGCGTTGCACCCCGGTGCAATCCATTGCACCAATATTCACGCGACTGCGGCGCGGGCCATCTGGCCTCGCAAGACGGCCCAGCATTGGGCCGCAGCGGCCGGCGTCAAAGAGCGGATGGCAAAATACTGGCTGTCCGGGCACGACGTCTCCGACGCCGGCAAGCTTGCCATCATCCGTGAGCTCGACTGAGATGGGCGAGCCGCGGGTCTACTTCATCGAATGTACCGGCAAGATAAAGATCGGCTTCACAAAAAATCTCCATGCCCGGCTTGCGACATTCCGGACGGCCCACCCCGACCAGATCACGCTTATCGGCTCTGTACCTGGGTCGATGCGCTTTGAGCGTGAATTGCACGCGCGCCTGGGTATTTATGCAATCAAGGGGGAGTGGTTCCAAGATTGCCAAGAAGTGCGGAATGTCATCGCTTGCGTGATGGTTGGGGCAATCGAGCCTGCCCGCCGGCCGGTAGAAGACTTCCTCAAAGAGCTCGAAACTACCACCAAGGCCCGGCCAACTCCATCTTGGCTCAGTGTTTTGACGTCAGAGCAACTCCGACTCTTCGGTCTTGTTTTGGATGTGCGAGACCGTAGCGGGAAGCTGATGTCTGCGTATGCAGATTGCGAGTCGGACAAAGTAGCCGAGGCGCGGTCAATACTCACCTTGTTGAGCGTGCCGTTCAAAGCGCTCGTTGCGGATTGCTTCTTTCCAACCGTGGGAAGGGATGAGGAGGAAACCCTTGCCTACGAGCGGGCCTTAGAGATCGAACTTGTCGATTATTTAAAGCGTGCAGAATTTGCACTTCAGCGCGCGGCTGAGGTTCTTAACGCCGGACCCTTTCTCAAATCCCGTTGCTCCCGCTGCTGGCATACACCGTGCCGGTGCGAGGATACATGCGAGGTGGCGGCATGAAGCTCAATCCGCAAGAACTGAAGGTGTTGCGCTTCCTTGTTCGCAAGTGGTCGGAATACGGCGAATTCACCTATTGCAGTTTCGCACCGATCATGTGTGGCACCAAGCTGACGCGCCCGGACGTGCGGCGCGCATGCCGGTCGCTCAAGCGCAAGGGCTTAGCGTCCTTTAAGGCCGGTCTATGGACCGAAGACGGTGAGCCTTACGGCAGCGGATACAGCTGCACCAAGGCTGGCGCCGACTTCGATCCGCCGAAAATCGCAAAGCGTAAAGCGCTGCCCTGGCAGGACGGAGTGGCTGCATGACCTTTCGCCTGCACATACGACGACGACATCGACGCCAAGCCGCGCACATGCCGCGACTGCAACAATCCGGCGCGCTCGGTGCGGGCCATTCTTTGCCGCGCCTGCAGCCACGTCGCGTTCGAACGTCGCGTCATCGCCGAGCGCGAAAGAGCGCGCAATCGCCACATGAAACAAGTGAGCGCCTCTGATCACCAGTAGCTATCCCGCAGCCCGTCGCTGCGGTCGTTGTCCATAAATCTTTGTAAGCGTTCGCGTCTGCGTAAATCCGACAAGACCATCGCACTAACGCGATGCGTCACGGAATTTGTCAGAGGGGAGCGCTATGGGATTCCTGGCTGGCTTGGCGCTTGGCGCCGTCATCGGCTTCATCCTCATCGTGATCGCCTGGGTGGCGGTTCTGGTCCGGGTCTTCGGCGACTTTGACTCCGAGGATGACTGGACGGAGTTCGACCGCACCGATCGGCCGGTGCACTGATGCGATACGTCTTCCCCGGCATCATGATGGTCGCATCCTTCGGCGCCGCTGTGGTCTACGCCTTCGAGTGTGACTGGCGGCGCGCGGTCTATTGGACTGCGGCGACCGTGCTCACCGCGGCGGTGACGCTATGACCGCCTCCACCATCCTTACCCTTTCCAACGGCAAGGGCATCGACCTCACCAATCCGACCGCGGCGGACATCGACTTCGCCGTGATCGCCGAACACCTCGCCAAGGAAAAACGCTACAACGGCGCAACGCCTGGCGTGCAATACCCGGTCGCGCAACACTGCGTCATCGGCGCCGACGCCATCCTGCGCGACACCGGCAACATCGAACTCGCCGGCTATTTCCTGCTGCACGATGGCCATGAAGCCTTCCTTAAAGACGACACCACGCCGAAGAAGCGGGCGCTGGCTGCCGTCGCGGATGAAAAGTTCGGCATCCTCTCCGAAGAGATCATGGCGGCGTTCGATCTGCTGACGGATCGCTTCGACGCCGCCATCCATGAAGCCGCAGGCCTTGCATGGCCACCATCGGACGCGATGAAGGCCGCGATCAAGACCTATGACCTGGTGATGTTCGTCACCGAGTGGCGCGACCTGATGCGCGGGCTCGATCATCCGAACTGGGATCCCTATCGCGGCATCACGCCGTTACCGGACACGATCATCCCGATGGGGTGGCGTCAGGCGTCGGCGGCGTTCCGCGCGCGGTGCACGTCGCTGCTGCCTGTGTTCGCGGCGGGAGGGCTGACGCCATGACCGACATCGCCATCATCATCAGCAACACCCTCTACATCATCGCCGGCCTGCTGGCGCTCGCCTGTCTCTATGTCGCCTGCCGGTATCCGGTGAGGCGACACATCACCGTCGAAGAATACGAACGCCGCGACACGCTGGTCGGCGACGGCGCATGGCATGTGCCGCCGAAGTCGGCGCGGGTGCGGGATATGGGGAGGCTGTAGCGTGGAACTGCGCAGCATCCATACGGCGGACTACGCGAAGGTCGAAGCGGCCACGACGTTCGGCAAGCCCGCGCGCCTGGAATGGCTGCCGATCAAGTCGCTTGTCGTCGATCCGGAATACCAGCGCGAGATCACCAGCCAGGGCCGCAAGAACGTCATCCGGATTGCCGAGCGGTTCAACTGGTCGATGTTCGCGCCGGTCATCGTCTCGTCAATCGGCTCCAATAAATTCGCCATCGTTGATGGCCAGCACCGCACAACCGCCGCTGCCCTCTGCGGTATCGAGCGCGTGCCATGCTGCATTATCGAAGCCAAGCGAGGCGAGCAGGCGGCGGCATTCAAGGCGATCAACGCCAATATCACCAGGATGCACACGACATCGCTCTATCGCGCCGCCGTGGCGGCCGGCGAAGAGAATGCGCTCGCGCTCGAAAGAATTTGCCGTGCCGCCGGCGTTATGATTGCCCGGTATCCGATCGCGGCCACGGCTTTGAAGCCGGGCGAGACTATGGCGATCCAGTCCATTCGAAAGACGCTGGAGCGTTTCGGCCCGGCGCTGACAATCCTGACGCTCAAGCTAATTGCAAACGCCGCTGGTGGGCTTGCCGGCGCGCTGCGGCAGCAGGCCATTGTGGGCACGGCAGAGGTTCTGTCCGATCACCCGGAGTGGCGGACGAATGAAGATCGGCTGACCGCCGCTTTCTCCGATCTCGATATCCCGGTGATGCTGATGGATGCCTTCGAGCAGTCAGCCAAGCGCCGCGGCGTGTCGCCGACGAACATGTTCGCCGCTGCGCTGCTCGAAGAGCTTACCGAAACGCTCGGCAAGGGGAAGGCAGCATGAGCCAGACGATCTCCGACTCTGCCATCATCGCGACCTATCGCTGGTCGCGGTCCATCGAATGGCTGCTCGGCCACTTCCGCCGTGCCGGTACACCGACAACCGCCGAACACATCGAAGCCGTGTGGGCGAAGGCGAAAGAGCGCGGCGATCTGCCTCCGCTGGAGCGTCCGCCGGAAGGGTTTGATCCGCGACAGGCTGCGCTCTTGCGCGGATTGGTCGAGGCGGGGAGGCGGTGCGCATGACCAGCCCAACCCCCGCCCAGCGCCTCGGCGAAGCCCTGCGCGCCATCACCGACAACGGCGACGCCGGCCAGGTCGTCGCGCTCGCCCGCGAATACGGCATCGACGGCCGGCTCGCACGCCGCGCCGCCAAGAACATCGAGGTCAATGCCTCCGCCTATGTGCAGCTCTGCGCGGCGGTCGGCATCGATCCCGTGACCGGGAAACCTGCACCGCGTGAACAGGTGCCGGAGATCGACTGGCGGCTGGTCTCGGCAATGGCGCTGATGGTGCTGATCAACACGTCGCTGTCGATCCGCAAGGCGGCAAGCCGCTGGAAGCTGTCACCGGCGGCGCTGGTTCGGCTCCGCGAAGGCGAGCCGGTCAGCGTCGAAAACTTTCTCGCGTTCTGCGCCGCGCCCGACATCAAGGCGAAGCCCAGCAAATTCCGCGCCCGGTCGCCAATGTTTCACGGGAAACAGGCGGCGGTACAGGTGGAACACCCATGACCGTTCCCCTTAAGTACGATGTGGCTGTTGCCGCCGTTGCCACGGCCCGAACCGTCGACGAGGTGCGGGACTGGGATAACAAGGCCGCAGCGATGCTCGAATACGCGCGCCGCATCCGCGATCGGTCTGTCGAGATCGACATGGCCGAGATCAAGGCTCGCTGCCGGCGCCGGCGCGGGGAAATCCTGCGCGAACTCAAGACGGCGGGGCTGCTGCGCGAGGGGAAGCCCCCGCGGGAAACTGTCATCGAGCCCGGACAGTTACCGCCGGTCACGCTGGAAGACCTCGACATCACCCGCAACGAATCCTCTGACGCGCAAAGGGTCGCCGGGATCGCTGGGGACGCCTTTGAGCGGCTTATCGCCCGCTGCCGGGCGCACATGGCGGAAAATCCGAAGGCGCACACCATTGACCCGCTGCGGGCGCCTGGCGAGCACGTCAGCAACGCGCGGGCGCAGATGGCGAGCCGACTTGAGATCAAGGGCGATCTGGATTTCTACCCGACGCCGCTGTGGGGCACGCGGGCGCTGTTCGAACACGTCCTGCCGTCGATCGGCGTCAAGGAAGTCGAGAGCGCATGGGAGCCGGCCTGCGGGCAGGGGCACATGTCGACCGTTCTGGTCGAGTACGTGAAGGGCAAGGTCGTCGCCTCCGACATCTTCGACTACAGCGGCGGCGATCCGAAGCTTGCGCCGCCGGGCTGGTGGATGGAGGCGGATTTCCTGAAGGCGGGCAAATCGACGTTGCCGGCGGTCGACTGGATCATCACCAACCCGCCATTCGATTCCGCCGCTCTGGAATTCGCCTTGCGCGCGCTTGAACTGGCACAGGTCGGCGTCGCGATCTTCGTTCCGCTGCGCTGGCTCGAAACGATCGACCGCTATGAGCGGCTGTTCAAGCCAACGCCGCCGACGGTCGTCGCCCCTTTCGTCGAGCGCATCAATCTCTGCAAGGGACGCTGGGAGCCAGAGGGCGGCACCGCCACGGCCTACGTCTGGATCGTCTGGAAGCACAAGGCGAAGCCGCGGCCGCTCTTCTGGATTCCCCCCGGCTGCCGGCAGGCGCTGACGCGACCGAACGATGCAGCCGAATGGGGCTTTGAGATTCCGCCGACCGATGGCGCAGGCGAACCGATTAATCACGACCCGGCAACGGGCGAGGTGGCGGCATGAACTCGCCCCGCATCGAAACCCTCGCCGAAGGCGTCACGCTCTACCTAGGGGATTGCCGGGAGATATTGCCGACGCTGGGTAAGGTCGATGCTGTGGTGACCGACCCGCCGTATGGGATCGGCATTTCACAGAATCCAGTAAGGCAGCGCCATGAAAAACTCGACTGGGACTCGGCTCCGCCGAGTGCCTCTCTGATCGAGTCAATCGTCGGACGCGCAGAAAATTCAATCCTCTGGGGGGGTAATTATTTCGGACTCCCAGCAACGCAGCGCTTCTTGATATGGGACAAACTGCAGCCGGAGAATTTCTCGCTCGCGATGTGTGAGCAGGCTTGGACTAACCTTACCGGGCCGGCCAAAATGTTTCGGCTCTCGGTCCGCAAGTTCATCGGCATTGAGATCGAGCCCAAGTATTTCGACATCGCCTGCCGCCGCATCAGTGAAGCGCTGAAGCAACCCGACATGTTCATCGAAAAGCCTAAGCCGGTGAAGCAAGAATCTCTCTTCGCCCCATAACCAACCAAGCCGCGATCAACGCGACCTGTCCCCCGTAGCGTTTTGAGTGAGTGAGACGGTTGAAACCAGCGCGGATGATTTCCGTGCACGATGAGGGTTTGTGTCATGAGCAACATTGCAGACAAGATTAACGAAGCCATCGACGCCATCCTTGAGGCGGCGGGCGATGAAGAGCGGCGCCGTGCAGCGATTGAGGCAAAGAGCATGGTCGAAGCCGAGATCGACGATCTCGAAGCTCAGGCCGGCGAGGATGACGACGATGACGAAAATGTCGACGTCATCGAGGCCGTCAACAAATTCCTAGATGAGGTAGAGCGGCCCGTCGGCACGCAAAAGTTTAAGGTGCCGGAGTCGCCTGCCGTCAACCGGGCGCTGCTGCGCCTGCATGACGCTGTCAGTCGGGGTCTGTGACCATGAAGTTCACAGCCGAGCGCGACGCACTCAATGAGGCCTTGAAGGCCGTATCGTCTCGGACAAAAACCGGGCCGGATATTCCGATTTTTGCGAACGTGCTGATCGATGCGGCTGTTGGCCACGTGACGCTGACAAGCCACGATGGCGACTCCTGCAGCATCGTCAAGATCGCCGCTATCGTCGACGAGCCTGGCGCGGTGACGATCCCGTGCGCGCGGCTGGGTCAGCTTGTCGCCGGATTGTCGAAAGGTGCTCAGGTCGAGGTGGCCGCAGACGGGTCGATGGCTCGGGTGCGCTGCGGCCGCGCTTCGTACAAGTTCGCCACCCTTCCGGTTGATCAGTTTCCGGAGGCGCTGGCACCGCGCGATGCGGTGTCGTTTAAACTGACCGGCGATCAGGTTCGGCACGCATTCAAGACGCCTGCGGGGTCGATGGGTGAGGAACAAACGCGCCACTATCTCTGCGGCATTTGCCTTCACCCGCAAAAGAAAGGCGTCGTAGCCGTTGCCACGAACGGACACACGATGGTCCGGGTCGTCCTGCCGATTGATGGTCAGAAGTTCGACTCGATCATTGTTCCCCGCAATGCTGTCGGCGAGATCGTGAATGTAGCCGGCAAGGGCGAAGCGACTATCGAGATATCGAAGACCCTTATGGCCGTAGAGGCCGGCTCGCGCCGCTTCGTCACCAAACTGGTTGATGGCACCTTTCCAGACTACGGACGGGTCATTCCGGAAGCCCAGGCGAACGCCTTCATCGTGGATTCAAGGGACCTTGATGGTGCTCTGGCGCGCCTCGTCGCCGCGTGCGACCCAAAAGCCTCCGCAGTTGTCAAGCTTTCATGGGATGCCGATGGGCCTATCACGGCCTCTCTGCGATCGGATTATGCCGAGGGCAGCGAGACCATCGAGTGCGAGCACAGCGGCGCTGATGCTGGCGAAACGGGCATGCAGGTAGCCTATCTGCGCAACCTGATCGAAGCGGCTGACGGTGAGGTTGTCCACCTTCATATCGCCGGCCCGGGCGACCCCATCCGCATCGAAAATCCGAAAGCCGAAGACTTTGTCGCGGTCTGCATGCCGTGTCGGGTTTGAGGCAAAGCGCAGCATGACCGCCTTACCCAAACCATCGAACGTGCACCATCTGCCGCCGCGGCCCGTCGTGGTCACGCCGGCAGCGCCGCCTTCCGTCGCCTTGCTGCAAGCCGACTATGCGGCCTGCGCTGCGGCCTATCTGTTCGCGCTTCTCAATGGTGCACCACGCGAGATCATCTGTCGCCGCGCTGCGCAGCTCTACATGGCGCGTGAGGCGTTACGTGATCGTGGGGTCGCGCCATGAAGCCGCAGCGCATCCAACTGTCCCGCAAGCGGGGATGGCGCATGCCGCCGGACACGGTGACGGTCACCCGTCCGCACAAGTGGGGCAACCCGTTCGTCGTGACGACGAAGATTGAACCCGGCAAACACGCGGCCGGGTCGCAGTATTTTGCGGTGCCCACGGTAGCTGACGCAATCGACTGTTTTCGATTGGTGATGTCTCAGCCCGGCTGGCGCGTCGATGATATCGGCGAACTTCGCGGCAAAAATCTCGCCTGCTGGTGCGCGCTCGATCAGCCGTGCCACGCCGACATTCTGATCGAGATCGCCAATGCGCCGCGGTGTGAAGAGGTCTCACCATGAGCGAAGTCGCCATCATCAACCCCGCTATCGGAAAGCATGGCCGGCACAAATGGGGCGAGGCCAAACGCTTCCCGTACAAGACGGAAGTGTCTTGCGAGCGGTGCCAGATCGTCAAGGTGACGCGGCATGAACCAAGCGTCCGCCCCTGGCTGGAATTCTATCGTGACGGTGAGCGGGTGAATTGCGAGCGCACGCCGGTGTGCGAGTCGGCGGAGGTTCCGTTCGCATGAGCATTCAAGCCGTCGCATGGGTTCTCGATCGCGAAGAACTGCCGGCCCGGCCGAAGCTCGTCCTCGTGGCGATCGCCAACCATGCCAACCACACGGACGGCTATTGCTGGCTGAAGGCGGAGACCATCGCCAAGGAAGCGGCGTGCTCGCCGCGCGCCGTGTTCAATTTCGTCGGGGCTCTCATCCGCAACGGCTATATCCGCAAAGCGCCTGCCAGAGGCGCTGACGGCAAGCAGCGGGCGAATGACTACTGGATCCTGTTTAACCGCCCTGACGGCCCCTGGATCAAGGCAGACGGCCTCGAAAACGACGATCAAGAGGCGGACGAAACGGGCGACGAAACCGCCGATCTTGATAGTGTCGAGGCGCCCGAAACGCCACAAGATGCTGTTGAACCGCATGCACCGTGTGCATCCGGTGAGCCTGTGGAAAACGAGGCTGAAAACGCCAGCCGCATGCACGCTGGTGCAGTCGGACCGCATGCACCTGCGTGCAGCCATATAGATTCTGCTGAACCATCCAAGACTAATCCTGAAAAGGCCGGTCTTGGCAGGTCTACCCCGCGCCGATACGCGCCACCCCCGCCGCCACCTCCGAAACCGCAAGGTGCCACTACGGCTGGCGGCACCGGCGATTTCATTTTCGTGTTCGACGGAACGCCAGCCTACAGCGCGTGGCAAGCGTTCAAGACCAAGGAAATCGGGCGGCCTTGGGCCTGTCGGACAAGCCGGGAAGGGCGATGGGGCTGGTATTTCCCAACCCTCTTCCCGCCGAAAGCGACCGATCCTCCGAAAGAGGAAATCGATGATTTAGACCCGCAATTCTCGAAAACAGGGTGAGCGAACATGCTGGCAAAGATCGACTGGAACACCGCGCCCTGCGACCCGCTGCCGGAAACCGAATATTCGGGATATCCGGATTGGGAGGTCTTCCTGGCCGAGCCGAACAAGGAACGGCGCATCTGCGATTTCCTGAAGGACAAGCTTGGCATCGTGCTGTACTGGCCGCATTACACGATCCAGCGCACGCGGCGCGGCCGCACGCAGATGCCGTCTGCTCGATCTGTGCTGCCGGGCATGCTGTTCGCGCCTATCGAGTTCCTGCAGATCAACGGGCGCAACCGCATTCTCGACTGGGTGCGCATCCGGCCTTTGCGCCTGGCGCGCTTCGTCGACAAGGCTGAGATCGAGATGATCAGGGATATCGAGGCTCGCCTGAATATCCGCTTTCAGGGCTACACGGATGGCATGCCGGCGCTGGAAGTCGGGCAGGCGGTGAGGTTTCGCAATGACGTCTACGCCGACAAGCTGGGGGATGCCGTGGTGACCAAGGTTGCGCCCGGTGGCCGAATCAGTATCAAGGTGGAAGGTAAGCTGTTCGGCGGCAAACAGGACATGGTTGTCTCTGCCGGCGAGTTGGAAGCGAAGTAACGAGCCGCCCGCGGCCCTGGCCGCCGACCGCCGCCAAAGCGCTCCACGGAAACACAGCATCGGGCCGAGCGCCCGTGCTGCCGCTTACGGCACCTTCCCTGACGGATCACCGATCACAAAGCCCGGCCATTGTGCCGGCTTTGTCGTTCTAGGGTATGCGGCTGTGATTGAACCTTCCAGCCGTTGCCCTCCTTGGGCGTTTCCTCCCTAGACTTGGGCCGCTTGCCGGGGATCGGTGAGTGGCCCTTTTTATGAGGGACAAGTTGAGTCCAAACCGTGGCAGAAATGATTCCCTTTGATTCAAATGAGCCGATTACGCAATCCCAAACATGAGGCCGTAGCACAGGCCATTGCCTTCGATATGGCCGACGACCTTCAGGCCTATACGGCTGCGGGCTATGCTAAGCCGCGCCGCGGCAACGCCGTGCGCTTGATCCGCCGGTCGGAATACTCAAAGGCCATTCTTGACCGGGTGGCCGAGCTTCAGGCCCCGGTCCTGGCCGTGGGTGGCATGCGCCTGGCGCGCATCCTTCAGGAGATGGAGAACATCGCCACCTTCAGCCTGGCCTCCTGCATGAAGCGGGACGACAAGGGCTTGCTGGTGCTCAACGCCGAGGGCAATCCGACCGTCGACTGGGAAAAGTTGACGCCCCAGCAATGGGCGGCGATCACCGAATACGATGCAGCCAAAGGCCGGATCAAGGTCAACAAGGCCATGATGCTGGTCGAGCTGCGCCGGCGCCATGAACCACCCGCCCCGCGCATCTCCGGCGATGATGATGACCGTGGCATGCCTGCCGATGAGGTGGCGCGCTGGGATGATCCACCTTCGCCTGGCGCGCGCGCGAACTAACCGATGGCCGGGCCACTGCGTATGGCGCCCGGTCGCTTGGCCGTGGCCAAGAGCGGCCGGCTACTAGCACCAGCGGACACGAGCAGATCAGGCAAGCGCACCGACTCCTTCTACCTCTCGCCGGAATGGAAGACGTTCCGCAATCAACTGATTAAGGAGCGCGGCTGGCGTTGCGAGGATCCAAAGTGCGAGACGCCGCGCGGTCCATGGAAGCAGATATACGGCGATCACATCATCGAGATCACGGATGGCGGCGCGAAGCTTGATCGCCGCAACGTGCTGCTCCGATGTGGTGCGTGCCATGGCCGAAAGACCCGCGATGAAAAAGCCAAGCGCGCCGGCTGGATCGACCCGATTGAGACAGGGGGGGGGAGATCAAATCTCTAGGCCGATGGGGAGCCGCTACCGCGTGGGGGTCACTCAGAGATTTTCAGGGGTTTTGGCCATGGAATTTTTCGGACCCTCGGCCTAATCGATGGCGTGGGATTTCTCGTGCGTCGGGTGGGAGGCCAAGCTTCGCGCGGGCCATCCGCCAATACCGGACCTTCCGCTCGATACTGCGGCGGCTGATAAGGCCGTCTCGATCTATAACCGGTTACGCCTGCATGATGTGGTCGGAACGCCGACGCGCGGCGAGGCTGGCGGTGAGTGGTTTCGTCAGGCGGTTGTCCGCCCGTTGTTCGGGTCGCAGTTCGGGTCGCTAAGCGACGGGACGTGCCGCCGCGAGATCCGCGAAATCTTCCTGCTGGTCCCGAAGAAGAACGACAAAACCGGCGGCGGCGCCGCGGTCATGATGACCGCGCTGATCCTTAACAAGCGGCCGCGCGGAAAGTTTTTGCTGGTTGCCCCCTCGCACGAGGTCGCGGAAATCGCCTTCGCTGCTTGCGTTGGCATGATCGAGGAAGACGATCGGGCGCAGCGCGAAATCGATGGCAAGGCCGGATACCTCAAGCATATCTTCAAGGTCCAGGCTCACCTCAAAAAGATCACGAAACGAAACGTCGACCAGAAGGAAGGACTCGGCGCGACCCTTCAGATCAAGACGTTCGATCAGAAGATCGTGGTCGGCGCGAAGCCGGTAGGCATTCTGCTCGATGAGTTTTGGGAGCTCGCGAAGCATCCCAAAGCCGCCAATATCATGGGGCAGCTCAGCGGCGGTCAGCTTCCTATACCTGAAGCGTTTCGCCTGATCATCACGACGGAATCCGACGACGTGCCGGTCGGCGTCTTCAAGGAAAAGCTGCACCAGGCGCGCGAGGTGCGCGACGGTCTGTCCAAGGGCGGGATGATGCTTCCCGTCCTGTATGAATTCTCGCAGGCCATGATGAAGGCCGGCGAGTGGCGCAAGCCAGAGCATTGGGCGTGGGTCAACCCAAACATCAATCGGTCGATATCGATCGCGGGTCTCCAAGAGATTTGGAGCGATGCTGAGACGAAGGGCGATGCCGAGATGCGGCGCGCCGCGAGCCAGCACTTCAATATCGAAATAGGCATGGGCCTCGGTACCGATCGATGGTCCGGCGCCGACTACTGGGAAAAGAGAGCAGACAAGTCGATCACGCTCGATTCCATCTTGGCGCGCTGTGAAGCGATTGTTGTCGGGATAGACGGCGGCGGCGCGGACGATCTCTTCGGTCTAGTCGTCATGGGCCGTGAGACCGGCACGAAGCGCTGGCTTGTTTGGTCGCGTGGGTGGTGTTTTCGTAAAGTTCTGGAGCGCCGTAAATCAATTGCGAGCGCCCTTGAAGGCTTCGAAAAGCGCGGTGAACTGACCATCATCGACGACAACCTCGAGGACGAGGGAGTTATCCCGGACATCCCGGCGATCGTCGAGGTGATCAAGAAAATTGACGATGCCGGCTTGCTTGCCTGTGTCGCGATGGACCCCGAAGGGCTCGGCGCGATGGTCGATGCGCTGGCGGACATAGGGGTCACGCAGGAAGACAAGAAATTATTCGGCATCGATCAGCGCGGGCACAAGTTGATGAACGCGCTGCGCTCGATCGAGCGCAAGTTAATAGATGGCACCTTCATTCATTCGGATTGTGCGCTGCTCAACTGGTGCGTTGAAAACCTGAAGATCGAAGCAACCGCAACGGCCTTCCGGGCCACCAAGCAATTCGCCGGCGACCGAAAGATAGATTTGGCGATGGCGATGTTCGACGCCGGCGACCGGATGAGCACAAATCCGGTTGTCGCGCCTCGGCCTGAAATCGCCGCGATGGTCGCCTGACCTTCCGTTGAGGGACAACCCAATGACTCCAATCCGCAAGACAGTCGCCGGCGGCGACGGGCTCGAATTCGTTCTCTCGGATGAGACGGTCGACCGCATGGGCGACATCGTCACTGCGGACGGATGGGTGCTGACGAATTTCCGGCAGAACCCGATCGCGCTGTTCGGTCACAACAGTTCGTTCCCGATCGGCAAGTGGACGAACATCCGGATCGAAGGCGGCAAACTGATCGCCAAGCTGAAGCTCGCGTCCCGCGGCACCAGTGCGCGGATCGACGAATTGATCAGCCTCGTCGAGCAGGGCGTGCTTCGCGCGGTGTCGGTTGGTTTCATCCCGATCAAGGCCGAGCCGATCGACGAAAAGCGGCCCTATGACGGGACTCGGTTCCTCAAACAAGAACTTCTCGAAACGTCGCTGGTGTCGGTGCCGGCGAACCCGGCTGCGCTCCAGTTGGCGAAGTCGCTGAACATCTCCGACGAAACGTTGTCCCTGGCCTTTGGCGAGCATGCCGATGTGAGGCGCAAGGACGTCACTGCAAGCGGCGAGCACGCCGATATGATGAATGCGGCCGAGAAGGAAGCCCGTGCGGCCCTTCTGGCGCGACCCAAGGTGAAAACGATGAAGACCCTCTCCCAGCGCATTGTAGATGCGCAGACCAGCTTGAACGCCAAGAAAGACAAGCTGGCCGAACTCACCGGTTCCGATGCTCCCGACGTCGAGGCCATCAAGGAACTCAACACGCAGATCGATGGTGAGGCCGAACTGCTCGAGGCTCTGACCGAGTCCGAGAAGAAGATCGGCGTCAACGCGACGAAATCTGTCGGCGTTACTGCGCCGACGATCAACCGTCGCCCGCTCGGTTTCCCGCAGCGTGAACTCGGCGGCCTCGATCTGCTGGTGCGGCGCGCCGTCGTTCATGCCTGCGCGCTCTACAGCGAGAAGTCGATCGAGCAGGTGCTCGAGCAGAAATACCCGGGCCATGAAGCCACTGCGCTGTACGTGAAGGCGGCGGCTCCGCTCGGCACTACTTCCGACGCCGGTTTCGCGGCCGAGCTCGTGCAGGTGACCTACACCGGGTTCCTGGATGCGCTGCGCGGCAAGTCGATCTATCCGGCGCTGCGTGAGCGCGGCTTCGGCGTTTCGTTCGACGCCGCCGGCACCGCGTATATCCCGCAGCTGACCGCGGGCGGCGCCAACGGTTCGTTCTTCGCCGAGGGCTCGCCCATCCGCGTCGGCCGCATCACTACGGCGTCGCCGACGTTCACTTCGCGCAAGATGGGTGTGATTATCCCGTTCTCGCGCGAAGCCGCCAAGCGCTCAACTCCCTCCCTTGAGGGTATCGTTCGCCGGGCGATTATCGACGACACGGCGGCGATCCTGGACTCGCATCTGCTCGATGCGACCGCTGGCGATACCGTGCGGCCGGCTGGCCTGCTCAACGGCGTGTCGGCCATCGCCACCGGTTACGGCGGCGGCGATCACCTGGCGGTGAAGGAAGACTTCAAGGCCTTGCTGGCGCCGTTCATCGACGCGAACGCCGCCGACGGCATCACCGTGATCATGAACCCGAAGCAGGGTCTGTCGCTCGCGATGATGGATGGCCCGGCGAACAACGCGGCGTGGTTCAGTGAGATCGCCAAGCGCGTCAACATCCTCGAGTCGACGCATGCGACCGCGGGTCGGCTCGTCGCCGTCCGCAACTCCGACTTCGCCACCGCGACCGGCGACGTTCCGGAGTTCGAAGTCAGCACGCAGGCGACCATCCACATGGAAGACACGACGCCGGTCGCCATCGGCACTGCCGGTTCGCCGAACGTTGTCGCGGCGCCGACCCGGTCGTTCTTCCAGACCGACTCCATGGGCGTCCGCATGGTGATGGACGTGTCCTGGAAGATGGGCCGCACCGGCATGGTGCAGTGGATCAACGGCACCACCTGGTAGCCGCTGAAATCTGAAGCCTTCGAAACATCGCGCGGGGCCAATACCGGCCCCGCGTTTTTCACCTTGTGCGGCTAGAGTCCGCGGGAGAAACCACCAATGTCCATCCGACGTTTTGTCATTCCGGTCACCACTGACGATCAGGGTGATGCGGAAGTCTTCAGCCCGGCTCTCTCGGGCAAGCTCGTCTCGATCCGGTATGTCAAGGCGGGTGCCGACAACTTCACTGATGGTGTTGACTTTGTCATCACCGCGGAAGCGACCGGCGAAACCATCTGGTCAGAGGAAAACGTCAACGCCTCCGCGACGCGCCATCCGCGCGCCCCGACCCATTCGCAGGCCGGCGCCGCGGCGCTGTATGCCAGCGGTGGCGCGGCGGTCAACGACAAGATCGCACTCGGCAGCGACCGGTTGAAGTTTGTCATCGCCGACGGCGGTGACACGCACACCGGCACCTTCCACGTCACGGTCGACGGCTAGGAGCGCGCACCATGATCCGCAAGTTCACCGTCCCCGTGACCTGCAACGCTTCCGGCGTTGCGGAAGCATTCTCTCCGCCGCTGTCCGGCTATATCGAGTCCGTCCAGTACGTGAAGACGAATTTCGCCAACGGCGTCGACTTCACTATCACGGCGGAAGCGACCGGCGAAAACATCTGGACCGATACCGATGTGAACGCGGCCGAGACCGTGCGCCCGCGGGCGCCGACGCACTCGACTGCCGGTGTCGCCGCGCTTTATGCGGCTGACGGCACGGCGGTCAATGACCGCATTGCGCTTGGCCGCGACCGCGTGAAGATCGCGATCGCGCAGGGCGGCAACGCCACGACCGGCGCTTTCGTCATCACGGTCGACGACGCGCGCTAGACGACATGAGGGGCCGGTCCGTCCGGCCCCTCATCCCATTCCTCCGGCGGGAGTAAGCACGAATGCGTGAAACCTGGTACGTATTGGAAGACGGATCGGTTGCCGATCCGCGTGATGTGAACGCTGACGAAAAAGGCATCCTTCAGCACAAGGATGGCCGCGCAGTGGCCTACCGGCCCGATGGCATTACCCCGCGCTCGCGCGGCGTCGATGTCGCCAGCAAGCCGTTGTTCGGCGGCAAGGGCGATCACGACGGCGACGGACGTCCCGGCGGCGCTGCGCCGGCCGCCGACAAAGCCAAAGACATGAAGCCCGAACAGCCGAAGCGCGGCTACCGCACGCGCGAAACGAAGGCCGACTGACTTGGGCCTCTTGTCCCGGCTGATGGGAACGACAAAGGCAGCCGAAGGGCAGGCGCGGCCCGGGCCGTACCTGCTCGACGGCGGCTGGCTGTCGGCCGCTGCCGGCAAGTTTATGAACTGGTGGCAGATGGGATACTCGCTGCGGCCCGGCGGCGAATCCGGCGCCATGGTCGAGGCCTGTGTCTCCGCCTATGCACAGACGGTTGCGATGTGCCCGGGAGATCATAAGCGGGCGCTCGGCGACGGCGGCGTGGAGCGGGTCACGACCTCCGATCTGTCGCGGGTCATCCGGAAGCCGAACGACTATCAGTCAATGTCGGATTTCCTGCTGAACCTTACCCGTCGTGTTTACACGAAGGGCGAAGGCTTTGCGCTCGCCGTACGCAACAGCCGGAATGAGATTGCCGAGCTTCACTGGATGCGTGACGGCTGGCCGATTGTTGCTGAAGATGGTTCCATCTTCTATTGGCTGCGGGGAAATGAGATCGTCGAGCGGCGGTTTAATCTGTCCGATCCGATCCCGGCGCGCGATGTTTTGCATGTCCGGCTGCACACGCCACAGCATCCATTGAAGGGTGAGAGCCCTATCACCGCTTGCGCGCTCGAATTGCAGATGTCCGGCGCCGCGCTGACCCAGCAGGTCGCGTTCTATCTCAACCAGGCGCGCCCGTCGTTCATGCTCGAGACCGAGCAGAAGCTTTCCAAAACCGAAGCCGACGACTTGCGACAGCGCTGGGATTCGCAGACGCAAGGTGGCAATGCCGGCGGCACGCCGATCCTTTCGTGGGGTCTAAAGGCGAAAGCCGTCACGGTCGGCGCCGGCGATGCACAGCTCGCCGAGATGATGAAATTGTCCGATCAGAACGTCGCGCTGGCGTTCCGGGTGCCGCTTCAAATCCTTGGCATCGGCGGTACGCCATTCGCCTCGACCGAGGCGTTGATGTCGTCGTGGAAGGCGATGGGGTTGGGCTTCGTTCTCAATCATATCGAGGAAGCATTCGGGGCCTTGTTCCGCCTCAAAGGGTTTCCGGAAGAATATGTCGAATTCGACACTAACGCGCTGCTGCGCTCGTCGTTCAAGGAAATGATCGACGCTCTGTCCACTGCTACGCGACGTTTGATGACGCTGGATGAAGCCCGCCGTTTCATCGACCTTCCCAAGATCGCGGGCGGTGATGAGATCCTGATTCAGGATCAGGACAAACCGCTGAGCATGGCGGGTAAGTCGCAGGCTTCGGCGACGACACCGAACCCAGCGAACACTGACGACGAGCCTGATCCCGACAACGATACGGAGGCGGAAGCGGAACGCAATGAACGCATGCGCCAATCGTTCCGCTCCAAACAGGCAGCCCATGTCCGCATCGCCGCTTGATACCCTCGTCGACGAGCTTGCGCTTGTCGCGGGCCGGGTCGAGCGCGATGCGGCGCTGCGCATCGACGCCGCCGTCGCTGATCTTCGCCGAATGGTCGTCGAATCAGAGATGCGCCTTGCCAACCTTGAGCGGGCCATCCTGGAACGCCTGGCGTCCGTCAAGGATGGCGAGCGTGGCCTGCCCGGCGAGGCGGGCCCACAGGGCGAACGCGGCCCGCAGGGCGAGCGCGGAGAGAAAGGCGACCCGGGTGCCATGGGCGAGCGCGGTCCGGCCGGTGAAGCCGGTCCGCAAGGCGAAAAGGGCGACACTGGTGCCCGTGGGCCGGCCGGCGAGGCAGGCCCGCAGGGTGAGCGCGGTTTACGCGGCGAGGCAGGCCCGCAGGGCGAGCGCGGGCTGCCTGGAGAGCGCGGCGAGAAGGGTGACACGGGTGAGGCCGGCGATCGCGGCCCGGCTGGCTTGCTGCCTGCCGTCAAGGTGTGGACCGAGGGGGTTCACTACGATGGGCAGGTTCGCAGCCATGAGGGCGCGACGTACCAGGCAGTGCGCGATACCGCCAAGGCGCCTCCGCATGAAGACTGGGTTTGCCTCGCCGCAGCCGGGCGAGATGGCGCTGACGGCCGCAGCCCGAAGGTGCGCGGCACCTTTAGCGAGACCGTGGCCGACTATCGCGATCTCGACATTGTCGCGCTCGGCGGCGCGGCCTTCATCGCCCGCCGCGACAATCCGGGCGTCTGCCCGGGTGATGGCTGGCAGCTTATTTCGTCGCAGGGCAAGACCGGCAAGCCCGGTGATCGTGGTGTCGCCGGGCCCCGCGGTCCGGCCGGGCCCGCGATCGAGCATATGTCGATCGACGGCGAGGGTATGCTGACGCTCTTGAATGCAGACGGATCGAAGGTCGAGTGCGATCTCTATCCGGTGCTGGTGAAGGTTAAGTGATGCTGACGGTGACCACGGCAGCGCCCGATCCGACGCTTCTGACGTTGGCGGAAGTGGCGGAAGCCATTGGAGTGTCGAGCTTCAACAATCTGGCACTGCAACGGCTGAATGAGCGCGTCAGCGAATTGCTCGCGGGCGCCTGCGGCATGGATCGCGCCGGCGCTGCGATACTGACGCTGCGCGAGGAAACTTATTCCGAGACCGTGCGGCTGCGTTGTCCAGTCGATGTGCTGTATCTCTCCCGCAAGCCGATCATCGAAGTTCTCTCGGTCGAGGAAGATGGTGCCGCCCTTGTTGTCGCGGATGACTATGAACAGTGCGGCGACCGAAGTCTCTGCCGGGTCCAGAATGGTTGCCCTGCGTGGTGGGCGAGCGGGAAAACGATCGTGTCGTTTCGGGCCGGGTTCACGACTGTGCCGCCTGGCCTGAAAGAGTTGGCCGCCAAACTCGCGAACACGCTGCACGCCGAACGTGGCCGCGATCCTTCGCTCGGCAGCATGGATATTCCCGGGGTGATCTCGGAAACGTACCGCTACGGGCGTCCGGACGACCCGCTGGTGCCGGCCGAGATCATGGAAGGTCTCGTTCGTGGCGGCTTCGTCTACTCACACACAATGATCGGGTGACCGCATGAACAACCCCGGCCTCAAGAACCTCGGCGACGCACCTCTCGCCGCCATCAACGCCGCGACCGCGGCGACTGTCATCACGTCGGCGCCGGACTCGCAGGGTCAGAGCCAGGGCCATATCGACGGCCTCGACGGCATGCTGGGGGCAGCGATCAGTGCGAACTTCGTTTACGGCTCCGGCGGCGACACGGTGAAGGTCATCGTCGAAACGTCGATGAACCAGGGCGCGACATGGATCGAGGTGGCGCGGCTGGCCTTCGCGCAGGTGAGCGCGGAAAAAACCGTCAACCTGTCGGGTTTGACGCCGGTGACGACGGTCTATGCGCCGGCGGCGCTGAGCGACGACACGGTCAAGGATGGTCTGCTCGGTCCGCGCTGGCGTGCGCGCATCCTCAAGGGCGCCGGCGCGGCCTATGGCGGCAACACCGCGCTCGCGGTTCGGCTTATCGCCCGATGAGTGTCGCGTCGATCAAGGCCTCCTATGTGCGGGGGCTCGGCAAATTCGAGACGGTCACGATCCGGCGCTTTACCGGGTCCGGCCCGAACCGGCCGAAGTTCGAGGTGGACGTTCGCGCCCGCGTCACGGGCTTTGCGCCGCAGGAGATGATCGGCGGCATTCAGCAGGGCGATCGCAAGTGCATCCTGTTGCATGACGATCTGGTCGCGGCCGGCCTGGCGCTGCCCATCACCAATCAGGACTTCGCCGTGGTGCAGGGCAAGCAGCACGCCATCAGGGTGCCGGACAATGCGACGCGCCGGGTCGAAGGCGTGACGATTGCCTATGAGCTTCAGATCGTCGGATGAGCACCTTGGCGCAAGTCGTCGGCACCCTGAAGGCGCGCGCCGCGGCGCAGATCACCATGTTTGGCCCGCGCGTCTATTGGGACAAGGATGCGGTGCCGACGTTGCCGGATGATCCGGAGCCGTTTCTGTTTTTCTATATCGACACTGGCCGGCCGGAGTTTGTGGCTTTCGGTGGCGGGCGGGGCAACAATCTGCAGCGAACCGAAGGCGATCTTGTCGGCCTGGTATTCTTGCCGCGCGACTGGGGACTCGAAGAACACGCCTCTTATGGCGAGCATGTAGCGTCAGCATTTCGCAGTCATCGCGATGCGCATGTGTCCTGCTTTGCGACGGAGCCGCAGCCGGCTGTCGATGGCTCGTCACTCAAACCGCCGGGACTTGAATCCGAGGTTGTGAACTACGCCTGCGTCGTCGTGGCGGTGCCGTTTCACTACGACCACGTCGGCTGATCTGCCATAGTCTTGCCTGAAGGCCCGTGTCGTGATTCAATAATCGAGATGAAGTGCATCAAGACAGACGCACGGTCCGGCCGTCGCGCGGTAGCGATTATATATAGCCTGTCAGACCCAAGAGACGGGCAGGTTCGGTATATCGGCAAGACAGAGATGCTGTCGGTCAGGTTGCGTTTGCATATCTGGGAGGCTGGTCGTAACGACAGCCTAAAATCTATCTGGATCAGAGAGATAGTCGCCGCCGGTCTTTCATCGGAAGTTCGAGAGCTTGAGCGTGTGCCAGTTGAAGACGATTGGGCCGAAGCCGAAAAACGTCAGATCGCACTCGCACGAAACGCCGGCGCAGTTTTACTTAACGGGACAAGCGGCGGGCAGGGCGTTCCCGATACGGCGCGCGGCGAAAAGTGGCGGCAAGCGCTTCGGGATAGTCACATAAACAATCCGCGCCGGATAGCCGGCGCTAAGGCGGCAGCCGAGAAGAACCGGGGGCGCAAACATTCAGCGGATCTGATCGAGCGTCGGATCGCTAACAGAAGAGGTGTTCCCCTTTCGCCGGAACATCGAGAAAAAATTGGTGCTGCCCAGCGGGGGAAGCCGCGCAATCCGGAAAGTGTTGCGAAGATGGCGCTGACAAAGCGCGGTCGTAAAACATCAGATGAAGTGCGTGAGAAGCTGCGCCAAGCAATGCTTCCGCAGCGTGAGCGACAGTCACGAATTGCGAAGGCAAACTGGGCTGATCCAGTTTGGCGCGCAAAAGCCCTAGCCGCTCGCAAGCGCAGCTAGTCCAAAACCTCACCGTCAACCTAGCGAACAAGGCGGCGCCGCGCGCGTCTGCCCTCGCTCTAACTATGGAGAATTGCCATGTCCTTGGCAGAGGGCGTCGCCGCCAGAGTTTGTTATAAGTTCTATTCGTCCGCCGCCATCGTGCCGGGCATCGCGGCAGTGTCGGCGACCGATCCCGCGGCCGGCAGCGCGCAGATTCTGCGCCGGGTGTCGTCGTCGCTGGCCCTGTCGAAAGACACCTATCAGTCGGCGGAGATCCGCTCCGATCGGCAGATCGGCGACTTCCGCCACGGCGTGAAGCGCGTGGCTGGAAATATCTCGGGTGAGCTCTCGCCGCTGACCTACGAGCAGCTGTTCGAGGCGTCCATGCGAGGGACATGGGCTGCGGCCATTGCCTCCGACGAGACCGATCTTACATCGGTTGCCGCCGACAACGCCACGTCAAAGCTGACTTTTGGTGGCGGCAATCCCGTGACGGAAGGCTACCGCGTCGGCATGGGTGTTCGGTTTACCGGGCTGTCCGAAGCCGACAACAACGGCGTGACCTTCATCATCCTGGCGATGGGTGGTACTTCCAACCGCGAATGGACCGTGTTCCCCGCGCCGGCCGACATGACGGCCGACAGCGAGTTCGAGATCACCAGCGTCGGCCGTTCGCTGATTATTCCGTCTGCCTCTCACGTCAAGCGCAAGGTCGCCGTCGAAATCTGGAATGAAGACGTCGACATCGCGCGACTCTTCACTGAAATGCGGGTCGGCGGCTTCAACGTGCAGCTTCCGGCGTCGGGCATGTCTACCGTGGACTTCGAGTTCATGGGCCGGGACATGGAGACCTATGCCGCAGGCGATGCGCCGTTCTTTACGACGCCATCGGCGGCCAGCACCACTGGCATCATCGCAGCCGTGAATGGTCTGCTCCGCGTGTCCGGCGAAACCGTCGCGGTCATCACCGGCCTCAACATCCAGCATCAGATGGAATTGAGCGGTGATCCCGTGGTCGGCTCAAACTTGCTGCCGGAGATTTTCACCGGCCGCAGCGTGGTGTCGGGCCAGATGACGGCCATGTTCAACAACGTTGATCTGATCAACGACTTCAAGAACGAGTCCGAGATCGAGATCCTTGCCTATCTCACCACCACGTCAGCGCCGAACTCGCCCGCGATGACGTTCTTTTTGCCGCGCGTGAAGCTCGGCGGCGCCGACCTGCAGACGCAGGGCGAGGGCGGTCAGATGATCACGCTGCCGTTCCAGGCCCTGAAGTATGAGCAGGCCGCGACCGTCGCCGGCATCGAGCCGACCACTCTGCAAATCTGGGATACCGAAGTCACGGCCTAGTAGCCCGGACCCCATCCCCGCCAGCACGGGGAAAGACGCGCGGCGCTCCCGGCGCCGGGCGGTTGCTGCAACCCGGGCCGGAGACGATTGCTGGTCGTCTCCGGTCCACCCTTCCCAGCAAAGGAAAACGATATGAGTTTGAAGCTTGGTGCTTTGGCGCGCGCGGAAGTCGATGTGACGACGCCGGCGCGCATGACCGTTATCGATGCCGACACCCAGCGCGCCTTGACCGACACGAAAGGCAAGGAGTGCTACATCGACTTCCTGTCGATCGACAGCGAGGCAGGACGAAAGCTGGACCGCGCGCGTTCCGCTGCAGCGTTCCGCAAGATGCGGAGCGGCCGCAACCAGATCGAGAACGAAGATCCCGTCGAGACGCAAGTCGAAACGCTGGCCGCGCTCGCGACTGGCTGGTATTTCGGCGAGGACGCCGATGTCTTTTCGCCTGACAAGGCCAAGGAACTGTTCGCGACGCCGGAATATGCCTGGCTGCGCAAGCAGGCCTATGTGTTCATTCACGCTGAGGCAAATTTTATCAAGCGCTCGTCGACGACCTCTGCGTCTTCGCCGAGTGGGACTTCGCCCAAGACCGCAAGCTGAGCGACGGCGCCAGCGAACGCGATCATCTTGAATCAGCCAAGCGCCAGTTCGCGGCGCTTGGCATCAAGCCGAAGGCCATCTCTGAGGCAGAAACCGAAGCGCCTGAGATGCCGGCCGCATTGTCCTATCTCTGGCGCTGGTTCAATGAAATCGCGATGGGGCTCGCGGCAAACGGCATGAGTATTCCCGTGGTGACTTGGGAAGCGCTGGTGTCGTGGAGTTTGATGCGCGACGTCGCGCTGGAGCGTTGGGAAAGTCTGGCCCTGGTGCGGCTTGGCCAGATCCGAGCGTCTGTATTGTCGCAAAAGCAAAACCAGACGCCAACCCCGCCGGGGAGAAACAATTAATGGCCTCACCGGCTCTCCAGTCAATGCGCCAGACGATCACCGTCGCGTGGCCGAAGAAAATGGATGCCGAGGCCAAGGCGTTCCTGCTCAAGACCGCGCGCGAGGGGCATGCCGCGATCATGCAGCGGCAGGGCAACCCGTCGTTCGAGGCCTACGCCAACCGGCCCGGCAATCGAAACCTCGACAGCGTCGTGCTGCCGGGACCGGTCGTCTACAACTACAGCAACATCCGCCAGCTCGTCGAATTCGCACTCGATGAGCTACGCAAGGCGTCTCCGGTCGGGAGCGGGTCCTATGTCCGCAGCCATACGCTCTATGTCAACGGCGTCGAAGTCGGTTCGCTGCCGCCCGACATCAAGCCGACCGACGAGATCATGATCGCCAACCCGATCGCCTATGCCCGTCGCCTGGAGATCGGCAAGACGACCGCCGGCCGCGACTTTGTCGTGCAGGTTCCGAACCGCATCTATGAGCGGGTCGCCAAGCAGAAGGTGATCCCGCGCTACCGAAACGTGGCCAAGGTCACGTTTGCCTACATCAATACGCCGGATGCCTACGCGACCAAGGGCGGTCTGCCGGGGCACTTCGCCAGCGGCAAGTCCGGGCCGCGCGGCGGCGGTACGCGCGTCAAGCGGCGCCAGCGGGCCGGCAGCACCGTGATGGCGCCCGCCATCATCATCCGACAGATCGTTGAACGATGACCACAACCGTTACCCAGGCCATCTATCAGGCGCAGGTGCGCGGGCGCGAGCAGCTCGACGCGCTGGCGAAGACGCTTGGCGTGGTGGAAAAGGCCGAAGAGAAGGTCACGGTCGCGACCGCGGCGACCTCCAAGGGCTTTGAGAACCTTGTCGGTCGGCTCGATCCGGCGATCCGCGCCAACCAGCAGTATCAGGCGACGCTGGAGCGCCTGGCGCGGTATGAGCAGGCCGGCATCGGCACGGCGCAGCAGCGCGGCGTCGCCATGGCGCTGGCGCAGCAGAAGTATCAGGAAGCCCTTAGCAAGTCGTCGGTCGCGAACGATAACCTGCGCCAGTCGGCGATGGCGGCGCAGGCGGCGCTGTCCCAAATGGGGCTCGGCATCCCCATTCTGGCGGTCGGCGGCAAGATTGCCGGCATCGGCGCTTTGATCGGCGCCGCCGGTCTGGCGTCCAACAGGGCGGTCACGGCCTTTCAGAAGTTCGAAGAGCAGTCGGCGGTGCTCGACTCGGTCCTGAAGTCGACCGGCATGTCGGCCGGCCGGACCGCGGCGCAAATTCAGGATCTCGTTAACGGCATCGGCGACATCGCAAAGACGCGCGATGCCGCGACCGTGCTGTTGACCTTCAAGACGATCGCGACCGATACGTTCGATCGCACGCTGAAGCTTGCCGATGACCTGGCGGCGGTCATGAAGACCGATATCTCCTCGGCCGCGATGCAGCTCGGCAAGGCGCTCGAAGATCCCGAAAAGGGATTGAGTGCCCTGACGCGGTCGGGCGTTTCGTTCTCGTCGCAGCAAAAGGAAGTCATCAAGGATCTGTATGAGACCGGCCGCGTGGCAGAGGCGCAGGGGCTCATTCTCGATCAGGTGGCGAGGCAGGTCGGCGGGGCTGGCGCGGCGCAGGACGCCGGCTTGTCCGGCGCCTATGAGGCTTTGAGCGATGCCACGCAACGGCTGATGGAGCGCTGGGGCAAGCAGATAGCGCAGGCATGGAATCTGTCCGCCGCCATTCGCGGTATCGCGTCGGCGATCGATGCCGTCAACAAGCGGGCGACCGAGGATCCCGGGATCAGGATTGAATCCGAGATCGCCCGCACGCAAGGGACGTTGTCGTCGCTGGAAGGCCGGGGCGGCAGCATTGCCGCGCAAGCGCGCGCCCGCGCCACGGCGGAATTGAACCGGTTGCTGATCGAACAGCGCCGCCTGCAGCAGCTGGCCGATTCCGATATGGACTCCGCCGCCTACGGGCAAATGACAGCGGAGATGGAGCGCCGGCGCGAGGCCTATGATGGCGTCACCCGCGCGATCCAGAAGGAAACCGAGGAGCTCCGAAAGAGCGAATTGCAGAAAGCGATCGACGCCAATCTGCGCAAGGCCCAGGTCGATGCCGCCTCCGCGCAGGGGCAGGAGATCATTCGGCTGACGACGCTCAAGCACAATGAAGCCGAGGCGATCAAGCGCTCGACCGAGGCCGCCAAGGAAGCGGTGGCCTTGAGCAAGAAGCAGGAAGAGGGGTTGCGGCGCTTCAACGAGGAACTCAGCAGTCGGATGACGAAGCTTGAGGCCGAACGTGCTGGCATTGGTTTGACGACCGAGGCGGCGCTGGCGCTCAAGACGGCCGAAGACGATCTGGCGCGACTGCGCGAGCGCAATATTCCGGTCGACGAGACGCTCGAACAGAACATCCGGGATCGCGCCGCCGAATATGCCAAGGAGCGGATAGCGGTCAACGAGTTGAAGGCGGAATACGACAACCTGAATTCCGCCATCACCGGGTTCGGGCAAAATCTTGTTTCATCGCTGCTGCAGGGCAAGTCGGTGATGGAATCGCTGACAGGCGCGGCAAGCCAGTTAACGTCCAAGCTGGCCTCCGGAACCGTCAACAGGGTGATGGCCGGGAAGAGTCCGTTCGGCAATCAGAATTTAATGAGTGGGCAGGGGGCTGTCGGCGTCGCGAGCGCGGGGCTGGCGGGTTATGAGTCTGCCTCCCCCATGATGGGGGCGCTCGGCGGCGCGCTCGCCGGCGCGGCGTTCGGTCCGGTTGGTGCCGTGGTCGGCGGTATCGTCGGCATGGTCGGCGGTCTGATTGGCCAGAGCGGCAAGGCCAAGAAAGAATTCGAGGAAGCCCAAAAAGCATGGCAGGCGCTGGCGGCAGAGGTTGGATCCTTCAAGGATCAGTTGCGTGGCAACAATACGGGCTCCCTTGGCAGGGCAATCTCCGATGCAACCGAGAAGGCCCAGAAGTATGCCGACGCGGCTCACAAGGCCGGAGAGGGCACGCAAGATCTCAACGACGCGCTGATCGTCTTTGCACAGCGCGTGACCCGCGACTTTATCATCGGCTTCGACGTTATGGCGGAGGCACTCGATCAGGGATTGGGCGCCGATAGCCCTGCGGTGCAGGCGCAGCAGAACGTCAGAAAGATCGGCGAATCGCTCAAGGCGTTCATGGAAGATACGGCGCGCGCGGGGCAGGGCCTGGCGCAAGCACAGCCGGCGATTGTGAAGGCGGCGGAATCGGCGCGAGACTACGCACTGTCTCTGTTGCAGACGGTCGAGCCGCTGACTCAGGTACAGGATGATATTCTGACGTTGCGGGGCGCCGCGCAGCAGTTGCAGCACACCTTGCAGGATCTGGGTTTCAGCGCCGAGCAGGCGGCGGCTGCGGTCTCCAGCGGGATCAAAGCGCAACTCGATTTCCTGCGCAGCACCTTCAATGAAGGGCAGCAGGCCACGATCAATGATGCGTCGGGAAGGGGTTATCTCAATCAACTCGCCGCACTGCGAAAACAAAGCATCGCCGACATGCGCGATGCGCAGGCGCTCGGGGCTGAACAATCGCTCGTCGCCGAATCGTTTCTGTTGCAGGCTCAGCAGATCATCGATGGTGCGAGCCTTGTCGGGTCCGCGTTCGACGACCTGATCGAGCAGTTCCCCGATCTCGCAGGGGTTCTCTCTCAATCGGCGGGTGCGTTGGATGCGTTCGCGAAGGATATCGATGAATTTCTGACCGGACTCAAAATCGGTACATTGACGACGCTGTCACCGAGCCAAAGACTCGCGGCGGCTCAGTCGTCTTACGAGACGACGCTTGGCAAGGCGGCGGACGGCGATACCCATGCGATGGGTGCGCTGACCGGCGTGGCCGAAACACTGCTGACGGTTGCGCGGGATAACTATGCCAGTTCGCCGGAATACGCGCGCATCTTCGACAGGGTGCAGCGGGATCTAGGTGCGCTGCCGGCGCACTTGCGCGAATCTGGCAACAAAACAACATCCGCCATTGATGCAGCGATGCTGTCCTTGAAAGACGCGACGGCTCAGTCCGCCGTCGATATCTCGGCCTCGGTCGCGGGCCTCGCCAATCAGCAGATGAATATAGCCGTTGCGGACGGTTCATTTTACTTCGGTCCGATGCGTGATTACCTAGCCGAAATCGCGGCCAATACCCGGCTGAGCGGTTCGGCGGCCGGGGCGCCCGGTTTCTTTGAATCACCTGGTGGCACGCCCTGGTTGGAAATGGCCAAGCGTGCGTTTGGGCAGCTTGCGCAAGGCGGCATTGTCGGCGCCTATGCGCCGGGCGGCATCGTTGGCAACGGCATCTGGAACAAGGACTCGGTGCTGGCGAGCTACGCCGGCGGTCGCGGATCGATCGCGCTTGCGGGTGGCGAGGGCATCATCAACGCCGCGGCAACCAGCATGATCGGGCCGTCGGTCATCGAGCTGATGAACCGGACCGGGCGCCTTCCGTCCAATGACAACGGCATGGGCGGTCAGGACTATACGCCGCATTTCATGAACCTGGCGCGCGTCACCGCGCAGGGCTTCAACGGACAGACCGAAGTGCTGGTTGCCGAGCTGCGCGCGCTGCGCGCCGAGGTTCGCAAGTTGTCCGACGACAAGCGCATCGAACCCCAGAAGCGTCCCGGCACGCGCGCCGCCTAAGACGGGATCACCATCATGCTGTTTGCCTTCACGGCCTACGAGGCCAAGCTTCTGCTCGACTACCGGCTCGGCAAGGCGGTCGATGCCGGGCCGGTTGAATTGTTCATGGGGCTACATACCGCGAGCCCGACCAAGTCGGGATCCTACGCCAGTGAACTCGTCGGCGGCGGTTATGCGCGGCAGGCGATCTTTGCGGCCATGAGTGCGGCGTCGCCCAGTACGGGCACCAGCACCAACGTCCTGACCATCCAGACGGCGGTTGCGACCATTGATCTCGGTATCGTCACCCACATCAGTCTGAGCGATCATGCCAGCCTGACCGGTGCCACCAACATGCGCTATTTCGGCGAACTCGACACCGCATTCATCTTCAATATCGGCGAGGCCTTCCGCCTGGTGCCGGGGCAATTCCAGATTCAGTATTCGTAAAGCGTAACTCCCTCGGCCGTCACGGCTGAAGGTTTCATCTCGCCGCGTCATGCGGCTTTTCCAAAACAGAATGGAGACTCCCCATGGCCGGTTATGCCGTGTCGAACCTGTTGGCGGGTACGCAACAGGCAATGACGACGTCCTTCAAGACGCTCGTGAACCTTTCGGTGTCGAATGCGACGCTGCTCGCGCGCCTCGCCGTGTATGAATTTGTGGTCGGCACCGACGGCACCGCGGCGGATAACGCGATGGTCGCCGACGTGTCGCGCACGACCGCGATCGGCACCGGCACCTCGGCGACGCCGACAAAGCTCGACCCGGCCGACGGCACCAGTCTCGGCGTCGGTACGGTCAACCACACCAGCGAGCCGACGGTGACGGCCGCATCGAGCCTGTGGGGTATGGGCTTTAACCAGCGCGCGACGATGCGCTGGGTGGCATTCCCCGGCCAGGAGCTCATCATTCCGGCGACGGATGCCAATGGCCTGGCGCTGCGTCTCCGGTCCCCGCAGGGCTACACCGGCACCGGTGTGGGTCAGATCGAATACCGCCACAACTAAGCCAAAGCGAAGCCAATGCGCTCGCCCGGCGGTGTCATCATCACGACCGATCCCGCTCTGCCGTCGCCGGTAGAGCGGGACACGTTCACCTGCGGCCATTGCAATGGCATCGTGATGGTGCAGCCGAAGCAACGGCCCGAAGACATCGGCGGCATGTGCAAGCAGTGCATGAAGCTGACATGCCCGCGCTGCACGGGGAGCGGTCGCTGCGATCCTTTCATGGAGAAACTCAAGCGCGTCGAAGCGCGCTATCACGCGCGCCGCTCTTACGCCGACGCTTGCCGGTAGGACGCCGGTAGATGCTTGGGTTTGGCCCCTTCGGTGAATATGCCTTTGGCGATGCCGAAGATGTATCGGCGACACCGGTCTTCCAGGATAGCTGGAACCAGCCGTTGTCGCAGCCGACCCGGTTTCGGGTTTTGCCGGCGGCGCTGGTTGCCGTCATCGCGTGGTCCGGGATCGTCATCGGCGATCTCACGCAGCCTGAGACCGTTACCGCCGATCGCTGGTTCCGGTCGCTTTCGGAGCCTGTTCGCTTTCGCGCCGCGCTGCCGGCGGGGCAGCAGCAGTTCGCGGCCTTCGTCAAGGCCGAGCTCTTCGAAGAGGCCATCACCGCCGATCGCTGGGTGCCGCCGCTCGCGGAGCCCGTGCGGTTTCGCAAATCATTGCCGGCGGGGCAGCAGCAGTTCGCAGCCTTCGTCAAGGCGGCGCCGTTCCAGGAGGCTATCACCGCCGACCGCTGGGTGCCGCCGCTCGCGGAGCCGGTGCGGTTTCCGCGCCGGCTTGGCACTTCGGCACAGAAGTTTCTGTCGTGGTCCGAATGGCCGCTGGTGTCGGGAGAGTACTGGCATCAGCCGCTCTCGCATCCCAATGCCGTTCACGTCGCGCAGCGGCTCTCAGCTCCGAATCAGCAGTTTCTCGCCTTTGTCAAAGGCGAGCCATTCCCCGAAGACGTCACCGAGGCGGCGTTCCATCAGCCACTCGGCGAGCCGGTTCGTTTCCGTCCCTCCCTGCGCACGGCGCAACAGCAGTTCGCGGCCTTCGTCAAGGCTGAGCCGTTCGAAGAGGCCGTCACCGCCGATCGCTGGGTGCCGCCGCTCGCGGAGCCGGTGCGGTTTCGCAAATCATTGCCGGCCGGGCAGCAGCAGTTCGCAGCCTTCGTCAAGGCGGCGCCGTTCCAAGAGGCCATCACTGCCGATCGCTGGGTGCCGCCGCTCGCGGAGCCTGTGCGGTTTCGCAAGGCGCTGCCGTCAAAGCTTCACCCGTTCTTGCACTGGTCCGAATGGCCGGTCGCGCTCGAGGAAGGCGTTTCGACCCTCACCGGCGTCGCGATCATCAATGCGGTCGCAAGTTCGCTGGTGACCGAGCTGCTGCACGATCAGCGCGCGCGCCTTGTCTACAAGGTCGAAATTCACCCGGGCCGCAATTCAGACAGGCCAGATATCTGATGTTCGGTCACTACGCATTCGGCGATGCTCCCTTCGGCGGGCTGCCCGATCCAGCCGTGCGGCTGACGGGCGTCGCGGACCTGCGCGCTGACTTTCGCTTCACCCTCTATGCCGCCAGCAGTCAATTATTCGATGCGGGGCTGCGGGTGCCGTTTCACGGCACGTTGTCGCAGCCGATCAAGTTCCGGCGGTCGTTGTTAGGCGGCTCAACCATCGGCGTATTCTCGACCGGCGACGGCACAATGTCGCTCGACAACCGTGACGGCCGGTATGATTTTCTGATCGGCACCTACTCGATCGACGGGCGCAGAATCACCCTCAAGATCGGCCGGATCGAGGACAACTACGCGACGGATTTTCCGATCTTTGTCGGCACCGCCGCCGACTGGCTGGTCGACGAAGACGCGCTCACGATCACGATCCGGGATTTCGGCTACGGGCTCGATGTCCCGCTGCAGCGAAATCTGTACGGCGGGGCAGGCGGCGCCGACGGCGGCGATGATCTGGCGGGGAAGCGCAAGCCGCTCGCCTTCGGCCGGGTGTTCAATGTCTCGCCACCGCTGGTCGTGCCGAATCTTTTGATCTACCAGGTCCACGACGGCGCGATCGAAAGCATCGACCATATCTATGATCGCGGTATCGAACTGACGTTTTCTGCCGACGTTGCGACTTATGCCGATCTGGTCGCAGCCGCGGTCCCTGCCGGGCAGTATGCAACGTGTCTGTCGGAAGGCTTGTTCAAGCTGGGATCGTCGCCGGCCGGCACGGTGACCGCCGATCTCCATGGCGATGCGGCGGGCGGGTACGTCGAGACCTCCGCCGATATCGTCCGGCGCATCATCAACCGCAGCACCGATGTGCTCGATCCGACCGAGATTTATTTGCCGGCCTTCGCCGCGGTGAATACGGCGCAGCCGGCGCCGATCGGCTACTGGTCGGGAACGGACGACGGTCAGGGCGTGGACGACGCCATCGCCAACATCATGGCAGGCGTCGGCGGGTGGGGCGGCTTTCGTCGCAACGGAAAGTTCGAGGTTGGCATTGTTCTGGCGCCGTCGTCACCGCCATCCTCGCGGTTCACCATCGACGACATCATCGAGATCAAGCGCGAGCCGTTGCCGTCGGGGATCAGTCCGCCGCCTTACCGGTTTCGCGTCGGCTATCAGCGCAACGAGACCGTGCAGGACGATCTCGCTGACGGTGTCACCGCTTCCCGCAGGGCCTTCGCGGCGCAGGACTATCGATACGCAGAAGCATCGAGCGCGGCCATTCGCGCGGATCATCCCTTCGCATTGGATGCCGAGCCGGTGCAGTCCTACTTCGCCAATCATAGCGATGCGCAGGCAGAGGCGACACGTCGGCTCAATCTCTACCGCGCCTCACGGGGGCTCTACCGCATGAAACTCAACTGGGCCGCGTTCAATCTCAACCTCGGGGAAAACGTCAACGTGACCTATCCGCGCTTCGACCTTTCGGTCGGACGCGACGGGCGTCTGGTCGAGATCAACGAAGACGGCGCGGACAATTCCGTCGAAATCGTGGTGTTTGCCTGATGGGTGTCGCCTGCATCGCCTATCGGAACCTCGCGGACTCGGCACTGCTGCTGGCTTCAAGTCAGGAGCTGCTGGCGCCGGTCGCGAATCTGCAGCGTCCGGACGTCGCGCGCCGCTGGCGCAGCACAGAGGCGAACACCGCATCGTTTGTCGCGGATCTCTTTGCCGCTTCTTCGCTTGACACTGTTGCCTTGATCGGGACGACGATGAGCGCCGCCGGCACATGCCGCATTCGCATCTCCGCGACGGACTCGACCGGCGTTGCCGGCGAACTATATGACAGCGGCGCCACTCTGGTGAGCGCTGATTACAACCAGGCTATCGCGCTACTGGCTACGCCGGTGACCGGCCGATATATCCGCATCGATCTGGCTGATCCGGGTGCCGAGTATCTTGAAGCGGGAAGATTGTTCGTCGGGCCTCGCAGCCAGTTCGTTATCAACTACAGTTATGGATGGTCCGTCACCACTGTTGATCGCTCAGCCGCGAAAGACACGCGTGGCGGGCAGACGCAAGTTTGGCGCGACAATCTCTATCGCGTCTTCGATGTCGCCTTTGAAAGTTTGTCGGCCTCCGAGCGCTATGGTTTCATTGAAGAGATCGAGCGCGCCAACGCGCAGAAGGACGATGTTCTTTTTGTCGCCGACGCCGATAGCTCAAGCCTGGCGCGCGATTCAATCTGGGGGCTGATCCAGACACCGTCTCCGATCGTGCAGCCGCACTTCGACCGGTTTTCCAAAACCTATAAGATCAAAGAGAGGCTCTGATGGGCACCTTCAAATATGGCACGCGCGTCCGCGAAACGTCAGTCTCGACGGGCCCTGGCCCTTGGGCGCTGGCCGGCGCGATCTCATCCTACAAGACGGTCTCCTCAGCGCTGGACGATACCGATTTTAGCGACTTCATTATCCGTCTCGGCGATGACTGGGTCTCATTCGAGGGTGAATATGACGCTGGCACCGGGGAACTTGCCGTGCGTAGCATCCATGAGACGTCGAATGGCGATACCGATCCGATCAGCTTTGGCGCGGGCGTCAAAGACATCATTATGGAGTTATCGGCCAAGCGCGCTGAGAATTTGCTGCGTACCGACTCAGCACAGACAATCCCAGACGGCGGCGCGCAGGCGCGGGTGAATATCGGCGCTGCGCCGATTGTGGACTTTGAACGTCAGAGCGCTCTTCTGAGCATTTACCAGTCCAAATCATTCGCCGAATATCGCAGGGGGGTAGACCGATTTGCGACGGGGTTCAAGGGCGCGTCTAATACGCTCAACGGGATCAACGCGGGAGATTCGTCTAACTTCACGGTGACGCCGGGTACAGCGGGTGCAATGACTGGCTATGTTGCGCCGACGCCTGGGGCGGCGTCTCTGGTATCGCAGGCAGCTGGCACGCAAATTACCGATAATTTCGATACGAATTTGTCCGCCGCCCGCGACGGCAATACCAATCAGTCAAACGCGAATAGCGCAACCACTTCAAGTTCTCCGACTGTATCTCGCATCGGTATAGATTACGGCTCCGGTGTGACTAAGGTCATCACGGGCATGAAGACGTGGGGATCGAATAACCAGGGATATGGCGCAAGCGGTTTCACCGGTACCGTTGCTTTGGTGCTGAAGGCTTCAAACACCGATCCGACTTCTACAGGATGGACCGGAACAACCATCGGGATTATTGCGACGTTCTTAAATTCGGCTGCAACCAACGCCAAAGAGACGTTGGCCAACCCGAACTCCACCGCCTATCGCTACGTGTGGCTGGAGATCACGACCGGCTCAGCGATCGGCCAGCGCGTGGCCGAACTGGAATTCTGGGAAGCCGGCACTCCAACCAACATGACGCTGGTCACGGCATCGCAAACCGCCGACGCTTCAGTGAGCAATGGACGTGTTTTGATCGAATTTGATAACACAGCCGCTCCGACTCTAAATACCGACCTGACTGTAGAAGTAACGTGCGACGGCGGGTCGAATTGGGCAAGCGCATCGCTATCTTCGGTGTCGACAAACGGGCAAGGCGGTCGCAAAATTGCAGAGACGGTTGATCAATCGTGCACAGGGGGGACATCTTTTGCCGCCCGAATTAAGACTCTCAATAACAAAAATGTGCCGATCTATGGTGTCAGCGTTACAGTGCGTTAAACGCGGATCAAGTCTATCCTATCGGCACCCTGCCAAGTGCAGCGCGCCAATGTAGAAGCTTTTGCAGGGTTGCACATACTCAACTTTGCCCGGTCCTTCGAGCGGTCGCTCGAAGCCCTTGATGTAACCACCGTCAATCACTACTGACGAATTTTCGGCGACCCATAGGCCGATGTTATTCTTTGATAGACGATTTAGAAGCGTTGTTCGACGAATCGTTACGGCGGTCTCGCCATCCGAGACGATAATCGCCACGCCTTCATGTCCCGGTTCTGGGTGGTTGACGTTCAGGATGATACTGTCCTCAATGGTGCTGTAGGACCCAAGGCCATTGATGCCGACGCCGTAGTTTTCCTCGGGGTCGCCGGTCACGTTTTCAATGTGAACGTGACGAACGTTGTTATGCGATCCGCACGAAAGGTTAACGGCCATAAAGGTCGTATCGACAATCTTGATGTGGTCGATGGTGATGTTTTCGCCGTAGGGTGCGTTAACAGCGATCCGGCAGTCGGTGATGGTGCCGTTACGGACGATGACTCTTTTTCGTTCAGGCGCGCTGATTCCCGGTGTGTCTGCGGCACATATGATCGTGTAGCCGCCGAGATCGAGCGACACATCGTCGGCATCGATTTGAAATGATCCAGTTATGTCGCGCGTTATTTCGTAATGGCCCGGCTGCAGGATAGGCGTCGCAGCGTCGAGCGCCTTTGGTCCGCTGGCAGGCCACGACATGGCAACCGCCGCGCTAAAAGCTGCCGAGAAAATGACTAGGTAGAACGTGCGCATAGCCACAACCATAACACGACCGTCGTATACCTCAAGTGGTATCACAAGGCGTCCACCCCATTTCGTTGGTACTCGCACAGCCGACGTTGTGACGGGCTTTTAGAGGTTTTTCCCATGTCCACACTGCTCAAACGCGGCTCCAAAGGGGCTGCGGTCAAAGACCTGCAGGGTCTGCTCAACCAGGCCGGCGCGTCGCCCGCGCTGTTCGTTGACGGCGACTTCGGCGGCAAGACCGAAAAGGCCGTCATCGCCTTCCAGCGCCGCATGGGGCTGGTCGTCGACGGCAAGGTCGGCACCCAGACCCGCACCGCGCTGCGCATGGCCATCGCCCCGCCGGCGCCGGCGCGGCCGGAGCCCGACAAGTCGGCAATGGCGCAGCCGCTGCCGGCAGAGCCAGTCACGGGCGCCGCACGCGCGATCGCGCCGCCGAACGTCTCTGCCCTGCAGCTGCTCGACACCGCGCGCCTGATCAACGAGATCATCGTGCACTGCGCCGCGACGCCGGAAGGCAAGGACTTCACCGTTGCTGACATCCGGTCGTGGCACAAGCAGCGTGGTTTTTCGGACGTGGGATATCACTACGTCGTTTATCGCGACGGCAGGATCATGCTCGGCCGCCCGGTCGGCCAGGTTGGCGCGCACGTCGCCGAACGCAACACAGGCACCATCGGCGTCTGCTACATCGGCGGGCTCGCCGCTGACGCCAAGACCGCCAAGGATACCCGCACGCCGGCGCAGCGCGGCGCGCTGCTGTGGCTGGTGAAGACGCTCGCCAAGAAGCATCGCGGCGTCAAGAAAATCTCCGGTCACAACCAGTACGCCGCTAAGGCGTGCCCGTGTTTCGACGTGCGCAAGGATCCGCTCGGCGCCATCGTCTGAGAGAACCCGCGCCCGGCCGGGTCCGCCGGGCAACTCCCAAAATCAAAGGTGATTTATGAACTGGGATTCCGTCCAGCAGGTTGTGCGTATCGTTCTCTATTCAGCCGGCGCCTATGTCCTCGGCGATGGCGTCGCCAATGGCGAAAGCTTCCAGGCACTGATCGGCGGCGTGCTCAACATCGGCGCGTTCGTCTGGTGGTACGTCTGGGAACGCAAGCGGGACTGATCGAGTCATGACCACGCTCCTTGCGGTCCTGTCCGCGCTGCCGAAAATCCTCGCGCTGATTCAGTTCTTCATGGCCAAGGTCCATGACGCTGAGCAGCGCGGGCTCGGCCGCAAGGAAGCCATGGCCGAGGCGGCAGAGGTGATGCACTTCGACCTGGCGCGCGCCGACGCAGCCGAAATACAGGCCAGCCAGGCGCACGCCAAGGACAAGACCGACGCCGCCTTCGATAACGATTTCCGAAGGGACTGACCCATGCTCTGCATCGGCTTCATCATCATGCATTGCGTGTCGACCGCGGCGCCGCCGGTCACTGCCGGCGCGCTGTTCTGTCAGGTCGCGAAGCCGATCATCTGGCACGCCGGCGACACCCGCATGACCAAGGAACAGGCCGATCGCCACAACCGGATCGGCAAAGAGCTCTGCGGCTGGGGTAAAAAGTAGCATTTGCGTAAGCAGCGGGACGCCCAGCCGGTTGCCACGACCGGGCGCCCCTGACCATGCCGTAAGGCATGACCGACCACAACGATCGGAGAGGATCGCTATGGCTAAGACCGATGCAACCACGAAGGGGAACCTTCCGCCATGGGGGGTGCTCGTCCTGACGAACACGGCCGGTTTGCAATGAGTGAGGAAAGCCGCATCCATATCGGCGACCTCAAGCCCGGCGACGTTGCGCTGCTGCGCGACGTGGCCGAGTCCGCCGCCGAAAAGGCCGTGGCCAAGACCTTCATCGCCATGGGGCTTGATCCGGCCGAGCCGATCAAGGCGCAACGGGACTTCAGCTTCCTGCGCGACCTGGTCCACGACAAGGATCTGGAAGCCGACATGAGCTGGCTCCGGCGCAGTCGAAAGCGCAGCGAAGGCATCGTCGGCAAGGTCATCACGACCGCTGTCGGCCTGGCCGTTCTCGGAACGCTCCATGCGATCTGGGAATACGCCCGCACCCTCGCGGCGCGGCTCCCGAACTAAACCACCACCAAAACCCGGGGTAGTGGGTCAGTAACTGACCCACTACCAAACCCGGAGGCCTCATGCACCGCTTTGCCGCGGCCGCTTTCGCGTGCCTGTTCGTCGCCCTGATTCCGGCCCCTGCCGCCGCTGCGCCGCTCACCTGGTGCGCCGCTGATCAAACCTATCGTCAGGTATGCGGCGGGGAGGTTGCGCGCACAGGCGCCCGCGCCACGGCGCCGGCGCGGACCCTCAAGGGCTACCGGGCAGCTTCCGTCAGCCGATCGTGCCTGACCCCCGACACCCGCGCCGTGCTCGAGCGTGCCGAGGCCAAATTCGGCGTGACGTTCCCGCTGGTGTCGACGTGCCGGCCGGGCGCCCGCATCGCCGGGACGGGCAGGGTGTCCGAACACGCGCGCGGCCGGGCCGTCGATCTCCTGGTGCCGCGCGGGATCTCCAAGGCCGCCGTCGTCCGCTGGCTCTATGCCAATAACCGCGGCGTGACGATGACGTACCGGCGAATGGCGCACGTTCATTTCGATACCGGCCGCTATCACGCGCTCGCCTGTGGTGGCTGCGGAAAGCGCCGGCCGTCGAAGCTGGCGCACGCGCAATGACCCGCCGCAACCATCCCCTGCCACACACGACCGCCGGCGAGGCGATCGGCGCCGGCATCGCCATGATCGTCGGCATCCTGGTGCTGGCGTTCTTCGGGTTCGTCGCGGCGTCTTTCGCGCCGGCGTGGGCCGACGACACGGAACGCGCTCAGCTTCGCGGCTGGTATCGCAGCCTCATGCAGCCGGACAATCCCGGCATCTCCTGCTGCGGAGAGGCGGACGGCTATTTCGCCGACAAGATCGATGTCGTCGACGGCAAGGTCTACGCCACCATCACCGACACCCGCGACGACGCGCCGCTCGGCCGCCGGCATATCCCGCCCGGCGCACGCTATCTCGTGCCGCCGCACAAGATCACTTGGAAGCACGGCAACCCGACCGGACACACCGTGATCTTCATCGGCATCGGCGATGAGGTTCTCTGCTTCGTCCAGAACGGCGGGGTGTGATGCGTCCCCCGCATGTGGCGGGGGCCGGAGTGTTGACGCACTCAGACTACGGGGCATCCGCTAAGAGGTCCCGCACGATGCCGTATGTCTCAACATCGCCCCGCCGCCGCGGACTATGGCGGCGAAGCGATTTAGAAACCGTTGAGACCCATGGAAAGCATACGACCCGTTCGACCCGTCCGCCCGGCCGCCGCCTACATCGGCGGAAAGAAGCGTCTCGCCGAGCAGATCTGCCGGCGCATCGAGGCGACTCCGCACGCCGCTTACGCCGAGCCCTTCATCGGCATGGGCGGTGTGTTTTTTCGCCGCGCCTGGGCGCCGCCGGCGGAGATCCTCAACGATATCTCGCGCGATGTCGCCACCCTGTTCCGGATCCTGCAGCGGCACTATCCGCAGTTCCTGGAGACGCTGAAATTCCAGATCACATCGCGAGCCGAGTTCGAGCGGCTGTGCGCCGCCTGTCCGGACACATTGACCGATCTGGAACGTGCCGCGCGGTTTCTCTACCTGCAGCGTCTCGCCTTCGGGGGAAAGGTATCGGGCCGCAGCTTCGGCGTCAGCGAGGGCGTTGCACGCTTCGACACGACCAAGCTCGGCCCGATCCTGGAAGCGATCCACGAGCGACTCGCCGGCGTCGTCATCGAATGTCTGCCCTGGCAGGCCTTCATCGATCGCTACGATCGGCCCGGCATCCTGTTCTATCTCGACCCGCCTTATTTCGGCTCGGAGGATGACTACGGCGTCGGCGTTTTCACGCGCGGGGACTTCGACTTGCTGACCGCGCGGCTGGCCGGCATTGCCGGCCGCTTTCTGCTGTCGATCAACGACACGCCGGAAACGCGGGCTCTCTTCGCTCCATTCCATATCGAGCCAACGGTGACGCGCTACACGATCGCCGGCGGCGAATGGTCGGAGGCCCGGGAGCTGATCGTCAGCGGCCCCGGCGCGGACGACGTCCGGCGGCCGACCGATCTTTTTGCAACGTGACGGCGCGCGGCCAGTGCCGCTGCGCGAGCATCGACATCCGCGCCCGGCGGCTCCGGGCAAATCAAGAAGGAGAAGACCGATGAAGGTCCGCGCGAAGTTCTTCGTTGAAGACATCCGGCACAACGACGTGCCCGGCACCGACCAGTATGCCACCATCAGCATGAAGCCGGTGTTCGGCACCTACGCCGATGGCGACAAGGAGGGGACGAACAAGTCGTGGTCCAAATGGACCCCGTCGGGTCACCTCAGCATCACGATCACGAATCCCGACGCCATCGACCAGTTCGAGAAGGGCAAGGCCTACTATCTCGACTTCACGCCGGCTGAGTAATTCCCCAGCCGCGCGGCAGCGATAGCCGAAGAAGAAACGCCGCTCACGGGACACCGTCGGGCGGCGTTTCGCTTTGATGCGGCATAGACCTGCATGCGCTGGATCATCCGTCCATCCCGTCACGGAAACGCAAGTAGGCCGGCGACCGCTTGTTCTTGACCTTAATCCAGTGGCCGCAGGGCTTCGGGCCAGTCTTGTAAGGCCGGTCGATTTTCTTCGACACAATGCCCTCCAGCCCCATGCGGCAGGCGGCATCGAACAGCGCCTGGCCGTCGCCGGCGTCGTGCTCGACCAGCCGGATGCCGGCCGGCGCGCGGCGCAGGATCTTCGTCAGCGCCGCCTTGCGCTCGAGCAGCGACAGCGCCCGCAGATCCACGCCGTTCAATTCCATCAGGTCGAAGCCATACACGAAGGCGTCGCGATCGCTGCAGCGGCCGTGCAGCATGGCGAAGTCGGCGATGCCGTCGGCGCCGGCACACACAAGCTCGCCGTCGATCGTCAGCGTCTCGGCCTTCAGCTTTGCGACACTCTCGACGACCCAGCCATAGCGTGCGGTCCAATCGAAGCCGCGCCGCGTCAAAAGACGCACGCGGTTCCCGTCCTTGCGGACCTGCATGCGATAGCCGTCGTGCTTGATTTCATGCACCCACCCGGGCCCGGAAGGCACCCTGGCGGCCTCTACCGAGATACAGGGCTGGATGAAACTGGCCGGCAGCACACGGCCCGGCCGGGCCTTCGTTACGCGCCACAACATGACGGGAATATGGGGAGGCGCGCCGGCGAATCCAACCGGTCAATGACCCTTGTGGGCGCTGCCGGTCAGTCGGCCGCCGCTCGGCCATGACGGCGCGGCACCGCAGGCTTTGGCGCCGCATTCCGTGCAGCGCAGCCTGCCGGCGAATTCCAGGATCGTCTGCCGCCCGTCGATCGTCTCGACGGCGACCTTCGCCTGGTGATGGCACCGATCGCACCACACGTTGACGTGAGTGACACCGTGCCGGGGGAGATTGAGTTCGGCGATCGTCGGGATGGGAGGGCGCGGAACCTTGGGTGGCATGCCGCCACAATAGCACATCAGATTTTCGGCGGTTGTCGCGTCATCACCGCTGAATTTTCCGCCTAGCTAAGGCGTCGTTTTCGATGACCTGGAATATTTCCCAGCCTTCTTTGCCTGCGGCATTCATCTGGTCTTGCGCATAAGGCTGGAAAGGGTCGCCAACGTAGATGCGCCGGTATTCGTATTGTTCGCGCTCGCTCATCGTCGCCTCCTTGTGTCAGTCGTGGTCCGCGTTCGGCCAGCGGGTGCTGCATGGAAAGAAGTTGGGACACGTGTCATTGACCGTCGTCTGCAATCGCCCGGCCGAACGGTTCGTGCATTCTCCGCTGGCTTCGAAAGGCTCGCCGTTCGGCATGATGCCGTTGCCGTTGTAATATTCGCAGTTCCGGCAAAGCGGCGCTGGCTCAATGTCTGCGTCAAAGAATTCCGGCAAATTTGGCATTAACCCCTCTTGAGCGGCGCGGCGCGCGACGCTTGGTTCTCTGTCGGCTCGTATTCGTGACCCCACGGCTTCGTGCCGGGAGGCATCTTGTCTATTGGCCCATGCACGGCCATGTGCTTCCGCCAGCCGCATACACGACAGACGGGCTCACATTGGCACCGCGCGCCGAACCGAACCTTTGGACATTCCTGAATATCGATTGCGCCAGGCATTATGCTTCTCCACCCCTATACGGCGCTCGTGGGCTTCGGAGGCTTCAGCATTTCTGCATCGGCGCGCATTGCGCCGACCGACTGCTCAAGCAAGTCCGCAATCTCATGAAGCTTTCGATGGGACTCTGTATCGCCCGACTCGATCAATGACGTGCGGGCATCGACAAGACGCGCCGCCATCTGCCCATCCGGGCGGCGGACCACATCTACGGTGAATTGCCACTGGTCACCGGGCTTCGGAAGTTCGATTACTTTCGCCATTGGTATTGTCCTCTCCTAAGCGCCCGTGACTTTGGCGTAAATTTCCTCGGCGTATTCGCGCGTCACTTCGGGATGGTCGAGCATGAAATTGCCGATCACCCACGACTTGCGCTGTGCGGCCTTTTCCTCTGCCGTCATGACATGGCCCTTCGCCTTCTCAAGTAGGGCGAGAAGCTTAGGGTCGGTTTTAAGTGGCTTACTCATTCGGTGCATGTTTTCGGCCCATCAACGCTCGATAAAGGCCACCATCTTGCGCACCTGAGCGGGCGACAAAAGGACCTTGTCCTTCACCTTGTCGCCTTCGTACTGGGTGACGGCGAGATAGCCATCCGTAATTTCAAAGCGAACCGGCCACCTGTAGTTGCCCCGTGATCCAGGAATTTTCTTGCTATACTCCGTGATGCCCTTGGGCATGTATCTCTCCTATTTCTGGCTGTTATCTGTTCTTTAATGCTGCGCGTTCAGGCTGATGTTTTCCGCATGTGTTGCGATAGCCGCCCTCAGTTGGGGTCCAGCAGCTCACGAACTCCAGGCAGCCCGGCTCGTCGCAAATCTCGGGCATCGTGTCGGCGATCCATCCGAGTTTTTTCATGGCGCGCCCGATACGGTCAGAAACCGTGGCGTAGGGGCCGGAGCAATACCAATCCATATAATCCCCGTTGCCTCGAAGATCAGCGATCAAGCCGCCTGCGGCTCGAAACGAGTAGCCCGCTTCTTGCTTGCTCTCCGGATGATACCAAGTGACGTTCGCGAGAGCGGACCAAACCTGTGTCGCGATCTCATCGTTCTGGATGTCGGCGCCCATCGCGGTTCTTAGATCATCTTCAAATGCCATTTTTGGCCCCTTGTGCATGAGAAAGGCTACCGCTTGTCGGGCTGCGGGTAGCTATGGCAGTCGTCGCACACGCGAATGCCGCCAATGCGGTTCTCGTTGCCGCGCACACCCTTGCGGCGGCACCCTTTGACTTGGCACCGGTCCGGCAGAAGCCTCCACAACCATTCAATAAGACCCATCGTCGTCTCCTATTTTTGGCCGTTGAGCACACACAAGCATCAGCCGTTGCGGAGCCTTGTTCGTATGGCGCGCAGCGCGTGAAGGCGCGCAATGTAGGGTTCGGTCCCGCCGTGAAACTTCATCGACTCCTGATATGCCGTCTCAAAGAGGTGCATCAGTTCGTCCTCCTCCGCTTGCGCGGGAGGGGTGGCTGCGAAGGCATCGCAAAGCGCCTTCCAAGCCTGCCACGTCGGATCGTGCCGCTGCATGGCGAGTGACGGCCCGCCTTCCATGCTGGTGGCCTTGGAGAACTTGTCGAAGGCTTCCAGCAAAGCGCCCGGCTCAGCGGGAGGGGTGGAGAGGGCGGCGACGGCAGCCTGTGCCATCTGCCGGTAGGATTCCTTGCCCGGCTCGTCCTCCCACGGGTACTCGTTCACGTCGTATTCGGCGCCGTAAATTGCGCGGGCGATGCTCTCCACCCTAACCCGGTCGTTCCTGTGGGTTACTTCGGTCATTTTCGGCCCCTGTTTGATTTGCGTTGTCATGGCGCGAACGCCGCCCGCTCGGCCAACGCCGCCTCATACTCAGCGACTGCCTTGGCAGCCGCGCGCTTCAGCACCGGCGACGCGTTGGCGCCGTTCATCCGCAGCGTGGCCTCGTGCAGGCGGACGAGCTTTTCCAGGCGTTCGATGCGAGCGTCGACTTCGGCGCGGCCGGCCGGCGTCAATCGCAGGTCAATCGCAGATCCGCGTTCGTTCGCATCCGTTCGCAGTCTGTGCCGCGCCATCACGCTCTCTTTTTGCTTGGTTTTGCGTGATAATCTGCTAGTTGAATAACCTTGACATGGAGGGGGTCACAGGTTCGATCCCTGTCGCGCCCACCACGCATTCCCCTTATTAGCGACATTCTGGAGACCGGCGAGAAGTGCCCGCGGTGTGCGGGCATTCTTGCGCTGGATTTTGGCGGAGCGGTCTCCGTGGACGCGAAGTGCCCAGTTGAGGCGCCCGGTCTCTCCCCACCTAAATTCCCGTTCCTGGCGCTAGGCAAGTGCGGCGCGGTCAGAGTAGGCAGGCCGTCTGGAAAAACGGCCGCGTTTCAGCGGTTGGCGACGATCGCCAAGGATCAGTACCGCGAATTATCGCAATCAGCCGACCTGAGGCAGTCCAAGCCGCTCGAACTGGCGCGACCATTCGGCCGGTGGGTCGCGCAAGGCAGCAACGCCGATGCCACGAGGAAGGCGACCTTCGATTGCGGCCCTGACCAGCGCCGGCGCAATGAAGGCCATCGAGATCGTCATGTTGACATGCCGGACGCTGCATTTGTGGTCGGCGGCAATTTGCTCAGGGCCTTGTGCAGTTCCCGTGATGATCTGGTCCAGCCATTCGCGCCCACGCGCAATTGATTTGAGAAGGGCGGCCCGTCGCTCGACTTTGATGGGACGGACGGTGGCACGGGCGACCGAAGGCGGCAACAGGATCTCGCGCGCCTTCCTCGAAGGTGGCTTGCACCAGGGGATCAACAACAATGAGCCACTGGCTATGCCGTCTGTTTCCAAATCCAAAGCGGCATCCTCATCCCCGTCGGAAGCTCGCTCCGCATTTGGCACCTTAAGTCGAACGGCCAATTCGTTCTTGCGAACCTCGATTCTTTCGACATGCGCGCCGACGACGATGCGATCGATCTGCTTTTTGGCTTCACCCGAGGCGTTTCGTTTGCCGAGATGCGCAATAAGTGCCTTGACCACTGCGGCTTCGATGTCAGTTGCAGGCACGCGGGCGACCGAGCTGGACGGCTCCTTTGCCAAGCCACGAAGATGGGGTTGCGATACGTAGTATCGATAACGCACGCCGTTCTTGGTCGCATGCGTTGGAGCCATGGGGTACCCGGCATCGTCGTAAAGCAGGCCGGACAACAATGCGGCGGACTTGTTTCGGGTGACAGTCCGGTGCGTCCATTGTGCCGTGAGTCTTGCTTGTACCGCCTCGAACAGCTCGCGCTCCAGAAGCGCCGGCTGGGGGCCGGGGCAGATCTCGTTCTTGTAGAGCACCTCGCCAATGTAAAAGCGGTTACGCAGTATGTGGAACAGTGGTCCTTGCGTGAAAGAAATTCCCCCTCTGGAGTTGCCGGTCGACAGTTTTCGGATCTTGGTCCGGAAGCCCCGCTCGCGAAGTTCAGCGACGAGGCGATTGACGCTTCCGAGTTCCAGGTATCGCCTGAAGATCGTCCGGACTAACTCGGCCTCTTCTTTCACAATCAGCAGCTTGCCATCTTTGAGCTCATAGCCGAGCGGGACCATGCCGCCTACCCAGAGCCCCTTTCGTTTGGAGGCGGCGACCTTGTCGCGGATGCGCTCGGAGGTGACTTCGCGCTCAAACTGGGCAAATGACAGCAGGACGTTCAGCGTCAGCCGGCCCATCGAAGTGGTGGTGTTGAATTGCTGGGTCACCGAGACGAACGAGACCCCGTGAGCGTCGAACAGTTCGACCAGTTTGGCGAAGTCGGCAAGTGAACGCGTAAGCCGATCAACCTTATAGACCACGATGACGTTGATCCGGCGCGCCGTGACGTCGGCCAGCAGCCGCTGGAGGGCAGGGCGGTTGGTGGAGCCACCCGAGAACCCGCCGTCGTCATAGCGTGTACGGACCAGCGTCCAGCGGGCATGGGCTTGGCTCCGGATATAGGCCGAGGCGGCATCATACTGGGCGTCCAGCGAGTTGAACTCCTGATCGAGGCCGGAATCGGTCGAGACCCGGGTATAGATGGCGCAGCGGACCGTCTTGTTCGCTGCCGTCATGGGTTCACCACGGCGGGCGCCTTGTCGCGAAGCCCGAAGAAGCGGGGTCCGTTCCACTTGGTCCCGGTGATTGAATGGGCAATCTTGGACAGGCTCTCGTAAGTGCGGCCTTCCCAGGCAAAGCCGTCCTGCACGACCATGACGCGATGGGTTTGGCCATTCCATTCTCGTGTCAGGACAGTGCCCGGCAGCAGGTCGCGCCGCTGCTGGTCGAAGGCGTCGGTCAAAGGGCCAAGTTCGGTATCCGAACGTGCCGCCCCCGCCTTCGTCAGCAACCGAAGCGTCTGTGAATCAAGGTCGCCGAGCGCGTCGGCCTGGAGGCGGTAGGCGACCATCGAGAACAATAGATGCCGGGGAATTTGCGGGTGCGCCGCGCGCCCGGTCATGCTCTGCCATCGGGCGCGCAACCCCTTCAGGTCGAGACCGCGCAGACGCGCGATCTCCTCGTTCAAAGCGTCGACACTCTGTGGTCCCGCTGCACTTGATCGCCGCATCGTATCAGGCCGCCTGGCGCGACTTTACGATAGGTGCGGACATCCCTTCACCGATCCGGTAAATCCGACCGTGCTCGTGAGACTCCGAGTTGAGAGTGAGACCTAACTTCCTACGCACGACACCCGCAAGAAACCCGCGCACCGAATGCTGCTGCCAACCCGTGGCCTGCATCATTGCATCGATCGTGGCACCGGCGGGTGATCGCAGCATCGCAAGGATCTGAGCTTGCTTGCTGTTGGTACGAGCGGACGTCCGCAATGGCACTTCAGGCTTCCGATCAAGCTCGGATCGTTCGTTAGGCCTCGATGCGGGGGTCTTGCTGGACCTTCTAGGACCGGTCACCTTCGGACCGGCTGCCTTCTTGGTCTTCGATCGTGAAGCGGTCTTGCGTAGTGATTTTGACCTGCTCATCTGGATCTCCTGCGGTTACGGGGGCAATCATCACCCCCACCACCGCGGCCCCACCACGGCTTTCAAGCCGGCGGGGCTGGGCTCCTTATTGCGCGAGCATCAAGGACGGTCACAGTACCGCTCCCCTTGCCCCTGAAAGCCAGTCCTTTCTGGATAATCTTATTGCTGGTTTCGGACGTGTTCAGCAGCGATGTCGGCCGATATCGCAACAGGGGTCAGGTCGGCCGTGGCCGAAGTTCGCATTCACACGCCCCAGCAGCTAGTCCGGTATCGACAGGCGTGGCGATCTGATGCCTTTCTAGATAACATTATTGCTCAATACCGGATTTATGACGGGATTTCGGGAATGTTGCGGTCCGAATCCAGATGCCCCAGCCGACCAGTCCGATCTCCACAGGGTGTGCGCCGAGCGGGGCCAAAAGGCCGCGATACCCAAAACGTGCACGTTCTGCCAATCCGAATCTCACGACTTCGCAGCAATATTTACCTTCAAGAAATCCCTCTGCGTATATTGTTTCATAATGGAAGAACGACGAACCACACTTCGGAAACGGACATTTAAAGGCGGCTCAATAATTTTTGGCCTAGCACCCGGCGTTGACTGCGTGATTCGCAATCTTTCGGAGACCGGCGCATCTCTGGAAATTGAGAACACGGCGGGTATTCCAGACAATTTCACCCTTCTGATTAAGCCCGAGATAATCAAGCGAAAGTGTCAGGTCGAATGGCGTTCCGCCAACAGGATCGGCGTCCAGTTTATTTGAGCGGCTCTTTAATGGTCAGTCCTCAAAGGAACGCTTTTCATACCAATACGTTGGTCTGACTCCAACATAGAGGTAATCGACATGTCCAAGCTCACCATTCTTGCTGCCACTGTCGGCATTCTATTCGCTTCATCAGCGGTAGCCGCACCGAAGCAAGGGAAGGGCAATTCCCAGAATAGTCCCGGTCAGATGATGCGGGCCAACGGTCCGGTTACCGGGCATCCAGGCGCGTCGGGTTACGCCCCTGGGCAGGTCAAAAAGATGAAAAAGGCGCGGGATGCTCGTGGATACGCGCCACGTTATCGCACGACGACGGGCGTTCGCGTTTACGGTCGGTAACGAACGCACTTACGATAGTGAAAAGTATAGCCTCGGGCATGACGCCCGAGGCTATTTTTCTTCGGCGGAAAACGAGTGCGCTTTCCAAAATTGCGGATCGCGCACTATACATTGCGCGACGCGTCAGCCCCAGCTCTCGTATACGAGTTGATGGTTCTTGCTCTGGGTCCGAACTTTGGATCGCCGGCGGGTAGAGTTTTCCGGCTCTTTCACCATGGCGGGCTGGCTGCGCCATCGTGATTCAGCAACGTAATCGGCGGCTTGTTGCCGATCGCCCCAAGGGGGCGTTCCTCATTGTAGTACTTACGCCAATCCTCCAACTTTTTCTGGGTGTCTGCAAGGCTCAGGAACCAGTGTGTGTTCAGACGTTCGGCGCGAAAGCGGCCATTAAATGCTTCGCGGCGTGGCTGGGATCGACGAGGTGGTGGCGGAAGTGCTCCCGGACGGTAAGGTCGATGCGGTTCGCCGCCTCAAGGCCAAGCACGGCAAAGTCGCCTTCGTCGGCGGCTGAAGATCGATCAGTGATCCCATGATGTCCGTATTTTCTCATTCAGGCGGCAAGCAGCACGGTCAGCCCATGATAGGAAACATAGAGACCGACGAGAATGATGAGGACTCCCGAGAAATAAGGCGCGCGCTGTGCCACCGTGGAAAGCCACGAAAGCCTTTTGGTGGCCTGCCGGACGCTCAGTGCCGCGACCGCACCGACCGTCACCAGAGTGATGGCGAGGCCAATCGAGAAACACAGCACGAGAACGGCGCCGAGCGTGAACTCCTTCAGTTGCAGGCACAGCAGCAGGACGGTGATCGCCGCCGGGCAGGGGATCAGGCCGCCAGTCAGACCGAAGACGATGATCTGCCAGTTGGTGACCGAGCGATCGGCAAAACGGCGCCGGATGTCGTTGGCATGGGCAAGTTGGTGGGCGTCTTGATAGCCGGATGTGGCGACTGAGAGACCGCGCAATTCCTCATGGATGTGGTCATGCTCGCGGCCATGATCTTCCACAAATGCAAGATCGTAGTCGTGGCTGTGGGCGCCATGACCGAGACTGACGCGCGCCATAAGCTGGTGCGGCTCGGGTATCGCGTCGATGGATTCAAGATAATCGCCACAGTCGCGAAACGAAAATGACTGAATCCTGCCGTCCGGCCGCTCGGTTGCGATCGTCACCTCGCCGGCCTGAAAGGCTGGCCCGCTGATGTTGCGGAGACGCCAGCGCGGCGGCACGCCGTCCTCAAAGATTTCGACGGTAACAGCGCCATGGCCGGTCTCGATCTGCCGGACATCCGTGCGAACATGGCCTTGGTGGGTATCATGGCCGTCATCGGCGTGGTCGTGATCGCCGGCGCTGAGCGCCGAACGGCGCTGATATTCGCGCGTGCGCCACAGCATCCAGATCGCCATTCCGATGATGATGTGGCCGGACAGCAACTGAAACCATGGCTCGAATGCCTCCGGTGCGACGCCTTGCCAGAGATACATGCCGCCGAGGGCGATGCCCCAGACCACCGCTGTGTGCGAGAGGGTTGCCGCCAGACCCAGCATGATGGCCTGAGTGACAGTGCCGCGGATTGCGACGATGAAGGCCGCCATCAGCGTCTTGGAGTGGCCGGGCTCTAGACCGTGCAAGGCGCCGAGCAGGATGGCGCTCGGCACGAACAGCCATGCATTCCCCGCGCCCTGCTGCAGAAGCTCGGCGAAAGAGGGCATCGAAAGCCCTCCTAAAGGTACTTGGTGATGTCTTTGAACTCGTCCATCGATTGACGCTGTTTGCGCCCCAACGGGCCCGCTGCCTCTTCCAGGCAGTGATCGAGGTGATCCCGGATCAGCGTTCTTTTAGCCTCACCTACGGCCTTTTCGACGGCGTGAAGCTGCTGGGCGATATCGAGGCAGGGCCGGCCCGCTTCGATCATCTCGATCACGCTCCGCAAATGGCCATCGGCGCGCTTCAGGCGTTTGACGATGTCGGGGTGGGACTCGTGCCGATGAATTTCACTCATGCACCCTTGCTATCCCCCTGGAGGGGATATAGTCAAGGGGCCGAAATCTGCTGCCAAGGATTCGCCGACACTCATGCACCAGTCCTTGCTCAAGAATATGTCGCCGTTGTCGACCGCACATCGTGCTTTTGTATTGCTCGCCCTCCTGATCGCCTGGTCCTTGATGCCGGGGGCAGCCTTCGGCCATGCCGTCGCTGAAGGCGACAAGGGCTACATCCAGGAAATCACCGGCGTCCATTTCATCCCGTTCATGTATCTCGGGGCGAAGCACATGATCACCGGTTACGACCATCTGCTGTTCCTGGCCGGCGTTATCTTCTTTCTTTACCGGATGGAGCACATCGCGATCTACGTGACGCTCTTTGCGATCGGGCATTCGACCACGATGATCCTCGGCGTCTACTACAACATCACGATGAGCTCCTACCTCATCGACGCCATCATCGGCCTGTCGGTCGTCTACAAGGCGCTCGACAACATGGGCGCTTACCAGCGCTGGTTCGGCTTCCAGCCGAACACAAAAGCTGCAACGCTGATCTTCGGTCTGTTTCACGGCTTCGGTCTCGCGACCAAGGTCCAGGAATATCAGATCGCGCCCGACGGTCTTCTGACCAACCTGATTGCCTTCAATGTCGGCGTTGAAATCGGCCAGTTGCTCGCACTCGGCGCGATCCTGATCGCCATCAGCTTCTGGCGCCGCACCGACAGCTTTTGGCGCCACGCCTACACCGCCAACGTCGCCATGATGTGCGCTGGCTTCGTTCTGACCGGCATGCATCTCACCGGCTATTTCGTCACTCCCGCCTGAGGACATAACCCATGTACAATTCCGACATTCCCACCCGCGCCGAACTTCCTTCGACTGCGCAGTTGCTCAAGTCGACGGCGATCGCGCTGGTCACGGCCATCGTCATTCTGGTCACGATCGTGCTGCCGTCCGAATATGCCATCGACCCGACCGGCATCGGACGCGTCCTCAAGCTGACCGAGATGGGCGAGATCAAGACGCAACTCGCCGCCGAGGCCGAGGCTGACCGGATCAAGGACCAGCAACTCCAGCAGCAGAACCAGGCGCCGGCTGCCGGGTCGCGCTCCGGCCTGCTCGGCACGATGCTGGCGTTGGTGGTCAGCCCGGCCGCCGCCAGTGACCGGCCCGTTATTATGGCGCAGGCGGCCGCGAGCCGAACCGATGAAACAACGATCGTGCTCAAGCCGACCGAAGGCACCGAATACAAGATTGAGCTGCCGAAGGGCGGGCAAGTCCAGTACAACTGGACCGTGGAGGGCGGTCCAGTGAACTACGATCTGCACGGCACCCCGAAGGCCGGTGGCAAGGAACAGAGCTACAAGGCGGCCCGCGGCGTCACCGGCGACAAAGGCGTCCTCACCGCAGGCTTTGACGGTGCGCACGGCTGGTTCTTCCGCAACCGCGGATCGGGGCCGGTGACCATCAAACTGACGACCACCGGGCCGTACAAGGAAATTAAGCAGGTCATGTGACTCCCGGAAACGAGACCTTGCTAAAACGTGGTCTGGCATTGCTGGTGAAGAGCGGCGCGCGAATTTCCCGCTCAATCGAACTGAGGTCATAGGCGTCATACAGCCTTAACAGGCTAGTGTGAGATGTCGTCCTTTAGAGCGCCGCGCGCGTTTTCCAGAGCGGATGCACGCGTCGACGTCTAAGCGGTTAGCGCGGGGCGGTGCGGACGGCGTTGGTCTTCTCGATGGCGCGCGTGAGGTAGGTATCGCGCTCGTAGACATCGCCGAAATAGACGATTTTGCCATCCTTGTCCGGCCAAGCCGTAAAATAGGCGAGGTAAACCGGGATTTGCCGGCTGACCGGCTCGACGGCATTCTTGCCCGCGGCAATGCGCGCGCTGACGTGCCCGACCGGCTTGCCGAGCAAAGCCGCCGCCATAAGAGCGGGCTGCTCAAGCCGGACACAGCCATGGCTAAAAGCGCGTTTGTCCTGCTTGAAAAGAGACTTTTGCGGCGTGTCGTGCATGTAGATGGCATGCCGGTTCGGAAATTCGATCTTCAGTCGACCTAACGCATTGCGCGGGCCTGGGGGCTGGCGGACTTCGACCGAAGCTTTGTTGAGCGCCACACGGTCCCAAGCGACCGAAGCTGACGATACCGGCTGGCCGCGGTGATTGGTGACTTGGTACCCTATCCGATCGAGATAGGTCGGATCGCGATAGGCCTTCGGCACCATTTCATTGACGATGATCGACCGCGGCACCGTCCACGACGGATTGTATTCAATCGCCTGAATCTTGTCGGCGAAAAAGTTGGTCTGGTTCGAGGTCTTCCCGATGATGACCGGCATCGACAGTTCTTCCTTGCCGCCATCGACAATCGACACACTGTAGGCCGGCTGATTTAGGAACACATAGCGGTCCCCGAGATCGTGCGGCAGCCAGCGCACCCGCTCCATGGCCAGCTGCAGCTTGCGGACTTTCGCAGCCGCCGTATCACGCTTCAGCGCCCCGATCGTATTCGGGCCGACGATGCCATCCGGTCGAAGCCCGTTTCTGGAACGCGCGCATCAGCAACACCAGGTCGCCGGAATAGGCCGCGCCGGCTCCGGCAATGGCCTGGCATATTTGCGTTTCAGCGTCGGCGAGGCAGCCTCTTCGATCGCTGCAATTACATTCGCCAGCGCGGGATGGGTCTGTCCGAGCTTAATCATCAGCCCCGGCGGTAACGTCGTACGGGGCGTCACATCGCGGCTGAGACGGGCCAGTTCGGTCGCCAGCGCTTGAAATTCAGCCGAGGCGGGATGGCGCCCGGATAGATAATCGGCGGGCGCTTCCGCGCGCACCAAGTGTTCTAGTGCTGCGCCAAGGTCGACCTGCTTGCGAGGAAGATCGTGGTAACCCGATATGCGGTTGGGATCGACGCGGCCACGCGTGGAGTCGAGCACGTAGGTGAGTGCTTGGCCGACAGAGTGAATTCGAATTGCAACGCTTCCCTGAAGGCATCTTCGCTTTTGGCCGCGTCTAGCTTGTTCTGGCAACACTCTCTGATCCACTGTTCTAGGGCGCCTTCCCGGGGCGACGAGAGACTTAGGTTAGCCGAATGGGATTTGTGTGCAGATTCATGATGAATGACGTTTACCATTGCGTCGCTGTAGAACTTTTTTCGGAAATTTGTGTAGGTGTACGGCGATGAATACCAATCCGGCCGCGTTGACACTTGAAATAGTCTTTCTGCCGATCGGCAATGGCTGGCGCGTCCGCATTTCGGATGGCAATCACCTGCAATTCATCAGCGGTTTCGAAACACAAAGCGACGCCGAGCAATGGGTCCGCACTTCAGCGCGCGCCTGGCTCGCCAAATTGGAAACTGTGGCCGAACGTCTGTGAGCGCCCATGCTCGAATCAACATAGTTCAATAAGGACCGGCCCAGTCATGCGTAGCTTGAGTATCCTCCACGTCCTCCGCGCTCCGGTCGGCGGGCTGTTCCGGCACGTCACCGATCTGGTCGAGGGCCAGATCGCCCGCGGCCATCGCGTCGGCATCATCGCCGACAGCCTGACCGGTGACGCAAGGTCGCGCGATACCTTCGCCGCTCTCGTGCCGAAGCTTGCGCTCGGCCTCAGCCTGACGCCCATTCCGCGCTCGCTCGGGCCGCGCGACCTGACGGCTGCGCTGCATGTCGTCAACCGCGTGCGCAAGACGCGCCCCGATGTCATTCACGGCCATGGCGCCAAAGGCGGCGCCTTCGCCCGCCTCGCCTTCGCCCGCAAGCCGGCGATCCGGGCCTACACGCCGCACGGCGGCAGCCTGCTGCTCGATCCGGCGTCGGTGTCGGGCAAGGCCTATCTCGGCGCCGAGCGCGTGCTGATGCCGCACGGCGACCTCTACCTGTTCGAGAGCGCCTACAGTTCCCGCATCTTCAAGGAGCGCATCGGCACGCCGGACGGCGTCGTGCGCGTGGTTCACAACGGCGTGGCCGCCAGCGAGTTCGATCCGGTCGCGGTGGCGCCGGACGCCACCGATCTGGTGTTTCTCGGCGAACTGCGGCGCGTCAAGGGCATCGACGTTCTGATCGATGCCGTCGCCAGTCTGCATCGCGACGGCACACCGGTGACCGCGACATTGGTCGGCGCCGGTCCGGAAGAAGCGGCGCTGCGCGCCCAGGTGACGCGGCTGAGCCTCGACCACGCCATTCGCTTCCTGCCGCCGAGGGCGGCGCGTGACGCCATGGCGCACGGCCGCATCATGGTGATCCCGTCGCGCGCCGAGTCGCTGCCTTATGTCGTGCTGGAGGCCGCCGCCGCCGGCAAGCCGCTGATCACGACGCAGGTCGGCGGCATTCCAGAAATCTACGGACCGCAGTCCGAAGAGTTGTTGCCGGCCGGAGACCCGAAGGCCCTGGCGGCGGCAGTCGTCAAGGCCATCGTCGATCCCGAAGCGTTAGATGCGATTACCCAACAGCTGCGCGCCCAGGTCGTCGCATCATTTTCGCTCGACGCCATGTTGGAAGGCGTGCTCGCCGGTTACGAGCAGGCGCTTGATTGTGTGTTTGCGCCCAATCGCACGCTATTGGCTAGTGCTTACAAAGCGCAAGCTTGAGACCGCTTTGCAGCATCGAAGTTTTCGGTGCAATGCTTATCAGAAATCTGGGGCGCATTCTCACGCGCAAGGGCATAATGGATTTCGGCGCAACGCACTATCACCAAGCGACGGCTTATCCGAAAAAAAGTCCGTCAGCAATTTGGATTGTGACCAAACGCAGCGCGCCGCCAATTCGCTGTGTCTTATCGGAATTGACTCAAACGAGTGGATGCCTGACCGTCGCAACGGAGACGTCAATTCCTGACCGTTTCATGGTTTACACATTATCTCGCAATAGACGAGGTCGGCGATGCCGCGTTTCATGGCGAGAAGCGGGACTCATTGGTTTTGAATATTTGAAGGTTAGCTATGAAGGAGGGCGTCGTAATCGAATTGTATAATTCCCAGTTGTCCGCAGACCGAACACGCCAAGATCGCCTATGAAGGCTTCGTGGCCGAGGTCACCAAGACCAGCGAAATGCACGCCGATCTTGCCAAGGAATCCTACAAGCCGTTCGAAGCCATGGTCGCGAAGGCCAAATAGGCCGTCGCGCTCAGCGCTGTCCACGACGAGACGGCGAAGCCCGGCTGATCGAGCCGGGCTTTTATTTTGCCTGCCGCCTGCGCGCCGGCTACTGCGCGATGCGCAGCTTGGTCAAATTGGTGCCAATGGCGGTAAACACGGTGCCGAGGCCACTGGCGGTGGTCACCGAGAAGAATTTTTCCGGGTCGCTGAACTTGTCCGGACTACCGGCGCAGTTCCGCAGCAGCGTCGAGAGAGGGTCGCCGCCGGTATTGACGTGAATGGTGTAGAGCGTGACCTTGGAATTCTTGATGTTGGCGCAGGTGCCTTTGCCTGTGGAATCGAGCATCCGGTTGTCGACCGAGGTGTTGGTGGCCGAACCGTTGCCGTACCAGCGGTCCCAGGTATTCAGGCCGTCCGACATCAAGATGATGACGTCGGTGTAAGTGTAATTGGAATCCTTGGGCGGCGCGGTGAATGGGCCGATCCCGACCAAGGAATGCCATCCCATCACCAGGCCGATCGGCTGATTGGTACCGCCATTGGCGTCGAGCGCATCGACCGCCGAATTCATCGTCGACCAGTTGTAGTTCAAGCCGATCGCCGCCGACGAACAATAGCTGTCCTGCCGCGCCGGGTAGCGGGTGGTGATGTCGGTGGTGGAAGGCACGGTCGCAGTCTGGTCGTTGCCGGCATTGGTGCCCGGCGCGGCCAGTGCGCCGCGATCGGCGACGCAGCCGGTCCAGGTGCTTCGGGCGTTTTTGACCCAAGTATGGGTAAAGTATTTCTGGGTGCATACCTTATTGCTGCCACCGCCGCTGCAAGTGCAGTTCACAGAGCTGCCACAACTAGCGCTCGATCCGGTTGAAATGGTGCGGGTCGCCGCCACGCTGTTGTAATAGCCGGGGTAGTAGAAGCCGGCTTTGGTCGAATCCTTATTGCCGCCATCGGCGCTGGGGCTGATGCCACCTGAATAGGTGCCGCTGCTCGGGATCGTCGTGGTGCTTGCCGCGCCGTCAATTGGGGTCGCGACACAAGTAAACCCGTGCTGCGCGGCCGTGAAGGGGCATGAACTTCCCGGACCGGTCTGCTCCCAGGTGGTTTTGTTGGCGGTGGTGGCCAACCACGTTGCCATGATGGCCGGTTCGGCCTCCCATTCGCTCCAGTCGATCCAGTTCGCGTTGTAGTTACTCGCGCCGACATTGACGCTGCGGGCGAAGGGCACCATTGAGACATAGACGTCGCCGTTGACGCTGGCGGAGTCCTTCAACTGGCTGAGCAGGTTCTTGGTGGACGTCTTGAGCGCCGCCATCTTGCCGTCGGCATCCATGGACCCGGTGATGTCGAGCACCAGCGCCACCCGCAGCCGGGTCGAACCCCATTTGCTGGTCGCGGTACCGGTGATGTTGATGGATTTCAGCCCGAGGATACCCATGAATTCGGTATCGATGTCGGCGCTGCCGTTGACCACGACGGTCGATCCACCGGTCTTGGAATAGCTTACGCTGATAGCTGCATTCTTGGCTTCGGGCCTGGTGAACTGGGCCAAAAAGTAGCTTCGGGCGGACACCTGAAGTTGGGCGCTGGTCTGCGAGGCCGCCGTTTTCGACAGCATCAGCGCGGTCGCATCGAGCGCGTTCTGCATCGTTGCCTTGAGGGAATTTGCGCGGCTGAAATCGACCGCGGCGCCGACCAGTCCCAACACCGGAATGATCGCCAGTGCAAAGATGACCACGACCGCGCCGTCACGGGCGCGTCCGAAACCCGCGAAGGCGCGGGCCAGGCCAGGGAGTTTGGAGAAGGTACCATGCATCGCGAATGACCGGCCGGAGGGAGCAACGGTCTAGGGGAGGCGATGAAAGGGAAGGGGTGCCGATCGCCGACAATCCGACGAATTGCGTAAACTACGCGGGCCAATCTTGTCGAGATTGTCAGCCATATCAGCGCAGTAGCTGGTTAAGTCAGCCCCCGCCGATTGGCGGAAGTTTCGGCGCAGCCCATGACCGCAATAACACCGGCTTACCGCGGCCGAGATGAGTGCACGGGGCCTTCGATGGGCACCCGCAAATATTCCATAATGACCGTTTTGCGCTGGTCGCGGCTGCCAATTTTTCGCGGAGGGCAGCAGAGGTTTGGGGCGGCCGACGCCAGTCCCTAAATTGCAGCCGTCCCGAGTTCGAATACACGCGCGCCGGCCGCCGGCAGATCGTGGTGTCGCGCGCCGCGCGCGTGATCTCGATGATCGCCGCTTGGCTTCGGCGATGATGTAGAGATTGTATATGGTGGGTTACGGGGGGCCTTCACGCTGCGCCGGAACGCCAGAGCAATCCCTACGCTTGTGCGGGGGCGTGGCTTTCAGCGATGACGGCATCAGCGTCGTTCGCATGTGTCCTACGTGTCCGCACCCTGGGACTATTGTCAGTGAGCCTAGTCGCGGAGTAGCGGTACCAGGTTGGATAAATAGCTGAGAAAACTTGAGACCAAGTGCAAAGCAAAAGAGCCCGCCACTCGGGCGGGCTCTCTCGGCACTTAGTCGCAGCGACGAATGCGTCTCACTGACCCATCATCGCGCCGGATAGTGATAGTGCGACATTCACTGCGCGCGTAAGACCGGTTGTAGCGACGCTCACGACGCTCACGGTACACCCGATGCCGGGGGCGGTCGTATTCGTAATGTCGCTCACGAGGAGCGCCGACGCCTACCGACACGCCGGGTACGCCGAAGTAGACGCCCTGAGCCGAAGCAGGTTGGGTCATCGCGACGCCGGTTAGGGCAAGCGCGCCTATCAAGAACATTCGCATGTGCAACTCCATTGGTGATGGGATTGAACGCTCCAATGTAACGAACGTTCCATGAACAGCCGTTCAGTATCGCCTAGTACGTCTTGTTTATTGGAGGTCTAAAAGCTTGTCCGTGCGACGACCGTTATGCATTCTCCAGAACACCCCCGGAGCCGGCGAACAGGCTGTCTACCGGTTCGGAAGTGCGACTAAACTAAAAGTAGTCGCACCATCGGTGTCGGCGCGTGGTTTCGACTGACGGCATCGCCCCAGCGTATGCCGCATTATGGGGCGTGACCGTCCGCTGGTGTATGTATGGGTGAGCTGAATTCTGCTACAGGCATCGTGTGCCGGGCGTGTCGTTTTGGTTTGCCCCTTTGCGACACGGTGGCATGCGAAGCCCTGATCGAAAGGTCGGGGCTTCTGCATTTGAGCTAACCCACCGATGCTAGAACGCTCTGTGAGACAATGAAGGGAAATGGACTATCGGCCCGACTGGGCCGGCACAATCAGCACAATGGCTACGTCCTTGGCAGCGGAAACGACGTCCTGATTGGCGGAGAAGACGTTAACACGTTGCAAGGTGGGGCCAGGTTTCATGTTCGCATGACGGGGAGCTACCATAGGCGAAAGGATGTCGTTCGACCGGTGGCCGGAATGCGCCGACATGCAGCGTCCCGGGATTGTCTTCGAAATCGCTAATGCGGATGGGGCATGGCACCGAACGGAGTGTGTGCCGACCCTAACCGTCCCGCCCGACTGGAAATCGCCACCCGTCCGATTCCGCATTGTACAGAAAGGTCCCCCGCGCCACTCCGCTCCCATTCCCAAGCCGGCCGGCCGGTGATGGCATTTTGCCCCTCCGGAAAGGCACTCCTTCAACCAGCTGAAGAATATCGAATACAAAAAGGCGAGGGAGATAGCCGATATTTTATACACGGTTTCCCCAAGGTGAGAACACGCTGACGGTGAGAAACGGGAAGCGGGCGCTACTGAGGCTCCTCAAGGAGAAGCCCAAACGGTTGGAGGCGCTGCCGCAGTCCGATGAGCGAGACGACGGAGCGGGTGATGCGAGATCCGCAGTAGCCGACATTCTCATGTCGCCCGTTTTGCAAAAGGCGCTCTGCGGCGCAAAGCCCCCAGCATTTCTTTCAACCCACGCTCAATAATTCTGGCGCGGATAAATCGGGCGGAGTTGGGTGACCTCGATGCGCTCGTGCTCGGCCTTTTCCTCATGGCGCATTTTGAGGGGCAGGTGATTGTCCCCGACTTCGGATTTTATGGGCGGGAGTGCCACACCCGATTGATACGGGAGGAGCGGCTGATCGCCGGCGTAAACCTGCTGGGGGGAACTGGCGCCGAAAAAACTTCGGCAGAACGTGCTGCTCATACGGGACAAGGTGGCGAGCGGGACGACCGTGGAGGATGCGAGGATATTGGCGGAGTACCAGCGTCTGGCGCCGAATACAAACGGCTTCAACGACTATGTTCAGGCCGCCATTGCCCAGCCTGGTTCTGATGCTGGCCCGAATTTCTCGGGCTCTGCTCGGGGCATTCCTTGCATACAAATGTCGGATGAATGACGGGACCGTCGCGAAGATATTCAGGCGAGGAATTCAGCGACAAAAGTCGGTAGCAGGTCGGGCACTTCGGCCAAGGGACATTCATGTGTTCGTTCTCACGGGTCGCTGTGGCGGTAACCTGCTGCTGTGGTGAAGGTTGCGAGGCGCGTTGTTTAGCTGGGGAGATGGTTAATAAATAGTTTGGTTCACGCTGTTCAGGTGGCGTCGGGATTAGAGGGTTCCTGATGAGATGAATTCAAAAGCTGCGAAAGGGCTGTGATGACTTGGGCTGGAACAAACGGTTTGGTGATGTGGATACTGTTGGGAACGCCGTGCGCAGACCATTCGTCCGAGCCATAGCTCGTGGTGTAAATCACGGGAAGGTCGGGGTTGAGTTCACGTGCCGTCTGCGCCACGTCCCAGCCTGACATTCCCCCGCCAAGGTTCACGTCGGTAATGAGGGCGCGGATATTTTTGCCTTCACGCTGGAGCGTTGTAATCGCTTGATCGCCCTTGGTCGCCTTGATGACCGTGAAATCGGCTTTTTCAAGCGGCTCGACCAACTGGGTCAATAAAAGGAATCGTCACGAGGTCCGACCAAGCGGGGGCAACCCTTGCAGGCGCGGAACGTGCGCCAGCTTCGCCATCGCCGGTCAGATCTCCGTTCGGGCAGCAAATCCGTCTACAGCCATACTAGTGCGGCCTCCCGAGGGCCGCCACTGTTGTAGTGCTTTCGGCAAAGCTCGCCGAGCACAGGGCGTCCCCCAAGAATGTTCGTAACTTCTTTTTACGCATGCGATCTCCGAACGGGCTCAAAGCTGCCGAACTAAAGGTCGACAATCCTATTGCCCGAAAGCTCACCATGCGCAGCAAAAGGAGCCCCGCAACCCGGGGCTCCTTTACTCATTATCGTGCACTAGTCGTATTTGAACTGCTGCATGTTTTTCAGTTGATCTTTCGTGGCACTGACGACCGCGTGGTCAGGAAACCACTTTTCGTCGCTTCTCCGCGCGTTGGTGGCCGCCACTGGCCGATTGTCCATTTGGCGAGCTGTCGCTGCAGGGGGGGCGCCAGACGGGGTAGCACCGGTGGCGGGGGCGCCGGCGGCGGGTGTTCCGGCGGGCGCGGTGCCGGTGGTGGCTGGCCGAGCAGCGGTTGTTGAGGCCCGAGGCTCATTGACGAATTTCACTTGGTCAAACGCCAGGAGAACGTCATGCACGCCCATTCCGAGGAAACCGCCAACACCAATTACAAAGCCAGTCACCTTGCCGGACCGGTCAAGAATGACTTCACTGATATTGCCGAGGCTTTCATTCTGTTCGTTGTAAACATTGACGCCGACGAGCTTTGACGCACGCCAAGCTTCGCTGGGGTTCGCTTGAGCGGGCATTGTAGCGGAGGTCGCCGGCGCGGTTGTCGCCGGCGCAGGCGCGGTTGTTTGAGCCAAAGCCGGGGACGACAGCGCCGTCGCTGCCAAAAGAATCGCAATGGCTATTTTCATGGTTTCTCTCCCTAGAAGCATAATTGCCATCGGAACAAATCTCTGGAACCAAAATGGTTCCCTGGGCTTGGCGCGCGGAGGTTTCCGCAGGATGAAGCTGTTCGGCGGTTTGCTCTAGATGGCGCTAAAAAAGGCTCGGTAAAGGGCACAACTGGCGCCTCTGGCTATGCCCCTGGGCGGACGACGACAAGCGTCAAAGTCAAATCCATCAAAGGGGTGAAGGCCGGTAGTGCTAACGTGACAACCGGCGTCGACGCCGGCGCCACCGTCAAGACACGCTAAGTACCCGCATTCGAATTGCACAAGGCGAGGCCGTTCTTAGGGGCGGCCTCGTTTCTTTGCGTCGCTTTAAGGACGAGTGTGCAGGCTGCGTTTCCGTCTGCCTGTGGTCCACTATTAGCAGCGGTTTGTCTCATCGCCATCATCGAAAACGAAAAGCAGTTCGGGCTGAAGCAGATGCGCAATGAAGACGCCGCCGCGTCGAGCCGAAACGCAGGCGTCCAAGATAGATGCGAGCCGGTATTTGAGCGGTTAGCGCGCGGCGGTGCGGACGGTGTTGGTGGTTTCCATGGCGCGCGTGAGGTGAGAATCGCGCTCGTAGACATCGTCGTAATAGGCGATCTTCCCGTCCTTGTCCGGCCAAGCCGTGAAATAGGCGAGGTAAATCGGGATCTGCCGGCGGACCGGCTCGACGGCATTTTCGCCCGCCACTATGCGCGCATTGACGTGACCGACCGGCTTGCCGAGTAAAGCTGCCGCCATCAGAGCGGGTTGTTCAAGCCGGACACAGCCATGGCTAAAGGCGCGTTTGCTCTGCTTGAAAAGCGACTTGTGCGGCGTGTCGTGCATGTAGATCGCATGCCGGTTCGGAAAATCGATCTTTAGACGGCCGAGCGCATTGCGTGGGCCTGGCGGCTGGCGCACTTCAACCGAGGCCTTGTTGAGCGCCACACGGTCCCAGGCGACCGACGCCGACGATACCGGCTGGCCGCGGTGATTGGTGACCTGGTAACCTATTCGATCGAGATAGGTCGGATCGCGATAGAGCTTCGGCACCATTTCATTGACGATGATCGATCGCGGCACCGTCCAAGAGGGGTTGTATTCAACCGCCTGAATCTTGTCGGCGAAGAAGTTGGTCTGGTTCGAGGTCTTCCCGATGATGACGGGCATGGACAGTTCTTCCTTGCCGTCGTCGATGATCGTAACGCGGTAGGCTGGCTGATTTAGCCACACATAGCGGTCCCCGAGATCGTGCGGCAGCCAGCGCAGGCGCTCCATGGCCAGTTGCACCTTGGGGACTTTCGCAGCGGCCGTATCGCGCTTCAGCGCGCCGATCGTAGTCGGGCTGACTATGCCATCTGGCCGAAGCCCGTTCTCGATCTGGAACGCACGTATCAGCTGCACCAGTTCACCCGAATAGGCCGTGCCGGCTCCGGCGAAGGCGTCGGCATGTTTGCGTTTCAGCGCCGGCGAAGCGGCCTCTTCGATGGCGGCAATTACATCCGGCAGGGCGGGATGGGTCTGGCCGGGCTTAATCGTCAGCCCCAGCGGCAATGTCACCCGGGGCGTCCCGTCGCGGGTGAGGCTGACCAGTTCGGCCGCCAGCGCCCGAAATGCAGCCGAGGTGGGATGGCGCCCTGCTAGGTAACCGGCCGGCGATTCCGCGTGCGCCAAGTCTTGTAGAGCTGCGGCAAGGTCAACCTTCTTGCGGGGAAGATCGTGGTAACCCGATATGCGGTTGGGATCGACGCGGCCACGCGTGGCGTCGAGGACGTAGGTGAGTGCCTTGGCCGACAGCGCGAGTTCGAACCGCAACGCTTCCTTGAGGGCATCTTCACCTTTGGCCGCGTCTAGCTTGGGCAGCTCGACGCGGTAATCGTCGGGGATGAGCCCTACGGCGCCGGCACTGGCCATTTCAGCCATGATCGCCTTGGCCTTTTCTGTGACGTTGCCGCTGTCGATCCAGACAAATTGCGAATGCTTCCGGTAATAAGCGATCAGGGCCGCACCGACCTCCGGTAGAACGCGCAACGACACCGGCGGCAGCAGCGCACAGGCGGCAGCAAAAGATGGAGTGGTCTCTGAAGCCGTGCCGGACGACGCCATTTTGACTTCGCAGAGTTGGTCGACCTGGAGCGCTTCCAGCGCGTCGGCCCGATAGTTGTAATACTGCGGACTCTTTACCTCGACTTGCGGGGCAGGGGCATTGGGCGCGACGTCCGGTCGCGGTTGATAAACCTCCCGATCCCGCCGCGGTCCATCGACCTCCCGACCATAGGGAGCCCCCCAGCGAAGACCTGCCCGCGCGCGCGACTCGTTAAGCCAGAATTGCTGAGCGCTTTCGAACACCTCACCGTGGGCGGCCGGAGCCGACGCGCACAGAAAGCCGGTGCAGCTGACCAACGTTATAAACCGAGCCGCGCGTCGCATATGCTCGCAATCCTTGTGCAAAAGTCCTATCGACGAGTCACATCGATAACTTGGATGCGGCAAGAGAGTTTCGCGCCGCAGGCTATTTTTTGTCGGAATTAAGTTCGCCGCCCAATTGCGGCTGCGAATTTCGAGAAGCCAGCGCGCGCCGGGCCTCCTCATGTCGGATTTTCAGCAACGCTTGCCGATGCACCTGCAATGTCATTTACCGCAATCGTGCGGGTGCCATAGCGTCGAGGTAGTGGAGGTACAGGCCAGCCGGCGTTCACGAGAAGCTCGATCTAGCGTCTCAGTTATACGCCGCCGCAGGACATCTAAAATGCGGAGCCAGCCTTTGCATAAGCGGCGGGCTGTCGGGTTAATTGTTCCCGCAGTAGCGTTGAAGCGAGTTAGTGAAAAAGCCGGTTGCGGTTATAGCCCGCCAACCGTATTCTCATTCACTCCATTTTTTCCTCAGCCTTGGCTTCGGCCAAATCGACAACGGCCACCAAGAGGCCCGTCGTCCGTGCGCCAGCCTCTTTTAACGGCCGCGGATTTTCGAGCTACCTCGCTTCCCTCAACCGGGCTTGTCAGTAATCCGTAAATTGGCCCGCTGGTCACGATGAAAATAGCTCGTCCGGCCGTCATCCCATCTCACATTAAGGAAGCCGTTGGCTTTGACGACTACGCCGATGTCTCCCCGTCAATCCGCGAGGCACGTGCTCTGGGTCGCCAGCCGTCTTGAGATTGTCCCGGCTTGGGTTTAGCTGTCATCGGCGGCAGTGTATTCGCTGATTTAATTTGCCTTGCCACTCGGGCGCCAATTGTGCTGTTCGGCCCTCAACTGAGCGCGGATGTAGATCAGAGGCGCCGCTTGCCAAGTCAGCTAATTGCTTTTCCTTGTGGTGGTGCCAGTCGGTGAGCGACACAGGCGGCCTCCGGAGCTCAGGTAGTTGGCGCGCATTGCCGCAAACGGTCCCGCCTATGCTGGTCAATTTTAAATCAACTTGAATGCCGTTATTTGCCCGGGATCAGCTGGCCTTGGCGAACATTTGGTCACAGCCTTCACAATGGAATACGTCCATCGGAGCGTCGTTGACGTGCTCACATCGAAGCCAAACGGTGGATTCCCCACATTTTCGGCAAGGCGGGCCAAGTCGCTTTTCATTTTGTTTGGGCATATTGCTCCCCCAGTTTATGGCGGGAGCATGAGGCTCCCAGTCATTGCAATGCCGGACAGCCTGGTCGATGATGGCACCATAATAGGCACATTTTTTACAAAGTCTGTATGCCCCCTTACGCATAGCACCGACGCATGGCCGGGTTACCCAGAGGTGCATCGTGAGCCTATTCAGACGATAATCCTCGAACTAGGACCACGGTCCTGTTCGCTAGGCTGGACGTCACCAGCGCGAAGCGGCCTCGCGCTCCTAAATGAACAACCGACCGGGCGCTCGCGCCATTATCATTTCCTCTGCAATTATTAGATCATCGTTCCTTCCAGACCTCCGAACTGCCGGATCACCGCGCAGTGGCCTCTCAGGGAACCGGCGGGGGCGCCCAGCGCCCTCCCTGCCAAGTTGGCTGACTAGCCGCGGGGTTCCTGGCCGGTGCATTCAAGGAAAGGGGCTTAGCCGTAACATCGGAGACGGCGTATGGAACAATCGGTCGTGCCGCAATGCGCAAAAGCAGGCCGTATTGCGCCTTCGAGCCCTTGCCGCCCCTCTCCGAAATGGTAGAAATCCGTCTAGTTGTCCTTGAGGACCGCGATGGCAGATTTAACTCAACTGGATGTTTCTCTTGAGCGGGACGGATTTCTCCGTCGTCTACTCCGCGAACTGGCAGGGTCTCTCCAAGACGTCGTGGGTCTCGACGACGCAGCAGGTTACATTAGTGTTGTCGGCGCGGCGATGGGCGAACAAATAGACGCCGAATATCGCACGGCGCTGCAAGTCGATAGATTAGACCGACAGCAGGTCTCGGATGTCTTGGTCGATTTAAAGCGTCGTATCAAAGGCGACTTTTTCATTATTGAGGAGGGAGAGGATAAGATTGTCTTGGGCAACAGAGCATGCCCCTTTGGAGCAATGGTTAAGGATCGGCCGTCGCTTTGTATGATGACGTCGAACGTTTTTGGACACATCTCCGCACAGAATCTTGGTTTTGCGGCTGTCGAACTAAAATCAACCATTGCCCGAGGCGACCCCGGTTGCCTTGTCGTCGTGCATTTGAAACCGCAGCCGCTAACGTCGTCGGCTACGCGAGAGTATTATAAGAGAGATGATGACTCCACTTCATCACTCTGAGGCCTATTCGATCCTCAATGGCCTAGGCGACCCATCGCTTCTCGTGAATCGACAAGGAATTGTCCAACTCGCGAACAAAAGGGCGGTAGATGCAGCTGCAATTCCTTTGCAGGACTTCGACCTGCGCGCTTTACAGGATGACGTCGAAGGATTTTTAACATTCCTTTCTCGATGTTCGGGAACGGGGGATGCCATTATTGGAACGGTTACGCTCCCGGGAAAGAAAATCCCTGCCGGGCGGTATCGCTGCTACGGGAATGCTGTGCGGCTTGGAGGGGAAAGTGGCATCTTGTTGCGCTGCCAAGACGCCTCATCAGACCGGTTCACCTTGCTGAATAAGCAGATTAGACAGCTTAATGCAGAGGTCCGGCGCCACTTGCATACCCAGGCAGTCTTGAGCGAGACCTTGCGTGAACGGGAAGTTTTAATCCGTGAAATCCATCACCGCGTTAAGAATAATATTCAGGTGTTGCAAGGAATGCTGCTTTCCTCTGCACACGAAAGCAAGAATACCGAGGTGCAGGCGCACTTAACCGATGCGGCTCGTCGCCTTCGCGCGGTTGGAGCTATTCAGCAAGCATTATATTCTTCAAAGACCATGGTCTCATTTCGCGCTGGGGACTTTTTGGACCTGCTCATTTCGCAACTGAAGCAAACTTGGCCAGCCGAAATTAACGTCGATTTGGATGCTGAAGACTTTATGCTACCGCCAGATACCATCGTACCCCTGGCGCTCATCATTAATGAACTTCTTACGAATTCGATTAAGTATGCCGCAGGCAGTGCAAAGGAGCTAGTTCTCGGTGTGCGCCTGAAGCGCATACACGATAAGCTTGAATTAACTGTGCATGATAATGGTCCCGGCTTTGCTCCTGGCCCCACGCACCGTCGCTCTTCGGGCCTAGGATTGGTTCGGGGGCTAGCTCGGCAACTTAACGGTCGTTTTGAGGTAGATAGTAGCGCTGGTGCTCGTTGCACCTTGTTATTTGAGAGCCCCAATGTTTGAAGTATCGGACACCATCTTCACTGGTCGAAATCGTCGACTGCCCGTTCAAGTTGCCGCCGCACTTAAAGAAGCCGACGGCGTCACACCCAGAGGTCCGCGGATACTTATTGTAGAGGATGAGTATTTTGTAGGGTTGGACATTGAGCGATGGCTCCTGGAAGCCAACTACGAAGTCATCGATATTGCCACAACCGCCGGCAAGGCAGTTGAGCTCGCCAAGAGTCAAAATCCCGATCTCATCCTTATGGACGTTCGACTCCTCGGGCCGCGGGACGGCATTGAGGCGGCTATAGATATATACGTTGAGATGGGAATACGGTGTGTGTTCGCGACCGCCCATAATGATACAGCTACTCGCGCACGCGGGGCGTCTGCGCGCCCCTTGGGCTGGCTGCACAAGCCATTTAATCAGAATGAATTGTTGAAGGGCGTCGAGGAAGCAATGCGCGCGCTCAGGAGATAACATACGCCGATTCTATCTCTGAATGGAGTTGGGCGTCGCCGTCTACCCTCTGCTCTTTGCGGAAGACTCATCATTTTTGTCGGGATAGGCACAAGCAGATCCAATCGCACGATGCAGACCAGGAGGGTAGGTTGGTTTCCCGGGCCGCGGAAAAAGGCCCGCCGACCGCCAAGATTCTGTATCTTCGGCTGGCGTTATCGGAGCCAGATGTTTTCTTTACGCTCGTGACCGCCGTACCGCGCGCCGAGTCAGACCGAGGCCGCCCTCGCAATGGCGCAAACCAGGCGGGCGGAACTCATCGACCGGGCGCCACGCGCGAAGTCGCCGATATCCGGCCGCCACTGCACTGACCGCAGAATTTTTCGAATTTCACTTCCTCTTGAGTCGCCGCCGTTTTCATTTGCCACGCCCTTCAGCCCTACGATCGGCAATTACCGCGCTCGGGGTCAAGCGTCCAGATACCTCTGCCGGTCGGGTTCACGGCCGCTCTATGTTATACTCCGCGCAATTCCGCACCTCGACTTCGCGGAGCGGCAATGCACGGGCGTAATGCGATCAGCTTCAAGAATCTCGAAGAACAGGCTTTATAGTCGTAAAAATATCTTGGAGCATTGATCGCAGCGAGTTGAATATCTTTTCTTCGGAAACTACAACAGCGTTCTGCTGGATAGATTTGTTGGCTTCCGCGATTAAGACACCGAGCTGGTCAGGGCTGAGGTCCCGCTGCGCGCGCCGCCTCAGAAGTTCGAGCTGTGTTTGTGTGACCCCACCAACAGTAATTATCGCGACGTATCTGACAGGGCCTTCGCGCCTTTCGGCGGCCGCTGCACTAATACCTGTCAACCCGCCTGGGGAGGTGCAAGTAGCACTGGTCGCACCGGCCATACGCGCGGCCAAAACAAACAATTCACCTGCTGCCTGATCAAATGGGCCGCGTCCGGGAATCACGATTATTGACCCTACTACGGTGCTCGATTTCGGCCTAAGGGTCTCCCGTTGTGCATCGGTACCCATTTCGACCAAGTCTTTGCATAGCTCAACGAATTCTTCGGTCGTTTCTTTCAAACCAACCAACTGCTCCCGACGTAAAATTCCGCTGTTACTATCCTTGGCAGCAATCGACAAAGCAGGAATGGCGACCTGGTCGAGGTAATCCTCCAAAGATCGCTCTGCAAGGTACTGCGTATACTCTTCCGCCGCTGTAGACGGGTCGCCGGCAAGCAGCAGATGGTATAATCTTTGTTCAGCGGTAAGTGCGGGCGTATTGCCGAGCACGACCCTGAAAACCCTCAAATGCGGAATGTGTTCGCTGAAAACGACCAACGCGAGCGTTATCGGCACTGCCAAGATCAGCCCAACCGTACCCCATAACGTCGTCCAGAAGGCTGCCGCAATTAAGACAGCCAGAGGCGACAAACGCGTTTTTTTGCCAAACAGCAGAGGCTCGATGAGATTTCCGGCAGTGAATTCGGCTGCAGCAATGACGGAGCCAGTTGCGAGGAATTTACCCCAGCCCGGCTCAACTGAAGCGGCGATTAAGAGAGGCCCCACCGCCGCAATGAGCCCGCCAATATACGGAATGTATCGCGATACAGCATAAAGCGCGCCCCATAGCAGGGGATTTGGCAAGCCAATCAACCATAGGGCAACTGCAACAGCGACGCCTAAAGAAAAATTGAGACCTGCTTGTAGACGAAAGAAGCGGGAGAGATCGGAAGCAGCTTCATTCAGAGCCTGCGTCGATCGGCCGATCTCGCCGGGCCCCATCAGGTGAACTATTCGATCTCGCAAATCATGGTACTGCAACAACATGAAAACGGTGAATAGAAACATCAAGCCGAATGTAGTCAGCGGAGACAAAGTGAATTGAATATTGGTGAGAAGCGCCGCAAGCGGCCGCGCCTCTTCCTTGCGTACTTCAACCTGGAGGCGGTGCTCCCTTGGGGCCGACCTTGAGTTCCTCCTCTACACGTTCCAGAACCTTTGATGCGTTGTGCCAGACACCGACCGTCTGGAGAGTGTTTGCTGCGGACCTCGCCTTGTCTCGCAGGTTGTTCTCGTATCGCGGAAGCTCGGCCGCCAGTTTGGAAGCTTCACGCGCCAAAAAGACGCCCGCAACACCAAGCAAGAATGTAGATAGCAGCACAACCAACAAGACTGCCAAAGGTCGAGGCCATCGACGATGGTCGAGCCACTGAACCAGCGGCTGTAAGAGGAAGCAGAGGAATCCGGCCAGTACTAGCGGGATAAGGAAATCTTCGGCGAAATGTAGGGCCGCGATCGCTAACGCGATGATCGTTAAGGTGGCCGCACCGTTTACCAAGCTAGAAGGGGAAGAGCTGGGCCACATTGTTCCCCGTCAGCACCCCTGAGACAAGTTGAGGGACTTCACGGAGGGAGGATTTCTGGTTCATCGTAGCCGTAAGGAGCGAAGATGAAACAGAAGTCCGGACCGGGCAAAGCGCCCGCAGAACAAGTGCTGAAGGACATC
>JAUXXH010000016.1 GCA_030684935.1 Pseudolabrys sp. | reverse complement strand
CGACGGGATGTGCCTCAGGCCCATCCGTACGGGCGCTTTCGCCCGGTCGTCCTCACGTCCAGCCATTGAAGGCAGACCCCCGTAGTGGGGCCGGACGGCGTCCCAGGGCCTCCCGGGTGCGGGGTTACGAGCCCCGCCCGCAGGCGCCGCATCCGGTCCCGTCTCTCGTTGCGTCTCCGGAGACGCCCCTCGATGGACCGGACGGAAGCAGAGTATTTAAACCTAGGTATTAAGTCAAGAGACGCCCTGCATCAGCCGTCATGGCCGGGCAACCGGGTCCGGCCTTCGGCCGGCCCGGCCGTGACACTTGACCCGGCCATCCATGATGCCATGCGTCATAGACAGCCTTAACGTATGGCTTCACGGAAATGCTCCTCATCATGGATGCCCGGGTCAAGCCCGGGCATGACGCCGAATATGCGGCGAGCGGATTGGCCGCCACACTTGAACACACCGGCGGCGATCTGCCATGGTGACAGGGCCGGCGTTGAATTGAAGGTTGCTCGTCTTGGATGTTGTTCTCACTGAATGGCTGAGCGCCATTATCCGCTGGTTGCACGTCATCGCCGGCATGGCCTGGATCGGCAGCTCGTTCTACTTCATGCACCTCGACCACAGCCTGCGGCATCACCCCGGCCTGCCCGCGGGCGTGAAGGGCGAAGCCTGGCAGGTGCACGGCGGCGGCTTCTACCAGATGATCAAGTTCATGGTGGCGCCGTCGCAGATGCCGGACCATCTGACCTGGTTCAAATGGGAGGCCTACGCCACGTGGCTGTCCGGCTTCGCGCTGCTGGTGGTCGTCTACTACCTGAGCGCCGAGTTGTTCCTGATCGACAAGGCGGTGCTCGACATGAGCGCGCCGGCGGCGGCGGGGATCGCGTTCTTCAGCCTGGCCGCCGCCTGGATCGCCTACGAGGTGATGTGCCGCTCGCCGCTCGGCAAGCATGAGCTGGCGCTGTCGCTGGTCGGCTTCGTGTTCCTGGTCGGACTGACCTACGCCTTCACCCACGTGTTCAGCGGCCGCGGCGCCTTCACCCAGATCGGCGCGCTGATCGGCACCATCATGGTGGCGAACGTGTTTGTCGTCATCATCCCGTACCAGAAGAAGATCGTCGCCGCGATGATCGCCGGCAAGGAGCCCGATCCGTTCTGGGGCGCCATCGGCAAGCAGCGCTCGGTGCACAACAATTACCTGACGCTGCCGGTCGTGTTCCTGATGCTGAGCAACCATTATCCGTTGTTCTTCGCCACGCAGTACAACTGGTTGATCGTCGCCATCGTGCTGTTGATCGGCCCGGTGATCCGGCACTTCTACAATTCGCGGCACGCCGGCAAAGGCAGCCCGTGGTGGACCTGGGGCGTGGCGGCGGCCGGCATGATCGCCATCGGCCTACTGTCGGCGGCGGGACCGCGCGGCGTCACCACAGGGGCACTGCCGGCGACGCCGAGCTTCGCCTCGGTGCAGGAGATCGTCATCTCGCGCTGTAGCATGTGCCACACCAGCGAGCCGGTCTGGACCGGCATCACCGCCGCGCCGAAGGGCGTGCGGCTGGACGATGCGGAAAGCATCAAGCTGCATGCCAGCCTGATCGACATCAACGCGGTGCGCTCCAACGCCATGCCGCCGGGCAATGTCACCGAACTGTCGGACGACGACCGCCGCATTCTGGCCGCCTGGCTCGCCGCCGGGGCGCCGGTGCAGTGAAAGTTTCCGTTCGTCCCCGCGAAAGCGGGGACCCAGAACAGAAAAATGCTACGCTGAATGCTGCCTCCCTGGATTCCCGCTTACGCGGGAATGAACGGTGAATGGCGCAACGCCCGGGCCGACAATGACATCTTACACCCTCGCCGCCCTCAACGCCCTCAGCGACGCCGACTTCACCGCGGCGTTGGCCGACATCTACGAGCACTCGCCCTGGGTGGCACAGGCGGTCAGCGCAAAGCGACCGTTCGCGACGCTGGCCGACTTGCACGCCGCCATGACAGAGGCGGTGCGCGCCGCATCGAAAGACCGGCAGCAGGCGCTGGTGAAAGCGCATCCCGATCTCGCCGGCAAGGCGGCGCGGGCCGGCGCGCTGACCGCCGATTCGACGAACGAGCAGGCCAGCGTCGGGCTCGACCGGCTGACCGACGCGGAATATGCCCGCTTCCATGAACTCAACGACGCCTATCAGGCGAAGTTCGGCATTCCCTTCATCGTCTGCGTACGCCGGCACAGCAAGGATTCGATCCTGCGCCAGTTCGAGCGGCGCATCGCCCATGGCGCGGCCGACGAGTTCGACACCGCGCTGGGCGAAATCTTCCGCATCGCCGCGCTGCGGCTCGACGGCCGCGTCACCGCGCCGGACAAGCTCCCGGTTACAGGACGGCTGTCGACTCATGTGCTCGACAACCACGCCGGCAAGCCGGCCGAAGGCATCGCCATCGAACTGCGCGAACTGTCGGCCGCCGCCGCCGACCGCGTGCTGCTGCGCGCCGTCACCAACACAGACGGCCGCACCGATGCGCCGCTGATCGGCGGCCGGCCGCTGCCGATCGGACGTTATGAGCTGCGGTTTTCCGTGGCCGCCTATTACAGCGCCCGCGGCGTGCCCCTGGCCGACCCGCCATTCCTCGACGTGGTGCCGATCCGCTTTTCGATCGCCGAGCCGGAAGGCCACTACCACGTGCCGCTGGCCATGACGCCGTGGAGCTATTCCACGTACCGCGGCAGTTAACCGCTGACGGCGCCCTGCCCCACCATCTTGCGGGCCGCGTCCTGATGACGGCGCATCAGAGCGCCGAGATCGAGCCCGGGGATGACACCATTCTCGACGGTCCAGCGGCCGTTGATCATCACCTGGTCGGCGCGGTGCGCGCCGCACAGCACCAGCGCCGCCAGCGGATCGCCGTAACCGGAGAAGCGCAATTCGTCGAGCTTGAACAACGCCAGATCGGCGCGCTTGCCAACCGCGATCTCGCCCAGTTCGGGCCGGCCGACGCAAGATGCCGAGCCCTTGGTGGCCCAGCGCAGCGCATCCTTGTGGCTGACGGCCTTGACGCCATAGCGCGCCCGCTGCACCAGAAACGCCGCGCGCACCTCCTGCATCAGGTTGGATTCGTCGTTCGAGGCAGAGCCATCGACGCCCAGCCCGATGTTCACACCCGCCGCCTCGAGATCGCAGACCGGACAGCAGCCGGAGGCCAGCGTCTGATTGCTGCAGGCGCAGTGGCAGATGCTCACGCCCGCCTTCGCCATGCGCGGCATCTCCTCGGCGCTGAAGTGAACGCCGTGCGCCAGCCAGACGCGGCTGTTGAGCCAGCCGCAGTCCTCCAGATAATCGAGCGGCCGGCAGCCGTACAATTCCTCGCAGAACGCATTCTCGTCCTGCGTCTCGGCCAGATGGGTGTGCAGCCGCACGTCGAGCTTCGCCGCCAGCGCAGCGGTCGCCTTCATCAGCGACGTGGTGACCGAAATCGGCGAGCACGGCGCCAGCGCGATCTGGGTCATCGCCGCATCGCCGCGCTCGTGATAGCGCTCGACCAGCCGCTGGCTGTCGGCCAGGATCGTGTCCTCGTCCTGCACGACGGAGTCCGGCGGCAGGCCGCCGTCACGCTCCGACAGGTTCATCGAACCGCGCGTCAGCAGCGTGCGAAGGCCGAGGCGCTTGGCCGCGGCGACCTCGATGTCGATGCCATCCTCGAGACCGGCCGGGAACACGTAATGGTGGTCGGTGGTGGTGGTGCAGCCGGACAGCATCAGTTCGGCCATCGCCACCGTCACCGCGGCGTCGAGCGCATCCGGAGTCATGCGCGCCCAGATCGGATACAGTGCCTTCAGCCACGGAAACAGTTCGCGGTCGAGCGCGGCCGGCACGGCGCGGGTCAAAGTCTGGTAGAAATGATGATGGGTGTTGATCAGGCCGGGGAGCACGACATGATCGTTGGCGGCGAAGGCTTTCGCGCCGGGCGTCGCGGGCTCGCGGCCTTTGGCGACGAGTTCGACGATCTGGCCGTCCGACACGACGATGCCGCGCTCGGCTCCGTCGGCCAGGATCGCCAGCGGGTCCTTGATCCAGATCGATTCGGTCATCGTCATCCTCGTTCAGACCGGTGTGACTATAGTGCGATACAAGTTCAGGACCAGCATTCTGCTCCGCTCACCCCCGCGAAAGCGGGGGGCCAGGAGTCGCACACGCTGAGCTTGGGACCCTGGATTCCCGCTTGCGCGGGAATGAGCGGCGTTCGTGGTACCGAGTTTGCCCCATGGACCTGAACACCATCACCGCGGTGGCGCGGCCGCAAACACGCGAGGCGCTGCCCGGCTGGCGCGAGGGCGACGCCTTTCTCGGCGGCGGCACCTGGCTGTTCTCCGAGCCGCAGCCGCGCCTCTCGCGCCTGATCGACCTGGCGGCGCTCGGCTGGGAGCCGCTGCGCCGCACCCCGGCGGGGCTGGAGATTGCCGCAACCTGCACCGTCGCCGAACTCGATTCGCTCGCCGCGCCGGTGGAATGGACCGCCGCGCCGCTGATCGGCCAGTGCTGCCGCGCCTTCCTCGCCTCGTTCAAGGTCTGGAACACCGCCACCGTCGGCGGCAATCTGTGTCTGGCGCTGCCGGCCGGGCCGATGATTTCGCTCGCCGCCGCGCTCAACGGCGTCTGCACAATCTGGACTCCGGACGGCGGCGAGCGCCGCATCGATGCGGCTTCCTTCGTCACCGCGGCTGAGCGCAATGTGCTCCTGCCCGGCGAAATTTTGCGCCGGATCGATATTTCCACGGCGGCGCTGACGCGGCGCACGGCGTTTCGGCAGATCTCGCTTACGCCGGTCGGCCGCTCGGCGGCGCTGCTGATCGGCACCCGCGCGCCGAAGGATGCCGGCTTTGTGCTCACCGTCACCGCATCGACGCCGCACCCGGTCAGGCTCGCCTTTGCCACCATGCCGTCGGCCGCTGAATTGCGCGCCCGCCTCGAACGCGACATCACGGCCTATCACGACGACATGCACGGGCTGCCGGCGTGGCGGCGGCACATGACGCTGCATTTCGCCGAGGAGATCCGAAGCGAACTGAGCGCGGAGCCTTCGCGATGAGCTTTCGGATCAACGGACAGGACTTCGCCGGGCAGCCGTCGGCCGGACAATGCCTGCGCACCTTCCTGCGCGATCTCGGTATGTACGGCGTCAAGAAAGGCTGCGACGCCGGCGACTGCGGCGCCTGCACCGTCTATCTCGACGGCGAGCCGGTGCATTCCTGTCTGGTGCCGGCGTTCCGCGCCGAGGGCTGCGAGGTCACCACCATCGAGGGGCTGGCGACGGGCAACGAGTTGCACCCGATGCAGCGCGCCTTCCTCGATGCGCAGGGCTTCCAGTGCGGCTTCTGCACCGCCGGCATGATCATGACCGCCGCAGCGCTCAACCAGGCGCAGCGCGCCGACCTCGGCCAGGCGCTGAAAGGCAACCTGTGCCGCTGCACCGGCTACCGCGCTATCGACGACGCCATCGCCGGCCGGCGTGAGACCGAGGATGCCGCAGCGGGCGAGGCCTGCGGCCACAATGTCCCTGCGCCGGCCGGGCCCGATGTGGTCACCGGCCAGGCGCGCTTCACGCTCGACGTCGCGCCGGAGGGCCTGCTGCACATCAAGCTGGCGCGCTCGCCGCATGCCCATGCCCGCATCCGGTCGATCGACAAAAGCGCGGCGCTGGCGGTGCCGGGCGTGGCCGCCGTGCTGACCTATGAGGATTCGCCGCAGACGCTGTTCTCGACGGCGCGGCATCAGGTGCTCAGCATCGATCCGCCGGATACGCTGGTGCTGGACCGCGTCATGCGGTTCATCGGCCAGCGCTTTGCCGCCGTCGTCGCCGACACCGAGGCCGCGGCCGAGGCCGGCTGCCGGGCGCTCAATGTCGACTACGAGATTCTCGCGGCGGTGTTCGATCCCGACGAGGCTTTGCGCGACGGCGCGCCGGTGATCCACGATCTCGATCCGGGCCCGGCGCTGAAAGATCCGCGCCGCAACATTGTCTGGAGCGTCGATGGCGGCGCCGGTGACGTCGAAGCCGGCTTTGCCGCCGCCGACGTCATTCACGAAGGCACCTATTACGTGCCGCGCGTGCAGCATGCGCATCTCGAAACGCTGGCCGCCATCGGCTGGGTCGATGGCGGCGGCAAGCTGAACATCCGCTCCTCGACGCAGGTGCCGTTTCTGACGCGGCAGGAAGTCGCCCGCGTCTTCGGCATGGGCGAGGCCAAGGTCCGGGTATTCTGCGAGCGCGTCGGCGGCGGCTTCGGCGCCAAGCAGGAAATGCTGGTCGAGGACGTGGTCGCGCTGTGCGCGCTCAAGACCGGCAAGCCGGTGCAGCTCGAATTCACCCGCGAGGAGCAGTTCATCGCCGCCACCACGCGGCACCCGATGCGCATGCGCGTCAAGCTCGGCGCCACGCGCGACGGCAAGCTGACGGCGATGCAGCTCCATGTGGTGTCGAACACCGGCGCCTATGGCAATCACGGCGGGCCGGTGCTGGAGCATGCCTGTTCCGAAGCGCTCAGCGTCTACGTCTGCGCCAACAAGAAGGCCGAGGGCGTCGCGGTCTATACCAATACGGTGCCGGCCGGCGCGTTTCGCGGCTACGGCTTGCCGCAGACGAATTTCGCGGTCGAGTCGGCGATCGACGAAGTGGCCCGCGCCATCGGCATGGACGGACTCGAATTCCGCCGCCGCAATGCCGTGCGCGAGGGCGACCCGATGGCCGGATCGCACGCGCCGTCCGACGATGTCATCTATGGCAGCTACGGTCTCGACCAGTGCTTCGATCTGGTGGAGGCGTCGCTGAAGCGGGACGACGGCGACAAGCCGCCGTCACCGGACTGGCGGATCGGTCAGGGCACCGCGCTGACCATGATCTGCACCGTGCCGCCGGGCGGGCATTATTCCGACACGGTGATCGCGCTGAACGCCGATGGCGGCTACGACATGACCGTCGGCACCGCCGAATTCGGCAACGGCACCACCACCGTGCACCTGCAGGTGGCGGCGACGGCGCTGATGACGACGCCAGCGCGGCTGCGGCTGCAGCAATCCGACAGCGACCATGGCGGCCACGACACCGGCGCCTATGGCTCGACCGGCACCGTGATCGGCGGCCGCGCCACCGAGATCGCCGCCACGGCGCTGCGCGACGTCCTGCTCGATTTTGCCGCCCGCGTGTCCGGGGCCGCGCGTGACGCCTGCACACTGACCGCCGATGCCGTGGTCTGCGCCGGCACCCCGATCGCGCTGACGGCATTGCACCGGCAGGCCACCTCCGCCGGCATCGCGTTTACCGCGACCGGCACCGCCACCGGCATTCCGCGCTCGGTCGCCTTCAACGTCCATGGCTTCCGGGTGGCGGTGCACCCGGTCACCGGCGAGGTCCGCATTCTCAAGAGCGTCCAGGCCGCCGACGCCGGCACCGTGATCAACCCGATGCAGTGCCGCGCCCAGATCGAGGGCGGCGTGGCACAGGCGCTGGGCGCGGCTTTGTTCGAGGAGGTGATCGTCGACGGCAGTGGCCGCGTCACCACGCCGAGCTTCCGCACCTATCACATTCCCGCGCTCGCCGACGTGCCGCGCACCGAAGTGCTGTTCGCCAAGACCCACGACAGCCTCGGGCCCTATGGCGCCAAGTCGATGAGCGAGAGCCCGTACAATCCGGTGGCGCCGGCGCTCGCCAACGCCATCCGCGACGCCACCGGCGTGCGGTTCTATGAGCTGCCGTTGAAGCCGGACCGGATGTTTGCGAAGATTGCCGAGCGACATTGACGCCGCGGCACGGCGATCTCAGCCTGTTCCCTCCCCCCCACCGGGTCGCGCCGCTGGCGCGGCCCGCCCGGTGGCAGGCTCTTGTGGGGGAGGGTTAGGGTGGGGGGTGATGGAGAGGTCGTGCCATGCACCCCCACCCCCAACCCCTCCCCACAAGGGGGAGGGGAGCATTCAGAATTTGCCGCACTGAAACTTCACCCATCCCTCGCCGCCAGACGCAAATTCATGGCGACGCGGTAGCGCGGGTCGCCGGTTAAGGCGTGGATGGCGTCGAGCACCGTGACGATGCGGCCGAGGCCGATCAGGCGGCCCCACTCGACCGGGCCGCGCGGATAGTTGACGCCGAATTTCATGGCGCGGTCGATGGCGTCGCCGTCGGCGACGCCCTGCAAGATGGCCTCGAAGGCCTCGTTGGCCAGCATCGCCACCGTGCGCATGACGATGAGCCCCGGCCAGTCGGCCACGACGGTCACGGTGAAGCCGGCGACCTGCAGGTTGGCGATGACATCGCGGCGTTGCGCATCGGACATGGCCGACAGCGCCACCACCAACCGCTTGCTGGCGGCGTCAAAACGCAGATCATGCACGGCCACCGGACGCTTCAAGTCACGGGCAACGTCAGTGGCACGCCGGCCGTCGGTCGGCATCAGCGTCACCGGCCCGAGTGCGACCGGCGCGGTTTCCCAGCCGTCCGGCAGCGCGATCGCCTTGCCATCGGCCCTGGGTTCGGACGAAGGCACCGGCGCGGCGTCTCTGCTGTCGTAGCGGTAGAAGCCGCGGCCGGTCTTGCGGCCGAGCCAGCCGGCCTCGACCATTTCCTGCTGGATCAGCGACGGCCGGTAGCGCGGATCGGCGCCATAGGCCTCGAACACCGAGCGCGTCGAGCGGTAATTGATGTCGTTGCCGATCAGGTCCATCAGCGCGAAGGGGCCCATGCGGAATCCGCCGGCCTCGGTCATGATGGCGTCGAGCGTGGCCGGATCGGCGACACCCTCCTCCAAGAGCCGCAGCGCCTCGCCGTAATACGGCCGCGCGCAGCGGTTGACGATGAAACCCGGCGTCGATCGGCTGCGCGCCGTCACCTTGCCCCAGGCCCTGGCGGTGTCCTCGATGGTGTCGAGCACGGCCGGATCGCTGGCCATGCCGCGGATCACCTCGACCAGCTTCATCACCTGCGCCGGATTGAAGAAATGCATGCCGGCGACGCGCTCGGGCCGCGCCAGTCCCGCCGCCATCGCCGTCACCGACAGCGTCGAGGTGTTGGTGGCAAGGATCGCGTCGGGCCGCGCCAGTGCCTCGAGCTTGGCGAACAGCCCGCGCTTGATCTCCATGTCCTCGGCGATCGCCTCGATGAACAGAGCGGCCGGCGCGAGGTCGTCCATCGATTTCGCCGCCACCATGCGGCTGACGATGCCGGCGCAGTCATCCTTGTCGAGCTTGCCGTCGGCGACCCGTTTTTCCAGCGCAGCCGCCGTGCGCGCCACGGCTTTCGCCGCCGCACCCTCGACCACGTCGTACAGAAACACTTTGTGCCCGGCCGTGGCCGCCACCTGGGCGATGCCGGCGCCCATGGTGCCGGCGCCGATCACGGCGACGATGCTGTCTTGGGACAAGGCCGCCATCACGCCACCTCAAGAATCAGTTTGCCCTGCGCCTTGCCGTCGCGCAGCAGCGCCAGCGCCTCCTTGAAACCGTCGAGCGGAAAGCGGCGGCTGATCACCGGCTGGAGCTTGCCGGCAACCGCCAGATCGAAAATCTCGCTCTGCACGCGGCGCACCCAGTCGGGCGTGCGGTCGCGGTAGTCGGACCACTGCAGGCCAGAGACCTCGATGTTCTTTACCAGCAGATAATTTGCCTTGATGGTCGGGATCTCGCCGGCGGCAAAGCCGATGATCACCATGCGGCCGCGCCACGCCATGGCGCGCAGCGCCGCGGCATTGACCGCGCCGCCAACCGGATCGATCACCACGTCGGCGCCGTGGCCGCCGGTCGCCTCGCGCACCGCCTCACGCAGGCCGTCGCGCAGATCGATGGCGCCGAGGTCGATCACGGTGTCGGCGCCGCATTGCCGCGCGATCTCGACATTGCCGGTGCCCAGCACGCCCGCGATGACGGTGCCGGCGCCGAGCGCCCTGGCGAGTTGCACGCTGGCGACGCCGATGCCGCCGGAAGCGCCGAGCACCAGCACGCGCTCGCCGGGCTGCATGCGGGCGCGTTCGATCAACGCGAAGTGCGCGGTCTGGTACACGAGCCCCAGCGCCGCGCCCTGCGCGAAGTCGATGCCGTCCGGCATCGGATAGACATTGATCGCCGGCGCCCGCAGCTTTTGCGCATAGGCGCCGTATTCGACCTGGGCGCTGACGCGGTCGCCGGCCGCAAGCAGCGTGACGCCCTCGCCGACCGCGGACACCACGCCGGCCGCGGCCTTGCCCGGCGCGAACGGCAGCGGCGGCTTGATCTGGTACTGGCCGCCGATCACCAGGATATCCGGATAGTTCACCTCCGCCGCCCTGACGTCGATCACCACCTCGCCCTTGCCGGGCGCGGGATCGGGCAAGTCACCGACATCGATCTGATCGAACGGCGCGTATTCGCGGACCACGACAGCTTTCATGCGTTGAACTCGGCATTGTTGGCGCCGAGCGGCGGCGCGGCAGCAGGCTCGGACGCGGGCGAACGGAATTGCGCATCGACCGGCACCGGCAGTGCCGGCATACGCGCGCCGGCTTCGTTGATCAGCACGTGATCGAACACGCCGCGGGCGCGGAAATGCGGATCGTCCAGCGCCTGGCGCACGTCGGCGACGATGCTGCAGCAGCAGTCGCGGCCGGTGAACTTCTCGCGCCAGTGCGCGGCCGGTTGCGATCCGATGATGGCGATGATGCGCTGGGTGGTCGCCGTCATGTCGCGGCTGTCGTCGCGCAACGGCGCGTCGAGCCCGATCAGCGCGCAGAATTCGTCCCAGAACTTCTGCTCGATCGGCGCCGCCGCCACCACCTCCCCGTCGCTGGTGGCATAGAGCCGGTAGCGCGGCGTGCCGCCGCAGACCAGCGCGGTGCCGTTGCCGGGCCATTCACTGGCCGCGAGGCCGTCGCCAATCGCCCAGTACATGAATGGAAACAGATTGTCGGTCATGGCGATGTCGAGCTGGCAGCCGCGGCCGGTGGCGTCACGCGCGCGCAAGGCCAGCAGGATGTTCATCACCGCCGGATAGGCGCCGCCGGCAATGTCGGCAATCAGCGCCGGCGGCACCACCGGATGCGACGCCGGGCCCATCGACAGCGCCAGGAGGCCGCTGTCGCCGATGTAATTGAGGTCGTGGCCGGCAACATCGCGCTTCGGCCCGGACTGGCCGTAGCCGGTGATGGCGCAATAGACGATGCGCGGGTTCCTCTTCGACAGCGTTTCGTAGTCAAGACCGAGCCGCGCCATCACGCCGGGGCGGAACTGCTCGATCACCACATCGGCGCGGGCAATCAAGGGCTCCAGCCTGGCGCGGTCGGCTGGGTCCTTGAGGTCGAGCGCCAGACTCTTCTTGCCGCGGTTGAGCAGCGCGAAGTTGACGCTGTCGGCGCCCCAGGCCGGGCGGTAGCTGCGCATCTCCTCGCCGCGTCCCGGCCGCTCGATCTTGATCACCTCGGCGCCGGCTTCCGCCAGCAGCAGCGTCGCCATCGGCCCCGGCAGCAGCGTCGAGAAGTCGAGCACGGTGATGCCGTCGAGCGGGCGCATCAGCGCGCTCCGCGCTTGGCGGCAGCCACCGCCAGCCGCGGCGGCGCATAGGCCGCCGTGCCATAGGTCTCGAACAGTGCACGGGTGACGTCGTGGTGATGCCTCAGCCCGCCGCGCGTGACGCGCTCGATCGGCCCGTCCGGATATCCGAGGCCGAGCTTGCAGGTCGTATCCATGTCCTGCGCGGTGGCCAGCCCCTCGTCGAGGAAACGCAAGGCCGCGTTGTATTTCGGCCGCAACAGCCGGTCGAGAATGCGGCCGGGCTGATCGGCGCAGACGACGACAGTGAAGCCGGCCGCCTCGAACACCGCCTTGGCGGCGTCGACGGCGGCGGCCTCGGTGACCGGCAGGCGTACCAGTTCGACCAGCTTCGACGGCGCGTCCTCGCCGTTGCGGTAGCGCGCGAAGCCCAGCACATTTGTGCTCGCCGCGTCTGCCTCATCGACATGTTCGGCGAGGCATTCGGTGGTCAGCTCGACCAGCACCGCCTTCTTGCGCAGGTCGGCGACCGGCGGCAGGCCGAGATACAGCGCGACATCGGCGTCGTCCGCCGCCACCGTCCCCGCCAGGAAAATATCGCCGGGCGGAAACGATCGGCTGTCGCCTTTTTTCTGAATCGCATAGCGCATGGCGTCAGGCTCCGAACATGGCGTTGCCGTCATAAGTGTAGAAGCCGCGGCCGGATTTGCGGCCGAGCAGCCCGGCCGCCACCATGCGCCGCAGCAGCGGCGGACAGGCAGCGCGCGGATCGAGCGTGATCGGGTAGAACGCCTCGCACAGCCGCACCTGGGTATCCAGCCCGATCAGGTCGATCAGCTCCAGCGGACCCATCTTGTAGCCGAGCCCCACCTTGATCGCGGTGTCGATGCCTTTGGCGTCGGCAACGCCCGCCTCGATGGCGCGGATCGCATCATTGTTGAACGGCACCAGCAGCGCATTGAGGATGAAGCCCGGCTTGTCCTGCGTCTGCACCGGGATCTGGCCGCAGGCCAGCGTCCAGTCCCAGGCCGCCTTGAACACGGCGTCCGACGTGAGAATGCCGGGCGACATTTCCACCAGCTTCATCAGTTGCGCCGGCAGGCAGAAATGCATGCCGACCACCCGCTCCGGATGCGGACAGCCGGAGGCGATCTCGGTGATCGACAGCGTCGAGGTGTTGGAGCCGAAGATGGTGTCGGGGCGGCACACCGCCGCCAACTGGGCGAGCAGGTTGCGCTTCACCTCCAGATTCTCAAACACCGCCTCGATCACCAGGTCGCAGGCGGCGAGCCGCACGATGTCGGTGGTGCGCTCGAAACGCGCCAGCACGGCGTCGCGGTCGGCTTCGGTCATCTTGCCGCGCTCGACCGACTTCTGGAAGAAGCCTTCGGTCTGCTTGACCGTCTTGGCGAGCGGCGCTTCCGCGGTGTCGTAACACACGACGTTGAAGCCGGAGCGCGCGGCGACGATGGCGATGCCGGCGCCCATGGTGCCGGCCGCGCCGCAGACGCCGACGGTCTTGATCGCTGTGCTCATTTTCGGGCGAAGCTCCGGCCGATCAACTGACGATGCACCTGGTTGGTGCCTTCCCAAATCTGCGTGATCTTGGCGTCACGCATCAGCCGCTCGACGCGGTAGTCCTTGCAGTAGCCGTAGCCGCCATGCATCTGCACGGCTTCGGTGGAGATGCGCATGGCCAGATCAGAGGCGCGCATCTTGGCCATCGACGCCTCCAGGCCGAAATCCTGGCCGCCGCTTTCGACCAGCGAGGCGACGTAGTCGAGCCAGCATTCCGCCATCGCCAGATCGGTGGCGAGGTCGGCCACCATGAACTGGTTGCCCTGGAAGTCGACAATGCGTTTGCCGGACTGCACCCGATCGTTCATGTAGGCGATCATGTCGCTGAACGCGGCCTGCGCAATGCCGAGCGCATGCGCGGCGACGCTCGGCCGCGACTTGTTCAGCGACGCCAGCAGCAGCTTCAGCCCGCCGCCCGGCGCGCCGAGGAGGTTTGCGCGCGGCACCCGGCAGGCGTTGAAGGCCAGCGCTGCGGTCGAGGCGGCGCGGTGGCCCATCTTGTCTTCCAGCCGCAGCACCTCGAAGCCGGGCGTGTCCTTCTCGAACACCAGCACCGAAATCGACTTCCGCGAGTCCGAAATCTCCGACCACTTGCCGAACAGCAGGATCAGGTCGGCGACGTCGCCGTTGCTGATGAAGGTCTTGCCGCCCTGCACGATGATGTCGTCGCCGTCCGGCGTGAAGCTGGTGGTCATGCCGGTGGCGTCCGAGCCGGCGTTCGGCTCGGTGATCGCCAAGGCGCCGAGCCCGCCTTCGGCGATGCGCGGCAGCAGGCGCGCCTTCTGCTCCTCGGTGCCGGTGTCGATAAGCGGCTTCATGCCGTGAAACGTGGTGGCGTAGATGATGCCGGTCGAGGCGCAGGCGGCGGAGACGATCTTCACCACCTCGAGATAGAGCCGGTAGGCCATCGGCGCGCCGCCATAAGCTTCCGGCACGAACATGGTGTTGCAGCCGAGTTCGTTGAGCGCGCGGATATTGTCCCACGGGAACTCGCCACTCTCGTCGTGGCGCGCGGCGTTGGGCGCGATCAGTTCATCGGCCAGGCGTTGCACCTGATCGAGCACCAGCCGCTCGTCCTCCGACCAGTGCCGATGCTGCCGCTGAGTGTCGAATATCTTCATCAGTGGTTCATGCCATGGCCGCCGTCGAGATAGATGGTCTCGCCGGTCAGGTATTTGATGTTTTCGGAGAAGATGGCGCCGACCAGCCGGGCGACTTCGTCGACCATGCCGGCGCGGCCGACCGGGACGCGGCGTTGCAGCCAGCTCTTGACCTTGTCGCGCGCGAGGAAGTCGCGGTTGAGGTCGGTCTCGACATAGCCCGGCGCGACGTCGACCACGGCGATGCCGTCCTTGGCCCACTCGACCGCGAGGCAGCGCGTCAGCGCACCGACCGCAGCCTTGGAGGTGCAGTAGGCGATGTTCTCGGCGACGCCGAGCTTGTCGAAGAACGAGCCGATATTGACGATGGTGCCGCCGCCGGACGCCTGCAGATGCGGGTAGACCTCGCGGCAGGCGACCATGACCGCTGTCAGGTTCAGCGCCATGGTGTCGTCGAGTTCTTTCACCGACAGCAGATGGCTGGGCGTGGCATGGTGCGCACCGGCGTTGTTAACGAGGCCGATCACCGGCCCGTCCTCGGCGACGGCGGCAATGGTGCTCTTGAGCGATTCCTCATTTGCCACGTCGCAGCGGTAGCCGCGGCCGGCGGCAGCCTCGCCGCTGCGCGACAACGCCGCAACGTTGAAGCCGCGATGCACCAGATTCTTCGCGATCTCGGCGCCGATGCCGCGGCTGCCGCCGGTGACAATGATGGTGCCCTCACTCATCGCGGAACGCCGCTTTGCGCTTGTCGCTGAACGCCGCCATACCTTCCTCGGCATCGGCGGTGCGGAACGCCAGCGAACCGAGATCGGCCTCGATCTTCAGGCCTTCATGCACCGGCACATCGAGCGCGCGCTGCACCGCCTGGCGGGCGAAGTTCAGCGCCGGCAGGCTGTAGACCGTGAACTCGCGCGCGAATGCGAGCCCCGCTTCGACCGCGTCGCCATCGACCAGCCGGTTGACCAGGCCGATGCGCAGCGCCTCCTCGGCATCGACGGTCTTGCCGGTCAGGATCATCTCCAGCGCCCGCGCCTCGCCGACGGCGCGCGGCAGCCGCTGCGTGCCGCCGTAGCCGGGCGTCAGGCCGAGCTTGATTTCAGGCAGGCCCATTTTGGCGTTGCGGGTGGCGAGCCGGAAGGTGCAGGCCAATGCGAGTTCGAGCCCGCCGCCGAAGGCGTAGCCGTTGATGACGGCGATCGAGGCGACCTTCAGCGTGTCGAGCCTGGCGAACACCGCCTGGCCGCGCTCGATGCCGGCGCGCTGCGCCGCCAGCGTCCGGTGCCGCAATTCCTTGATGTCGGCGCCGGCGCAGAACGCCTTCGGTCCGGCGCCGGTGACAATGAGCGCCCGCACCGGCATGCCGGCGACCTTGTCGATCGCCTGTTCGATTTGATCGATGATGGCGAAGGACAGCGCGTTCAGCGCCTCCTGCCGGTCCAGCGTGAGGATGGCGACGTCGTCGCGTTGTTCGAGCTTCACGGACATCAGCCGGCCCTCGCCTGCGCGGTCCAGCGGATCGCCGCCGGCGCCAGCGCGCCCTTTTTGGTCATCTCGACCAGTTCGCGCTTGAGGATCTTGCCGCTCGCGGTGAGCGGAAAAGAACCCACGTTCAGAAAGTATTCCGGCATGTCGTATTTCGACAGGCCCTGGTCGGCGAGATGCGCCAGCAGCGCGTCGGCGCCGATGTCGCCGATGACGGCGATGCAGACGCGCTCGCCGAGCCGCTCATCGGCCACCGGATAGCACGCGACACGCTGAACCTGCGGGTGGCGCAGCGCAAGCGCCTCGATATGCGCCGGATAGATGTTGTGGCCGCCGCGGATGATGAGGTCCTTCAGCCGGCCCTCGATCTTCAGGTTGCCCTTGTCGTCGAGCACGCCGAGATCGCCGGACAGGAACCAGCCGTCGCGGTTGAAGCTCGCTTCGGTCGCCGCCTGGTTGGCGAAATAGCCCAGCATCAGCGCACCGCCGCGGCCGCCGATCTGACCGACGCTGCCCGCCGGCAGATCGATATTCTCGTCGGCCGGATCGAAGATGCGCACTTCATAGGCTTTGCCGCCGCGGCCGCAGGTCGAGATGATGGTGGCCTCGTCGTCGCCGGGATGGGTGTACTGGTGCGACGAGTTCTCGGTCATGCCGTAGATGTTCTGCGGCTTGATGCCCTGGCGCACGAAGGCCTCGCACACCGACGGCGGGATCGGCGCACCCGCCATGTAGAAGATGTCGACGGCGCCGAGCCGCGGCAGGCCGAGCCGCTGCTGCTCGGCGAGCACGTCCATGGCATGGGTCGGCACGCCCATCACATAGGTCGCCTGCGTCTCGACGATCCAGCCGAGCCGCGTCGTGCCAGCGGGCGGGTCGTCGGTGATCAGCGTGCAGCCGGCGACCAGCCATTGCGCCACCGCCACCCAGGCGATGTGATGCGACAGCGGGCTCAGCGACAGCAGCCTGGTCTCCGGTCCGTGCTGCCAGTCGCGCACCATGTCGCGGGCATTGGCCAGCAGCGTATTGTCGGAATGCATGACGCATTTCGGCACGCCGGTGGTGCCGGAGGTGAAGGCGAGATAGAGCACCTTGTCGGGGTCTTCGACGGCGTCGGTGACGGCCTTGCCCGGCGCGGGCAAATCGGCCGGCACATAGACGCGCTTCAGCGACGCCGCCTGCTGCAGCGCGCCGGCCACCGCGCCCGGCGTGCCATCGGCGCCCCAGCCCGGTTCGGTCAGCAGCGCCCTGGCGTCGAGCCGGTCCAGCAGCGCCACGATCTCACCGGCATTGTAGGTCCGGTGCAGCGACGGGTTGCAGGCAATGCCGTTGCGGGCGCAGGCGAGAAACATCACCAGCGCCTCGGCGCGGTTGCCGAGCCACATCGAGACGCGGTCGCCGGCGGTGATGCCGCGCCGGTGCAGATCGGCCGAGACGCCGTCGACCCAGTGCTGCAATTGCCGCCAGGTGAGCTGCTGCCGTCCATCGCGCACCGCGATGCCATCGGGCCGGCGCTCGGCGTGGTCGCGCAGCAGGCCGTAGAACGTGTCGTCCTGCCAGACGCCGTCGGCGTAATAGCGCTTGGCCAGCGCCGGATGATGCAAGGTCAGCGACGGACGCATGGTCAGCGCCCGAACTTCGACGGGTCCGGCTTGCGCTTCTGCGCGAACGAGGCCGACATTTCGTGACTCTCGTCGCTCTCCAGATAGGAGCGCAGCAAGAGATCGTGCGCCATGCGCGCCAGCCCCGAGACGCCGCCGTGACGCGCATTGAACGCCGCCTTCACCGCCGCCAGCGCGAAAGGTCCGCGATCGGCGGTTTCCATGGCGAAGGCGCGCGTTGCCTCCTTGAGCTCGTCGTCCGGCACCACGCGGTTGATCAGGCCGAGCGCCAGCGCTTCGTGCGCCGGAATCTTCGGGTTGTTGAACCAGATTTCCTTGGCCTTCTTCTTGCCGACCATGTCCTCGAGATACCAGGTGCCGTAGCCGGCATCGAACGAGCCCATCATCGGGCCGACCTGGCGGAACACCGCGCTTTCCTTGGCGATGGTCATGTCGCAGACCATCTGCAGCACATTGCCGCCGCCGACCGCGAAGCCGTTGACCGAGGCGATCACCGGCTTCTGCAGCCGGTCGATGGCCTCGTACATTTCCAGCGTCGGCAGCGTGCCGGCGTAGAGGATGGTGTCCTCCATGCCGTCCTTGCGACCGCCGATGCAGAAAAACTTGTCGCCGGCGCCGGTCAGCACCACCACGCGGGTGCGCGTTTCGCGGCGGATCGCCTCGATGCAGTCGCGGACTTCGTGGCACATCGTGACGTTGAACATGTTGCCGTCGTCGGGACGGTTCAGCGTGATGGTGCCGATCGGGCCGTCTTCTTCGTACAGGATCGTCTTATAAGCCACGTAACGTCTCCCTAGATGACGCCGCCGCGCTTGAGCGCAGCAATTTGGTCGTCGGTCAGCTTTGCGACCTCGCGCAAGATCTCGCCGGTCGAGGCGCCGAGCTTCGGCGGCGCCATCCGCGGCACATTGGCCGCGCCGTCGACCTGGAAACCGGTGCCGACCTGCGGGATCTGCCGCCCGTCGGCCGCCAGCGTGTAGAACAATCCGCGCTGTTGCAATGCCGCGTCGGCGGCCAGTTCGTCGATCCGGTAGATCGGCCCGGCCGGAATGCGCGCCTTGCTGAACAACGCCAGCCAGTGGTCGCGTGGTTTGGTGTCGAGGATGCCCTGAATGAGCGCGACAATCTCGCCGCGATGCGCGCGCCGCTTGACGTTGGAGCCATAGCGCTCGTTGCGGGCCACCTCCGGCTGTCCGAGCGCTCCCCAGAACCGCTCCCAGATGGCGTCACTGCCGAGCCCGAGTGTGACCGGCAGATCGGCGGTGTCGAACACCTGGTAGATAGCGATCACGCTGTCCTTGCCGCCGGAGCGCCGCGGCAGTTCCTGCGTCGCCAGATAGGGCACGATGCGGCAGGCCAGGAGGCGCGTCATGCTTTCGACCAGTGAAATATCGATGGCGTGGCCCTGGCCCGATCGGCTGCGATCGAACAGCGCCGAGACGGCTGCGAAGGCCGCGTCCGAGCCGGCCAGCATGTCGGCCGCCGGCGCGCCGACCTTCTGCGGCGGACCGTCGGGCTCGCCGGTCAGGTCCATCACGCCGGAATAACCTTCGGCGATCAGATCGTAACAGGTCCAGTCGCTGCGCTGGCCGCTGACGCCGAAACCGGTGATCGAAACGTGAATGACATCAGGCCGCAACGCCTGACAGGTGGCGGCGTCAACGCCGAGCTTGGTCTGCACCCGCGCCGGCTGGTTCACCACCACCACATCGCTGGCCTTGATCAGGGTGGCGAGCACGTCGCGGCCCTGCGGGCTGGCGTAGTCGAGCGTGACGCTGCGCTTGTTGCGGTTGACGGCGACATACCAGAGCGATTCACCGTCGAGAAACGGCGGTCCCCAGGCACGTGCATCGTCGCCGCTGCCGGGCCGTTCGATCTTGACGACGTCGGCGCCCATATCGCCCAGCAGCATGGCGGCGTAGGGCCCGGCCACCGACGTGGTCAGGTCGAGGACGCGGATGCCGGCCAGAAGCTGAAAGCCCGGACCGGGCCGGACAACGGGCAAGGCCACCGGACCGGCGCCGGGTGGGGCTGAGGGGGGCTCGCTGGACGCCATGCAACTTCCGGGCTTGTCGTGGAAAACGCGAGAACCTGATGCGCTGTCAACAAGATGAGCGGCGGGAGAATGCCTGTCAGATGCGGTCAGGTCGAGAGCGGAATCGGGCCACGCGTCCCGGGAACATTCAATGAACAGAACTAGTTGGCACGTTATCCGGAACACCGCCGCGGAACCGGCGTTGAGTCGGGTCTTTGGCGCCCTGTGTATTGGAGTAGGTCATGGCCCCGCGCGCGTACTGGAAGGGTTATCTGCGGCTGTCGCTGGTGTCGTGCCCGATCGCGCTGTTTCCGGCGACATCGTCGCGCGAGAAAATCCGCTTTCACCAGCTGAACAAGGACACCGGCCATCGCGTCCGCTACCGCAAAGTCGATGAAGAGACCGGCGACGAGGTCGCGCAGGATTCGATCATCAAGGGCTACGAGGTCGAAAAGGGCCAGTACATCGAGCTGACCGCCGAAGAGATGGAAGCGGCCTCGATCGAAAGCACGCGGATGATCGACATCGACCAGTTCGTGCCGGCCAAGGAAATCGACGAACTCTATATCGGCGATCCCTATTACATCGTCCCCGACGGCGACGTCGGCGTGCAGGCCTTCGCCGTGATCCGCGAAGCCATCAAGCAGGAAGGCATGGTCGCGCTCGGGCGCGTTGTCTTCACATCACGCGAGCACATCATCGGCCTGAAGCCGCGTGGCAAGGGACTGATGGGCGTGACGCTGCGCTATCCGTATGAGGTGCGCAACGAGGAGGATTACTTCGACGACATCCCCGACGAGAAGGTCACCAAGGACATGCTCGACCTGGCGCGCCACATCGTCGAAACCAAGGCCGGTCATTTCGATCCCGAAAAGTTCGAGGATCACTATGAAAACGCGCTGAAAGAGCTGCTGAAGAAAAAGCAGCACGGCGAGAAGATCACCGCCACCAAGACCAAGGAGCCGTCCAAGGTCATCAATCTCATGGACGCGCTGCGGCGCAGCGCCCAGAGCGAAGGCAAGGGCGGCAAGGCGCGACCGGCGGAACGCTCGCCGGCGCGCCGCACTGCAACGCGGTCGAAGAAGACCACGCGCTCGACCGCACGGCAGCGCAAGGCCAGCTAAAGGCTCAACGCCGCTTCTTGCGTTTGGCAGTTGGAACGGATTGCGGCGGCGCGGCCTCCTTGCGCTTCAACGGCAGAGGCACAACCTCGGCCGAGACGCCGGCGCTGCGGCGCAGCGCCTCCTTCAGGCTGGCCGGGCGGCCATGCTTGCGCAGCAGGTCGCGGAAGGCCTCGTCGGCCAGTTCCTGGAAAGTCTTCATCTGGTCCTTGCCGAGCATGTCGAGCGCGGCGAAGGTCTCGTCATCGAACTGAATGCGCTTGCCGGGCATGGCCTTTTCCTTGCGGTGAGGCCTGCGACTGGCCTCGCTCAGTCGGGCGGCGGCGGAATTGGCAATGGCGTGACCGGGCCTTTGCGGTCGTCGGTCTTGTCGACCAGACTGCCTTGATTCTTCTCACGTTCCTGGCGCTCCGCGAGGCCACCACCGCCCTCGTTATTAGGCTTCGGATGCGACTTCCGTCCGTCCTTGGGGGTATTTTTCATGATGAAGTCCCTGAGTTCGCGGCGAACGGACGAGCGTAAATGCTGTCGATGACAACGCGACGACGCGGACGGAGGTTCCGCCGCTGCGTCACACGACGCAGATTGACGGCACCAGCAAGGCGAGACCGATCCATACGGTCGCCGCCGCCGCGGTGATGCTCAGCGCCATCGAAGCCCGCCACAAGAATGCCTCCGGCATCGCCTTGGCAGCCGTGACGGCCAGCGCGGACCGGCAGCGCCAGTACACCCAACCGAGCACCGCCATGTGCGCCGCCCAGATCAGGATCAACAGCCAGCGCAGCAGGCTCAAGGGACCGATCGGCTGGCGGTGCCAGCCCAGTTCGCAACCGGTGCCCTGCACGCCGTAGAGGACCGAGAAGGCCAGCGCCCACACCGTGAAGCCCAGCGCCATGAACAGGAAGGCCTGGTTGCGCGAGCCAGTCATGATGCCGTTCATGATCCCATCACCCTCGGCAGGCCGTGGATCAGCAGCAGCGCGATCAGGCCGATCCCGGCGGTGTAGCGATGCCACTGCGCCCCGATACGCAGATCCAGCGAGCGCATCGCTGAGACATAGCCGGCGCGGCTGCGCACAATGCCGTAACCGGCGAACACGACGCCGAGCGCGGCATGCAGCGCGACATAGGCCAGCAGCACGAAGGTCGCCGCCAGATAGGCATGCCGGGTCGGATCGGGCACCGCCATCATCAGCATGATGAAGCCGGCCAAGGCCGCGCCATTCCCGGCGGCGGCGACCGCCAGCCACAGCTCGCGCTGCGGCGCTTTCGCCAGCACCGCCGGCGCCACGCTGCGCATGGCGGCGAAGGCGGCTGCCGCGAGACCCGCGACGGCCAGCGCCGAGGCCAGCAGGCCCGGATCCAGCAGCACCGGCGGCGGCCAGTTCGGCGCCACCACCCAGAGGAACAGCATGCCGAAGGCCAGCGAGGCATAGGCGGTGCCATTGGCGAACAGCGCCAGCGTCATCGCCCAGTTCGACGGCGCGCCGGTGACCTCAGTATGCGGCGGCGCTTCTTCGCCCTGCCCCACCGGCATCAGACCGCGGTCGGCGCGGTCGCCCCAGCCGCGCGTCCACATCAGCAGCATGGCGATGGTGGCGACGAAACCAATAACGGCGACGAGATAGAATTTCAGCAGCACGCCGACAAAGAACACGGCGGTCACCAGCGCGGTGTACAGCGGGATGTGCGTGGAGTTCGGCAGCCGGATCACCTGCTCCAGCCGGCCGCTGGTGATTTCGACGCCCAGTGTCTCCAGCCGGCCTTCGCGCACGAAGCCGAGATAGCCCTGCCCGCGCGCCAGATCGACCGCGATCCCGCGCGCGTCGGTCAGCGGCGTGCGCGACGTCACGCTGGGCAGCGAGGCGAAGTTGTAGGCCGGCGGCGGCATCGCCGTCGCCCATTCCAGCGTCTTGGCGCCCCACGGATTGCGCCGGGCGCGCTTGCCCATGGTGACCTGCAACACGATGTCGACGGTGAACAGCGCGAAGCCGATCGCCATCACGAACGAACCGATCGACGACACCAGGTTCAGCCATTCCCAGCCGGCCGCATCATCATAGGTGTAGATGCGCCGCGGCATGCCGAGCAGCCCGGTGAGGTGCATGATCAGGAATGTCAGATTGAAGCCGATGAATATCAGCCAGAACGCAGTGATGCCGAGGCTGAGCCGTGGCGCGCGGCCGGTGAAGTGCGGCAGCCAGTAATAGGCCGCCGCCAGCATCGGGAAGATGAAGCCGCCGACCAGCACGTAATGCAGATGGGCGACGACGAAATGGGTGTCGTGGACCTGCCAGTTGAACGGCACGATCGCCAACATCACGCCGGTCAGACCGCCCATGGCAAACACGAAGAAGAAGCCGAGCAGGAACAGCATCGGCAGTTTCAGTTGCGGCCGGCCGGTGGCCAGCGTGCCGATCCAGGCAAAGAACTGCACCGCGGTCGGAAACGCCACCGCCGTGCTGGCGGCCGAGAAGAACGCCAGCGCCAGATGCGGGATGCCCACCGTGAACATGTGGTGCACCCACAGGCCGAAGCTGAGGAATGCCATCGCGACGATGCTCACGACGATCCAGATGTAGCCGATGATCTCCCGCCGCGCGAACACCGGCAGCAAGGTCGACATCACGCCGGCCGCCGGCAGGAAGATGATGTAGACCTCCGGGTGGCCGAACAGCCAGAACAGATGCTGCCACAGCAGCGGGTCGCCGCCGCGCGCCGGATCGAAGAACGGCAGGTCGAAGGCGCGCTCGATCTCGAGCAGGATCGAACCGACGATCAGCGGCGGAAAGCCGAACAGCATCATGAAGGCCGTCACCAGCATGTACCAGGCGAACAGCGGCATCTTGTCGAGCGACATGCCCGGCGCGCGGGTTTTGAAGATGGTGGCGATGATCTCGATCGCCGCCGCCAACGCCGAGATTTCAACGAAGGTAATGCCGATCAGCCAGATGTCGGCATTGATGCCGGGCGTATAGGTGCGCGACGACAGCGGCGTGTACATGAACCAGCCGCCGTCGGGCGCCAGTCCCAGCACCAGCCCGATGATCAGGATCGAGCCGCCGAACAGATAGCACCAGTAGCCGTAGGCGCTCAGCCGCGGGAATGCCATGTCGCGGGCGCCGAGCATTTTCGGCAGCAGATACATCGCCAAACCCTCGAACAGCGGAATGGCGAACAGGAACATCATCACCGTGCCGTGCATGGTGAAGACCTGGTTGTAGATCTCCGGGCCGAGGAACGCGCTGCGCGGCGTCGCCAGTTGCGCCCGGATTAGCATCGCCAGGATGCCGCCGATGCCGAAGAACACAAAAGCGGTGATGATGAAGCGGCGGCCGACGATAGTGTGATTGACCGCCGACAGCCGGCCGAACCCCGGCGGCGTGCGCCAGATGCGGTGGAGCTGCTTGTGCAGCCGGATCGGATCGGTGGCAGCGGTCGTGTCGGTCACGGACGTCCCCTTGGTGCATTGACGTCCGGCGCGGCGGCCGGCGGCAGGCCGCCGAGCACGGCATTGAAATCTTCCGCCGCATGGGCCTGCAATGCGAACTGCATCTCAAGGTGCGCGGTGCCGCAGAACTCGGCGCAGATGCCGCGGTAGAGGCCCGGCGCGTCGGCCTTGAGCTGCAGCACCGTGACGTGGCCGGGGATCGCATCGATCTTGCCGGCCAGGCGCGGCACCCAGAAGCTGTGAATGACATCGGCGCTGGTGATGTTGAGCTGCACCGGCTGGCCGGCCTGGATATGCAGGGTATTGGAGGACTGCACCGGCGCGCCCGCGGCATTACGGTAGGTGAAATTCCACTCCCACTGCCGCGCCACGACGTCGACTTGCGCGACGGCGGGGTCGCCGGTCGGAAACAGCCGCTCGCCGGCCCACAGCGCATAGATGAGCAGCGGCGTCAGGACCACGGCCGGAAACGCCAGTCCGCCGCCGACCAGCCACCACGACGCCGGTGTGCCGCGCCCGATGCCCGGCCGGATGAAGACCAGCGCCAGCAGGGCCATGACGAACAGAAAGATCAGCGTCGCGCCGATCAGCATCACCCACCACAGTGTGGCGATCGAGGCGGCGGCAGGCCCGGCGGTGTCGAGGGTCGACAACGGACCCGAACAGCCCGATAGCAGAGCCGCCAGCCCGCATGCGATAGTCGGCCGCACGAACCAATTGCCGCGCGGGCGCGTTGCCTCCAATCGCAGCGCAACGCCCGAACCGAGAAAGCGACCGCATTCATGGCGAACCCGGATGCCAAACCCGCCGTCAGCCCCGTCATGGAGGAGGTCAACAAGCACGACCTCGGCTCGACCATTGCCGTCGCTGGCCATCCGATCCACGCGATGATGGTGACCTTCCCGATCGCGCTGGTGATCTCCACCCTCGGCGCCGACATTTTCTACTGGTACACGGCCGATCCGTTCTGGACCCGCGCCGCGCTGTGGGCGAGCGGTTTCGCGTTCTTCCTCGGCATCGGCGCCAGCATCGCCGGCACCGCCGAATTGCTGCTGGTGCCCGGCATACGCGTGCGCGCGGCGAGCTGGAATCATGCCGTCGCCGCGATCACGATGCTGTCCATCGCCGGCCTGAACTGGGGCGTGCGCTTCGCCGGCGATGCCGAGGCCGTGGTATTGCCGCTCGGCCTCGGCCTGTCGGCGCTGGCCAGCCTGTTCGTGGGCATCGCCGGCTGGCACGGCGGCAAGCTGGTGTTCGATCATGGCATCGGCATCATGGTTTCGAGCAAGGACTGAAGCCCGCCCGGAGTCAGCAGCCAGTCCGGCAGCTGCGCGGTTGCGATGGGCGGCTTGGCCAGCACCAGCCAGAGAATGACGCCGATCACGCCCAGGGTGACGGTCGTCGCGAGGATCTGGCGCCAGATCGCATAGCTGCGGCCCGGTTCGAAGACCGCGAGCAGGACGTAGCCCTGCCGCATGTGCAGCACGGCCAGCGCGCCGACTGCCACCAGCTTGAACGCCATCCAGACGGTGAAAACGTCGCGCAGGAATATCAGCGCCGTGCCGGCGATTACCGTGAGAAATGCCGCCGGCGACGTGACGTTGATGAAGACGGCGCGGGCGAAGCGATGCAGTTCGTGCAGCGATGGGCCGCGCAGCGCTTTCCGCTGCGCATAGATACTCGGCAGCACCAGCAGCCCGGCGCACCACACCATCAGCGCCGCGATGTGGATCGCCTTGGTCCAGGCGATCATGATGCGCGGCCGGCGGCCGGTGTATTCGCGATGCCACGGCCGATCAGCAGCAAGGCGGCGCCGAGATACGGCAGGGTTGCCGGCACCCACATGATCAGTCCGGCCAGTTGCTGGTCGGACAGCGCGCTCAGCCCGAACGGATCGGTGGTGCCGAAGTGCGGCAGATAGAGCGGCACGCGCGCGAAGGTGATCACGGCGCCAAGCAGGCCCATCTGGATGACCGAACCTAAAAGCAGCGTCAGCGCGTAGCCGAACGGCGCCGCCGGTGACAGCACCGCCAGCCACAGCGCCACCGCCGAGATGATCAGGCTGAGCTGCATGGCCCAGAACACGAGGTCGTTCGCCATCGCCGCCGCATAGGGCGCCGGCGCATGCCACAGCCAGACGACTGCGACATGGAGCGTGAATATGAGGCCCAGCATACCGCGCGATTGCGGCCAGGCGCGCCAGCGGTCGGGCAGCGACAGCACGAGGATCGGCGCGGCGACCGCGATCAGCACCACGTGATGCGCGACCCTGACTGAGAACAATGCCGACGACAGTGCGCACAACGGCGAGATGAACAAGGCCGCCAGCAGGAGCCACAAGGCGGCATAGAGGGTCCGCTTGCCGCGCCATTCGCCGGCATTGCGCAGCAAGATGGCATGGGCGCCGGCCGTCACGGCCATCGCGGACAGCAGCACGGGGTCCATATTCCACTGCCAGAGGACCTCGCCCGGGAGGGGCGCCGGTCCGCAGTACGGGTCAAGGCCCGGCCCAAACATGAATTCCCCCGTCTGCACGCAGATCCGGCGCCGGAATGCCGGATATGAGGGACACAACGCGTGGCCCCGCAAAATCGGTCAAGGCCACCCGGGTGTCAAATAGTCACAGCGCCGTGACTTGAGCGGGTAGATGGAACCGCGGCCGCCTGGCGATCTTATCGAAGTCACACCCATCCCACTGCAAGAGAAAAGCCCTGCCAAATCGCAGCCCGCCCAGGACGCTCACGGCCATCTTGCGCACGATACAGGGCGCGGGAAAGAGCGCCACCGTGTCGGTCGGCGACCTGACCGACGCTCTCGGCTCCCGCTCGTTCGGCCCGCTGCTGCTGGTGCCGAGCCTGATCCTGATCACGCCGCTGAGCGGCATCCCGGGCGCGCCGACGACAGGTGCCATCATCATTGTGCTGGTGGCGGCGCAAATGGTGTTCGGCAACAGCAAGGTCTGGCTGCCCGAATTCGTTCGCCAGCGGACGCTGCGGCGGTCCCGGTTGAACGCGGTGGCCAAAAAGCTGAAGCCGGCCGCCCGCTTCGTCGACCGCATCACCAGCCGCCGCATGGTGTTTCTGACGCACCGGCCGTTCAGCCTGCTGCTGGTCATCCCCTGCATTGTCCTGGCTTTGGCGATGCCGCCACTCGAAATCGTGCCCATGACCAGCACCATTCTGGCCAGCGGCATTTTCCTGCTGGCTTTGGCGCTCACGGCCCAGGACGGGCTGCTGGGGCTTATCTCACTGGTGCTGACGGTCGGCGCTGTCGTGCTGGCGCTGGTGCTTATTTTCTGATCGTTACGGCGTGTTATCGGGACAGGCTCGAATGTAGGCTTCGGCCTCGGCACGCCCGAGCAGCCGGCCGATCTCCATGCGCTTGCCGGGCACATGGGCGAACACGCCGCGGACGAAATCTCTCAGCTTGGCCGCCAATGCGTCATCGAGCGTGGCGGTCTCGCCGGCAAGCACCGCCAGCACCTTGTGATCGACCTCGCCGTCCTCGACCTGCTCGAGCAGGCCGACAACATCACACTCCACGGTCGAACCGGACGGCAGTCCTTTGCCGGTCAGCACGAAGCAGTCAACGCAATCGCCGTCGCCGCTGCGGGTGCCGATGACGAAACCGTAGGGGAAAGGATAGGCGCGCGAGACCTCGACCGTGCGCTGAAAGACCAGGCTGCGGTCGTCATAGATGTTCTTGGCGCGAGAGCCGGCCTCGTTCTCGATAAAGACGCGCACCCGTCCCCCCGTCGCGAAATTTCACCGACCTTGGCCAATCCGGCCGCGGAATGCTAGTCACGAGCGGTAGCCCGGGGCACCATCGGGCATCGACGGGGGAGAACAGCGTGGCGGGGAAGTTCGATCGCGCGGCCATCAGGGCGCGGCTGACGGCGCAGCGCGACGCGAAGGTCGCGGTCTATGACGCGTTGTGCGGCTCCGGCATCACCGCGAAGATGGCGGCGCGCGGCGGCGCCGACCTGATCACCACCCATTGCCTGGCCTATTTCCGCATGCAGGGCCTGAGCTCGATGGCCGGCTACCTGCCGATCTGCGACGCCAATGCGCTGACGCTGGAACTGGGCGAGCGCGCGCTGATCAATGTGGTGCGCGATACCCCGCTGATCGCCGGGCTGCTCTGCGTCGATCCGAGCCGCGACATGACGCGCTTCCTGCGCCAGATCGCCGACGCCGGCTATGACGGCGTCATGAACTGCCCGACCGTGGCGCTGATCGACGGAAAATTCCGCAGCGATCTCGAAGAGACCGGCATGGGCTTTGGCCGCGAGGTCGCCGTGCTCGGCGAGGCGTCGCGCATGGGCCTGTTCACCAAGGCGTTCTGCACCTCGCCGGCGGAGGCGCTGGCCATGGCGGAAGCCGGTGTCGACAACATCATCGTCCATTTCGGCAACAGTTCGGGCGGCACCATCGGCTCGCAGACAGTGCTGGACCGCGACGCCTCGGTGGCGCGGGTGCGCGCGGTCATCGACGCGCTGGCGGACAAATATGCCGACCGCATCGTCACCTGCCACGGCGGCGCCATCGAGACGCCGGAGGATTTCGCCGGCTTCCTCACCGCCGAGCCGCGGCTCGACGGCTATGTCGGCGGCTCGTCGGCCGAGCGCTTCCCGATCGAGACTTCCGTAACCGCGGCGACCCGCGCCTTCAAGGCGGTCAGGTTGCCGGAGGCACGCTAAATGGCGGACGCGCCGACCGTCGCGGTCCTCGCCACGCTCGACAGCAAGCATGAGTCGGTACGCTTTCTGTGCGACGCGCTGCGCGAGGCCGGCGCCGTGCCGTGGCTGGTCGATCTGTCGCTGCGGCCGCACGGCCATGACTTTGCGGACGTGGGGGCCGAAACTGTGGCGCAGGCCTCCGGCATCGCCTGGGACGCGCTGGCCAAACTATCCCGCGCCGACGCGGCGCAGACCATGATCAAAGGCGGCATGGCGCTGGTCGGCGCCGAGGCGAAGGCCAGCAAGCTCGACGGCATCATTGGCCTCGGCGGCGCCAACGGCTCGACCATCTTCTGCGCGGTGATGCGGCAACTGGCCGTCGGCCTGCCCAAGGCGATGGTGACGCCGGTAGCGGCGACCGCCGCGGTGCAGTGGTATGTGGCCGAAAGCGACATCGCCATGTTTCCGACCATCGGCGACATCTCGCTCAACCGCGTCACCCGCGCCGCCATTACGAACGCCGCTTCCGCCATGGCCGGCATGGCGGCGGCCTATCGCGCGCAGCGGCACCGCCCGGACGCGGCATCGCCGCCGCCGCTGATCGGCGTTTCCTCGTTCGGCAATACCCAGCCGGCGGTCGATCGCATCACCGCACGGCTGGAGCAGGACGGCTTCGAGGTGATCCATTTCCACGCCTCCGGACCCGGCGGCCGGGCGCTGGAGTCGCTGGCGGCGCGCGGCGAACTGGCCGGCGTCATCGACCTGACGACGTCGGAACTGACCGACAGCCTGACCGGCGGCGTCTACAGCGCCGGCGACACGCGCCTGACCGCGGCCAGCGCGGCAGGAATTCCGCAGGTCGTGGTGCCGGGCTGCCTCGACTTCACCAACTGGTGGGTCGGCGGCGTGCCGGAGAAGTATCGCGACCGCGAATTCTTTCAATACAACGTCGAGATCCTGCTGATGCGCACCAACGCCGCGGAATGCGCCGCGCTCGGCCAATTGATGGGCGAGCGGCTGGCCGCGGCCAAGGGCCCGGTGCGCGTGCTGGTGCCGACGGGTGGCTGGAGCCAGTTGGCCGGCCGTACAGCGCACGATCTCGCCGGCCGCGCCACCGGTCCCTGGACGCAACCGGACACCGACCGCGCCTGGCGCAACGCGCTGCGGCGTTACCTGTCAGATGACAAGATTGTCGACCTGCCCCACCACATCAACGACGCGGCCTTCGCCGACGCCTGCGTCGATGCCCTGATGGACATGATGCGGCGCACACCCCGCTAGCCACGCCACGACAAGCGAAGAAGTCCCGCGCCTATCCGCCTGAACGACCGGCGGGCTGGGGCGAAACCTCATCGATGAGCGCTTTGACCTGATTGCGGTATGTCTCAGGTTCCCGTCGAATGATGTCTCGATAGCCGCTGAATTCCTGGCTGCAAGATTCGAAGTCCCGGAAAATCTCGCTGACCAGTGCTTCAAACCGGCTGACGAAATCGCCGGCGCGGGGATCGAACTTGTACCGTTCGGGAATAGGCACATCGATCGAATCGGCGGCCGATCCATTGCGGCCCGTCATCACGCAGCAACCATGAATGGCCGCCTCGCGTGGCAATCGGTCTTTCCCCGGATGATGCCCGAAATCGATATATACCTTGGCGCCCAGGAAGGCCTCCGCCAATTCCACGCGATTGAGCCCGCGCAAGGGCCGAAATTGCCATTGCGGAAAAGCCTCCCGCAAGCGCGCCGTTACCTTGGCTCCTTTGGTAGGATTGTAGAGGATAATATCCTTACGCGGAGTCGGCGAACGTTGCGCAAGCGCCTCAAGATATTCCGGCTCGAGATAGACAGGGATCGGGTCCGACAGCGGAGCAGCCTTGATGCCGTACCCCGCCAGAAATGATTCGGCATAATGGCTTTGCGCGAAGTGCTTGAGGCTGCGCAGCGCCGACATGCCGCGCCACGGTCGGCGCCCCAGAAGAAGATTTCGGGTGTAGCGTATCTTGTCGCGCAGGACGCTCTCGTATCGCACGCATGTATAATTGTTCACCGACATCCACCAGATCGCGGCGCGCGCATGCCGGACCCGCAGAGCCAGCGTGGGAAATATCTCCGGAAATATGATCAGCGTACCAGCCTCGTCAGCATAGCGGCCGACGGGAGTGTCGTATTTCCGGTATGGCTCGGGCACGGCAAACTGCCGGTCAAACGGGTGATAAACGATGGCGGCTGGCTTGCCGAAACCATTGAGTTCTGCAACCAATTGATGCAGCGCCTCCGGCCCCGCGGTAACAGCATTGCCAGGACAAATGACGAGAACGGAACTGTAGACCATGAGTTTCAAATCGCGCTTGTTCGCGTCTCGTCAGGTTAGAAATCTAATATACGCGGGAACGGACCGAACCACTATCATTGCTTCGATCGTTATCGGCATTGCACCGCTGTTTTTCCTAACAGTGAAAAGCTGGATCAACGCCGCCGTGCTGGTCCTGTTTGTGGTCGCAATCTACGACGCGGTTCAAACTCCAAACGCCTATCGCGCTTTGTTGAGGGACAGGCGCATTGTGTGGCTGAGCATAGCACTGGGCTCGGCTTTCGTCGCCATCCTCGCCGCCCAAATACTGCGGTTTGATATTCGTCCCCCTGCCTATGATGGTCCTCTCCGGCCGCTGGCGGGCATTTTCATCATGCTGCTTCTCGTGGTCCGCAAAGTTGACTTCATCCGGATCTTTCAATGGACTTGTCCTCTGTCCGTCCTGATCTGCGCATTTGCGCTATGGTTCAACCCCGCGCCCACCGCTTTCTGGGTAAACCGATGGGCAACCTACTTCGTCGATCCGCTGACCTTTGGACAGTACAGCCTTCTGCTCGGCTTTCTTTCGCTGTTCATGATCAACGCGGTCGAAAAGGACGGGCCGGCGGCGATCGCCCTGAAATTGTCCGCCTTTCTCGTCGGGTTGGGCATGTCGATCGGATCGGGGTCGCGATCGGCCTGGATCGCCTTGCCCGTCTTATTTGCAATCTGGCTCGTTGCAATCGTGCGCATCCGCGATGTCAAGCTTCTGCTCGCCAGCTTCGTCGCGCTGGCCGTCGGCTGTCTCCTTGCCTATCTCCTCATCGATTCTGTGCAGCTGCGTGTGGATGCCGCTATCAGCGACATCGCCAGCTATTTCGACGGCAGCAACCGGGATACCTCGGTTGGTGTGAGGCTCTCATTGGTGCAGGCGTCCTGGCATTTGTTTTTGACGCAGCCCCTGCACGGCTTTGGCGATAGCGGCATCCCGCCGTTGCAGTCGGTTCCAGCCATCGCCTCCTATTACAGTCCGGCGCTGGAATACGCGATCATTAATAACGGCGCTCACAATGAGCTGATGCAGAATATGGTCCGCTCGGGAATCTTCGGCTTGATTTCAACGGTGCTGATGTTCGTGGTGCCGCTCGTTGTGTTTTGGTCGGCCGCGCGATCCCGGGTGCCCGGCGCCCGCACCGCGGGTGTGATCGGGCTGGCCTATATTGCTGCCGTGTTCTGTTTCGGCCTGAGCACCGAGAACTTCAACCTGAAGTATCTCGCATCTTTCTATGCCCTGATGGTCGCAGCTCTCGCGGCGCAAGTGATCTGGGCCGATCCCCGCTCGCCAACCACTTAAAATGCTGTTTTGACGCGACGGCCGGTCCAGGCGACCGGCAGATTCGGGCCAATCAGAAGTCCTTCAGCAGCCGCTCGATGTAATCGAGTTCAAGCTGCGGGCGGAAGCTTTCGCCGAACCGCTTGCGCAGTTCCTCGAGAATGCGGCGCGCGCGCTGCACGTCGATCTCGCCCGGCACCTTGACCGTGGTATCGTCGCCATAGTCACGGCCACGCAGCGGCCGGCCGAGCGGATCGGTGTTCTGGTCGGCGCGCTGACGGCCATTGCGGCCGGGCTGACCGGGGCCCGGACCTTCGCCGGGACCCTGGCCCTGCTGCATCTGCTGCGCCATGCCCTGCGCGCCTTTGCGCATGGCCTCCAGCGCGCGGCCCTGGCTGCCGACCGCGCCATCGGCGTCGCCCTCGCCCAACTCGCCTTCGGCCTGCCCCATGGCGTCGCCGGCGCTGCCGAGCTGTTCGCCGGGGTCTTGGCCCTCGCCCTGCTGACCGGGCTGGCCCATGCCGCGCTGCTTCAACTGTTCAAGCAATTTGTTGAGCCGGTCCTTCAGCGCCTGCTGATCCTGGCGCAGGTCGCCCATCTGCTGTTCGCCCTGCTGGCCTTGTTGACCCTTTTGGCCCTGCTGGCCGCGCTGCCCGCGCCGGCGGTCCTGGCCTTCCTTGAAGGTGCGGTCGCGCAACTGCTGCTGCTTGCGGATCATGTCGCCCAGTTCATCGAGCGCCGACATCATGTCGTCGTCGCCCTGCTCGCCCTGGGCGCCGGGCCGCGCCATCTGCAGATTTTCCATCATCTGCTGCAACTGGTCGAGCAACTGACGCGCCGCATCCTTGTTGCCGGAGCGGGCCAGCTGCTCGAGCCGGTCCAACATGCTCTTGAGGTCCAATTGGCTGAGCGTCTGGCTATTGCGATCGAGCGGACGCGCAAGCTGCTCGGGGTTCTTGCGCATTTCCTCGGCCAGCGCCTGCAGGAACTTGTCCATCGCGGCGCGCAACTGCTCCATCAGCTTCTTGAGTTCTTCGTCGCTGGCGCCGCGCTCCAGCGCCTGGCGCAACGCTTCCTGCGCCTGACGCAGTGCCTGCTCGGCCTGGTTGACGTTGCCATCCTCGATCTGCAGCGCCATGTCCCACAGCCGCGCCACCACCTCACGCAGCCCGTCGTCGTTCTTGGCGCCCTTGAGGTTGTGATAGATCGAGCGCAGGCCGAGGTAGATACCGGCTTCCGGCGTAAAACGCTCCGGCGCCAGCGTGAGCATCTCCAGCGCGGTCATCACCAGCGGCCGCTGTTCGGCGTCGAGCGCGAGCACGCGCCGCTGCTCGATCAAGGCGCGCGCCAGCGGCTTGACGAAGATGCGCTGCGGCAGTTGCAAATCATGCGGCTCGCTGCGGCCCTCATTGCCGGCCTCGTCGCGCGCCGTCAGCGTCAGGGTCACGTCGGCGCCGGCGAAGGGATGCTCGGTGGCATCGTGCGTCGTCTGCGCCGCACCGGAGCGGGTCCGCGCCTGCGGCAGCGTCAGTGGAAACTCGGGCGCCGGAAACAGCGGACGCGCGGTCTTGGCGGCTGCCTTGTTCGCCGGCTGGCCAGGTTGCGCCGTTTCCTTCAGCGCCAAGGTCGCCTTGGATTCGATCACGCCGTAATCGTCATCCATCTTGTATTCGAGCCGCAACGCGCCACGCGCCTGCCGCTCGGGATCCTTGGTCATCTCGATGGTCGGCGCGCGATCCGGTATCGCGGTGAAGCTCCAGCTCAAATTGCTGCCGGCGATGCCGCGCACCGAGGCCGATCCATCGCCCTTGACCAGCAGCCGGCGTTCGACGGCGCCGGCAGCGCCCTGCGTCGGAGATCGGACGTCCGCCGGCGCCTCTTCCAGACCGCCGCTGCGCACGATGTCGAACTGCACGTCGCCGGTCGAGCGGATCACGACGTGACTGCCGACCGGCACCGCCACCGTGCCCTGCGGCGCCACCAGCCCGGCATTCTGCACGGTCTCGCCGGGCCGCAGGCCCTGCAGCATCACCGGCGGACGGCCGGTATAGACCGGCGGATTGACCCAGGCGTCGATGCGGAAATTCGGTGGCGCCACGACGCCCTGCCAGTCGAACGCGGCGGTGACCCGCGATATGCGTTCGCCGCCGGCGGCGAAGAAGGTGGCCACGACGAGAAAGAGAGTCAGCGCGCGCAGCGCCATCGGATCGCGCAGCGACAGTTTCGGCGACGGCCAGCCGGCCTTGAGTTTCTTGGCAGACAAGAGCGCGCGTTCGATATGCGCTTGCCAGAGCGCCTGCGACACCGGGTCGTGGCCGTTGGCGGCGAGTTCGTCGGTGATCGCGGTGGCGGGCCGGTGGGTTTCGCCGCTGCTGCGGTCAAGCCGGCGCAGCGCCTCGTTCTCGCTCGGCCAGCGCAGCGCCAGCAGCGGGAACGCGGCCGCCAGCGTCAGCAGGCCGAATATGACAAGGCCGATGGCGCGGGCCAGCGGCGGCAGCGCCAGCCACAGCCCGGCCCAGGACAGCGCCAGAAACAGGCCGATCGCGGTGGCGAGTGTGGCGAGCGCCGGCCACAGCCGTTCCCACAGCAGGCTGCCGCGGGCGCGCTTCAGCGCCTGCGCCAGCAGAAGCCGCGTCGATTGCGGCCGGCCGTCTTGCTGGTCTTCCAAACCGTCCAAAAGCGGCTCCACGCCGGGGCGCACGGAGAATCTGTCTCCGACAGGCTATCACGCCAGACTGGCACGTCAGCCTATAACTGAGGCAATTCCCAGGCCAGTCGCAGAGTTGCATGACGGCCCCGACAATTGCGGTCGATCGAGCAAAATCAATGCGCCGGGATCAAGGCGACGGATCACCGTCAAGCGCGATCACCGTGATGTTACCGGCCTTCGAGCGGTAAAATGCGCAGGCGGCTTGAAGCCGCCGCTACAGCCAGTCCGGCAGGCGGTCGAGGGCGATCAGGGCCTCGGCATCCAAACGCGGACGGACGATGGCCCATTCGGTGCCGTTCACCAGCACCTCCGGCACCAGCGGGCGGGTGTTGTAGGTGCCAGCCTGCACTGCGCCATAGGCGCCCGCCGTCATCACCGCCAGCAGCGCGCCGGATACCGGCTCCACCAGATCGCGGTCCTTCGCGAGAAAATCGCCGCTCTCGCAGACCGGGCCGACCACGTCGGCGCGCAGGCGCGGCGCGGACGGCTGCGGCTCGGTGACCGGCCAGATTTCGTGATGCGCGTCGTACAGCGTCGGCCGGATCAGGTCGTTCATGGCGCCGTCGACGACAACGAAGTGCCTGGCGTCGCCGTGCTTCACGAACAGCACGCGCGTGACCAGGATGCCGGCATTGCCGACAATCAGCCGGCCCGGCTCGAAGATCAGCTTGCAGCCGAGATCGCGCGTGGCGCGCTTGACCACGTCGGCATATTGCTCGGGATGCGGCGGCGGTTCGTTGTCGTCACGATAGGGAATGCCGAGCCCGCCGCCGAGATCGACATGGCTGATGGTGTGGCCGTCGCCGCGCAGCGTGCGCACGAAATCGGCCAGCAGCGCGAAAGCGTCGCCGAACGGATCGAGGTCGGTGATCTGGCTGCCGATGTGCATATCGACGCCGGCCACTTTGAGGCCCGGCAGCGTCGCCGCGTGCGCGTAAACCGCGCGGGCGCGGCTGATGGGAATGCCGAACTTGTCCTCGGCCTTGCCGGTCGAAATCTTGTGATGGGTCCTGGCGTCGACGTCGGGATTGACGCGCACCGAGATGTGCGCCGTGCGCCCCTTCGCCGCCGCGATCGACGACAGCAGGGCAAGCTCGGGCTCCGACTCGACGTTGATGCAGAGAATGCCTTCATCGACCGCCAGCGCCAGTTCGCGCGCGGTCTTGCCGAGCCCGGAGAACATGATCTTGTTCGCCGGAATGCCGGCGGCGCGGGCGCGCTTCAGTTCGCCTTCCGACACCACGTCGGCGCCGGCGCCGAGATTGGCCAGCGTCTTGAGCACCGCCTGATTGGAATTCGCCTTCATGGCGTAGCACACCAGCGCGTCGACATCGGCGAAGGCGCCGGCGAACACCTTGTAGTGGCGGGTCAGCGTCGCGGTCGAATAGCAATAGAACGGCGTGCCGACCGCATCGGCCAGCGTGTCGAGCCTGACCTGCTCGGCGTGCAGGACGCCGTCGCGGTACGCAAAATGGTGCATCCGATGTGAGCCCGGTGGCGCGCGATTTCTAGTTCAGCAGAACATCGAGGGGAAACGATCGCTTCGGCCCAACCGGCGCCATGGGCCGGCCGTCGGCATCGACGCCGGCACCGGCACTGGTGGTCTGGCCGCCGATCGGCGCCGCCATCGGATTGAGCAGCCCGGCAGCGGTCGGCTGCGGCTCGGCTTGTTGCGACTGGCCTTGCTGCTGGGCGCCGGGCGGCGGATCGAGCGGGCCCTTGCGGCCGCACGCCGTCAGCCCGAGCGAGGCGGCCAGCGCCACAACCAGGGCAAGACGGGAAAAATCGCGATTCGGTCGGGTCACAGGCAACTCCACGTTCGGGGCGCAGCTTAGCAGACCGGAAGGCTATTTTGCGAACAGAAAGCCGATGAGGGGATAACCGGCCGCGATAATGACAGCGGCTGCAACGACATTGAGCCAGAGGCCGGCGCGCGCCATCTGGGCGATGGTGATGCGGCCGCTGGCGAAGATGATGGCGTTGGGCGGTGTCGCCACCGGCAGCATGAAGGCGCAGCTGGCGGCCAGCGCCAGCGGCACCGCCAGTACCAGCGGCGCCAGGCCAAGGCTGATGGCAACGGCCGCGGCGAACGGCAGAAAGGTCGCCGCGCTCGCGGTGTTGCTGGTGAGTTCGGTGAGAAAGATCATGCCGACGGTCACGGCGGCGACGATCAGGATCACCGGCCAGGCGCCGAGCCCCGACATTGCCGAAGCCAGCCAGGCGGCCAGGCCCGAGGAATCGATCGCGGCCGCCAACGTCAAGCCGCCGCCGAACAGCAGCAACACGCCCCACGGCAAGGCTTGCAGATCGTCCCAAGTGAGCAGGCGGCCGCCCTTCGGCATGCCGGACGGCAACAGAAACAACGCCAGCGCCGCCGCGACCGCGACGGTTGTATCATTGAGCGCGGGCAGCAGCGGCGCCAACAGCGGCCGGAACATCCAGCCAAACGCGGCGGCGACCAGTACGCCGATGACGCGGATTTCCGCCGGCGTCAGCGCGCCGAGTTCGCGCCGGCCGCGGCCGATCACGTCGTCCATGTCGACGGCATTGGTCAGCGCCACCGGATGCATCCGCGTCAGAACCAGCCACGCCGCCGCCAGCATCACCGCCGATACCGGCACACCCAGCATCATCCACTGCGCGAAGCCGATCTGGATGCCGTATTCGCGCGCCATCAGTCCGGCCAGCAAGGCGTTTGGCGGCGTCCCGATCAGGGTGGCGAGGCCGCCGATGCTGGCGCCATAGGCGACCGACAACATCAACAGAATACCGAGATTTTCCTTGGAGCGCGTGTCGTCGAGATTGCGCTCGAACAGCGCCAGCACCGAGGTGGCGATCGGCAGCATCATCAGCGCCGTCGCGGTGTTGCTGACCCACATGCTGAGAAAGCCGGTGGCCAACATGAGGCCGGCCGCCATGCGCGCCGGCGAGGTACCGACCGCTGCGATGATGCCGAGGCCGATCCGCCGGTGCAGTTCCCAGCGCTGGGTGGCGATGCCGAGAATGAAGCCGCCGAGAAACAGGAAAACGATCGGATCGGCATAGGGCGCGGTGGCGGCGCCCAGCGGCGCGATGCCGACCAGCGGAAACAGCACCACCGGCAGCAGCGCCGTGGCCGACACCGGGATGACCTCGACGATCCACCATGACGCCATCAAGGCGGCGACCCCGGCCACCCGCATCGCTTCCGGCGTCAGTCCCTCGGGCGCCGGCAGCAGCAGGCTTGCCGCGAAGGCGGCGAGGCCGATGAGAAAACCGCCCAGCCGGGCCCGGCTCTGCACGGGGTTCGGCATTGGCTTAGGCGCCGGCCTTGCCGAGCTTCTTGAGCCATTTCTGCGCCTGGGAGCGCACGTTCTTCGGCGCGGTGCCGCCGTAGCAGGCACGGCTCTTCACCGAGCGCTCGACCGACAGCACGCTGAACACATCCTTGGTGATGCGCGGCTCGATCGCCTGCATCGCCGCAAGCGGCAGCGCGTCGAGCGCGACGCCTTCGTCGGCCGCCTTGCCGACAATGCGGCCGGTGATGTGATGCGCCTCGCGGAACGGAATCTTCAGCGCCTGCACCAGCCAGTCGGCCAGATCGGTGGCGGTGGCATAGCCCTCACCGGCGGCCTGATGCATGCGCCTGGTGTCGGGCTCGAGATCGGCAACCATGCCGGCCATGGCCGCGATCGACAGCGACAGCGCCGAGAGCGCGTCCATCACGCCCTCCTTGTCCTCCTGCATGTCCTTGGCATAGGCGAGCGGCAGGCCCTTCATCACGATCAGCAGCGCGCTCAGCGCGCCGATGATGCGGCCGGCCTTGGCGCGCACCAGTTCGGCGGCGTCGGGATTGCGCTTCTGCGGCATCATCGACGAGCCGGTGGTGTATTTGTCCGACAGCTTGGCGAGGCCGGTCAGCGGCGAGGTCCAGATCACGATCTCCTCCGCCAGCCGCGACAGGTGCACCGCCGTGATCGAGGCTGCCGACAGCGTCTCCATGGCGAAGTCGCGGTCGGACACGGCGTCGAGCGAATTGGCCGACGGCCGGTCGAACCCGAGCGCCTTCGCCGTCATCTCGCGATCGAGATCGAACGAGGTGCCGGCCAGCGCGCCGGAGCCGAGCGGCGATTCATTGAGCCGCTTGCGGGCGTCGGCAAAGCGGCCGCGGTCGCGCGCCGCCATCTCGACATAGGCCAGCATGTGATGGCCGAAGGTCACCGGCTGCGCGGTCTGCAGATGGGTCAGGCCCGGCATCACCGTGTCGGCGTGCTCGAGCGCCTTCTGCGCCAGCGCCCGCTGGAAGTCGGCCAGCGCGATATCGGCCGCGTCGATGGCGTCGCGCATCCACAGCCGGAAATCGGTCGCGACCTGGTCATTGCGCGAGCGTGCGGTGTGCAGCCGGCCGGCCGGGGCGCCGATCATCTCGGTCAGCCGGGCCTCCACGTTCATGTGGATGTCTTCCAGCGCACGCTTGAACTTGAATTTGCCGGACTCGATCTCTGACAGGATCGTGTCTAGACCGTGAGCGATCTTTTTCGCATCGTCGGCCGTAATGATGCCTTGCTTGGCCAGCATGCCGGCATGGGCCTTGGACGCGGCGATGTCCTGCCGGTAAAGATGCCGGTCGAAGTCGATGGAGACGTTGATCGCCTCCATGATCGCGCCGGGACCGGATGCAAACCGGCCGCCCCACATTTTGTTGCTCATGACTTTATCACCGGAATATCGCTGCTCATGACCGAACCCGCCCCCGAAAGCCCCACCAAAACGCCCGCCCAGAAACAGGCCCGGAAACGGCTGCTGCTGGTTCTGCTGGGCGGTGTCGCCGGCGTGGCCGTCGGTCTGGCCGGGGTATACGGGATTGCGACCCTGACTCGCAATGCGGGCAGCGACACGGCCGCGGCCGCCGCCTGCCGGCCGGCGGTGGAATTGGCGCGGAAAGTGGCCCCCTTCGCCCGCGGCGAGGTGGCGGCCGTCAGCGCCGCCAAGAGCCCGTTGCAAGTGCCCGAACTCGCCTTCCAGGACGCCGACGGCAAACCGCTGACGCTGGCCCACTGGCGCGGCCGCACCGTGCTGCTCAACCTGTGGGCGACATGGTGCGTGCCCTGCCGCGAGGAAATGCCGGCGCTGGAGGCGTTGCAGGTGAAATTGGGCGGACCCGGCTTCGAGGTTGTGGCGGTCAACATCGACACCCGCGATCCCAACAAGCCGAAGGCGTGGCTCAAGGAGGTCGGCATCGACAAACTTGGCTATTACGCCGATCCGAACGCCAGGACGTTTCAGGACCTCAAGGCGGTCGGCCGCGCCTTCGGCATGCCGACCACGCTGCTGATCGACCCGTCCGGCTGCGAGATCGCCACCATCGCCGGACCGGCCGACTGGGCCAGCGACGACGCCGTCAGGCTGATCCAGGCGGCGCTGCCGAAGTAGCAAAGAGGCCCGTTCCCGCCGCAGCGAATCCCCACTAGGCTGCGCGCACGCGCGGGGGCCTCATGACAGCCGATTTTTCCAACGCCTTTCTGCTGGTCTATGCCGGCCTGTTTCCGATCGTCAATCCGATCGGCGGCGCACCGATCTTTCTCGGCCTGACAGCTTCCTGTTCGGAAGACGAGCGCAACATGCTGGCACGTCGCGTCGCCATCAACAGCCTGCTGCTGCTGACCGGCTCGATGTTCATCGGCTCCCATCTTCTGGTGTTCTTCGGCATCACACTGCCGGTGGTGCGCATCGCCGGCGGGCTGGTGCTGATCGCCTTTGCCTGGAAGCTGCTGCACAGCGGCACCGATTCCGAGGATCAGCGCGCGGCCGGCGCGGTGCGCCATCCGGCGGCGGTCGATTCGTTCTATCCGCTGACCATGCCGCTGACGGTCGGCCCGGGCTCGATCTCGGTCGCCATCGCGCTCGGCAGCCAGCGGCCGACCGGGCCGGTCGACCTTCCGCATCTCGCGCTGCTGGCCGGATCGGCAATCGGCGGCATCCTGGCCGTCGCGCTGACGGTCTACATCTGCTACCGCTTCGCCGAACGCACCATCGCGCTGCTGGGCAAGAGCGGCACCAATGTCGTGGTGCGGCTGTCGGCCTTCATCCTGCTGTGCATCGGCATCCAGATCCTGTGGACCGGATACAGCACGCTCGCCGCCCCGTTGCGGTGACGTGCCGCAAGATGCTCCAGGCAGATTGGACAATGCCAATCATCGGCAATCAGTGTCGTATTACTCCTGCACTAAGACCATTATTTGATCCCACGCCGTTTCCGTTCAGCCTCCGGGTTGGGAGCGCGACTCACGTCAGTCAACGCCCGGTCGCTCGCATTGCTAAAGCAACGCGGCCCCGGACTATTGAAATGGAAACATCCCGACTTCACGCATGCTGCGCGACGTGACGCGCACTCGGACGCGCAATTCCCCGACACGGTCGGACAGGTTCTGATACATACCGAATTAAAGATACGGCAAAACTCGGCGACGTTCCGTGCAACCTGAGCCTCAGCAGAAGGAATGGTTAGCAAGAGCGCAACTGCAGCAAATGTAATTTTTATCACCGGCCGCCCCCCTTTATTGGGAACGCTACCTTGACGTGTGTAACCGCACAATAGGACCATATGGCTGCGGCCGTGAAGACGACAACAGGGCGCAATAGAAGCGCTCAACGAGCAAAGCGCCGTTGGTCGGCTGAAACAATCGGGGCGGAGACCGTGCTCGTCCTCAAACGCTGATATTGAGGTTCTGACCGACGCCGGCCGCCACGTTGGCGAGGCTCTGCATGTTCTGCTGCGCGGCCTCGATCACCTTGACGATGTCGCCGGCGGCGTCCGCATTCATGCGCAGCATTTTCGCCGCCATGGCGCTTTGCAACTGGCTCATCTGGCCGGCCACCATGGCATGGGCGAAGGATGTCGGGGCCATGCCGGCCACGCTAGGGCGATAAAGTGAATCAAACCTGAACCTGCGACTGCGGCGGAATGGCTTGACAGCGGCGGCCGCGCGCCTATACTTAACCACATGGTTTACTATTCAGCCCCGACCCTCGACCGCACCTTCGCCGCCCTCGCCGACCCCACCCGGCGCGCGCTGCTGGCGCGGCTGAGCGAAACCGACGCGCTGTCGGTCAGCGATCTCGCCCGGCCCTTCGCGATGTCGCTGCCGGCGGTGATGAAACATCTCGATGTGCTCACCGAGGCCGGCCTCCTCACCCGCAACAAGGAAGGCCGCACGGTGTCGTGCCGCCTGCGCGCCGAGCCGATGCGGGACGCCAACGACTGGCTCAACCGCTACCAGCGCTTTTGGACCGACCGTCTCGATCAACTCGCCGCATTCCTGGAGGAAGACCCATGTCCACCGATACCGCCGTCAAACCCAGCCTCACCATCAAGCGCCGCCTCAACGCCCCGCCGGCGAAAGTCTTCGCGGCGTGGACCACGCCGGACCTGATGGCGCGCTGGCTGGGACCGACAGACGTCCAGAAGGTGGTCGCCGAGAGCGACACACGGGTCGGCGGACGCTATCGCATCCAGATGATCATGGCCGACGACGTGCACGACGTCAGCGGCATCTATCGTGAAGTCGTGCCGAACGAAAAGCTGGTCTTCACCTGGGCCTGGAAGTCGACGCCGGAGCGGGAGTCGCTGGTCACGGTCACCATCAAGCCGGACGGCGACGGCTCCCTGATGACGCTGCTGCACGAGCAGTTCTTCGACGAGGCGGCGCGCGACGGCCACAACCGCGGCTGGACCGAGATCGTCGGCAAACTCACCGCGTATCTGGAGGCGTGAACGATGGCCCACGGCAGCTTCATCTGGAACGAACTGGTGACCCACGACATCGACAAGGCGAAGGCCTTCTACGCCAAGGCGCTGGGCTGGACCTTTGAATCGATGCCCAGTCCCAACGGCACCTACTGGATCGCCAAGATGGGCGACCAGCGCATCGGCGGCCTGTTTCCGCTTGAGGGCCCCGAATGCGCGAACGTGCCGGAAGGCTGGCTGCCCTACATCGCCGTCGACGACGTGGATGCCCGGGTGAAGCAGGCGCAGGCCCTCGGCGCCCGGCTGATGCGGCCGATCTTCGATGTCCCGGAGGTCGGCCGTATCGCCGTCCTCACCGAACCCGGTGGCGCCGGCATCTGCTGGATGACACCCGTCAAGATGTGAAAGGAGAACGCCATGCAACATACGACGGTATCGCAGGAAGACTGGATGGCGGCGCGCAAGGCGCTGCTCGCCCGGGAGAAGGAATTCACCAAGGCGCGCGACGCCCTGAGTGCGGAGCGGCGCGCGCTGCCCTGGGTCAAGGTCGACAAGCCCTACGTGTTCGACGGTCCGCACGGCCGCGAGACGCTGGCCGACCTGTTCGCCGGCAAGAGCCAGTTGATCGTCTACCACTTCATGCTGGCGCCCGGCTGGGGCGAAGGCTGCAAGAGCTGCTCGTATGTGGCCGATCATTTCGACGGCGCAATACCGCACCTCGGCCAGCGCGATGTGACGATGCTGGCCATCTCGCGGGCGCCGCTGGCCGAGATCGAGGCCTACAAGAAGCGCATGGGCTGGAAATTCAAGTGGGTGTCGTCGAACGGCAACGACTTCAACTACGACTTCAAGGTCTCGTTCCCCAAAGACGAGGTCGGCAAGGAAGGCATCTACAATTTCGGCTCGACCGAGGTCTATGGCGACGAAATGCCGGGCATCAGCGTCTTCGTCCGGAACACAGCCGGCGAGGTATTCCGCACCTACTCCACTTATGCCCGCGGTCTCGACATCATCGTCGGCGCCTACAACCTGCTCGACCTCGTGCCCAAAGGCCGCGACGAGGATGCGCTGCCCTTCACCATGTCGTGGGTCAAGCGCCACGACGAATACGAACAGGCGCCGATCGCCAAAGCGGCGTGCTGCGGCTGAAGCGCTTCATCCAAACAGAAAGTTCAGGACCATGATCACGTTGAGTGCATTTCGTTCGGTGCCGCCGTTCGCCAAGGGGCTGGTGCGCGACCTGAGGGTCCGCTGGGCGCTCGAGGAGACCGGGCAGCCCTACCAGACGCTGCGGATCGGACAGGACGACAAGGATACGCCGGCCTATCGCGCGATGCAGCCGTTCGGACAGGTGCCGGCCATCGACGACGACGGCTTCACGATGTTTGAATCCGCCGCCATTGTCATGCGCATCGCCGAACAGTCCGACGTGCTGGCGCCATCGGACGCCGCCGGCCGCAGCCGCATGATCGCCTGGATGTTCGCGGCGATGAACACGATCGAGCCGCCGATCCAGAACCTGACGACGATCGACCTGTTCGATCCGAACGAGGACTGGGCCAAACAACGCCGGCCGCAGGCGCTCGCAATGGCGCAGATGAGACTTCAATCGCTTGCCGCATGGCTGAACGATCGCGACTATCTGGAAGATCGCTTCACCGCTGCCGATCTGCTGATGACGACGGTGCTGCGCATTCCGCGGCAGTGCGACCTGGTCGCCAGCATCCCGGTGCTGGAGGCCTATCGCCTGCGGTGCGAAGCACGCCCCGCGTTCAAGCGGGCGCTCGATGCGCAGATGGGCGATTTTGAGGACATGGCAGCGTAGCAGATACGCGTCCCGGGCGCGGCGCAGCGTGAACGCAGTGAACGGCGCGCCGCAGACCCGGGATCGTTACGAATTCAGAATTTGGACGGTCCCGGTTCAGCGGCGCACTGCTTCGCATTGCGCCGCGCCCGGGACAAGAAAAAGTTACCGCGTCGGCACCGGCTTGTCGCCGCGGTAGTCGTAGAAGCCGCGCTGGGTCTTGCGGCCAAGCCAGCCGGCCTCGACATATTTCACCAGCAGCGGGCATGGCCGGTACTTGGTGTCCGCCAGCCCTTCGTGCAGCACCTGCATCACCGACAGGCAGGTGTCGAGGCCGATGAAGTCGGCCAGTTCGAGCGGCCCCATCGGATGATGCGCACCGAGCCGCATGGCGGTGTCGATCGCCTCGACATTGCCGACGCCCTCGTAGAGCGTGTAGATCGCCTCGTTGATCATCGGCAGCAGAATGCGGTTGACGATGAAGGCCGGGAAATCTTCCGACACCGCGATGGTGCGGCCGAGCTTGGCGACGAATTCCTTGCTGCTCTCGAAGGTCGCGTCATCGGTGGCGATGCCGCGGATGATTTCGACCAGTTCCATCAGCGGCACCGGATTCATGAAATGAATGCCGATAAAGCGCTCGGGGCGGTCGGTCGACGAGGCCAGCCGGGTGATCGACAGCGACGACGTGTTGGTGGCGATCATCGCGTCGGGTTTGAGCGACGCGCACAGGTCGGTGAAGATCCGGCGCTTGACCTCTTCCTTCTCGGTCGCGGTCTCGATCACCAGATCGCAGCCGACCAGATCGTCGTATTTCTCCGCCGGCTTGATGCGCGCCAGCGCCGCCTTGCGGTCCTCTTCGGTAATCAGCTTCTTGCCGACCTGACGCGCCATGTTGCCATTGATGGTCGCCATCGCCGCCTTGATGCGGTCGGGGGCAACATCGTTGAGCATCACCGAAAAGCCGGCCAGCGCGCAGACATGGGCGATGCCGTTGCCCATCTGGCCTGCGCCGATGACGCCGACAGTTTGAATATTCACCGCCATAACTTTTGTCCGATCGATGCGAAGACCCGGCTCTTGGCTTCGGTTTCGGTTTAGTTTCTATGCACTTTTACGACGAACCGCGCGGTAACGCCACCGGTGCCGCATTAAACCTGCAACCCGGTCAGCGGCCAAGTTTGGCCAGTTCCGCATCCAGTTCCGGCAGCGCCTGGTACAAATCGGCGACCAGACCGTAGTCGGCAACCTGGAAGATCGGCGCTTCCTCGTCCTTGTTGATGGCGACGATCACCTTGGAGTCCTTCATGCCGGCGAGATGCTGGATCGCACCGGAAATACCCACCGCAATGTAGAGCTCCGGCGCCACCACCTTGCCGGTCTGGCCGACCTGCCAGTCGTTGGGCGCGTAGCCGGCATCGACCGCCGCGCGCGAGGCGCCGACCGCGGCGCCGAGCTTGTCGGCCACCGGCTCGATGTACTTGGCGAAGTTCTCGCGGTTCTGCATGGCGCGGCCACCGGAGATGATGATCTTGGCCGAGGTCAGTTCGGGCCGGTCCGACTTCGACAGTTCCTCGCCGACGAAGGTCGACAGCGCCGGATCGGCGGCGGCCGTGGCGGCCTCGACGTTAGCCGAACCGCCCTCGCCCGCGGCCTGGAAGGTCGAGGTGCGCACGGTGATGACCTTCTTGGCGTCGGTCGATTTGACCGTCTGGATCGCGTTGCCGGCATAGACCGGACGCTCAAAGGTGTCCGGCGCGATCACCTTGGTGATATCCGACACCTGCATGACGTCGAGCAGCGCGGCGACGCGCGGCATCACGTTCTTGCCGTTGGTGGTAGCCGGCGCGATCAGCGTGTCATAGGGCCCGGCCAGCGACACGATCAGGGCGGCCAGCCCCTCGGCCAGATTGTGTTCGTAAGCCGCAGCGTCAGCCAGCAGCACCTTGGCGACGCCGTCGAGCTTGGCGGCGCTGTCGGCGACCGCCTGGCAATCCTTGCCGGCGACCAGCACATGGATGTCGCCACCGATCGCCTTGGCGGCGGTGAGCGCCTTGTGGGTGGCGTCCTTGAGGATCTTGTTGTCGTGTTCGGCGAGCAGAAGAATTGTCATTGAGACGTCCCCGCAAACTGAAGTGTCATCACCGGGCTTGTCCCGGTGATCCCGCTCAGGCGGGCACTGCGCCTGCCCGATCGGGATGGCCGGGACAAGCCCGGCCATGACAAGGGGAAAAACTCGGCGAGCAGAAGCGTTGCCATCTATAGAATCCCCGCTTCGTTCTTGAGCTTGTCGACCAGTTCGGCGACCGAGGCCACCTTCACGCCCGACTTGCGGCCCGGCGGCTCGGTGGTCTTCAGCACCTGCAACCGCGGCGCGGTGTCGACGCCGTAATCGGCCGGCGACTTCTCGTCGATCGGCTTCTTCTTGGCCTTCATGATGTTCGGCAGCGAGGCGTAGCGCGGCTCGTTCAGCCGCAGATCGGTGGTGACGATCGCCGGCGCCTTCAGCTTCACGGTCTGCAGGCCGCCATCGACTTCGCGCGTCACCGCCACGCTGTCGCCGTCGATCACGATCTTGGAGGCGAAGGTGCCCTGCGACCAGCCCAGCAGCGCGGCCAGCATCTGGCCGGTCTGGTTGCTGTCATCGTCGATCGCCTGCTTGCCGAGAATAACCAGCCCCGGCTGTTCGGCCTCGACAATGGCCTTGAGGATCTTGGCGACGGCCAGCGGCTCGACGGTGCCTTCGCTCTTCACCAGGATGCCGCGGTCGGCGCCCATGGCCAAAGCAGTGCGGATGGTCTCGGACGCCTGCGCCGGTCCGATCGATACCGCCACGATCTCGGTCGCCTTGCCGGCTTCCTTGAGACGGATCGCCTCTTCGACGGCGATCTCGTCGAACGGATTCATCGACATCTTGATATTGGCGAGTTCAACGCCGGAGCCGTCCGGTTTGACGCGGATCTTGACGTTGTAGTCGACCACCCGTTTCACGGGCACGAGAATTTTCATATTTCCCTTTTCCCAGATGGGCTTTCAGGCAGGCGGCGGTAGCTAAAGGCCGCACCGTTGGCATGTCAACGCTTATGCTGCGACGCACGCTGCGGCCGGTGCGCCTATCGATTCTGTCCCGGCGACCACAGCACGTCTTTGGCGCCCTTGTCGTTGGCATAGCGGCCGGCGACGAACAGGTAGTCCGACAGCCGGTTGACGTATTTCAGCGACGGCGCCGAGACCTCCTCGCCGGCCTGGTCCATCAGCGCCACCATGATGCGCTCGCCGCGGCGGCAGACCGTGCGGGCGAGGTGCAGATAGGCCGAGGCCGGACTGCCGCCGGGGAGAATAAAGGAGCGCAGCGGCTCCAGGTCGGCGTTGAGGCGATCGATTTCACCCTCCAGCCAGGCCACTTGCACGTCGGTGACCGTGAGCCGCGCGCCGCCCGGACCTTTTTCGGCGAGGCACAGATCGGCCTCGACGTCGAACAGGTCGTTCTGGATGCGGCCAAGCGCGGCATCGAAGGCGGCATCCCCGGTGGTGTGCAGGCGGACCAGGCCCAGCGTGGCATTGACCTCGTCGAGGGTGCCGTAGGCCTCGACCCGCAGGTCGTATTTCTTGCGCCGCGCGCCACTGCCGAGCGCGGTGGTGCCGTCGTCGCCGGTGCGGGTGTAAATGCGGTTGAGCACGACCATCGCGGTGACCCTGGTTCTAGCGGCCCATCATCCAGATCGACACCATGATGACAATGATGGCGACGAATTGCAGCAGCACCCGCCATCGCATCAGCGACTGCGAGCGGTTGGGCGAGCCGCCGCGCATCATGTTGACGAGGCCGAGCACCAGCACGACAGCCACCGCAATGATCGCCAGCGGCACCAGAAAAGTGGTCATGAAACCTGACATGAAACGGCTTCTAGCACCGGCGGCAGGCCGGGGCTATCGGGGCCGGGGTCGTCCACCGCATGGCAGCCCTACACTCCGGACTCGCGTTAGGGTTGTATCATCTGTATAGTCGCGCGCAGGGCGGCGGCATGGGCAGGTGGGGGCATGCAGGCGGGAGTTGGCACCGGAGCGGCCCGCGCCGACCTGTGGCCTCATGGCGGCGCGGCCGGTCGTCCACCCGCGAGCCGCTTTCCCGAGGTCGACTGCATGCGGCCGATGCTGGCTCCCGGCATCATCGCCGCCGCGGAGGACCGAGCGGACAAGACCGGCTTTGGCGCCGACCGGGCTCTGATCGCCGCCGGCGCCGTCGGTGAGGACGACTACCTGCGCGCGCTTGGTGCCGCTACCCGCGTGGCGTTTGAGCCGCTCGACCGCGTCTCGCGCGATCGGTGCCCGCTGAGCGACGAGCGGCTGATCGACGCCGCCGCCGCCGGGCTGCTGCCGCTGATTGAGGGCGACGGTTTGCGCCTGGTGGTGGCCCCGCGCGGCCAGGCAACGCGGAGACTGCTGCGCCTTGTCGACGACGACCCCGCCCAGGCGCGCCGGTTCTGCTTCACCAGCGCGGCGCGGCTCAACGGTTTCGTGCTGCGCCATGCAAGCCAGGCGATCGCCGCACGCGCCGCGGAGCGGCTGGCGCAAGTGTGGCCGATGCTGTCGGCCGCGCCATCGGCCAAGCGCGGCACGCGATGGCCGGTCCTGGCCGCCGGGCTGCTGACGCTGGCGGCCGCCGCGGCCGCACCCGGCATCACTCTGCTCGCCTGCGAACTGATGCTGGCCGCGGTATTTCTGGCCTGGCTCGGCCTGCGCCTGTTTTGCGCCACGCTCGAGCAGCCCGGACCGCCGCCGATGGCCGGCGGCGGCGACGACACGCTGCCGGTCTACACCGTGATCGCCGCGCTGTACCGCGAAGCAGCCTCGGTCGACGGCTTGCTGTCGGCGCTCGAGCGGCTCGATTATCCGCGCGAGAAAATCGATCTGATTATTGCGGTGGAAGCCGACGACCGCGAAACGCGCGCCGCGCTGGCCGCGCGCATTCATCGCCTGCCGGTGACGGTAATTCCGGTGCCGAGCGGCGGCCCGCGCACCAAGCCGAAGGCCCTCAACGTTGCGCTGCCGTTTGCGCATGGCACGTTCGCGACGGTCTATGACGCGGAGGACAGGCCGGAACCCAACCAACTGCGCCGCGCCTTGCAGGCGTTCGCAGCCGGTGACGACAATTTGGCGTGCGTGCAGGCGCGGCTCTGCATCGACAACACCGGCGACAGCTGGCTCGCACGCGGCCTTAGGTAGCAAATGCACCAACAGTTCCCATCGCCCCTAGGTTGTGCGACTATCCCCCCAGTACTCTGGGGGGAGGGTGGTTCTTGGCCGAAGATGATAAGGGGCCTGCCATGAGCAGGCATGAGTTTTCCGTTGCCTATTTGGGCAAGGATCGCGGTGACGATCATTCGATCGACGTGCAAACGCTAGCGCCTGCGCTGCTGGCTTTTGGCCGTCTTCTTCGCGAGGCAAACTCGGAATTTAACGGCAAGAAGTCGACCGCCAAGGTGTTGGTTGTCTCTGACTTTGAGCATAAATGCTTCAATATTAATTTTGAGCTGGTTGTTGGCCTGTACGAGCAGGTTCGGCAGCTGCTTTCGACCGAGCAGGCCCAGTCAGCCAAGAACGTCCTTGAGTGGGTTGGTATATTAGGCGGGCCTCCCGCGACGGTCGCCGGGACTTACTTGGCGTATTTAAAATGGCGGCGCGGTCGGAAAATTGAGTCTGTCACTCCGCTAATTGACTCTGACAGAACCGGGACCGTCGAGGTCCGAATACAGGGCGACGACGCCACAGTTCATGTGCACCAGCATATTTACAACCTAGCGGAAAATCCGAAGGCATTAAGGGCCACCAGGGACGCCCTTCTGCCTCTTGGTCAGGAGGGGTTTGACACGGTTCAACTTAAGGAAGGCGACGTTGTAGTTGACGAAATAAAGGACGACGACGTTGAGCACATCGTTGCTTCATGCAACGTCGGTATCGAAGAGACGAAGGAAACGGAGCCGGAAGTCGAAGTCACCCCTGCATGGCTCAGCGTTTACTCGCCCGTTTATGATGAGCGCGCGCCTAGCTGGCGTTTCAGACTCGGCAAGGATGTTATCTACGCCGACATATCTGAGACGAACATTGCTCACGAAGCCTTGGAGCGCGGCGGCGCGATGGTCGAGGACGCCTACCAAGTGAAGCTAGAAATCACGACCGAAATTGATAGCGCGGGAAAGAAGGGCGAACCGTCCTATAAGGTTCTGGAGGTAATTCGGTTTGTCCCTGCTGGGCCAATAGCAAAGCAATCGAGCCTGTTTGACGAATAAGACTTAGTCGGCATCGGCCGTCCTGAGTGTGGTGCACCCGATTGCTCCAAGACATTGGAGAAAGAAAGCCGCCGAAAAGCCGCCACGGCTGATCTTGTTGGCGAGGTTGCGTTCCGTCTCCTGTAAGCCGAGAGCCGCCAACTTTTCCGAAAGCTCCCGGTAGCCGATGCCACGACGCTTTAGCTCCGATTTGAGTAGGTTTTTGGCCTTTTCCTCGTATTCCTGCGTTAAGGGATTGTCTTTAAAGGAGTTTTTGGCCACGGCGAGCTCCTAAATTATCATCAGATGCGATGATAATAATACTTGCATGTGGGGAAGTCCATCGCGATATCTGGTGAACAATATCACCGGATGCGATGACAATGGCCCAACATTTTCTCCTTTCTGCCGCCGCCCGCACCCTTAGCCTCAAGGCGATCTATGCCGGTGGCGAGGAGAAGGCTTACACGACCTTCCGCAAGCTGCGCTGGCCGAACACAGATGGCGAAGCGGTCTGCCCGCACTGCGGCGGTGTTGATGCCTACGAGATCACCACGCGCCGCCGCTTCAAGTGTGCTGCCTGCGGCAAGCAATTCTCGGTCACGTCCGGCACCATCCTCGCCAGCCGCAAGATGTCGTTTGTCGATCTGCTGGCCGCGCTCTGCATCATCGCCAACGCTGCGAAGGGCATCAGCGCCTTGCAGTTGGCGCGCGATCTGGATTGCCAGCACAAGACCGCTTTCGTGCTGGCGCACAAACTGCGTGAAGCCCTCGCGTCGGAAACCAACGGCGCTTCGCTGACGGGCGAAGTTGAAATCGACGGCGCGTATTTCGGAGGTCATATCCGTCCGTCGAATAAGGCTGAAAACCGCGTTGACCGCCGCTTGGCGCAGCATCAAACCGGCAAGCGCCGCGTGGTGATCGCGCTGCGCCAGCGCAAGGGTCGCACGCTTACGTCAGTGGTTCGCCACGAAGCCGAAGGCGTTGAAATCGCCAAGCGCGTTGTTGACCGCATGGCGGTGATGCACGCTGACGAAGCCTCGCACTGGGATGCCCTGCACGCTGGCTGGCAAGTTGGCCGCGTCAATCACTCGCTCGCTTACAGCAACGGTGAAAGCTGCACGAACCAAGCCGAGTCGTTTTTCTCACGCCTTCGCCGCATGGTGGATGGCCAGCACCACGCGGTGTCGCCGCAGTACCTTCACCAGTACGCCGCGCACGCCGCTTGGCTGGAGAATAACAGCCGCCTCGACAACGGCGCGCTGACCTATAGCGCACTTGGTCTGGCGCTCAATCACAAGGTCAGCCGGAACTGGAAGGGATATTGGCAGCGGCGTATTTGATAGCCATCAATTTAAGAAGCGGATGCTCTGTCCTTTGTCCGCGCCCTTACCAGCGTTTGCCCGGCGACCAGTTGCTCTAGACGACCGAGAATAAGGGAGCGGGCAACCTCGGCTCTATTGGCTCCATACAACCCAGTCTCAATTAATTCCTCAATCATTTCATGGGCTTGACGAGGCAGATTGATTGTAAACGGCTTCGGCTCCGCCATTGTCCACACCCCGCACACGCAATGTGTTCACATTGTATTTGCAATGTAGGGGCATTGTCTTACACTCTTTAACGGAAAGCGAATCGACATTCGGTACGTTTGTTCGCTAAAGAAAAGGGCCCCCTCTTACGAGGGAGCCCTAGAAGTGGCGATCCGGGTTGGACTCGAACCAACATTCTCCCGATTACAAATCGGGTGCTGTGCGACTTGCCAGTCTTCCAGTTCAGCTACCGGACCGACTATCTTTGAAGACTTCTAGCCGTCAAAGACGCCTCGCCCTCACGGGCGAGGCGTTTCTTTATGTACGGTTCCTTTGGATAATTCAACGGCCGACCACACAAAACCTTGCTATTCACAGAGCCGTTTAAACGCTTAAAGCACAAGATGTAGTAAAGCGGTCAAGACCGAGTCCCTTAAAGCACCACAACATCTAGCGGCTTGAAAAACCTGTGGCTTCGGCCATTTTTCACGACTAACTGCCGCCATAAGACGACAAATAACTCGCGATTTGGCGAATCAGCCCGCGAATCAGAGCGGCAGACACAGGCTAGCGCGGCAGCGCCCAACGCGCCGTCAACCGGTCGCCCTGCTTCACCACGGCGTTCCGCTCCCGCAGCAGATAGGACAGGTTCGCCCGCACCCGCCGAATAAGCGCGTGCCGCGCCTCGTGCCCGTAGCCCTTGGCGGTAATGATGGCGTCGGCAATTTCCACGTTGGTCATGGGCCTGCCGCCCGCGCGCCGCAGCGCGTCCAGCACCAGCCGGTTCAACTCCCCGCTCCCGAATAACTTCACCCTGCGGAGGCGCTTGGGCGGGATGGTGTCCACCCTGTAAGAGGGGTCCAGAACCCGCAGCGTGGCGTCCAGATGCGTCAGTTGTTCTTCGCGGTGCCGGATGGCCTCTTTGAAGGCGGCTATCTCCCCGGCCATCGTGGCGCGGCGGTCCTTCAAGGCGTGAATGGCGTATTGGTTGCCCTTGGCGTTCATGCGCGGCCCGTGCCGCCGCGAAGCCTAGCCGCTTTGAAGGGTTTCATTGCAATCACCGCTCGTTATAAGCGGGAACGGTAGCCGAACAGACCGGGGATATCGGCAGAATAGTTGGTGCATTTGCTACCTAAGGCCGCTCGCACGTTTGTTCACCGCCGACTATGCCGGCCAGTTCGACGTGTTCCTGCCCGGCCTCGCCACGCTGCGGCTGCCGCTCCCGCTCGGCGGTTCGTCCAACCACTTTCGCACCGCGACCTTGCGCGCGGCCGGTGGCTGGGACTCCTGGAATGTCACAGAAGACGCCGACCTCGGTATGCGGCTGGCGCGGTTCGGCTATCGCTCGGACATGATCACCTCGACGACCTATGAAGAAGCGCCGGCGCAATTCGGCCCCTGGCTTCGCCAGCGCACCCGCTGGTTCAAAGGCTGGATGCAGACTTGGCGCGTGCACATGCGGCAGCCGCGACGGCTGCTGCGCGATCTGGGCCCGGCGGGCTTTGTCACCTTTCAACTTGTCGTTGGCGGCAACGTGCTGGCGGCGCTGGTGCATCCGCTGTTCATGGCCGGTCTTGTCCACGCGATGGTGAGCGAGGCGGGAATGTGGGACAGCCAGAACACGACGGCCAAGGCGCTGGCGCTGATCTACGGCGCCAATATCGTCATCGGATATCTGACATCGGCCCTGCTCGGCTGGATCGGCCTGTCACGGCGCGGCCTGACCTCAACCGCCTGGGTGCTGGTCCTGACGCCGGTTCACTGGCTGCTGCTGTCGCTGGCGGCATGGCGGGCGCTGTTTCAACTCATCACCGCGCCCCACGCCTGGGAAAAGACCGAGCACGGTTTGGCCAGGACGTCGCGACGCGCCGCCAGCCGCATGCGCGCGCTGCTGGCGCTGGAGCGCGAACTCCAGGCGATGAACGAGAGCGGCGAACTGCCGCCAGCTTCGAACGGCGTCAGAGATACTTCCGCAACTCGTCGGCGGCGGGCCCGCCCTTGAAGCAACTACGGCAATGCCGTATATGGAGATTTCCGTGCAGGCCGTGGTCGAAACACCGCCTTACCTAGCCGATGCAGAGCGATTGTTTACCGAAGCAGAGAGGTCAGCAATCGTTGACCGCGTTGCGTCAGAACCGCGATGCGGCGTGGTCGTTCCGGGATCAGGGGGCATTCGAAAGCTTCGAATCGGTTTTGGCGGACGCGGAAAGCGAGGCGGCGCACGTGTGGTCTACCTTTTCGGCGGCGATGACGTGCCGGTTTTTCTGCTGGCAGTTTTCGCCAAAAATGAAAAATCGGACCTGACGGCAGCGGAGCGCGCTGATTTAGCCAAACAGATCGCAAAGATGCTGGATGACTACCGGAGACACTCATGAGCAAGCGCGCATTCAACAAGATCAAGGCGGGGCTCGACGATGCGCGGGCTTTTCTGGATGGCACCGCGGACAAGCGGCGCTATCGCGTGCACGTGCCCGACAGTATCGACGTCAAGAAAATCCGCAAGGAACTCGGCCTGTCGCAGCAGGCGTTCGCCGCGACCTACGGCTTTGCGCTATCGGCGGTGAGGGACTGGGAGCAAGGCCGCCGGCATCCGGAGCGCAGCGCGCGCATTCTGCTAAAGATCGTTCAATCCGACCCGGCCGCAGTCACGCGGGCGCTGGCGGAATGACGGCCGGCGTCAGAGATATTTCCGCAACTCGTCGGCGGCTTCCTCGGGCTTCCGCTTGAGATTGAACGGCGCGACGAAGCGGCCCTGCTTATCCATCAGGTAGACCAGCGCGGTGTGATCCATGGTGTAGTCGCCCCCGGTCGTCGGCACTTTCTTGGAATAGACACGGTAGGCTTTCTCCGCCGCCGTCACCGCCGCGGCATCACCGGTCGCCGCGCGCAGCCGCGGATCGAAGCTCGACAGATAGCTCTTCAGAACCTCGGGCGTGTCGCGCTCCGGATCGACGGTGATGAACAAGGCGCCGGTACGATCGGCGTCTGTGCCCAGGGCGCGCAGCACTTCCGACACCTCGAACAGCGCGGTCGGGCAGACATCGGGGCAATGGGTAAAGCCGAAGAACACCAAAAACGGCTTGCCCTTCATGTCCTGGTCGGTGATCGGCTTGCCGTCCTGATCGATTAGGCTGAACGGCCCGCCGATCGCTGAACTGCCCGGCGCGCCGCCGCGGCCCATCTGACCGGTCGCATAGATGAAGACGCCGAGAAAGATCGCCAGGCCGGTGAGGAAGGCTGCCAGAACGAGCAGAAAATGCGACGCGCGCGCGGTCATGAACGGTTACTGCCTTGATTGTCTAGAAACAGGCGATGAAGCCGGCGCGGACCATTTCGAAGAAGACTGCGGTGCCGTAGTAGCCCCACAGCGTCATGGTTGCCGCCACCATCAGCGCGCCGAACACGGCGAACACCAGCAGCGGTCGCGACAAGACGGCACTAACGGCCGTGTCGCCGGTCGGTTCGTCGTTCGCCTTGGTCGCTGGCATCGGGCTTCCTCGGACCTCGTTCCCCTTGCAGATAAGGCCGATCGGCCAAGATCGCAACGCGCCCCGAATGCGGCCCGCCGACGCGGGCCGCATTTACCATGTCTGCGCCCAAAAACCCATCAATCCGGGCTTTCTGGCCGGACGCCCCCGCGGTCAGGCTTTCGCCGGGATGACCGGCAGCAGCAGATAGGACTCCCGCTCGCCACCGGCATAGATGGTGTTACGCCCGGTGTTGTAATCGGCGTGGTAGTGCAGATAGCCCGCGCTGCCGGCGCCGTCGCGTGGCTGCACATCGAGCCGGATGCGATGGCCTTTTGAGAACACCATCGAGGTCGGCCAGATCTCGACCTCGACCTTCACGATTTCGCCGGGTTCCAGATACTGCCGGCGCTGATGCTTGTGATAGGGGCGATAGGGCAGCGTCAATTCGGGATCGAGCTCGCGGTGCGACACACGCAGCCACCCCTTCGCCACCGGAACCGGCGCGCCCTGCTGCCCGGTCTCGAGAATTTCATTTCCATCGCCGTCGAAATGCCGCAGCGTCAGAAACAGATCCATGTCCTCGGATTCGCTCGACACCCAGAAGCTCGCCATCAGCGGCCCGGTGACCTCGACATCGTTCAGCAGCGGCGGTGTTTCCAGCGCCACGCCCATGCCCGGCTTGATGCCGCCGCCGCCCATCACCTGCGACGAAGCGGCCGAGGTCGATCCCATGGTGCCGAGACCGAAGGTGGAATAGGTGCTGGAACTCGTGGTCTTCGGATTTTCGGTCACCAGTTGCCCGGTCTGCGGCTGGCCTTCCGGCGGCGCCTTGGACAGATCGAAATACATCTTGGTCCACTGCGTGCGCGCCAGCGGCCATTCGTTTTCGTGCCGCCACTCCAGCACGTCGTTGCCCTTGCGGATCGCCAGCTTCACCGGCGGCTCTTTCATGATGCCGTTGTCGACGCCCTTGAGCCAGTGATCGAAGAAGCGCAACTGATCGGTGCGCCCCTCCTCGGTATAGAAGGCGTGCACGTGACTGCCGGCGTGGATACGCATCTTCTTGTGCTTCGATGCGGCGCGGTTGTAGGCCTCGGTGTTGCCGCGCAAATGCAGGCCGAAGCCGGACCAGTTGCCGACCGTGTACATCGGCACCTTGATCTGGTCCCACTGCGCCTGCGAGTCGCGCAGTTCACCGCTGTCGAGGCTGGCCCGGACCCAGCGGTACAGCGCGTTGGTGCGCCAGCGATCGGGTTCCTCGCGCGAAGCGCGGCCCAGCAAGTGGTGCAGGGTATGCGCGGTGACCCAGTTGGTCATGAACACGTTGAGGATGCCGCCGTGAAACAGCGCGTCGCGGTACAGGTCGGCGGCGCCTTCCCACGGCATGATCGCCTTCAGTGATGGCGGATTGAGATTGGCGACGAACCACTGGTTCATCGCGTAGTAGGAAATCCCGGTCAGCCCGACATTGCCGTTGCACCAGGGCTGTTTCGCCGCCCACTCGATGGCGTCGTAAAAGTCGATAGCCTCGGACAACGACCACGGCTCGAAGTGACCGGACGACTTGCCGCTACCGCGGCCGTCGACGCGCACGGTGGCGTAGCCATTCGGCACCCACCACAGCGGATTGGCCGTCTCCCAGTTCATGTACGGGTTCTGCTTTTCCTCCAGGGTATCGGGTGTCAGCCAGAGCTTGTCCTTTTGATAAGGACCGAGGTTCAGCAGCGCCGGCACGCGCGCGCCGTCTTTGGGACGAAAAACGTCGGCCTTGAGCCGCGCGCCATCGCGCATCGGCACGTCGACGTCTTTCTCGATCAGAATGGATTCGGTGGTGGCTGGGGCGGCATGCACGTTCATGAACTTGTTTCCTCAGGGACTTGTTGGCCGCGCTCCCGGCAGAAAAACGCGGCGGCCCGCGAGGCTGGCATAAACCGCGCGGCAATTCATCCTGAAATGTGCCAGTGAACGCCGCTAGTTGCGGCGTTGAGACTTAGCGCTGGACCACGGTGACGGTTGTACCGGTCGGCACGCGCTCGTAGAGATCGATGATGTCGTGGTTGAAAAGGCGGATGCAGCCGCTGGAGACGGCGCGGCCGATGCTCTCCGGCTCGGTGGTGCCGTGCAGCCGGAAATAGGTGTCGGCGCCGCCGCGGAACAGATACAGCGCCCGCGCACCGAGCGGATTGTCGAGGCCGCCGGGCATGCCACCGGCGTAGGCCCTGTATTGCGGCATCGCCACCATCATGTTGGCGGTCGGCGTCCAGCGCGGCCACTTCTCCTTGCGGCCGATGACGCCAGTGCCGCGGAAATTCAGGCCTTCGGCGCGGCCGACGCCGACGGAATAGCGCAAGGCCCGCCCGTTCTCGGCGATCAGATAGAGTTTCCGCTCCGGAATATTGACGACGATGCTGCCCGGCCGTTGCGTGCCGCGCCAGGCGACGCTCCGGCGCAGCAGACTGGAATCGATGGAGGTCGTGTCGAGCGCCGGGATGATGAAACCGCCATCACTGATAGTGCCGTAGCCGCCGCCGAAACCTGGCCAGCCGTCGAACCCGTCGGGGCCCAAGCCGCACCCGGCCACGAACAAAGGGAGGCCCAGCATCATCGAACGGCGGCTGAGGCGGGACTTGGAGGCGGGACTGTCGGTCATGATAAGCGGTCTACCGGGGAGGGAATGGGCGCAGCGCGCGGCGGGAGCCGTCGTCTCATACCCCAATCGGGCGGACCGGTCATCCGGGGAAACCACATTCCGGGTATGACATCTCGTCGCCACGAAATGTGGCACGGCTCTGCCCCCGCGCTCATCGCGGCGGCGCCCGTTCGGCCTCGAACTGGTCGGCCGCCACCTCCAGCGTGCCAAGCAAGGTTGGAATCATGACCCGGACCGGTGCGATAACGCCGGCGCCGGCAATCGGCGCAAACCAGGCCTCCATGTCGCGGCGTCCCGCCACATATTTCACCACAACACTGTCGGCGCGATGGCCGGCAATCGGATGCAGGACGACGCCGCACACCAGCACCAGGCCGGTGTAGCCCTGCTTGAGCTTGACCTTGTCGACCCGCTTGAACGTCATCGCGAGATCATAGCGCCGGCGGCCGTCGAAGACCGCCAGCACCCGGTTGCAGTTCGCCGACGCCAGCGGATCGCCGTCGGTCTCCGGAATCAGCACCGCGCTGAGGGGATCGCTCACACCGCTGCGATGGGCCTCGGTGACCGGCACGCGCTTCTGCGGCAGTACCGGCGCAACCAGATCCCTGACGGCACCGTTCTCAAAACGCATGCGCAACTCGCCATCGCCATCTTCATCGGTGATGGCGGACACGAATGTGGCGGGCTTGAGCTGACGATCGGCGATCGCGCCCTGCGCCGTCACCGTACCCTCGCCGCTCACCAGCACGCTCAGCACGCCGCCGGCCTTTCCGCTGGCGGTGGCGGTGTAACGCGTCTCCGCGATGTCGACGATCCAGACGATCCGGCCGATCGGCACGCCGGCCATCGAAATCGTGTAATGCGACGCGAGTCGCCCCTCCGCCCAGGCCGAAGGACCCGCCGCCGACAGCAGCGACGCCCCCAGTACGGCTACAGCCGCAAGACGCGCTCGTGCGGGGAGAATCATGGCAGCGTCAGTCACCGAAAGGAATCGTTGCGGAATCGCCCTGCAATATAGCACCGAACCGAATGGCAGCTACACCGGCAGCCCGCGACAGGGACGGCGGAACGCTCGGCACCAGCAAACGTTGAGTTATCCCCGTTACCGGCCGATTTACCCGACTTAGGGTTGTCATCGCGACAAATATACCAATCTCCCTTGATTAGCCTGAGCAATTTCAGCGACCGACGGAATGGAATCCAGAACGTGCCCGATATTGTTACCATCACCATCAATCCCGCCATCGACCTGTTTGTGAATGTCGGCCGCATCGTGCCGGAGCGAAAGCTGCGCTGCTCGGCGCCGCGGCGCGACGCCGGCGGCGGCGGTATCAACGTCGCGCGGGTGGCGCACCGGCTCGGCGGCAACGTCGCCGCGATCTACCCGACCGGCGGCGCCATCGGCAAGTTGCTGCACCGCCTGGTCGAACGCGAAGGCATCGACAGCATGGTGACACCATCGCATGTCGAGACGCGTGAAAACTTCACCGCTTACGAAACCGAGACAGGCGAATTGTATCGCTTCGTTTTGCCGGGTTCGGCGCTGCACCGCGCCGAATGGGAAGCGGTGCTCGAGAAACTCGCCACGCTGCCGGACAGACCGCGCTTCGTCGTCGCCAGCGGCAGCGTGCCGCCCGGCGTGCCGGAGGACTTCTTTGCCCGGACCGCGAAGTGCGCCAAGAAACTTGGCGCCAAGATCATCGTCGACACCTCGGGCGCGTCGCTGGGCGCGGCGCTGGAGGAAGGCGTGACATTGATCAAGCCTAACCAGAACGAGTTGAATGAATTCAGCGGCCGAAAGCTCGAGACCGACGCGGACCGCGCCAGCGCCTGCCGCGACCTGATCGGACGCGGATGGACCGAGGCGGTCGCTTTGACGCTCGGCCACGACGGCGCCATGCTGGTGACCAAGGATCAGGTCTGGCGGGCGCAGCCGATGGAGATCGAGGCGGTCAGCGCAGTCGGCGCCGGCGACAGTTTCCTGGGCGGCATGGTCTCGGCGCTGGCGGCCGGCAAGGAATGGCCAGAGGCGTTCCGGGTGGCGATGGCGGCAGGGACGGCAGCGGTCATGACCGCCGGCACGGAACTGTGCAGCGAGGCCGACGTGAAGCGGCTGATGCCGGACGTGAAGATCGACGAGATCCCAACGCGATAGCGGCGCACATATTGCCGCTAGGCTAGTGGTTGTCGAACAGTTGCTCCAGTTCGACATGCAGGGCGTCGCCCGGCCGGCACCGGTGGCCTTCGCCGGCCGCCAGCAGCGCCTTCGCCTCCTCGGCGCTAGTGGCATCGACGCACCACTCTTCGGCCCGCGTCACAATCATCGTGGCGTGGAATGTCTGCATCTTCTTTTTCGCGCGCGCGGCCATGATCCGTTTCCCGTGGGTCTCGACAGAGAATCTGTGGCCGATCAGAAGGTTCCTGATTCGGGGCCGTGTCGTGGCCGCTTCATGGCAAGCCGTTCCAGGGAACGGATCGCCTGCCGAGACGTTGCGATTCGGGTTCTTCATCATGCGTGATGGAAACCGCGTAAAGCCCCGTGACCTCCCCCTCGCCCCCCCGAGCCGGTCACGGGGCTCCTTTCGCTGGAACAATCTCCGCCGCCGCCGCTTGTATCGAAGAGATGCAACCTCGGAGTGACGGCGATGGACAGCACCCTCCTGATTGTCATTATTCTGGTTCTGCTGCTGGCTGGCGGCGGCTGGTACGGCCGCGGACGCTGGTACTAGACGTCCAGCACGTCCACGCTACGCCATTACCATTTGCTGAGCGGCCGGAGCATCGGCTCCGGCCGCGTTCGGCTGCGTTCTGACCGCCATGACGCGCCCCATCATGACCAGCATTGGACCGGGTAGCCTGGCTTCCGCCAGCCGCGCCGGCAGGTCGGCAATGGACGCCGCCACTTGCGCTTGATCCGGCCGGGTGGCCCGTGAAATAGCCAGCGCCGGCGTCTGCGGGTCGAGCCCTTCGGCGATAGCGCGCGCCACCAGCGCTTCCAGCGTTTTGGCCGGCATGTAGATCGCTGTGGTGGTCGACGGATCAGCCAGCGCCCGCCAGTCGATGTCGCCCGGCAACTGGCCGTCACGCGCATGGCCGGTGACATATTGCAGGCGGCGCGATTGCGCCCGCCCGGTCAGCGGGATGCCGAGCCTGGCCGCCGCGCCCTGCGCCGCGGTGATGCCGGGCACGATCTCGACCGCAAGACCGGCGGCCTCGCAGGCCTCGATCTCTTCGGTGGCGCGGCCGAAGATCAGCGGATCGCCGCCCTTGAGCCGCACCACGCGCTTGCCCTGTCTGGCGAGGCTCACCATCAGCGCATTGATGTCGTCCTGCTTGCAGGACGGGCCGAAGCCGGTCTTGCCGACCAGCATCTTCTTCGCCTCGCGGCGGGCGAAGTCGAGCACGTCGCACGACACCAGATCGTCGAACAGGATGACGTCGGCCGCTTGCAGCGCGCGCACCGCGCGCAGCGTCAGCAGTTCGGGATCGCCCGGCCCGGCGCCGACCAGCGTCACCGAACCGTGTTCGACCGCGCTGCCGAGCCCTTTGACGTCGGCAATGAAGCGATCGAAGTCGCCGTCACGCGGCGTAGCATCCGGATGGGCGACCGCATGCGCGGTGAATTTCTGCCAGAAGTTCCGGCGCCCGGCGAAAGACAGCCCCGATTCCCTGACCGCGTCGCGCCAGCGCGCCGCCGCGGCGGCCCAGCCGGCAAAGCCGTTCGGCAGCAGCGCCTCCAGTTTGGCGCGGATCGCTTGTGCGAACACCGGTGCCGCGCCGTCGGTGGAAATGCCGATCACCAGCGGCGAGCGATTGACGATGGCGCCGAAGGCGAAGTCGCAGTAAGCGGGCTTGTCGATCACATTGACCGGCACGCCGGCGGCGCGCGCCGCCGCGCAAAATTCATGAGCCGCGGCATCGTCGTCAAAGCCGCCGACGGCGATCGCGGCGCCGCGCAGATCGCCCGGCATCCATTCGTTGACGGCATAGCGCTGCACATTGGCGCCAACCGCTTCCAGCAATTCCCGCTTCCAGTCCACCGCCTGACCGTCGCCGACCAGCACCACACGCTTTCCGGCGAGCGCCAGAAACACCGGCAGCCGCGCCAGCGGCGCCATGCGCGGCGGAGGTGCTTCAAGCGGTTTGCGGGATGCGGTCATGGCTGACGATCCTCTTGAGTTCGGGCAGGCAGGAGCCGCAATTGGTGCCGGCGCGCAACGCGGCGCCGATGTCGGCGACGCTGGCCGCCGCGCCGCTCGCAAGCGCGGCGCGTATGGTGTTCAATCCGACGCCGAAGCAGGCGCAGATCACCGGGCCCGGATCGGCGAGGCCGTCGGCCGATTTGCCGGACAGCACAGACCGCCGCTGCGCTTCGCCCAGATTCTCCGCCTCGAACAGCGCCTTCACCGCGTCCCATGACGGCACGGCGCCGGCCGCGCCGATGAACAGGCAGCCTACCAGGCGGCCATCGACAAAGGCGGCGACGCGGTAGCTACGGCGCGGCGCGTCGACATATTCGGCCAGTTCGGCGCCGGTGCCGAACATCGTCTGCGCGCGGGCGTGCCAAACATCCGGCGTGTCGTTGCTGGCGAGCAGCAACCCCTCGCCCTGCGCCACCGCGACCCGCGCCCACCAGGTACCCTCAGGCAAAGCCAATGGCGCGCGCGACAGCGCGAAGCCACGGCAGGCGAAATCAACCGGCACAATTACGACCGGCGTCGCCTTGGACTCGGGCTGTCCGGAATATGGATCGTTGGCCGGCCCGACCAGGTCGCCGATGCGCGCCGATGAGGCCGTCTCATGGCTCCAGTGGATCGGCGCAAACAGCGCGCCGCGCTGCTGGCCCTCGCTGATCTTCACCTTCAGCACGCACGCGCCGTAGGGCGAGGCAAGGCGAGCAAAACCACCATCGACGAGTCCCATGGCCGCCGCGTCAGCCGCGTGCACTTCGACAAACGGCTCCGGCAGATGCGCGCCGAGTCGCGGGCTCAGGCCCGTGCGCGTCATGGTGTGCCATTGGTCGCGCACCCGGCCGGTGTTGAGCCGCAAAGGAAACTCCGGCGTCAGCGCCACGCGCGGCAGCGGATGCTCCGGCGCGATCAGCCGCGCCTTGCCGTCCGGCGTGTAGAACCGGCCGTCGGCGAAGAACCGCTTCTCTTTACCTCCCCTTTCAGGGGAGGGTGAAGAAGCCGGCCACTGCACCGGGTCGAGGGCGTTGTAATCCTCGTCGCCGAGCGAAGCCAAGGCACCGATATCGAAATCGCGCGTGCCGTCATTCTCGAACGCCGACAGCGCCGCGTGTTCACGGAAGATGTCGGCGGCCGAGCGATAATCGAACGCCGCGCCGAAGCCCATGCGCCGCGCCACTTCTCCCACGATCCACCAGTCGGCTCTGGCTTCGCCCGGCAGTGGCAGAAACGGCCGCTGCCGCGAGATGCGGCGCTCCGAATTGGTGACGGTGCCGTCCTTCTCGCCCCAGGCCGCCGCTGGCAACAGAATCTGCGCGCCGGCATTGACGGTGTCGTTGGACAGCATGTTCTCCGACACCACGAACAGATCGAGCTTGCGCATGGCGTCTTGCATGGCGCCGGCGCGCGGCAACGACACCGCGGGATTGGTCGCCATCACCCACAGCGCCTTGATGGCGCCGCGCTCGATCGCCTCGAACATCTGCACCGCCTTGAGGCCTTCGTGCCGGGCCATGGCGGTCGCGTTCCAGAAGCGGCCGACCCGGTCGATCTCCGGCGCGCTGAAATTCATGTGCGCCGCCAACTGGTTGGCAAGCCCGCCGACCTCGCGGCCGCCCATCGCATTGGGCTGACCGGTGAGCGAGAAAGGTCCCATGCCGGGCCTGCCGATGCGGCCGGTGGCGAGATGGCAGTTGATGATGCTGGTGACCTTGTCGGTGCCCTGCGCCGACTGGTTCACCCCTTGCGAGAAACACGTGACGGTGTTTTCGGTCGAGCGGAACAGCGCGAAGAATTTTTCGACGTCAGCCTCGCGCAATCCGGTTGCCGCCGCGGTCGCCGCCATGTCGGGCGCGATCTCGCGCGCCCGCACCAGTGCATCGGTCAGGCCGACGGTATGCGCTTCGATATATTGGTAGTCGAGCGCCAGCGTGTCGGCGAGATGGACCAGCAGGCCGGCAAACAGCGCCGTGTCCATGCCCGGCGCCACAGCCAGGAACAGGTCGGCATCCTCCGCGCTGGCGGTGCGGCGCGGATCGATGACAACGATACGGGCGCCACGCGCGCGCTTGTTGGCGATCATGCGCTGGTACAGCACCGGGTGGCACCAGGCGGCGTTGGAGCCGACCAGAACGATCAGGTCCGCGGTGTCCAGATCCGCATAGGTGCCGGGTACGGTATCGGCGCCGAAGGCGCGGCGCTGGCCGGCCACCGTCGATGCCATGCACAGCCGCGAATTGGTGTCGACATTGGCCGAACCAAGAAAGCCCTTCATCAGCTTGTTGGCGACGTAATAGTCCTCGGTCAGCAACTGACCCGACAGATAGAACGCGACCGAATCCGGACCGTGCTGGCGGATGGTGCGGGCAAAGCCGTCGGCGACGCGATCGAGCGCATCGTCCCACGACGTGCGCGACAGGCCGCCGTCGGGCTGGCGCAGCATCGGATGCAGCAGCCGGCTGTCGAGCCCCAGCGTCTCGCCAAGCGCCGAGCCTTTCGAACACAGCCGCCCGAAATTGGCCGGATGCTCCGGATCGCCGGCGATCACCGCGCCGCCGCTCCCGTCCGGCTTGGCCAGAATGCCACAGCCGACGCCGCAATCGGGGCACGCCGTGCGCACGGCCGGCGGGTGGTGCGCGGGGGCGTTCATGGGCCCTCCATCCCTCCCCCGCAGGGGGAGGGTGGCCGCGAGCAAAGCGAGCGGACGGGTGGGGGCAAGCTCACGAGAACAAGCACACCCCACCCGGCTGTTCGCTGCGCGAACAGCCACCCTCCCCTTTCAGGGGAGGGATAAGGAAGAGTTTGCGCGAGCGCCATCATCAGTACACGTCCAGCTGGAAGCGGCCCTGCTTCTTCAGGCCGGCGACGAAGGCGGCGGCGTCTTCGGCGCTGCGCTGGCCGTGCGCGGCGACGATATCGACCAGCGCCAGTTCAACATCCTTGGCCATGCGCTTGGCATCGCCGCAGACATAGACATGCGCGCCGTCGGCCAGCCACGCCCACAGGTCGGCGCCGGTCTCGCGCATGCGGTCCTGCACGTAAAATTTCTGCTCGTCGTCGCGCGACCAGGCCAGCGACAGCCGCGTCAGCAGGCCGGACGCGCGCATCGCCTTGAACTCATCCTCGTAGAAGAAATCGCAACTGGACCGCTGATGTCCGAAGAACAGCCAGTTGCGGCCTGGCGCCGCGATGGCCTGGCGCTCCTGCAGAAAGGCGCGGAACGGCGCCACCCCGGTACCGGGGCCGATCATGATCACCGGCACGGACGGATCGGCCGGCAACGCGAAGGCGTGCGCCTTCTGCACATAGACCTTGAGCGCCTGGCCGGGTGCGATGCGCTCGGCCAGATAGGTCGACGCGACGCCGAGCCGGCGGCGCTTGCCGATCGCGTAGCGCACTGCATCGACCGTCAGCGCGACACGGCCGGGCACCGCCTTGGGCGACGACGAGATCGAATAAAGCCGCGGCTGCAACGGATCGAGCGCCTCGATGAAGGCTTCCGGATCGGGACGGATGCCGGGGAATTTCTCGATCGCCGCCAGCACGTCGAGCGTCTCGGCGTCACCGTCGGGGTCCTCGCCGGCCGCCAGCGCCCGCGCCTTTTTCCGCCGCTCGCCGCCGGTGATGTAGGAGAACAGCTGGAACAGCATGTCGGGCGCCGGTGCCAGCGCCACGCCGTCGAGCAGCACGTCACGGAAGGTCCGCGCGCCGATCGGGAAATCGGCCGGAGCGCCGAGCGCGGCGATCACCGCGTCAACCAGCGCCGGGTCGTTGGCGGGAAACAGGCCAAAGGCATCGCCGACGGTGTAATCGAGGCCGCAGGCCGAGAGATCGAATTCTACGTGCCAGGTTTCCTTCTCCGAGCCGGGACCGTTGAGCAGACGGCGCGAGATCACTTTGGCTTCGACCGGATTGTCGCGCGACGTGCCGGGCGCGGCGAGTGTCACCGGCGCCGGCACGGCGGCATCAGCCTCCGCGGGCTTCGGCACGGCGGCATCCGGCGCGGCCTTCAGCTCTTCATAAAGCTTCTTGACCATGCGGGCGGTTTCCTTGCCGCCCGGCACGCACAGGTTCAGCCGCTCTTCCTTGCCGGACACGATAGCGCCCGAATAATTCTTGCAGTCGTAGCCGCACTGGCCGCAATCCTGCTGCGCCATCGCCGCCATCATCCGCCAGCGCAACGGCTGGCCGCCAGCCAGTTGCATGCGCTCGGGCAACGGCAGCGTCTGGTCGTGCCACGGCGTCTCGATGTCGTCATCATCGGCCTTCGGCAGCGCCGGGCCGGCCAGCAACGCCGCTGCCTGTTCGTTGCTCAGCGCCGTGATGCCGGTGTTGTCCAGCGACACCAGCCCGGCGAAGAAGCCGTTGAGCCAGGAACGCTGCTCGTCGGAGAACGGCGCCGTCTCCGGCACCAGCGACGGAATCGGCGGCGGCAGCGCCTGCGTCATGGCGACACCTCGGCGGCGTCGAACATCGACTTCAGCGCCGCGACCTCATGGCGGCGCGCGAAGGCGAGAAACGTTTCGTCGGGCGCGGCGCGGTGCGCCAGATAGCCCTTGAGCATGCGCTCGATGGTGCGCGGCGCGTCGACCGCCTTGATGTCGCGATAGAGTTCACGGCCCAGGCCAGCCTCGGGGCCGAAGCCGCCGCCGACCAGCACGTGATAGCCCTCGACCTGATCCTCGCCTTCCTCGACCTTGCAGGCGATCAGCCCTATGTCGCCGATGTAATGCTGCGCGCAGGAATGATGGCAGCCGGTCAGATGGATATTAACCGGGCCGTCGAGGTCGACGCGCGCCTCGCACCATTGCGCGATCTCCTCGGCGTTCTCCTTGGTATGGGCAGCAGCAAAGCGGCAGCCGGTGGCGCCGGTACAGGCCACGAGGCCAGTGCGGATCGCGCTCGCCTTGGTGGCAAGGCCGAGCGCCTCGACCGCGGCGCAGGCCAGCGCCACCTTGTCGTCGGCGACGCCGGAAAGCAGCAGATTCTGCCAGACCGTAAAACGGATATCGCCGTCGCCGAGATCGGCGGCAATCCTGGCAAGGCCGCGCATCTGGCCGGCGGTCATCTTGGCGACCGGCAGCACCACGCCGATCCAGTTGAGGCCCGGCTGCTTCTGCTTGTGCACGCCGATATGCGCGGCCCGGTCGAAAGCCGGGCGCGGCGCGATCGCCTCGGCCGGGACACGCACCAGCTTGCGGCCGAGTTTCTCCTCGACATGGGCGAGGTACTTCTCCAGCCCCCAGGCGTCGAGCACGTATTTCAGCCGCGCTCTGTTGCGGTCGGTGCGGTCGCCGTGCTCGATATAGACGCGGACGATGGCGTCGGCGACCTGTGTCGCCTCGTCCGGGCGCACGATGACGCCGGTGTCCTTGGCGAAGTCCTTGTGGCCGGTGATGCCGCCGAGCGCGAGACGGAACCAGACGCCCGGTTCGACGCCGAAGCCATCCTTGACCTCAACCGCCTGGAAGCCGATGTCGTTGGTATCCTCCAGCGCCGGCACCAGGCCGGCGCCGTCGAAGGCGACGTTGAACTTGCGCGGCAGGCCGTACATCGCCCGCTCATTGAGAATGTGGAAATTCCATTCGCGCGCATAGGGCCGCGTATCGAGCAGCTCCTGCGGGTCGATGCCGGCGGTCGGCGTGCCGGTGACATTGCGGATATTATCGGCGCCGGTGCCGCGCGAGCTGAGTCCGAGGTCCATGATGGACTCCACCATCTCGACCGCATCTTTCGGCGCGATCTCGCGCATCTGCAGGTTGGCGCGGGTGGTGACGTGCGAATAGCCGTGCGCGTAGCGGTCGGCCAGGTCGGCGAGCCCCGTCATCTGCCAGTGCTTCACGATGCCATTCGGAATCCGCAGCCGGCACATATAGGACGTCTGCGCCGGCGCCACGTAGAACAGGCCGTAATAGCGCCAGCGGAAATTGTCGGCGGGCTTCGGCGCTTCGTTCCTGCGCGCCTGCTGCTTTAGCCGCTCATAGGCATCGAATGGATGCTGCTCGCGCTTGATCTTCTCCTGGTCGTTGAGCTTGCCGCCCGCCGCCAGCACCCGGTCCTGCGCCTTGATGTGGATGGCGTCCGGGCCGGTAGGCTCGCCCGCGGCCTTGGTCCCGGCCGGGAGTTGGCCGCGCGCGGCCCGCGCCGCCGTCAGGCCGGAGGCGAAGCCTTCGAGGTAGCGTTTCTGGTCCGGGTTGAAGTCGCTGGACATCGGTCACGCCGCCCGATCGATGGGCATCGCGCGCTCGGCCAGGGCGCGGCCGAACACCAGGTCGTCGCGGATCGCCTCGATCGAGGCGCTGGTGCGGATCAACTGCTGATACCAGAGCCCGTCGCCGGTATCGCCGAACAGCACCGCGCCAGCGAGGCGGCCCTTGGCGATCACCAGCTTCTTGTAGCTGCCGAGGCCGGGATCGGAGAGGATCACCTGCTCGGTGCCGGGCGCCCCCTCGAAGTCACCGGCGGAAAAGACATTGACGCCGGACACCTTCAAGTTGGTCGCCAGCACGCTGCCGGCGTAGTGCTGGGTGTCGTCCCCGCACAGATGCGCGGCGAGCACCCGCGCCTGTTCGTGCGCCGGCTCGACCAGCCCATAGCAAACGCCGCGATGCTCGGCGCATTCGCCGATGGCATGGATGCCGGCCTTGCTGGTTTGCAGGTGGTCGTCGACAACGACGCCCCGGCCGATGTCGAGACCGGCGGTGCGGGCGAGATCGATGTTGGGCCGGATGCCGGCCGCGACGACCACCAGATCGGCCGGCAATTCCTGTCCGTCTTTCAGCATCACGGCTTCGGCCCGGCGCTGGCCACGGATGGCGGCGGTGTCGGCATTGAGATGAACCGCGATGCCGCGCGCCTCGACCGCGCGCTTGAGCATGGCGGAGGCGCGCGCGTCGAGCTGGCGTTCCATCAGCCGGTCCATCAGGTGAACCACCGACACGGCGGCGCCCGCCTTGGCAAGGCCGTAGGCTGCTTCCAGCCCCAACAGGCCGCCGCCGATGACCACGGCCCTGGCGCCGGCCGCCGCCGCGGCTTCCAGCGCGGCAATGTCACCGAGATCGCGGAACGTCATCACGCCCGGCAAGTCCATCCCGGGCACGTTGAGACGGATCGGCCGCGAGCCGGTCGCCAGCACCAGCCGTGTGAACGGCAGCGTCGCGCCGCTGGCGAGCCGGACCCGGCGAATATCGGCATCGATCGCGGTCGCTGCCTGACCATAGAGCAGCGTCACGCCGTGATGACGCCACCACGCGGCGGGTTTCAACTCGACGTCGGCGGGCGACACCTCGCGCGCCAGCACCGACGACAGCAGCACGCGGTTGTAGGCCAGACTCGGTTCGTCGCCGATCACGGCAATGGCGTAGCGACCGAGCGCGCGGCGGCTCAGTTCCTCGACCAGCCGCACCGCAGCCATGCCGTTGCCGATCACGACGAGTTGTTCGCTCATGGATCGATCCTTGGGCTGATCCCCTTCGTCATCACGCCGCCGCGCCTTGCCCATAAGCTTCCGCGATCATGTAGCCGGACAGCGTGGTGTAGGCGCTGGTCCAGGCCTCCGCGGTCTCTGGCGTCCAGGCCGGACCAAGCCCCTGCTCCAGCGTCCACAGCAGCGCTGCGCCGACCGGCGTGTAGTGCTGTGGCTTGACCCCGTAACCGACATGCTTCTTGGCCAGTGCGCTGGCCGCCGGCAGAACAGACTCCAGTTTGGTCAGGCCGCCGACCACGACGGCGAGCGTACCCATCAACTTGCGTCCCTGCTCGGTCATGTCGCCCTTGAACAGGGGCTTCACTTCGGGCGCCAGTTCGAACAGCCGGCCATAGAACAGCGTCGCCGCCTGGTCGGCGATCGGCGCCACCTTCGAGAAGCTCTGCTGCACAAGCGAAACCTGGTCGGGTGTCATGACAGCTCTCCCTCCGGTATTGGCGGCTACGCCGCCTCGACGAACTGATGGCGCTCGTACAGAAACTCGAGCACCCGCTGGCGGCACTTCAGGAACGTGGCGTCGGCCACCAGTTCGAGCCGCTTGCGCGGCCGCGCCAGCGGCACCGGCAGGATTTCGCCGATCTGCGCCGCCGGCCCGTTGGTCATCATGATGATGCGATCGGACAGCAGCACGGCCTCGTCGACGTCGTGGGTGATCATCATCACGGTGTTGCCGAGCTTCTGGTGCAGGCCCATCACGGTGTCCTGCAGATGCGCACGGGTCAGCGCGTCGAGCGCGCCGAACGGCTCGTCGAGCAGCAGAACCTTGGGCTCCATCGACAATGCGCGCGCCAGTCCAACGCGCTGCTTCATGCCGCCGGAAATCTCCGACGGACGCTTGTCCTTGGCGTGCGTCATCTGCACCAGATCGAGATTGTGGACGGTCCAGGCGTGCCGTTCGGCACGCGATTTTGTCGCCGAGCAGACCTTGTCGACCGCGAGGCGCACATTGTCGTAGACGGTCAGCCACGGCAGCAGGCTGTGATTCTGAAACACCACGGCGCGGTCCGGCCCCGGGTCATTAACCTCGCGGCCCTCGAGAATGACGCCGCCGTTGGTGGCCGGTGTCAAGCCCGCCACGATGTTCAACAGCGTCGATTTTCCGCAGCCGGAATGTCCGATGATGGAGACATACTCGCCTTTTTCGATGTCGAGGGTGATCTCCTTGAGCACGCATGTCTCGGTGGTGCCGCGCTTGTAGGTCTTGTCGACGTGATCGATTCTGCAATAAGCGGTCATGATCGTGTTTCCCTAGTTGGCTGCGGTGCCGCGCGTCACCACCGACGCGAGGCCGGCGACGATACGGTCGAGGATAAAGCCGACGATGCCGATGTAGGCGAGCGCGATGAAGATGTCGGGCAGCCGCGACGAATTCCAGGCATCCCAAATGAAGAAGCCGATGCCGACACCGCCGGTCAGCATTTCCGCGGCGACGATCGCCAGCCAGGACAGACCGATCCCGATGCGCAGGCCGGTGAAGATGTACGGCGCCGCCGACGGGATCATGATCTTCCAGAAAAACTCGAGCGGATTGAGCCGCAAGACGGCGGCGACGTTGCGGTAGTCCTGCGGAATGTTGCGAATGCCGACCGCGGTGTTGATGATGATCGGCCAAACCGAGGTGATGAAGATCACGAAGATCGCCGACGGCTGGCTGTCGCGGAACGCTGCCAGCGATATCGGCAGCCAGGCCAGCGGCGAAATTGTGCGCAGCACCTGAAAGATCGGATCGAGCCCGCGCATCGCCCAGACCGACTGGCCGACCAGCGTGCCCAGCGCAATGCCGAAGACAGCCGCCAGGCCGTAGCCGATGGCGACGCGCTCAAGCGAGACCAGGACGCGCCAGCCAAGCCCGATGTCCTGCGGGCCGGCGACGAAGAACGGATCGACGATCAGATCATAGGCCTCGGTCCAGATCTTGCTCGGCGGCGGCAGCGTCGCCCCGGGGCGCATGCACAGCACCTGCCATACCGTCAGCAGCAGCAGGACCATCACCACCGGCGGGACCACGGTGGCCGCCATATTGCCAAGGGTTTCGTAGGCGCGAGTGTTCATCGCCTTCTGCTTGACCGGCAGCGGCAGGACCTTTGCAGCGACAGGCGCAGGCGGGGCCGATCGAACGCCGGCCGAGATCACGGATTTCGCCAATGGCATATTCATCGCGGGAATGCTCCGGTTTGAACCAATAAGGGGGCCGCCCGCGACCGGGCGGCCCTGATGCGTCAGACTTCGACGCGCTTGATCGAAAGGGCCTTGAGATAGGCCGACGGATTCTCCGGATCGAACACCTTGCCGTCGAAGAACGTCTCCTTGCCACGCGAACTGGTGGCCGGAATGTCGGCGACTGCAACGCCGAGAGTCTTGGCGGCGTCGCGCCAGAGATCCTCGCGATTCACCTTGTCGACCATCGCCTTGATGTCGGTGGTCGGCTCGAACTTGCCCCAGCGGATGTCTTCTGTGACGAACCAGGAGTCATGGCTCTTGAACGGGTAGGACGCGTGGTCCTGCCAGAACTTCATGAACTGCTTGGTGCCCTTCTCGACCCGGCCGTTGCCGTAATTGATGTCGCCATTGGCGCGGCCGATGATGTCGGCGACCGGCACGTTGAACCACTGCCGCCTGCCGACGATGGTCGACATTTCCTGCCGGTTTTCCGGCTTGTCGCACCATTGCTGGGCTTCCATCACCGCCATCAGCAGGGCGCGTGTGGCGTTGGGATGCTTGTCGACCCAGGCGGCGCGCATGCCGAGCGCTTTTTCCGGGTGCTTGGCCCAGACTTCGCCGGTCGAGCAGGCGGTGAAGCCAATCCCTTGGTTCACGAGCTGCTCATTCCACGGCTCGCCGACGCAGAATGCATCCATGTTGCCGACCTTCATGTTGGCCACCATCTGCGGCGGCGGCACAACGATGGTGGAGACGTCCTTGTCGGGGTCGATGCCGGCGGCGGCGAGCCAGTAGCGGATCCAGAGATCGTGCGTGCCGCCCGGGAAGGTCATCGCCACCTTCACTTCCTTGCCGGCGGCGCGTTTGGCGGCGAAGGCGGCCTTGAGGGGCGAGGCGTCGGCGGTGACCTTGAGATCCTTGTATTCGTTGGAGACCGAGATCGCCTGCGCATCGAGGTTTAGGCGCGCCAGCAGATACATCGGCGTCGGCACGTTGTTCTGCGTTACCTTGCCGGCCGAGATCAGGTACGGCATGGGCGTCAGGATATGCGCGCCGTCGATGCCATTTCTCTCCGAACCGAGCACGAGGTTGTCGCGGGTCGCGCCCCATGACGCCTGCTTGGCAACTTCAACATCCGGCATGCCATGCTTGGCGAAAAAGCCCTTCTCCTTGGCTATCACCAGGGGCGAAGCATCCATCAACGCGATGTAACCCAGCGTCGCTTTCTTCACCTCCGGACTGGAGGCCTCGGCAATGTGGATCCCGAACGGAAATTGCGTCCCGACCGCACCGAGCAGTGCGGCCGTGCCGGCGCTGGCCTTCAGCAGCGAACGGCGGCTGATCCCGGTATTGTCGTTCCTGGCCTTGTTGATCGTCATTGTGTCATCGTCCTTGCTTTCGAGTGACCCGGTCTGTCGTCTCTTGGCCGTCAGCACATAAAAAAAGCCGCAGTCCCGAGGCGCATGGAATGCGCACCTCCCCAGGACAGCGGCGTTGCTTGTCGGCCCGTCGTTGGACCAATTGGGCGCCAAAGACGGCGCCTCTCGAACAGTTCTATTCAAGCGCCGTGCCAGTTTGCTTCCGGCACGGCTTGCTCAATGAATTCAGCGCGATGACGCTTTGGTTGACCGTTCCGGATCCTGCGCCCGCGGGCCGGCGATGCTCACATCGGCCGCATCCTGCGAAAACAATGTGCAGTGCAGCACGTCAGCGCACCAGCGACAGGCGCGGTGCGCCGGGCCGCTTGATGCGCCAGGATTCAAGGTGCCCGGCAATATCGGCGGCCTCGAAAGCCGGGCCGGCGAAGGCGCCGATACCGTCCGGTGGCTCGCCCCCGCCGAGCGGCGGACAGGCGCCAAGCGCGGCATCGTAGAGGTCAGGCCGGAACACCGCCTGCACGGTCGCGCGCAGATCGTCGCGCAGCGGCGCCTGTCCCCAGCGCACGATCTGCGCATAGATCCACGCCGCCTGCACCGGATCCGGGCGCGCCGCGCCGTTGCGGCCAATCATGATGTAGCGGCTGTCGCTCCGCACGGTCCCGTCCGGCGAAACCTTCAAGTTTCCGGTGAGCGCGCGCGTCACCACTTCCGGCGCGACGTCGAGCCGCCGCGCCACTGCCTCCGACACGGCGGCGAGGTTGGCGTGATCTTCAACGAAATTGGCCGCCGCAGCGAGCGCGCGGATCAGCGCCGCCAGCGTGTCGGGATTGTCGTCAGCCCAGCGCTGGCGCACCGCGAACACTTTCTCGGTGACACGCGCCTGGATCTCGCAGCCGAAATGCAGAATGCGGCCGACGCCGGAATCCACCGCAACCGAATTCCACGGTGCGCCGACGCAGAAACCGTCGACGTGGCCGCTGGTCAGGCTATCCACCATATAAGGCGGCGGCAGCACCACCAGCCGCACGTCCTCGTCCGGGTCGATGCCGGCCGCCGCCATCCAGTAGCGCAGCTGGTAATTGTGGTGCGAGAACGGGAAGGTCATGCCGAACGTCAGCGGCTCGGCGCTCTGCTTCTTGCGCTCGGCCACCAGCCGGCCGAGCGCGCGCGCCGACACGATCGGATCGGCAATATCGCCATCGGCCGTCGCGGCTAGGCCTGCAAAAAGCCGCTGCGACACCGTGATGGCGTTGCCGTTGATGCCGAGATTGAACGGCGTGATCAGCGGCACCCGGACGTGGCCGATGCCGAGGCTGGACGCCACCGCCACCGGCGCCAGCAGATGCGCGGCATCGAACAGGCCTATGTTGAGCTTGTCGCGGACGTTCGACCACGACACCTCGCGCACCAGCTCGATATCGAGCCCCTGCTCTTTGGCAAAACCCAGGTCGGCGGCGACGAGCAGCGCGGTGGCGTCGACCAGCGGGATGAAGCCGATGCGAAGTCTGGCGTGCGTCATTTGAACATCTCCGCGGCGGTCAGCACTGATTGTGCGATTTCAGCGATCCTCTTGTTCTCGTTCATCGCCGTCTTGCGCAGCAGCGCGTAGGCCTCTTCTTCCGTGCAATTCCGGGCTTTCATCAGCACACCCTTGGCGCGATCGATGATCTTCCGGTCCTCGAGCGCGTCCTTGGCCTTGTCGAGTTCGGCCTGCAGCCGGGCGAACGAATTGAAGCGCGAAATGCACAGATCGAGGATGCTGGTGATACGCTCTTTCTTCAGCCCGTCGACGATATAGGCGGAGACGCCGGCATCGACCGCGGCCTCGATCGAGGCGCTGTCGCTCTGGTCGACGAACATGGCCACCGGGCGCTTCACCGCCCGGCTCATCTGGAACATCTGCTCCAGCACGTCGCGGCTGGGGTTTTCCAGCCCGATCAGGATCACGTCGGGGTCAAGCGCATAGACCCGCGCCAGCAGGTTGCGGGTCTCGCCGATCCGCTCGACCAGCGTGAAGCCCGCCTCCCGCAGCCCATCCTCCAGGATCGCGGCGCGGACCGGGCTTTCGTCGACAATGGCGATCTTCAGCGTCGAATCCCGATGTCCACCGGGCGACGGTGCCCCGTGGCCGGGCGGTTCGGATCCTTTGCGCATTTCGACCAAAAGCAGTGTCCCCGGACGTATCGACCGAAGGCATGCAAGAGCCATTCCAGCCGAAGCGCGCCAGCTAGGCTTTCGGGATCACCGGCAGCAGCAGATAGGATGCCCGTTCGCCGCCAGTGGTGACGGTGTTGACGCCGCCGAATTCGGTAGCGGTACGATCGTCCGGGTGATTGTGCAGCATCCGGCCCGGGACGTCCGGAAACTCGAAATCGCGCCCCTGCAGGGTCAGGACCAGCCGGTAGCCTGCGGGGAACACCATGCTGGACGGCCAGATTTCAACGTCGACGTCGTAGATCTCGCCCGGCACCAGCTTCTGGATCTCGTCGTGGGCATGGAAAACGCGGTACGGCAGCGACCGCGCCGGATCGAGCTTGCGGTGCGAGGCGCGCAGCCAGCCCTTGGCCATGACCGTCTGTTCATGCGCGCCAACAAAGGTGACTTCCTTGCCGTCGGGGCCGAATACACGCAACGCGGCGAAAATGTCCATGTCGGTGGTCGACGACGACACGCAGAGCCGCAGCGTAATGAAGCCGCAGATTTCGGTCTCTTCCGTGAACGGCGCCGTCGAAAAACTGATTCCCGACCCCAACGCCTCATAGCGGACACTGGCGGGCTTGCCGGGATTGGCACTGCCGATGCTGGTGTCGGCGGCATCGAGATAGAACTTGGTATACTGCGTGCGGGCGAGCGGGAATTCCCGCTCCATGCGCCGCGACGACGGACCGTCCGGACGGCGAACCGAAACCTGCACCGGGACTTCCTTGTCCCAGCCATTGTCCTCGTCCTTGAGGAAGTGGCCGAAGAACCGCTTCTGCATCGCCACGTATTCAGGGAGGTAGAAGCTCTCGAAATGGGTGCCGTCATGCATGGACAGCCACTTCTGCTTCGAGCCGGCGCCGAGATAGCCTTCGACATTGCCGCGCAGATGCAGGCCCGGACCGCCCCAGTTGCCGGCCGACAGGACCGGCACGTCGATGCGCGACAAATCCGGCGTGCGCTCGGCGTACCAGGCGTCGTCCAGCGGATGGCGCACCAGGTCGCCTGGGTAATCGGCGCGGTTGCCGCGCAGGATATCCTCGCTCAGCGCCGGACCGCCGGTGGTGCGCTCCCCGGTCTCGCGGTCGCGGTGCGTGGTGTTGGCGTTGCCATACTGATTGACCAGCACCTGGCGCGGCCACCAGGCGCCGGTGAAGACGTTCGACAGGATGCCGCCCTGGTGCGTCGAGTCGCGGTAATAGTCGACGAAACCTTCCCACGGGCAGATGGCGGCAAGATGCGGCGGCCGCAGCGCCGCAACGCCCCATTGCGTGAAGGCGAAATAGGAGATGCCGCAGAGGCCGACCTTGCCGTTCGACCACGGCTGGGTGCCGGCCCATTCGATGCACTCGTAATAGTCCTGCAATTCGCGGGGCGAGCGCGGGTCGAGATAGCCCGGCGACTTGCCGGTGCCGCGTGCGTCGACCTGGATGACGATGAACCCATCGGGGACATAGCGTTCGGGATCGACGATCTCCCAGCGCAGATACTTTCCGGTCGAGCCGTTGCGGCAAAGGTCAGGATAAATCTTGAGCAGCGTGTCCCACTGCGGCTTGAAGGCGTCCGCGAAGTGCGCGTCCTTGCCGTAGACGCCGTGCGCCATGATGACCGGAAACCGGCCCTCTTCGGCCGGGCGGTAGACATTCGCGCGCAGCACGATGCCGTCATTCATCTCGATCGGGACGTCTTTCTCCACGCGCAGCGTATACGGACCATTACTCACAGGACGACCTCACTTTGATTAACGCATCGCCTGCTGGGGCAACCACGTCACGATACCCGGGAAAGCGGTCAGCAGCGCCAGCACCGCCAGCGCGGTCAGGAAAAACGGCAGCACACCGCGGAAGATCTTGTTGATCGGCACCTCGGGCGCGACGCGCGCCATGATGTAGACGTTGAGGCCGACCGGCGGCGTGATCGCCGCCAGCTCGCACATGATGATGATGTAGATGCCGAACCACACCGCATCGATGCCGTGCGCGACAATGACCGGAAACACGAAAGGAATGGTCAGGATCAGCATGGCCCAGATATCGAGCACCATGCCGAGCACGATGTACATCACCGTGAAGCAGAGGATGAGGACCGTCGACGAAAGATTGTAGGCAGTGATGGCATTGACCAGATTGGACGTCACCTCGGTCAGCACCAGGAACCGGGCGATCACGTGCCCGCCAAACACAATCAGAAAGATCATCAGGCTGGTGCGGGTCGTGCCCAGCAGCGCCCGCTTCAGCGCCGGCCAGTTCAGCCGGCCCATCACCGCGGCGACCATGAGCACGCCGACCACGCCGATGGCGGCGGCTTCGGTCGGATCGAACACACCGCCATAGATGCCGCCGATGATCAGCAGGAAGATGGCGACGATCGGCAGCAGCTTCCCCAGCGAACGCATTTTGGCGCCGAGCGGGAAGCTTTCGCCGATCGGTCCCAGCGCCGGGTTCAGCGTGCATCGGACCAGGATCAGCACGGAAAACGCGACCGTCATGATCAGGCCGGGAACGATGCCGGCCAGGAACAGCGAACCGATGGAGGTCTCGGTCCACAGACCGTAAGCCACCATGAAGATGCTGGGCGGGATCAGAATGCCGAGCGTGCCGGCCGAGGCGATCGACCCCGCACCGAGGCCGCCGTCATATTTGAACCGGCGCATCTCCGGCATGCACATCGGGCCGATGGTCGCGACCGACGTGGCGCTGCCGCCGGAGACGGCGCCGAACCCGGCCGACGCCACCACCGAGGCGATGGCCAGGCCGCCCGGCAACCGGCCGACCCACTTGTAGATGCAGTCGTACATATCGGTAGCGAGACCGGTCTGAAACACGATCTGGCCCATCAACAGATACAGCGGGATCGCGATGAACGCGAAATTGGTGCCCTGGTCGATGATGTTCAGCAGAAGCTGCGTCTCGGCGAAGATCGGCCCGCCCATGACGACGAGGCCGATGGCGCCTACCGCCAGCAAGGCGATGGCGATCGGAATGCCCAGCGCAATCAGCCCAAGCAGACCGCCGAGGGCGACGATACCGATCAGGGTCGGGGTCAATGCTTTTCTCCCACGCCCTCGATCTCTTCGATGGTGTCGCGCTCACCACGCACGATCGCGATGGCGGCGCCGACGACGTAGAGAATGACCAGCGCCGAGATGAAGGCGATGAAGGCGTAGACCGGCCAGACAGGCCAATTCAGCTCCGGTGACAGTTGCGGCAGCGAATATAGGAACGGAATTTCCTCAATGGTCTTCGCCAGGATGAAATAGAAGATCAGCACCACCAGCGCCGCCTGGACCAGGGCAATGACGCGGCGTCCTCGCCGCGGGATCTGCGCGGCCACCAGCTCCATGCTGATGTGGTCGCCGGCGCGAAACGATTGCGCCAGGCCGAGCAGGAAGAACACCAGCAGCAGGTGCGACGACACCTCGAGGCCCCAGGACAGCGGCTTCAGAAACACATAGCGCAGCACGACATCGGCGGTGACGAGCAGCGTCAGCAGCGGCAACACCACCAGGCTGCCGAAGGTGTCAAGCACGTGCGCGATGGTTCCGACGATCTTGGTCAAGGCGGGTTTTCCGGGCTGGAAGGCGCGACCGGGCCAAGCCCGGCCGCGCCTCCTTGTTACTTGCGAAGCGGCGACACGCCCATGACCGGGTTCTTGATGGTTTCCATCATCAGTTCGTTCATGCTCATCTTGCCGTACTTCTTTACCAGTTCGCGGATGTCGGCGACGAGCTGGCGGGCGGGAAGGCCCTTGGCCTCGTTGGTCTTGATGTAGTCTTCGAGCACCGGCTCGAACCGGGCTTCCCAACGCTTCCATTCATCGGGGGCGATCTCGTTGAAGACAATGCCCTCTTTCTTGAACTGGTCGCGCGCCTGCGCCGACGACAGCATGAACGCGACCTGCGTGTCCGCCTGATGGTTCTGGCGCGACCACACGTAGAACACCTTTTGCAGATCGGCCGGCAGGGCGTCGTAGGTACGCCGGTTCATGCACCACTCGAGCGGCAGGTTGTTGATGCGGGTGTCGGTGTGCTGCTTGGCGGCCTCGTTGATGCGAAACGTCCTCGCCGCCGTATCTGAGGTGAACACGGCGTCGAGCAGGCCGCGCTGCAGCGCCGAGAAGAAGTCGGCCGAGCTCATGTTGACCGGAACGGCGCCCAGCGATTCGAATGCGCGCTGGCTGATCCCGGTGCCTGAGCGAACCTTGAGGCCCTTGAGGTCTTCCAGGGTCTTGATCGGCTTGTTCGAAAACAGGTTGAAGCGCGTGCTGCCGGTGATGCCGTTGAGATAGACGCCCTGCTTCTCGAACTCCGCACGGAAATACTTTTCCGCCAGCTTTTCCGCAACCAGCGACATCACCGCCTCGTTCGGAAACAGGCCCGGCAGCGACAGTGCCTCGGTCAGCGGGAAGCTGGCGGTGTTGAGGAAGGTAAAGCAGGCGGCCATATCGGTGAGACCGGAGCGGTTGGCGTCGAAGCCCTCCGACACCTTGTGAACGGTGCCGTTCCAGCGCGCCTCAACCTTGAGCTTCCCGTTCGACATCTTTTCGAGAACGGCGAAGGACTGTTTCAGGAACTTGACCTGCGCGCTCACCTCCGGCTGGTGATTGGTGAGGCGGATCGTGATCGGCGCTCCGGTATAGGTGACCGGCGGCGCATTGTAATCGGCCAGCTTTCCATTGGCCCAGTCCTGCGCAACGCTGGTGCTCTTCATGAGCGACTCGAGGGATTCGTCGTCGGCGCGAACCGACGAAGGCGCGGTCGAGATGGCCAGCATGCCGGCCAGAATCAGGCTGTGTTTGAGCGTCGCGCGAACCATGATTTTATCCTCCACGTGGGTCCGGACCGATTATCGGGAGCGCATCGAATGTGCGCTCGGTCCGGTTGGGCGTCGCCGTCGCTGGTCGGCGGCTGATGGCCGCATCTAATAACCCGTTTCGCGAGGATGGAAAGTGATTTCAGCCTTTAACCGCTGCGCGCTGCCACTTTACGGCGAGCGCAATGAATGAGTCAGCCGAGGGCTGAGCACATCCACGCCGATCGTATCCTTAAAGTTGTTGGAGCGGGCGAAGGGAATCGAACCCTCGTATGCAGCTTGGGAAGCTGCCGTTCTACCATTGAACTACGCCCGCGCGCAGGCCTAGCTTACCGCCAAAGCACCGGCATATCCAGCGGCGACCTCAGTGCGGGACCGAGCGTATCCGCTCGTTGAACAACAGCACGCTTAGCCCGCAGGAGCCGAAACGGGCGAGATAGCCCATCAGGAAGTCATTGACCCCCATGGCATGCAGCGTGACGACATCGCCGTCGAGCAAGGCCCGCCGCTCTTCCGGTGTCAGATCGTAGGCGGCAATGGCGGCCTCGGGATTGTCCTTCATCGCCGCGCGGAAGGCATGATCGCGCAGCACTTCCCGGCACAGCCTGTTGAGCGCATTCACCGACATGGCTTACTCCCAGCGCCAGCCGGCATAGGCATGGCCGTTTTCCATCTGCTTGATCAGGAAGTCAGGCTTTCGGTTATCGGTGAAGGCGAACATGGCAATCCAGTTGAGCAATTCGCCGCCGACATTGCCGGCCGCGTGCATGCGGTCTTCGACGGCAGCGGCGATCAGGCCCTCGGTGTCGCCGGCTTCGATATAGCGGCACACCTCGTGCACCCAGTCCGGATCGGGCACGCCGTCGGTCTTGCCGGGGTCGATGCGCGGGCCGAAGACTTCGAGCGAGAAGCTGCCGGTGCCGATGATGGCGACGCGCAGGTTCTCCGGCCAGGCCTCAAGCGCCGTGCGGATCGCGCGGCCGAAGTCGAAACACCGTTGCGCCGGCGGCAATGGCGGCACGTGGCCGCTGATGAACACCGGGATCACCGGAATGCGCATATCCGGATTGACGAAGTGCAGCGGCACCATGACGGAGTGATCGGTGACGAACTCGCGCAGCGACGCCACATCGTAACCGGCGCGCACGGTGTGCTGGTGCAGATAGTCGGCGAGCTTTGGCGCCGACGGCACGGTGTAGACCGTCATGCCGCCACGCGGCTCATCGACCGGGCCGACAAATTTGTCGTCGATGCCGATGGCGAGGATCGGGAAGTTGTCGAAGAAGAACGTATTGTAGTGGTCGGTATCGAAGATCAGAATGACGTCCGGCCGGGCGGCGGCAAGCGAATCGCGCGCCTGGCCGAACATCAGTCCGGTCGGCGATTGCGGGCCCTCCTCCTCAACGCGGGACGGAAAGAACGGCGTATGCGGCAAACCATACGCCGCGACGATTTTCGCCAAGTCGGCACTCCTTCTCTTAACTCTCTCGCGCTGCGCGCCTAGTTCACCTTGATGCCGGCGGCCTTCACCAGGTCTCTGTTCTGAGCGATTTCCTTGACGATCAGCGCCTCGAAATCGGCCGCCGACATTGGCATCGGGTCGGCGCCGAGCCGCGCCAGCTTTTCGCGGACATCAGGATTGGCCAGCGCCTTGCTGATTTCTGCGTGCAGCCGGTCCAGAATCGGCGCGGGCGTCTGGCTCGGTGCCAGCGCACCGACCCAGAAGTTGAATTCGGAATCCGGGAATCCTGCCTCCACGGTGGTCGGAACATTCGGCAGGGCGCTGGCCCGTTGCGACGAACTGACCGCCAGCACCTGGAGCTGTCCGGCTTCGACCAGCCCCTTGGCCGGCAGATACGGCACGAAATAGAAGTCGCAGCGCTCCGACAGCACTTCGCGCAACGCTTCCGGGCCGCCCTTGAACGGTACATGCGTCGCCTCGAATTTTGCCGCCTGCTTGAAGCGCTCGGCGTTGAAATGCGACGCGGTGCCGGCGCCGGCGGTGGCGTAGTTGAAGCTTCCGGGCTTGGCTTTGGCGGCCGCCACCATGTCCTTCGCCGTCTTGTAGCCCTTGGCGGTGGCGACGACGAGAACGTTCGGCAGATTGGCCAGAGGGATGATCGCCTTCAGGTCTTTGACGGCGTCGTAAGGCAGCTGCGAAAAGGTCACGGCCGACACGGTGTGCGACGACGAATGCGCCAGCAGCGTGTAGCCATCGGGTGCGGCCTTGGCGACGGCGTTGACGCCGAGCGTACCACCGGCACCGCCGCGATTCTCGATGATGATGGTTTGGCCGAGTTGAACCGAAACCTGATCGAATACGGCGCGCGCCACCAGGTCGGTACCGCTGCCGGCGGTGAACGGAACAATGACCTTGATCGGCTGTGCCGTCGGCCAGGCTTGCGCCTGCGCCGCGGCCGGCATCAGAGCGACGGTCAGTCCGACGATAACGCCATGGAGAATCGACGCCCATTTGTGCTGCATGTTTCTCTCCCATTCGGCATTTTGTTGTTAGCCGTTGGGCACTTCTAACATGCCCGATTGCGCGTGCAATCGTGCAGCGCACGCGCCGCGCGTCTGTTGACTATGCTGCAACACTGCTTTGACGCGGCTGCACGCGAACGACGTACGACGCGCGCGTTCGCACGGGAAACGTCGCGCTCAGTTCTTGAAGTGCTTGGACAGTTTCAGGCTCTGCGCCTGATAGTTCGAGCCGATGCCCTGCCCGTACAGCCGGTCGGGCTTGGCCAGCATCTTTTCGTAGACCAGACGGCCGACGATCTGCCCGTGCTCGAGAATGAAAGGCACCTCGCGCGACCGCACTTCGAGCACGGCGCGCGCGCCGGTGCCGCCAGCTCCGGCATAGCCGAAGCCCGGATCGAAGAAGCCGGCGTAATGAACGCGGAATTCGCCGACCAGCGGATCGAACGGCACCATCTCGGCGGCGTAGTCGGGCGGCACCTGCACCGCCTCCTTCGACGCCAGGATGTAGAACTCGTTCGGGTCGAGGATCAGGCTCTTGTCCGGCCGCGCCTGCATCGGCTCCCAGAAGTCGAGGATCGAATAACCAGCGCGGCGCTCGACATCGATCAGCCCGGTGTGACGCTTGGCGCGGTAGCCGACCAGACCGCCGGGGCCGAGCCCCGACAGGTCGACGCCGACCGCGACGCCTTCGCTGACATCGGCGTCGTCGGCATCGACCAGCCGCTCGCGCGCGTGAAGCTCGCGCAAGGCATCGCCGCCAAGCAGCGCCGAGCCGTGCCTGAAGCGGATCTGCGACAACCGCGAGCCCTCGCGCACCAGCACCGGAAAGGTGCGCGGGCTGATCTCGGTATACAACGGCCCGTGATAGCCGGCCTCGACGCGGTCGAAGCCGCGCAATTCGTCGGCGATGACGCGGGTGAAGACGTCGAGCCGGCCGGTCGAGCTTTTCGGATTGGCCGCAGCGGAAATGTCGTCGGGCAGCGCCAGGCTTTCCAGCAACGGCACGATGTAGACGCAGCCGGTTTCCAGCACCGCGCCGTCGGTCAGCGAAAACTCGTGCAGCTTCAGTTCGTCAATGCGCTGGGCCACCGTGGTCGACCCCGGCAGGAAGCTGGCGCGCACGCGGTAGGCGATGTCACCGAGCCGCAGGTCGAGGCTGGCCGGCTGAATCTGGTCGGGCACGAAGTCGGTCGCCGGCAGAATCCCGCCGGCCGCGGCCAGCGCCGCGATCATCCGGTCGGGCAGAATGCCCTTGTCGTCGACGGCGAAGGAAAGTGGCACGCAACGCTCCTGCCCTACCCCATCACCCCCGGGCCGCAAGCGGCGCTTCGAACCAGCCTGAAGGGTGACGTGAGCCGCGATCTAACCCGACGGGCGCCTTGACGGGAAGCCACAGGCCCCGCTACACATGGCTTATCCCGTGGTCATTTGAGCCGGCCGGCTTGCAGCCACGTAAAATAAGTCGCTAAAAGGCCGGGGACACGTGTGCCCGGCCGAGGATATTTCCCGGCCGGTTTTTTGTTGGCCGAAGGAGGCCCGCGTGTCCGAGTCAAAAGCCAAGTCCTACCGTGCCGAAACCCGCCTGGTTCATGCCGGCACCCTGCGCTCGCAATTCAACGAGATGTCGGAAGCGATCTTCCTGACGCAGGGCTACAAATACGACAGCGCCGAAGACTGCGAGGCGCGCTTTTCCGGCAAGATCCCCGGCTACGTCTATTCGCGCTACTCCAATCCGACCATGAGCATGTTCGAGCAGCGCATGGCCTCGCTCGAAGGCGCCGAAGCGGCACGCTCGACCGCCACCGGCATGGCGGCGGTGACCACCGCGCTGATGGGTCTGGTGCGGGCCGGCGATCATGTGGTCGCCGCCAAGGCGCTGTTCGGCTCCTGCCGCTGGGTGGTGGAGGAATGGCTGCCGCGCTTCGGCGTCACCTCGACGCTGGTCGACGGCACCGACATCGCGCAATGGAAGAAGGCCACGCAGAAGAACACCACCGTCTACTTCATGGAGACGCCGACCAATCCAACGCTCGAAGTGATCGACATTCAGGCGGTCGCCGACATCGCCCACGGCAACGGGGCGAAACTTGTGGTCGACAATGTGTTCGCCACGCCGCTGTACCAGAGCCCGCTGACGCTTGGCGCCGATGTCGTCGTTTATTCGGCGACCAAGCACATCGACGGCCAGGGCCGCGTGCTCGGCGGCTGCATCCTCGGCGCCGAGAAGCTGATCACGGACAGCTACCAGCAGCTGCTGCGCCAGACCGGACCGTCGCTGTCGCCCTTCAATGCCTGGGTGTTGTTGAAAGGCCTTGAGACTTTGTCGGTGCGCGTGGTCCGGCAAACCCAGACAGCGGCCGCGGTTTCGGAGGCGCTCGCCGGCCACAAGAAGATCAGCCGGCTGATCTATCCGGGCCGCGCCGACCATCCGCAGGCCGACATCATCAAGAAGCAGATGACCGCCGGCTCGACGCTCGTTGCGTTTGAAGTGAAGGGCGGCAAGGAAGGCGCGTTCCGCTTTCTCAACGGCCTGGAACTGCTCGGCATCACCAACAATCTCGGCGACGCCAAGAGCCTGGTCACGCATCCGACCACAACCACCCATCAGCGGCTGACGCCGGAGCAGCGCGCCGAACTCGGCATCGGCGACGGGCTGGTGCGCTATTCGGCGGGGCTCGAACATCCCGACGACATCATCGAGGATCTGATGACGGCGCTCGACAAGGTGTAAGGGAAGCCTGAAGCGTCAGCGCGCCGGCAGCGCCGTGGCCGACAGCACCGGCCGCTGCGCGGCCTCGGCGATCGCGATGCCGAGACCCTTGGCCATGCAGGCATAGCTCCAGTCGTTCTGGTGCAGGCCATCGGCCGTGACGAAGGTCTCGAACGGCAGACGGTTGACCTCGTTCCAGCGCTTCATCACCGCGAAACGGCGGAACAGCTGAACGTTCTCGCGCTTCGCCGTTTCGGCCATGAACGCGACCATCTTCAGGTGTGCGGGCTTGGCAATCACCTTCGGCGCAAACTGCGGATCGATCAGCACCACATCGGCGCCGATGGCGCGGATCTTGTCGAGCCCCGAGCGGATGGTGGCGTCCTTGCGGTCCATCTCCTGATCGCGGATCAGCGAATTGGTGCCGAACTGCCACAGCACCAGATCGGGCTTCTCGGCGATCACGTTGCTGTCGAAACGCTTGAGCATGTCCGGCACTTCTTCGCCGTTCACGCCACGATTGATCACATTGAACGTCTGGGTCGGAAAGGTCTTCCTGAGTTCTTCCGCCAGCCGGCTCGGGTAACTGCCGGCCGGCGTGCTGGCGCCGGCGCCGGCGGTCGATGACGAGCCGATGGCAACGATGGTGATCGGGATTCCGGCGATCAGCTTCTTGGCCACCCGCGGCAAGGGACTGGTGAAGCGAACGAGGTCCATCGGACACTCGCAGGCAGGCTGGGGTTCGGCGGCATGAGCCGGCAACATCAGGCCGGCGAACAGCGCCGCAACCGAAAAAGCCTTGATCGCCCGAAGGGCGGCCCTAGTCACACGCACAGCAGTCGCTCCACCCATGAGAATTGCTTGCGCATAATCCTGGCCGAAAACCGCGTTTTGAACTCGCAGACCGCACGCTCAATCCTAATACTAGCGGCCGCTGGGTGTCCGGGCCGCCTCAATTACCAGATCCGCGAGAAGCTGCCCAATGCAATCATGAACAGCCACCGCCATGTCAAGTTTTTTCGTGGCGGAATAAAGGTCGAACGTCCCGACATCGGACCAAAGCTGCATCAACCGGAAGCGGTCAAACAGGGGAACCTCATGCTGCATCGCAGCCCAGCGCATGTTCTCGGCATAGATTCCCAGCGCGATCATGGATTCGGTGCGCGGGCTGTACTGGGCATTGACGAAAATCATATCGGCGCCGGCGGAACGGGCAATGTTGATGCCCTTGTCGAGCGCCCGGCTAAACTGGTCGGGGTCGGTCGACTGCATGGCATCCACCGTACCGGTCTGCCACACCACCAGCGTCGGCTTGGTCACGGCCAGCGCCTTCGGCATGACTTTCACCGCCTCGATGGAGGTGCGCCTGGGCTGTATCTCTGTCGCGACTGTCACCTCGACGCCCGGCAGTTTCTTGGCCAGCGCGGCCTGCAGACGAACCGGATAGGACACATTATTGCCGGTCGGTCCTGGCAGCTGCGAAGAACCGTTGCCGACCACCAGGATGCTCAGCCGCTTCGCTTCGATGGCGCGCATCACAAGCGGCAGCGCGAAAATCCGGTCGACCTGAAAGCCGGGCACGCGGCATTCGACGGGCTTGGCCGCCAGAGGCAAAGCCCCCTGCGCCCCGGCCAGCACTGTCATCACCACCAGAAGTAGTATTCGCTTCATCTCACGTCGCCTTCCGCGAAGCCCGGCTGCTTGGCGGGCGGACGCGGTCCTTGTCGTTCGACCCGCTTATACCATGAAAGCAGGGCCGCAGTGCCAACCATGATGGCGATGCCGGCGAAGCTGACGATGAAATGGGTAACCACCTGGTTCGACACCTCCGTGAAGACGAAATGCCCGGCAAAAGACAGGAACACGCCGAGGCAGAAGATTTCCAGCGAATGCTGGCCGCACACGATTGCCGGCCAGAACGCCGGATGCTTCAGGCCCGGCCAGTCGCGCGGCACGAAGTAAACCGTGATCACCGCCAGCGACAGGAAGTGCAGGATGCGCAGCACGTCGAGATTGGTCTTGTCGATCGGATAGATCGCCTCGCCGACAAAGGCCGGCACATAGACGGCCAGGCGCGGGATATACCAGGTCATGGCGATCAGGAATGCGAACACCAGATACAGCACGGCAAATCCGATCAGCACCGGAGAGTTCAGCCAGCGTGTAAGGCGCTGGGCGCCGCCGAGCGCGCACCAGGCGCCCAGCACGAACAGCAACTGCCAAGCAAACGGGTTGAACACCCAGCCGCCGCTTGGATAGCTCGGCAGGTTCAGGTTGAACAACCACATCACCGCATAGATCGCCGCCGACACCAGCAGCGCCAGCGTCGGCGAGCGCAACAGCAGCCACAGGATCGGTGCGAACCAGAGCAGCAGCACGATATAAAGCGGCAGCACGTCCATGTTCACCGGCTTGAACTTCAGCATCAGCGCCTGAAGAATGGTGACGTCAGGGTTTTTCATGAAATCGAGCACACCCATCTCTTCGGTATAGAGCGGGTTGTCGAAATTTCTCGACACATAGGCGATCTCGGCTAGATAGATCGCAAACAGAAACACATGGGCCACGTAAATCTGCCACGCGCGCTTGAGCACGCGGGCGGCGGCGACAACGAAGCCGGCGTTCTGCATGGCCCGGCCGTAGACGAAGGCCGCAGAATATCCCGAGATGAAAACGAAAATTTCGGTGGCGTCGCTGAAGCCGTAGTTGCGGATGGTGATCCAGCTCACGGTATTCGACGGAATATGACCGAGAAAGATCAGCCAAAGCGCGATGCCACGAAACAGGTCAAGCCGCAGATCGCGTTCGGTCGAAACCGGGGCCAGGTGTGCCGCCATGAATGACTTTTCTTTCGTATCCCGTTTCGTCCATAATCCGGCGACTCGAACCTAGCACATGCCCTACGCCTGCCGCCGCAAGGATATAGATGTACCGTGCAGTAACCCGCAAGATCGAGGTGACGGTGACGCCGCGCTATGTGTCCGAGCGGTCGTCCCCCAACAACGGCTACTATTTCTGGTCCTACACCATCGACATCGCCAATCGCGGACCGGAGACCGTACAACTCAAGACGCGGCACTGGCGCATCACCGATGCCTTGGGACGGCTGCAGGAGGTCAAGGGACCCGGTGTGGTCGGCGAGGAACCGACGCTGAAGCCGGGCGAGTCATTCGAGTACACCAGCGGCGTTCCATTGCCGACGCCGTCCGGTTTCATGACCGGCAGCTACGGCTTCATCACGATCGAAGGCGAGCCTTTCGACATTGAGATTCCGGCATTCTCGCTCGATTCGTCGCTGGCGGTTCGGACGATCAATTGAGGCGGCCGCGTCAGCGCTGCGGCAGACATCCCTTGAAGCGATCGAGCGCCTGGCGCGGCAGCACGGCCAGCACGGCGCCGCTTTGCGCGAAGTCCTGCAAGGCCATCACATCCGGCTCTTCCACGGCCACGCAGCCGGAGGTGCCGGTGGCGCCCGCCTTGCGCACGTGGATGAAGATGCAGGAACCGGCTCGCCTCGCGGCATCGGTCGGATAGTCGACCAGCAGCCCCTGGCGGTAAAATGACACCCGCCACATGTTTTCGCCCGACACCTTCCACCCGACTTTCGCGCGCGAGGTGATGGTGTTGTAGGCCGGCGACGCGAGATCGTCGACGCAGACCGTGCCGTCGGTGACGCGCAGATAGTTCGGCCGCGGCGAGGCCGCAAAGCCGAAGCTGCGGCCGATCTTGTAGAAACCGGCCGGCGCCCGCTTGTCGCCTTCGACTTTGACCGGTTCGCCGCGCCGGCCGTATTCGCGGAACGCAGGGGCCCAGGCAACACCCTTGCGGCCGATCAGGGCGCTGACCGGCCCGCCATCCGTCCGCCATGGCGACACCGGCGTCACGCGCGTGAAGCGTTGCAGGCTGGCGGTGTTGCTGGAAAACGTATCGGCGGTGACCAGCACCAGACGCTGGGCCGATGCCAGCGGCTCGGGACAGCCTTGGGCCAGCGCAGAAGATGGCACCAACATAAGCAACAGCCACATCCCGCTCGTCCCCGCGAAAGCGGGGACCCAGTGCTTGCGCAGCCTGGATTCCCGCTTGCGCGGGAATGAGCGGACGTGGGGTGCCATCAGACTATCTTCGCATCGACCTCGCCGGGCGCGAAGACATAATTCGCGCTGCAGAATTCGCAGGTCACGGAAATCCGTCCGTCCTCGACCATGTGATCGCGGTCGTCCTGCGAAAAACTCTTCAGCATCGACTCGACGGTGTCGCGCGAACACGAGCACTGCGCCTTGACGTCCGAGGTGCGAAACACGCGGACCCCCGGCTCGTGAAACAGCCGATAGACCAGCCGCTCGCTGGAAATGGCCGGGTCGATCAGTTCGACGGCTTCGACGGTTTCAAGCAGCGCACGGCCCTGAACCCAGGCGTCGTCTTCCGCTGCGGCCTCCACCACCATGCCGTCGGGTGCGTCGCCGGGATCGAGATCGGCGACACGGGCACGCTCCGCCGACTGCGGCAAGAACTGCAGCATGATGCCCCCGGCGCGCCAGCGATGCCGGGCGCCGCCGTTCTCTGGGCGCAACTCCTCGGCCACCGCGAGCCGGACCCGCGTCGGGATCTGCTCGGAGCGCAGGAAATATTCGTGCGCGGCGTCTTCCAGCGTGCCGCCGTCGAGCGCCACGAGACCCTGATAGCGGCTGGTGTCGGCGCCTTGGTCGATGGTCATGGCCAGATGACCTTTGCCGAGCAGCGCGCCGGCATCGGCCTTGCCGGCCGCAACCAACGCCTCAACGCCATCCTTGCCGAACCGCGCGCAGGCGCGGACCTGGCCGGGGGTGGTGAAATCCACCACCAGCAGCCCGACCGGGCCATCGGTCTGGGTCTGCAGGATAAAGCGGCCGTCGATCTTCAGCGCCGAGCCAAGCATGACGGTTAACACCACCGCCTCGCCCACCAGTTTGGCGACCGGGGCCGGGTAATTGTGCTGCGACAGGATCTCGTCGACCACCGGCCCGAGCCGGACCACGCGGCCGCGCAGATCGAGGGTTGCCACTTCAAACGGCATCACGGTGTCGTCGGCGGTCACGGCCGCCGGTGCACGGGATGGAATCGAGATGTCAGGCTGGGTCATGGTTCCGATCATGGGCCTTATGTAGAGCGCGATGGCGGAATTTCGAGCCCCGTGGCCCGGGCGGCAAACGTGCCGTCCCGGAATGACGGGAAACCTACCGCCCGTCGGCGTGCAGGCACCAGGCCAGCAGGCCCTTCTGCGCGTGCAGGCGGTTCTCCGCCTCGTCGAACACCACCGACTGCGGCCCGTCGATCACGTCCGCGGTCACTTCTTCCCCGCGGTGCGCCGGCAGGCAGTGCATGAAGATGGCGTCCTTCTTGGCCTGTTTCATCAGGTGCTTGTCGACCTGGTAGCCGCGCAGAAGGTTGTGGCGTCGCGCGGCACTCGGGCTTTGCGGATCCTCGTCGCCCATCGATACCCAGGTGTCGGTGACGACGCAGTCGGCGTCCTTCACCAGCTTCTCTGGATCGTGGCCGATCCGGATGCGGCCCTTCGACTTCTCCGCCCACTGCACGACATCGGCGGGCGGCACGAGCTCCGGCGGGCAGGCGATGCGCAGCTCGAAGTCAAACTGCACGGCGGCGTGGATCCAGCTCGTCGCCATGTTGTTGCCGTCGCCCGACCAAGCGACCGACTTGCCCTTGATCGAGCCGCGATGCTCCTCGTAGGTCATGACGTCGGCCATGAGCTGGCAGGGATGGGTCTTGTCGGTGAGGCCGTTGATCACCGGCACGGTCGCGTATTTCGCCATCTCGAGGAGTTTCTCCTCGACGGTGGTGCGCATCATGATGATGTCGACGTAGCGGGAGAGCACGCGCGCGGTGTCGGCGATGGTCTCGCCGCGGCCGAGCTGGGTGTCGGTGCGGCCGAGCATGATCGTCTCGCCGCCCAGCTCGCGCATGCCGACCTCGAACGACACGCGCGTCCGGGTCGACGGCTTCTCGAAGATCATGGCCAATGTCTTGCCGGCCAACGGCTTGTCGTGCCCGCCGTTGATGCGCGACTTTTTCATCGCCTTGCCCTGGTCGAGGATCTGGCGAAGCGTCTTAGGGTCGACCTGGTCCAGGTCGAGGAAATGTTTGGGTGTCGACATGGGTCGTCACTTGCTCTCTGCCTCGAACGACAGCGCGGCTTTCTCGAGAATGGCCACGCCCTCGTCGAGAACCGCCTTGTCGGCGATCAACGCGGGGAAGATGCGGACGACGTTCTCGCCGGCCGGCGGGACCAGCATGCCCAACGATTGCAGGCGGTCGACCATTGCGCCGGCCGTAACCGCCGGCGCGCACTGCAGGCCCTGCAGGAAGCCGCTGCCGCGCTGCTGGACGAACACCTTGGGGTGCTTGGCCACCAGCTTCTCGAGCTCGGACTTCAGGTACTTGCCGCGCTCGTGCACGCCGTCGATGAAGCCGGGCTTCAAGAGCTCGTCGAGCACGGCGTTGGCCACGCCCGTGGCGAGCGGGTTGCCGCCGTAGGTCGAGCCATGCGTGCCCGGCACCATGCCGACGGCCGCCTTCTCGGTCGCCATGAAGGCGCCGATCGGGAAACCGCCGCCCATGCCCTTGGCGATCGCCATGACGTCGGGCGCGACGCCCGACCATTCATAGGCGAACAGCTTGCCGGTCCGGCCGAAACCCGTGTGGATCTCGTCGTAGAACAGCAGCAGGCCGAACTCCTCGCACATCGCGCGCAGGGCCTTCAGGAACTCCGGCGTCGTCTCGCGGATGCCGCCTTCGCCCTGGATCGGCTCGACCAGGATGCCGGCCGTCTCGTCGTCGATCATGTCGCGCACGACGTTGGCGTTGTTCAGCGGCGCGTGGCGGTAGCCGGCGGCCGGCGGGCCGAAGCCTTCGAGGTACTTCTCGTTGCCGGTGGCGGCGAGTGCGTTCAGCAGGCGGCCGTGGAACGCCGCCTGGAAGCAGATGATCTTGTAGCGCTTCGGCTGGCCGTTCATGTACTGGTACTTGCGTATCAGCTTGATGCCGCCCTCGATCGCCTCCGCGCCGGAATTGCAGAAGAACATCGTGTCGGCGAAGGTGAGGTCGGCCAGCCGCTGAGCCAGCTTCTCGCCGTTGCCGATCCGGAACAGGTTCGAGGTGTGCCAGAGCTTGGCGCCCTGCTCGTTCAGAGCCTTGACCAGGGCGGGGTGGCAATGGCCCAGCGCGTTGACGGCGATGCCGGAGGTAAAGTCGACATAACGTCGGCCATCCGTCGCGTAGAGATAGTTGCCCTCTCCGCGTTCGAACACGACGTCCTTGCGACCGTACGTCGGCATAACAGCCGTAATCACAGCTAGACCCTCCTTCAGAAGTGAAATTCCCCCGCTTTTGGCGGGGGTCGGGCACTATCTTACCGAGGTCGGGGTGTGTCAACGTCGGCCA
>JAUXXH010000007.1 GCA_030684935.1 Pseudolabrys sp. | reverse complement strand
GCCGACGTGCCGCGGGCGCTGGTCGGCGATCCGCAGCGGATCCGGCAGATTCTGATCAACCTGCTGAACAACGCCGTGAAGTTCACCGCGAACGGATCGGTCAAGCTGATCCTGGATTGCGGACCGTCGACAAGCGGCATCGCCACCCTCCAGTTCAAGGTGACCGACACCGGCATCGGCATATCGCCGGCGGATCAGGGGAAACTGTTCCAGCGCTTCAATCAGGCCGACACCTCGATATCCCGGCAGTACGGCGGAACGGGGCTCGGCCTGGCGATTTCGCAACGCATCGCTGAAGCCATGATGGGCAAGATCGCGGTCGAGAGCCTCGCCGGCGAAGGCAGCACATTCCGCGTTACGGTGTCGCTGCCGATCGCCGACGTTGCCGACCTAGCCAGCGACGACAGCGGACCCGAGGTCACGCACCGGCCGTTGCGAATACTCGCCGTCGACGACGTCGAAATGAATCGCGATCTCTGCGAGGCGATCCTCACCCGGGCCGGTCACCGCGTCACGCTCGCCGCCGACGGTCCGGCCGCGATCCGGTTCGCCCGCGACGAGACGTTCGACGCCATTCTGATGGACGTTCAGATGCCGGGCATGGACGGGCTCGAAGCCACCCGCCGGATTCGGGCCCTGGCGAACGGCAAGGGCAAGCTGCCGATCCTGGCGCTGACCGCCAACGTCATGCCGGATCAGGTGGCGCGCTTCGGCGCCGCCGGCATGGACGACTACATCGGCAAACCGATCGCCAATGCCGCGCTGCTGGCCGTGCTGCAGAAATGGGCCGCGCTGGCGGAACGCGACGGGCGAGCCGCTGCCGCGACCGACGCTGCGCCCGAACCGCCAGCCGATGACAACGAAATGCTCGATCAGTTGATGAGCCTGGCCGGCCCTGAGAAGGTTGGCCGCTTCGCCACCAATCTCAACGCGGCAATCGACAGTTTTCCGGCCACCTGGTCTGATGACGCGCCCGCCGCCGAGCGCGAAAAGTTGCGCGGCGCGGCGCATCAAGCGGTGGCGCTGGCCGGCCAGCTTGGATTTGCGGCGCTGGCCGACGCCAGCCGCAATCTGGAAAATGCCTGTGTCGACGGCGCGCCGATCGCGCCATGTTTGGCACAGCTGCACGCCGCCGGCGATCACGCCAAATTAAAAATCGGCCGCCTCGTCGCCGCCGCCTAGCGCAGCAGCGCCGGCCGCTTCGGGTCGAAAGTCCAGTTCGGGATCAAGAACTGCATCGCCACCGCGTCGTCGCGCGCGCCTAGCCCCATGCCGGTGTAGCGGCGGTGCGCCGCCTCGATCTGCGCCATGTCGAGGTCGACGCCGAGGCCCGGCTTTTGCGGCACCGCCACCAGCCCATCGACGATAGTCAGCGGCTCCTTGGTCAACCGCTGCCCGTCCTGCCAGATCCAGTGCGTATCGATGGCGGTGATGTCGCCGGGCGCGGCCGCCGCGGTGTGGGTGATCATCGCCAGCGAAATGTCGAAATGGTTGTTCGAGTGCGAGCCCCAGGTCAGCCCGGCATCACGGCACAGCTGCGCCACCCGCACCGCGCCCTGCATGGTCCAGAAATGCGGATCGGCCAGCGGGATACTGACCGCATTTAACTGCACGGCATGAATCATCTGCCGCCAGTCGGTGGCGATCATGTTGGTCGCGGTCGGCAGGCCGGTGGCCCGGCGAAACTCGGCCATGACCTCGCGGCCGGAGAAGCCGCCTTCGGCGCCGCACGGATCCTCGGCATAGGCCAGCACATCGCCGCGGCCGCGGCACAGCCGTACCGCTTCGGCCAGTGACCACGCGCCGTTCGGATCGAGCGTGATGCGCGCGTCGGGAAACCGCTGCGCCAGCGCTTCCACCGCCAGCATCTCGTCGTCGCCCGCCAGCACGCCGCCCTTGAGTTTGAAGTCCTGGAAGCCGTAACGCTCTCGCGCCGCCTCGGCGAGCCGCACTACCGCCGCGGGCGTCAAGGCCTCCTCGTCGCGCAGGCGCAGCCAGTCATCGGCGGCGCCGGCGCCAACGCGATAGGGCAGCGTCGTGCGCTTGCGGTCGCCGATATAGAACAGATAGCCGAGCATCCGCACCGCGTCGCGCTGCTGCCCCTCGCCCAGCAGCGCCGCCACCGGCACGCCGAGGTGTTGTCCGAGCAGGTCGAGCATCGCCGCCTCGACCGCGGTGACGGCATGGATCATGGTGCGCTGGTCGAACGTCTGGCCGCCGCGGCCGCCGGCGTCGCGGTCGGCAAAGCGGCCGCGCATGTCGTTGAGCACGGCGTTGAAGGTGGCGATCGAACGCCCGATGACCAGCGGCCGCGCATCCTCCAGCGTCTGCCGGATGCGCTCGCCGCCCGGCACTTCGCCCGCGCCGGTATGGCCGGCGCTGTCTTCGAGGATGACGATGTTGCGGGTGAACAGCGGGCCATGCGCGCCGCTCAGATTGAGCAGCATGCTGTCCTCGCCCGCCACCGGGATCACCCGCATCGCGGTGACGACGGGCGCGCCGGATGCCGCGCGCGCGATTTCTATTTGATCTGGCACCGCGATGGTCTCCGCGCCGGCACTGGCCCGGTCGCAATCCTGCCTCCTTCGATGCCTATTCGCCAGTGTGCATTTGCGCAGCGTGCCTGCTGGCGTAACGCGCGCGCGCCGACTACCATCGCCGCTCCGACGAATCGCGTGAGGGCCCCGATGCGCGGAATATCCGGCACGATCATCTTCATTCTGACGGCGCCGCTCCGGCTGTTCGGACGCTCGCGGGCGTTCCGCTGGACGCTCGGCGCGGTGGTGATTGTTGGCGCCGCGTTTGCCGCGACGCAATGGGCGCTCGACCGCTACCTGCCCGGCGACAGCGGCGCCCGAAAAGCCGTCGCCAATCTGCCGGCGCTCCCCCCGATGAAGGCGGTGAACCGGCCGTCGAACGTGATCGCGCCGGTGGCGATCTCGATTGCCGCGATCGGCCGCAGCCTTGAGGCCTCGACGCCGCGCGACTTCAGCGGCGCCAGCAACAATCCGGTCAGCAGCCTGTTGTCGCAGGCGAAGGTCGGCATGACGGTCACGCGCGGTCCGATGGCCGCGACCGGACGGCCCGATGGATTGACCGTGACCACACCGATCAACGGCACGTTGCAGGTTGACGGCCAGATCGCCTCGCAGATCGGCAATCTCACCGGCGCCCTGTCCGGTCTGTTAGGGGGCAGACTCGGCAATGAAGTGAAGAACCTCACCCAGGCGCTCGACCAGAAAGCCGAACTGCGCGGCAATGTCGTGGTCCGGGCGCGGCCGGCCTTCACCAGCAACTGGCGGCTGGAGCCCAATCTCGCGGCGCAGGTGTCGCTCGCCGACAGCGCCCTGTCGCTCGGCGGCATCAAGATCAATCTGGCCGCCGAGGCCAAACCGCTGATCGACCAGGCGGTCAACAAACAGGTCGCGGAGTTGCAGGAGCGCGTGCGCAACGACCCGGCCATTGAACGCGTCGCCCGCGAGCAGTGGACGCAATTGTGCCGCACGCTGCCGCTTGGCGGCGGCAATACCGGTCTGCCGCCGCTGTTCCTGGAGATGCGCCCGGTGCGCGCCGCCGCGGCGCAGCCGCAGATCGACGCCAACAACCTGACGCTCACCATCGGCGTGCAGGCCGAGACGCGCATCGTCGCCACCGCCACCAAGCCGGCCTGCCCGTTCCCCGCCGCGCTCGATCTGGTGCCGACGCTGGAGCGCGGCAAGCTCAACGTGGTGGTGCCGATCGACATGCCGTTCAAGACGCTCAACTCGCTGCTCGAAGCGCAGTTGAAAGGCCGCGTCTTCCCCGACGACAAGACCGCGCCGGTCGAAGTCGAGGTGCGCCAGGCCAGCCTTGCCGCCGCCGGCGACCGGCTGCTGATCTCGCTGCGGGTCAACGCCAAGGAACGCAAGAGTTGGTTCGGTTTCGGCGCCGATGCCGACGTCAATATCTGGGGCAAGCCGGTGCTCGATCCGAAGACGCAGGTGCTGCGGCTGACTGAGCTGGCGCTGGCGGTGGAGACGCAGGCGGCCTTCGGCCTGCTCGGCCCGGCGGCGCGTGCCGCCGTCCCCTATCTGCAGGAAGCGCTGGCCGAACACGCGCAGATCGACCTCAAGCCGTTCATCGCCGACGCCAAGGCGAAGATCGATGCGACGTTGACCGAATTCACCAAGGACACGGCCGGCGTGCGCGTTGACGCCGCGGTGCGCGAATTGCGCGTCACCGGCGTCGACTTCGATTCCGCGACGCTGCGGGTGATCGTCGAGGCTGACGGCACCGCGCAGGTGGCCGTGACGGAGTTGCCGCGGCTGTAGGGCGCGATGTTTGCTGTCGTCCCCACAGCCCAAAGCCTATCCGTCGTCATGGCCGGGCTTGACCCGGCCATCCATGAGGCTGAGTAGCTAACTCTGACGAAAGTAAGACTTAACGATGCTGCACCTCATCATGGATGCCCGGGTCAAGCCCGGGCATGACCAGAATGTGGAGCGATGCCTGCGCCCACACCTTGTGTGCGCGCTCGCCACCCTCTTCCCTCAAGGGGAGAGGGAAGGAAGAAGCCTACGACTTCGCCTTCGCGGTCGGCACCGCGGGCTTGGCGCCGGCGGCGTCGGTCGCCAGCTTCAGCTCCAGCAATTCGGCCGGCTGGAAATAATACAATTCGTCGCGCGGCGTCTCCATGGCGTGCACCCAGACGCCGAGATCGACGCCCATGTCGCGCAGATATTTCTGTGCCGTGGCGCTGATGCGCTGCGCGCTGTCCATGCCGTCGGCCTGCGACAGCCCGGTCTGCCCGACCGCGAAAACCTGGTGCACGCCGATCGCCGCCTTGGCGCCGGCGCGGCGCTCGACGCCGCCGGCAAAGACCAGCGGACAGGACGACGCGCAATAGTGGCCGCCTTCGACTTCGGTATCAAACTTCTTCTCGCGGATCAGCCGCCCCATCGCCAGCGCGTCCTGCACCGAGCCGCCGGGCGACTGCAGCACTACGGTCTTCACGTAAGTGCCGCGCTTGGCGATCTCCTCGGCGAAGGTCTTGGCGGTGCCGGGCGTGATGGTGCCGCTGGCCACCATGCGGCCGTCGCCGGTGAGATCGAAGGTCATCTTGTCGCGCAATTTGGCATCGGGCTGCGGCAGCGGCGACGTGCGGCGCTTGCCATCCTTCGTCCGCGCCGGCAGCGGTTCGGCCGACGGCATCTCGGTCGCCGGCATGTCCGATGGCGCGCCGGTCAACGTATTGCGCAGATCACCATAGTCGAGCGCCAGCACCGCGACCGTCGCCACCACCAGGCCGCGGTACAGCCAGCGCAGCACATCGTCGTCGGGCCTGCCGCCGAGCCAGCGCTGCACGGACGCGCGCAACGTCTCTCCCCTCCCCCTTGTGGGGAGGGGTTGGGGGTGGGGGTCACTGCTCGTTGGTGATGTCATCGGCTCTCACACTACCCCCCTCCCTGACCCTCCCCCACAAGGGGGGAGGGAAAAGAAAGAGTGTTGCCCCTAATCCTTCTTGGCGGCGCGCGCGCTTGACAGCGCCGTGACGTTCTCGTCCGCGACCGGCGGCTGCTCGTCGACGGCCGCGGTGCGCTCGACGGGGACCGGTTCACTCACCGCGACACGCTCGCCTTGCGCGCGCTCGACATCGCGCGCCAGCTTCAAGGCCGTCAGCATCTGCCCCGCCGTCATGCTCTCAGCGGCGACCGGCTCGTTCTCGCGCCGGATGCCGCCGTGCACGACGCACAGGATCAGCACCAGCACCGCCGGCATCAGATCGATGGAAATGGCGCCGGCCCAGCTGGGCAGGAAGTCGCCGGCATAGCGCAGCACCGCTTCGGCGGTGGACAGCGGCTGGAAGCGCTCCGGCTCGACCGCCGGCACTGCCAGGATCTTGTCGGCCGCGTCCGACAGCGCCCTGGACTGTGCCGCCACCGCGGTTTCGACGGCGCCGACCACGGATGTCTGCCGCTCGGCCAGGCCGCCGCGGCCGCCCGCCGCCGGCGCGATGAAGCCGGAGATGAGGCCGTCGGCAGCGCGCTTCACCGCCGGCGCCACCGATGTCTGCTGCAGCTTGGCGATGGTGCCCATCAGGCCCATCGCCTCCTTGCCGAAGGCGTCGCTGCGCGCGTTGATCGGTCCGCGGTCGGACACCACCTCGCGCATTTTCTCGAGATGCTTGCCGCCCTGTTCGTACAGCGATTTCACCCGCGCATCGGAGCCGGCCACTTCCTGGCCGAGGCTGCCGAGTTGGTTCGACATCTGTGTGAGAAGCTGCACCACCGTGCCGGAGCCGGCCGTGCCGGTGAGCGAGCCGCCGCGCTCGGCATCCGCCAGCCGGGTGAAGCGCGTCGAGGCCATCTGTATGTCGGGCAGCAGGCTCTGCGCCGCCAGCGCGTTGTTGTGGGCGCGGTCGAGGTCGCGGGTATAGGACTGCACGGCGGTGGCGAGATGCTGCTGGATCGCTGCCGAGCCCGCCAGCGCCGATGCATTGAGCCAGGCCGACATGGCGATGATCATCAGCGAGCCGAGCCCCATGCAGGCGAACAGCAGACCGCGGCTGCGGCTGTCCAGCGTGTGCGGCAGAAACCGCATCAGGAAGGTCCAGAACGTGTAGATGCCGATCGATACCGCGACGGAGTAGATCACCGCGGCGAAGAACACGATGGTGCTGTTGCCGCTGAGCAGATCGCGGACGCCGAGATAGGTGTAGACGCCGCTGGCCAGCGCCAGCACGGCGAGCGTGACCTTGGTGGTGACTTCGAGACCGGCAACGCCGTCGCGCAGGGCTATGGACATGAGCAAGCCGCGCGCATTTCTGCCGCGTCCTCGTTTGCGCCCCCGCAAGGTTGGATGGACCGATCTTTCGGTTCCGATTCAGCCGAAATTAAGGTGCGTCAAAAGACATCACGCTTACTCACCCTCCCCTGGAGGGGGAGGGTCGCGAGCGATAGCGAGCGGGGTTGGGTGACTTCTCAACTACGGTCACCCCACCCCGGCTCATGCCTTCGGCATTCGCCGACCCTCCCCCTCCAGGGGAGGGTGAAGAAGCAAATGCTCACGCCGCCTCCAGCTCCACGCACGCCAGGCAGATCGCCTCGACGTGGCGATGGTCGGTGCCGCAACAGCCGCCGAGCACGTTGAAGTGCCGGAAGCGCGTGCGCAGATCGCGGTAGCGCCGGCCGAGATCGGCCGGATCGCCGGCGTCGAGATCGGGCGCAACATCGAGTTCGGCGTGGCTGCGGGTCGAGGCATTGGCGCGGAGGCCGCGGATGCGTTCGATCCACGCCTCGCCCTTCTTGAGCACATCGGCGAAATGCGTCGGATGCGCGCAGTTGATCATGTAATAGGCCGGCCCGTTGCCGGTCTCGCGATCGGTCTGCGCGATCGCGTCCCTGAGGCTCTGCCCGCTCGGCAAGTTGCCGTCGGTCTCCACCGTGAAGGAAATCACCGACGGCATGCCGGCTTTCCGGCAGGCGCGCACCACGCCGATCGCCTCGTTGGCATAGTTGATGGTGAAGGCGCTGACCAGATCGGCCGCGGTGTCGCGGAACACGCGCACCTGTTCGCCGTGATAGTCCTCGGCCTCGGCTGCGCTCATCGCCTGCCCGACCTTGTAGCCGTCGCCGCGCGGCCCGATGTTGCCGGACAGCACGATCGGCGTGCGCGGCGTATCGTGCTGGCGGCGCAAGCCGTCGAGCAGCGCGGTCGCCTGCCGGTTCGCCTCCGCCAGTTCGGCCCGCGAATAGCCGAGCTTGGCCGCCCAGTCCGGATTGGCGCGCCAGGTAAAGCCTTCGAGCACGAAACCGGCGCCGGCCTTCTTGGCAAGATGGATGTAGCGCTCGTAGTAGTCGCGGATGCGCCGGCGGCCGTCTTCGGTCCTGATCAGATCGAAGCTGGCGAAGTGCGGCAGGTCGACGCCCTGATGGAAGATCAGCGTCGTCTCCAGCCCGGCGTCGGTGAGAAACAGTTTGCCGCCAAGCTGCGGCAGGTTGTTGCGGTATTTCGACATGGCAAATCCCTCGTGCAAGAATCCGGCGCAAAGTCCTGGATGAGTTGCGTGGGGAGTAACGGGAAGGCCAGGGCGCGCCTAGCCGACTCGTGGTGCAGCCGCCGCGCCAGCCGCTTGGCGCTAAATAATTGGAAATTAAAAAGTATTTTGTGCCGCGCGGCGCGCATAAATTTTCGCCGGGGCCGGTCCACCGCAAACTGTACCCGTGGTACACTGGTTCCATGCTCGACAGCACCAGCCGCAAGCCCGACACCCGCGAGCGCCTGCTCGAACTGGCGGAGTCCGCCGTGCTGGCGAAGGGCTTCGCCGCGACCTCGATCGACGAACTGGTCGCCGCCGCCAGCATCAGCAAGAGCGGCTTCTTCTACCACTTCAAGGACAAGGGCGAACTGGCCGAAGCCATGATGCAGCGCTACATCGCGCATGACAAAGCCGTGCTCGACGACCTGTTCCAGCGCGCCGACGAGCTCAACGACGATCCGCTGCACGGCCTGCTGGTCGGGCTCAAGCTGTTCGCCGAGATGATGGCCAACCTGCCGGAGGTGCATCCGGGCTGCCTTGCCGCCTCGTTCTGTTACCAGGACCAGCTGTTCAACAAGAAGATCCGCGACATGAACGCCGCCAGCGTGCTCGGCTGGCGGAAGCGGTTCCGCGCCCGCTTCGACGCCATCGTGGCGAAGTATCCGCCGAAGCAGCCGGTCGATCTCGAGGCGCTGTCGGACATGGCGGCATCCAATGTCGAGGGCGGGCTGATCCTCGGCCGCATGCTGAAGGACGTCACCATCCTGCCGCGGCAGATTCTGCTGTACCGCGATCTTGTGCGCCTGACGTTCCAGCCGAGCTAGGCCTTCTCTCTGCCTTTCTTACCCTCCCCTGGAGGGGGAGGGTCGACTGCTTGAGTGAAACGAAAGCAGTCGGGGTGGGGTGAACTTTGCGACGCGAAGAAACTCACCCCACCCCGGCTCATGCCTTCGGAATTCGCCGACCCTCCCCCTCATAAGGGCGTTCACGCCCGTCTTCGACGGGCTATGGGGAGGGTGAAGAAGGAAGTAGCCCGCATTGACTTGAGCCCCGGCGAGCCTACATTGGGGCTGTTCCGAGGGGTGCCCGTGTTGGGCTGAGAGAGTCCCTTTGAACCTGATCCGGGTCATGCCGGCGAAGGGACAGGGACGTTGCCGACGAACTTCCCTGTTGTCGCGCCGATTTGAGTCCGGATTCGCCAGCCGCTTCGCAGGGAGAATCCGATGAACAAAGCCGTCACCGCCGCCGACCTGGTCACCCCGAAGGTCACCACCGGTCCCCTGCCCGCCTCGCGCAAGGTCTATGCCGCGCCGGACGCCGCGCCCGAGCTGCGCGTGCCGGTGCGCGAGATCATCCTCGACCCCAGCGCCAAGGAACCGAATCTGCCGGTCTACGACACCACCGGCGCCTATTCCGATCCGGACGTGACCATCGACGTCGAGCGCGGCCTGTCGCGCACCCGCATCGAATGGGTCAAGGAACGCGGCGGCGTCGAGGAATATGACGGCCGCCCGATCAAGGCGGTCGACAACGGCAACGCCACCGGCAAGTACCTCGCGCGCAACTTCCCCAACACGCCGAAGCCGTGGCGGGCTGTTTCTTCTTCTTCACCCTCCCCCTTGTGGGGAGGGTCGGCGAGCGAAGCGAGCCGGGGTGGGGACTTATCTAAAGACCCCACCCCTAACCCCTCCCCACAAGGGGGAGGGGAACAGGCTGCGGCAAGCCGCCCGCATCCCATCACCCAATACGAATGGGCGAAGGCGGGTGTGATCACCAAGGAAATGATCTACGTCGCCGAGCGCGAGAACATCGGCCGCAAGACCATGCTCGACCGCGCCGAAGCAGCACTCGCCGATGGCGAGCAGTTCGGCGGCGCGGTGCCCGCTTTCATCACGCCGGAATTCGTGCGCTCGGAAATCGCGCGCGGCCGCGCCATTATTCCCGCGAACATCAACCACGCCGAACTCGAGCCGATGATCATCGGCCGCAACTTCCTGGTGAAGATCAACGCCAATATCGGCAACAGCGCCGTCTCGTCGTCGGTCGAGGAAGAAATCGAGAAGATGGTCTGGGCGATTCGCTGGGGCGCCGACACCGTGATGGACCTCTCGACCGGCCGCAACATCCACAACACCCGCGAATGGATCTTGCGCAACTCGCCGGTGCCGATCGGCACCGTTCCCATCTATCAGGCGCTGGAAAAGGTCGACGGCGACCCGGTCAAGCTCGACTGGGAAGTGTTCAAGGACACGCTGATCGAGCAGGCCGAACAGGGCGTCGATTATTTCACCATCCATGCCGGCGTGCGGCTGGCCTACGTGCCGCTGACCGCCAACCGCGTCACGGGCATCGTCTCGCGCGGCGGCTCGATCATGGCGAAGTGGTGCCTGTCGCGGCACAAGGAGAGCTTCCTCTACGAGCGCTTCGACGAGATCTGCGACATCATGCGCAAATACGACGTGTCGTTCTCGCTCGGCGACGGCCTGCGCCCCGGCTCGATCGCCGACGCCAATGACCGCGCGCAATTCGCCGAACTCGAAACGCTCGGCGAACTCACCAAGGTCGCCTGGGACAAAGGCTGCCAGGTGATGATCGAAGGCCCCGGCCACGTGCCGATGCACAAGATCAAGATCAACATGGACAAGCAGCTCAAGGAATGCGGCGAGGCGCCGTTCTACACCCTCGGGCCGCTGACCACCGACATCGCGCCGGGTTACGACCACATCACCTCCGGCATCGGCGCCGCCATGATCGGCTGGTTCGGCTGCGCCATGCTCTGCTACGTGACTCCGAAGGAGCATCTCGGCCTGCCCGACCGCGACGACGTCAAGGAAGGCGTCATCACCTACAAGATCGCGGCGCACGCCGCCGACCTCGCCAAGGGCCACCCGGCGGCGCAACTGCGCGACGATGCGCTGTCGCGCGCGCGCTTCGACTTCCGCTGGCAGGACCAGTTCAACCTCGGCCTCGATCCCGAGACCGCGCGCGAATATCACGACGAGACGCTGCCCAAGGAAGCGCACAAGGTGGCGCATTTCTGCTCGATGTGCGGGCCGAAATTCTGCTCGATGAAGATCACGCAGGACGTGCGGGATTATGCGGCGAGCCTGGGGGACAACGAGAAATCAGCCCTCGGCCTCGACGCCGCGCAGGCCGGCATGAAGGAGATGTCCGACAAGTTCAACGCCATGGGCCAGCAGGTCTATGTGCCCGCCGACAAGGCCGGCGCGGCCAAGGCGCCGCACACCACGGCGCTTGAGTCGGAGGCCGAGCATCACGCCAGGAATGCCGGGCTGGTGAAGGAGAGTAACAAGGCGTTCTAAATTGTAGGGTGGGTTAGGCGCGCAACGCCGTAGCCCACCATGGCGGACGCGAGCCGTGGGTTACGCGCCTTCGGCGCTAACCCACCCTACGGGCTACGGGCCAAGCTTGGAAACGCCGATGGGGTTTTTTCAGAGAATCTTTGGACGAAAACTTCACACCAAACTGGCGGCTGGTCGTGGCTGGACCATCGATGCCGTTGGCGAGTTGAATTACCAGCAGAGCCTTCAGACTCTTTACCAGTCGCTTGGAGGCACTGACCACGACGTCAAGACAACGGCGATTCTCGTTCCAGAGCAGAACAATCAATTCGATTCGAATGCAGTCCGAGTTGAGATCAGTCGGCGAACGGTCGGTTATCTTTCAAAGGGAATGGCCACCGAATATCGCGCAGCAGTCGGCACGGCTTCCGGCAGTTGCGGCGCAAAAATTGTCGGTGGTTTTCTCAAAGACGATGGCACGACCGCCTATTTCGGTGTGAAGCTCAACGTTTCCTGGCCGCCCCGCGCGAAGGATAGCAGCAAGTAGTTCCCACCTACACCACGCGCGTGAAATAGCCATGCTTGACCGGATTGAAATGGATGTGATCCGTGTGACGCGCGACATCGCGTTCGTTGCTTAACGTAGCCGATCACTTCACCCCGCCTTCAGCTTCCTCGCCTTCCGCAGATCCGAATTGATCCGCGTCTGCCAGCCGTCGCCGGTCGCGCGGTAGGCGGCGAGCACATCGGCATCGAGCCGCAGTTTCACCGCCTGCTTCGGGCTGGGCAAAGGCGGCCGGCCGAGGCGAATGATCCTGTCACCTTCGCGGATTTCGGCGCGGTCGAAGAATTCCTCCGTCAACTCCGGCGCGTCGTCAGGGTCCTTCCATACGGCGGCGCCAGATTTCTTCTTCCTTGGCATGACAGTGCCTCATCGAAATAACGTGGCGGGCTTCATCTCGCGGCGTCCAGACCGTCACCACCAGCCGTCCGTCGAGGTGTCCGGCGGTGATGAACCGAACTTCGCCGTAGGCGAAAGGGTCGTCGACGATCGTTGCCGTCGGCGCAGCAAACAATTCCGCAGCCCGCGCGAAATCGAGCCCGCGCTCCTTGAGCGTCAGATCGCGCTTCGACGGATCGAAGGTGATCTTCATGGTACTTACTGTACCCCCAATATATCGGGCGGGTCAAGCGCGACGGCGGCCGGAGGCCGTATCGTAACCGTCCCGCGGAGGGAGCGAAGCGCGCCGCCTTGCCCCGCCCATCTCCCACCATAATCCCGCTGTCCACTCCGGCCTCCTCTCCACCGGCCGCGCCCCTTATGAAAACCCTCCCCGCTCTCTGCCTCGCACTCACCTTGCTCTCCGCCGCGCACGCGCAGGAGGGCCAGAGCCCGCCGGAGAGTCGGGAGACGCCACCCGCGTCCGAGATGTCGCCGCCGCCGCCGGCGGATTTCTTCGTCAACCGGCCGGCCTTCTCGCAGGGCGATCAGCCGGCGCAGAAGGTGGCGCGCTGCGAGGAGCTGCGCGCCCAGGCCGAGGGCGTCGACTTCCCCGGCTTTCGCGTCGACCTGTCGCTCGCGGGCCGACTGACGCTGGTGCGGACCGACGGCGCGCTGTGGTACTTCGTGCTCTGCTCGGACATGCGCGTGATGTGCGTCGCCTATCAGGAGAACGAGATGAAGGTGGGCGACCGCGTCACCGTCAAGGGCGGCTACCGGCGGCTCGACCTCAACCACGTCGTGCTCGACCCGTGCCTGGCGACGCCCGATCCGGAGTAGCGCGCGGGCTCCGGTGCGTCGTGCACTCGGCCATATGAATCGCTGCTGTATCCCGGGTCTACAGATATCTCCGGTCATCCCCCACCAGCAGGTCCCGGATATTGCTGGCCACCGGGAATCCATAGCCGTGCCCGGGAGTGAGCCATTCAAGCTGCCCCGATCGATGGTGTTTGCTGGCGTACACTTCCGCACCGATCATCTGCAAAGCGATCAGCAAGGCCTGCATGGCGTCAATGCCAGCGCCCCAGCGTTCGGCCTTTTCAGAGGGCCAGTCTATTTCAAACCGGCAGATCCAATCCACAGCGGCTTTCTCGGGCGCGAAAATCCGGACCGGTATTTCGACAGCTCCGATTTCGGTTCGCCATAGAAGAGAACGGGTTGCGACAATCATCTTGTGTTTCCTTAGAATGGCAGTGGGGGCAGCCTCTTTCCCGTGAGGCATGCCGCGTACCGCTCGTTGGCCTGGGATCGGCAAGCGGCGACGATTGCGCTTGACCGCAAGGTCGAACAATACAGCATGTCGATTTGCATCTGGTTCCAACAATATGATGCAGACGCAGCACGCGATCCGGCAAGGACGTAAGGCGCGGGATTTGCATCGCCCATAGGCGCTCGCTCCCCTCGCGCCGCTGCATCTCGCGCCGAAGCGTTTCCGCCGACTGTCCACTGACCGCCCTCACGGCTGCCGGCTGCGACGCGCGGCTGGTTCGGACTGTACTTCAGCATGTCGAACTGGCGGATGGTCTGCTTCAGGTCGTCGCGCAAGGCGATAACCTGCCTACGCATTTCTAAGACATGTGCGAGTTCATATCGTGTTAGCATGAAGCCCATCTCCGAAACGGCTTCTATTCCTATCACAGCGCGTGCGCCTGCAAAGTATTTTTTCCTATTATGGGTCATAACGCGGCGCCGGTTCTTGGCCTTCGCCAATTTGGTGCGGACCGGCGGCGCGCTGTGGTACTTCGTGCTCTGCTCGGACATGCGCGTGATGTGCGTCGCCTATCAGGAGAACGAGATGAAGGTGGGCGACCGCGTCACCGTCAAAGGCGGCTACCGGCGGCTCGACCTCAACCACGTCGTGCTCGACCCGTGCCTGGCGACGGCCGATCCTGAATAGCAACCGTAGCGCGGATCAGGCGCGGCCCGCGGCCGTCGCCTCACCTTGGGTGCACACTATCGGCGGGTTGCGCGACGCCTGCGGCGCTACCCCCGCTGCGGGCTCACGCGTTCCTGAAAAGATTGCCGACGAGCAAGACCGCGTAGGCAGCGGTCATGATCCAGAACACCGGCACGGCGGTGAACGGCACCACCCGCAAGAACACCAGCACCGCGAAAATGGCCAGGACCAGCGATACAATGAAAACGGGCTTGGTGGGCGCACTCAGAAACATGGCAATCTCCTGTGAGGATGCGCGGAGCCTAGCCGCCCAATCATGTCAGCCTGATAACGCGGCCCGAGTCCCGGCGCAAGCGCGACGGGGACGACAGCGAAAACTCGGGGTAGAGTGACACACACAATCGGAACCATTCCCATGCCCATCACCCACATCCCGCCACCGCCCGGCGTCACAGCGCCGCCGCTGTCCTACGCCGCCAGAGTGGGGGACCTGCTGTTCGTGTCCGGCATTCCCGGCTTCGACGGCAACGGCAGATTGCCGGACGATTTCGCGGCGCAGTTCGGCTTTGTCGTCGCCACCATCAAGCGCGTGCTCAGCGAAGCCGGCACCGACATGCGCCGGCTGGTGAAGGTCAACGTGCTGCTGACGCGCGCCGCCGATGTCGCGACCATGAACCGGCTCTACGCCGACGCCTTCGGCCCGGCGCCCTACCCGGCCCGCACCACCTGCGTGGTGCAGGCGCTGCCCGATCCGGCCATGCTGATCGAGATCGAATGCGTCGCATCGCTGGCCTCATCCTAGACGGCCGCCACAGCACACTTTGGCACCCTTGGCACCCGCGCGGCGTCTCCGTATCATCGGCGCATCGAGGTGACACGTGAGGTTCTGGCCATGAAGCCGTTTCGTCATGTCGTGCGCGCCGCCGTTCTGATCGCACCGCTGCTGGCGCTCGCGCCGTCCGGCAACGCTGTCGCGCAAACCGATCCGGCCGTCGCCAAGCTCAACGCCTATGTCGGCTGCATCAACCGGCTCTCCGAGCGCAGCTACAGTTCGCGCGCGCGCTATTTCAGCTGGGTCAATGCCAAGACCGGCCCGACCGGCAGGGAGCGCATCATCTACGGCACCTACACGATCTACGACACCTCCGGCTGCCGCAAGGGCGTCGAGAAGGCCAATACGCTGGAGCCGCGCGACGCCGCGCTGGAGGCCGCCGCCACCGCCTATGCCGAGGCCGTCGGCGCGCTCGAGCCGCTGCTGAAGGAAGCCGACGACTATTACCGGGCGGAGGATTACAAGGACGACAAGATGGCCAGGGGCAAGGCGCTGCACCCGCGTCTGGTCGCCGCCTGGGATGCCTTCGCCAGCGCCGACCGGCAGCTGCGCAGCGGCGTCGAGGCGATCAACGACAGGCGCGCGCTGGAGAAGCTGGCTTCCATCGAGCAGAGCGAAGGCCGCAAGGCGCGCTATCATGTCGAGGCGCTGATGATCCAAGCCAAGCGCGTGCTGCGCGCGCAGGACACCGCCAAGCCCGATCTCGCCGCCATCACCCAGGCGATCGCCGACTACGAAGCCACCGTCAAGGCGGCCGAGCAGCTCGACGACGGCCCGAAGATCGGGTCGATGTTCATCAGCAACGCCAAATCCTTCCTGGTCACGGCCAAGCAGTTGATGCGCCGCGTCCGCGACAAGGTGCCGTACAGCTCCGGCGACCGGATGATGCTGAGCAATGCCGGCTCGGGCTGGATGGTCGAGGGCTCGCCGCCGCGGCTGCTGCGCGACTACAACCAGTTGATCCAGAGCTACAACAGCGGCGCCCGGATCTAGAATACGGGCGTTCGGCCACTGTCATGATACCGTCGCGCATGCTCCGATCTCTCATTCTCGCGCTCGGCCTCGCCGCCGCGCCGGCGGCTATTGCCAACACGCCGTCGCCGGCCGACATCGCCTGGCTCGAGCGCTGTGCCGGCCAGCTCAAGCGCGAACGTGGCGACCCGGCGGTGGTGCGCCGCTATTGCGCCTGCATGCATCAGCAGTTCGAGAACAATGAGCCGGTCGGGCAGTCCGAGATGGAGCGCCTGTATCCGCCAATGCACCGGCATTGCCTGCGCAAAGCCGGCTGGGACTAGCCCGCGTCGCGCCGGTTCTCCAGCCATGCTACGTTGCGTTTCGCCGACCCCACGAATCCCGAAGGACGACCCGGCATGCCGATCGACACCATCCGCGCCGTTCTCGACATCCTCCGGCTGCTGATCGGCGCCATCGGCGTGCTGATTATCATGTGGGGCGTGGCCGAGGCGGCCTGGACGTTCCTGCGCCTGCGCACGGTGGAGCATTCGTCGCATCTGTTCGTGCGCGCCTCCTCGATCCGCGAGCGGCTCGGCGTGCATCTGCTGCTGGCGCTCGACATCTTCATCGGCGCCGACCTGATCGCCACCGTGCTGCATCCGGACTGGAACAATGTCGGCGTGCTGGCGGCGATCGTGGCGATCCGCGTCGTGCTCACTATCGTGCTGACGCGCGAGATCGCGGAGACCCACACCTTCATCGCCAAGCACGGCCAGCCGAAAGGCCGCAAGACAAAAGATGGGCTTGAAGACTGAAGATGCGGCGCCCCGCACCCGTTCAGGGCGGGGCCGCCAAGTCGTTAAACGCCGCGCCGGTTATCGCCGTCCGACCAATAGCCAAAGCAGCAGGCCGAGCACCGGCAGCAAAAGAATGACGATGATCCAGATCGCCTTCGATCCGGTCGATTTGCCGCTCTGCAGAATCTTGATGATGGCCCAGATATTCAGCGCCAGGATTATCAGGCCAAAAAGCCCGCCATATTCCATTTCAAAATCCTTGAAACTGCAATAGCGCCGGTTCCAGCGCCTCATGAAACCAACCGCTGGCGACGCGGCTGGTTCCATGGATGCCGGAATTCCGAGAGCGCCTTACGCCGCCGCCTGTTCGCCGTGCTCGACCTCGATGACCGGCGGCAGCGTGGCGCCAAGCGCGGCGTGCAGATAGCAGGTGCGCGCCGCCACCGTCATCAGTGTCTCATAGGCGTCCTCGCTCTCCTCGCCGTTGAGGAACAGATGGGTATCGACCGCCTCGGCGCCGCCGCGCCAGCCATCCTTCGGCGCACCACTGAGTGTATAGGGCGAGGCCTGCACCACGCGCACACCGCGGATTTTCAGCTTCTGGTGTTCGATGTAACGCAGCAACTGCGTGATGTAGCAGAAGACGATGCCGCTGGTGGTCAGCGACAGGCCGCTCGGCGCAGCGTCCTGCGCGCCGCGCTCGTCGGAGCGGATGGCGAAATGGCTGGTGCGCGGAAAGCCGAGCCGCACGACGGTTTCGATCAGGCCGGCCGGATCGCGCAGCCGGCAGGTGCCAGACACGTCGATGACGACGCGGCCCTTGGTCTCCGCCGCCTGATAGATGAATTCGCCCTCGGTGGTCTGGCCGGATTTATAGATCAGGTCGCGCGGCGCGGCGGCGCCGTCGAGCGGCGCCGGCACCGCGCGGTACGTCACATAAGGGTCGGCGGCGTCGGGCGCGCTCGAGGCCGGCAGGCGCGTGACCTGGCGGCGGCGGCCGTTAACATAGAGCGCGAAGGTGTTTTCCAGCGCCACGCGCATGGTGGCGAGCGCCGGCGAGGCGGCGCCGGCGTCCTCAACCAGTGCGTCAATCTGCGCCGCGGTCGCGGGCGAGGCGACGCGCACCTTGATCCGCGCCGGCTCGGCGCTGCCGACGCCCGTGCCCTGGAAGAACGAGCCGGTCATCGAATAGCGGTGGTGCAGGTCGATGGTCAGGTCGTTGAGCGTGATGGCGCGGGCGCGGGCGATGGCGATGACGCGGTTGGCGAGGTCGGCGCTCAGCCCGGCATTGTAGAAGCCGAGCGGAAATGGCGCCAGATCGGTGCCCTTGAGCTGCGCACCCTCGTCGCTGACGGTGCGGAACGCACTCCCGGTGGCGCCCTCATGCACCACGCATTCCTTCTGGTGGCCGCCGATCTGCCGCGCTTCGGCGAGAAACACGTCGCGGCCGTTCGCGCCCGCGATCAGTGGCGAACGGTCGCCGCCCTGGCGCATCTTGAAGCCCAACGGAAAGCCCGAACTTTCGATTGTTTCATCATGCGCCATGATCGTCTCCTCGCGGTTTTCGCTAGAGCAATTCCGGCATTTTTTGGCGCCCGGCACAAGTCATCTCCCCGCGCGCACCACCTGCGTTATCCAGGCACTGCCCGATCCGAAAACGCCGATCGAGATCGCGTGCGTCGCCAAGGTGGCGCGTTAGCAGTCTATCGCATTGACTCTCTCCGGAGTTGTGTCACCCTTATTTACACGCTGCTGGAAGAGGGGGACGACATGCGTACGACCAGAACATCTGGCGGCCTGAGGGTTCACGCCGTAGCTGGCACCTACATCGTGATGCTCGGGTTCGACATGCCCCAGCAAAAGTGCACCGGCCTCCGCGGATTTTCCATTCGTCGCCTCGATCACGAAAACAACACGGCTAAGTTTCTCGAAGGCATGAAAGCTTTCGCCGAAACCGACCCTGGCTTTCCCGCGGGCGCCCGATACCCCACGAACAGGCATCCCATTCAGAGCTTCCAGTGGAGCGACTACTCGGCACAGCCAGGCAAGACCTATACCTATACGGTGGCCGCGCTAAAGGGGTCGCCCTCGGACCTCAAGGTGCATGTTCAAACGGCGGTCGAGGTGACGACCGAAAGCCCCGAAAGCGGCGACCACGACGTGTATTTCAATGCCGGGATTGCCGCTTCGCAAGAATACGCCCGGAGATTCGGCAACAGGAGCCCAGAAGACGTACCCAACAATCAAGCCTTCGTCTGGCTGTCTCGCGGACTATACGAGGCCCTCGAAGGCTACGTGAAATCCTGCGAGAAGGGCGACGGCTTGCGCATCGCCGCCTACGAATTTCATTACGAGCCGTTCTTGAAATTATTGAAGCAGGCCCAGCAATCAGGCGTCGACGTCAAAGTCGTCTATGACCATCGCAAGCCCAAGCCGGGAGAGACCAGCCGCGCCGCCATCGGCGCAACAGGGATCGGCGCTTTCTGCACGCCTCGCAAGGAGGGCCGCTCATATATTTCCCACAACAAGTTCATTGTGAAGCTGAAGAAGGGCAAGCCGGTATCGGTCTGGACCGGAGGAGCGAATTTTTCAAATGGCGGAATTTTCGGACATTCCAACGTCGCCCACGTGGTCGAGGAAACCGATATCGCCGGATCTTTTCTGGCCTATTGGAATGCCCTTGCCGCTGATCCGCAAACCCCCGCGTTGCGCGATACTGTCGAGGGTCTGAGCGCGGTGCCGGCGGGCAAGCCGGCCAAAGGCACGTCGGTTCTTTTCAGCCCGCGCAACGGACTTGATGCCCTCAACTGGTATGCGCAATTGGCATTGAATGCAAAAGAAGGTCTTCTGATGACGTTCGCCTTCGGCATCAACAAGACCTTCAAGAATGTATATCGCAACGGCAACGCGCCGTTCCGCATGGCCCTGCTCGAGAAGCCAAGTCGCCCGCTGAAAAAGGATAGCCCTGCGTTGAAGCAGGAACTTAAAGAGATTCAACAATTGCGGAATATGCCGGAAAACACCTTCGCCATCGGTGAATTCATTCGCAATAACAAAATCGATGGGTGGTTGAAAGAGCGGCTCACCAATCTCAACACCAATGTCCGCTACGTGCACAACAAGTTCATGCTGATCGATCCATTGTCCAATGATCCCATCGTCGTCGCCGGCTCGGCGAATTTCAGCGATGCATCGACAAAGAACAACGACAAAAATATGGTCATCACGCGCGGCAATACCCGTGTTGCCGACATCTATCTCGGCGAGTTTATGCGGCTCTACAGCCACCACGCCTTCCGCGAATCATTGAAGTGGCGCGATCCCAGCAAGCCTCCGAAACCGCTGGAAACCGGCGATTGGTGGAAGGATTATTTCGGCGGCACCGAACGCTCCGTGCGGAGACAGTTCTTCGCGCGGTCGTCATAGCGAGCACTGCACCGCCGGGCCGAAGCCGTGCTCCTGAGCCGCCACACGACAGCATGCGACGGCCTCAAAATGATAATATTCAATGCAGCGACAACCGCTGGAGCTGGCGGCCCCGATCGCCCTGGTGTGGCACGCTCTCGTCGACATCGTGCGCCCGAGGCCGCCTGACGCTGATGCGACTCCACGGTATTGATCTGCAGTTCGGGATGTTGCATATCGCGCAAGTGCTCGACATCGTCGCCTCCAGCGATATGTTCGACTCACGAAACCGATATGATGATTCGCTTTGGCCGCAGGGAGGCGTCTGAATGTTAGAGACTTCGCACATCCGCGCCGCCGGCGGCATCGTTGTCCGCCGCGATCCGGAGCCTCGCTTCGCGATCGTGCGCCTGCGCAAGCGCAAGGCCTGGGTACTGCCCAAGGGAAAGCTCAATCCGAATGAAAACGCCTTGGCTGCCGCACGGCGCGAGGTGCTCGAGGAAACCGGCCACCGCGTATCGATACACGAATTTGTCGGCGCGCTGTCATATCGATCGCGCGGCCGTTCAAAGATCGTGCAGTTCTGGGGCATGCAGGCGGTCGGTGGCCCGGCGCGCAAGCTGATGCGCGATGTGCTGGCGGTGGACTGGCTGCCGCTCGACAAAGCGATCGAGAAGCTTAGCCATCCGCGCGAGCAGATTTTTCTGGCTTCCGTCGGGCCGACGATGGTGCGCGCGTTGGAAGCGCAGGCGCGCCCAGCGCGCTCGCCAGCGGCGAGACGCAAAGCCTCCCGGCGCGTAGTCTCCCCGGCGCCGACATCGGCGCCCGATGCGGCAAGTGGGGAGATCGCAACAACCGACTGGGCAATTGCGCCGGTTTTGCCGATCCCGACCGGGGCGGAAACGGACTTGGATCCAGCCGAACCGGTAGTCGAGTCTGCGGTAGTTGCTGTCACCGCGCCCGCAGGGGCACGCTCTCGAAACTGGTTACAGCGCCACCTACTCGGATGGCTCGGCGATGCGCGGTCCTAGCGTCCATTACTTTGATCGCTGACTGCGAAGGCGGGCCCGCCAAATAATCATCCTGTCATCGTCGACTCGCGGCCGATGACAGGATGAAACGTGGCACGGATATCGTGCGTCCTATTGCAGCGACAGCACCAGGCCGCTGAGATCGGCGCTGATGATGACGCCGGTCTGCGCACCCGACAGCGTCAGCACGGCACCGTTCTGGTTGGTCAGCACAACGCCCTGCGCGCCCCGGCCGGCCGCGATGCCGGCGCCGGCCTGGCCATAGACGCCTTCGATGTCGGACGGACGGCGAATGTTGGTGACGGTGCCGCGCAAGCGCGTCTCGGAGGCGCCGAAGGTAAAGCCGTAGCTCAGGCCACCGATGGACAGCGGATAGTTGCGGCCCTTGAAGGTCAGCGTGCCGCTGCCGGCCGAACCGCCGATCACAAAGCCCGCCTTGACGATCCGGATGCTGACCCGGCCGCTATCGGCGTAGGCCGTTGACACCAGGCTCGCGCCGATCAGAGCAATGAAAGCAACCAGCGCTGTACGCAGTCCGGAAAATCGCATGTTGAAGTCCTCGGTTGGAGCCGTGCGGCTCGGGCAACGGGCCGCAAGCTCGCGCCACGCGGAGCTTCGAATCGGATCATTGCGCCGTGACAATACGTCGCCCGGCCAAAAGTTCCATTGCGATAGCGCAAAGGCGAGCAATATTCCTTCGGCCGCGGTAGCCATTCACCGCTTGAACAGGCCCATGATCGAGGTTTTGGCCAAGGACTTGAAATGCAGGTTGAAGCCGATCTGCGCCGCCGGCGTGTCTTCCTTGACGCCCAGCGTGTCGCCGACCGCATGGACCGTGAACAGATAGCGGTGCGGGTGGTCGCCCTCCGGCGGACACGGTCCGCCATAACCGGCAAAGCCGTAGTCGGTGCGGGTCTGCAGCGCCCCTTTCGGCAAAGTGCCCGACTTGGGATTGCCTGCGTCGAGCGCCAGTTCGGTCACGTCGGGCGGAATGTTGACCACCAGCCAGTGCCAGAAACCGGAGCCGGTCGGCGCGTCGGGATCGTAGCAGGTAACGGCAAAGCTTTTGGTCCCGGCCGGCGCGCCCGACCATTTTAGATGCGGCGACTTGTTCTCGCCGGCGCAGCCGAAGCCATGGTCCGCCGAACCCACATGGGTCATGGCGAGATAGTCGCCGTCCTTGAAACTGTTGCTGCTGACCGCAAATGCCATGCCATTTCCTCCTGCTCGGGCCACAAGCCTAGCCCGCAGCAGCGGAAATGCAATTCAGTCCGTTGCCGCCGAACGCCAGGCTTGGGATAAAGGGGTCATGACCGCTGCCCCTGCCGCTCCGTCGTTCTGGCGCATTGTGCGCAAGGGCCTGTTATGGGCACTGGCCGGCGCCGTGCTGCTGCCGGCGGTGTTGGCCGTGGTGGTGCTGACGCTTTTTTCCCTGAATGCGGTTTGCGGCACGCCGGGCGATTCCGGCGGCTGCGAAATGGGCTTGGCCGCCATCGTCATGCTGTCGCCGCTGCCCGGCCTGGTGATCGGCTTCATTGCCGGCCTGGTGCGGGGTTCGACCCGCCCGGCATAACGCTGTTCGACCTGAACGCGATCAGGGGTCGCGACACCCGTTGCAACCTTCAACGGGCCGCTTACGTTAGACTGAGCAATATCAAACCAAAGGTGTCCGATGGCCGAAGTGACCTATGAGATCGTCGAACATGATGGCGGCTGGGCCTACAAGGTCGACGGCGTGTTCTCGGAGAGCTTCCCGACCCATGGCGCCGCGCTGAAAGCGGCGCAAACCGCCGCCGCCGAACAGCGGGTGCCGGGCGAAACCGAGGTCATCGAGTTCGAGGATGCGAAGGGCAAGTGGCACACCGAAACCGCCAGCGGCAGCGATCGTCCCACCACCACCATCAAGGACAAGAGCTGATCCGTATTCGCATACCGTGGCTTTGACGATTGCTTAATCGACACCTGCCTAGCGTTCGGTCGTCCGCACACGGCGACAGGCACGGTGATTACTCGTGCGCCAGCCAGGAAACCATGCTTCGAACCGCCGGCATCGATCTGTCCGATTTCCTCGCTGCCGAAATTGCCGTGGTCGATGCGGCGGGCGCCATCGTGCACTGCAACCGGCAATGGGACCAAACCGCAAAGGCCGGCGGATTGGCCCGCCGCCCTTCGGGCTGGAACTACATTGCCGAATGCGAGGCGGCAGTGCGGCGCGGCTGCAAGGAAGCGGGAACGGTCCTTGACGGTCTGCGTGCCGTTATGAAAGGGCAGTCGACATGTGTGGCCACTTATGCCTGCCCCTTCGACGCACTTTATCACTGGTTCCAGGTCGTGATGTCCTCGGTCGACATCGAGGGACAGCGTCACGTCATCTTGATGCACATTGATGTATCGACGCTGCAGATCGACCCGCTGACCCGGCTGCCGAACCGCGCAATGTTCGACGCCCAACTCGCTCTGGTTCTGGCGACCGCGAAGGCCGCCACCCTTCGCACCGGCATCATCGTTGTCGACATGAACAATCTGAAACTGATCAACGACATCCACGGCCATCAAACAGGCGACGCAGCGATCATGGCGCTGGCCGCCGAACTCAAGAACAAAGCTGGTGCGGGCTGTGTGGTGGCAAGGCTCGGCGGCGATGAGTTCGGCGTTGTTCTTCCGGCCAATTTCGACACGCTGTTCGCCCGACGCATACAGGCGCACTTCAAGGACGGGATCTCGGCGTCGATCGGATCGGCCCCGAACGGAATATCAGTCGCGGCCAGCGTCGGCATTGCGATGTATCCTGAAGATGGCGCCACGGCGCGCGATCTGTTCAAATCGGCGGATCGGTCGATGTATGCGCAGAAGCAAGGCGCCTCGGTCGCCTAGTCATGGCAACCGCTCCGGGCGACAGGGTGCGCGCCGCGATGCGCTGGATACTCGCAATCTTCTTCGCCGCGGCCGGCATCGCCCACCTGCGGGCGCCTGACGCCCTGCTGGCGATCACGCCGGACTGGGTGCCGTTCGCACCGCAACTGATCTTCATCACCGGCCTGTTCGAACTGGCGGCGGCGCTGGCGCTGGTCACCCGCCCGCTGCGCAAATGGGCCGGAATCGCGCTCGCCGTCTATGCGGCCTGCGTGTTTCCCGCCAATATAAAGCACGCCTTCGACGGCATCGACATTTCCCCGCTGCCATCGTCGTGGTGGTATCATGGCCCACGGCTTGCATTGCAGCCGGTGATCGTCTGGTGGGCGTTGTTTTCCGCTGACGTCATCGACTGGCCGTGGCGGCGCCGGGTGAGCAAAGCGGGACCACAATGAAAACCTTCGGCGGACCGGCAGCGCTCTCGGCCCTGCTCGCCTTCAATGCCGGCTTTGTCGACACCGCCGGCTTTCTCGGCCTGGCCGGGCTGTTCACCGCGCATGTCACCGGCAACTTCGTCACGCTCGGCGCCGCGCTGCTGCTCGACAACCACGGCATCATCGGCAAGTCGCTGGCGCTGCCGGAATTCATTCTGGTGATCGCGCTGGCGCGCGTTGCCGGCAACGCGATGCGGGCGCGGCAGATGCCGGTGCTGCGCGTGCTGATGGCCGCCAAGGTCGCGTTGCTGTTTGCGTTTTTCGCGCTTGCGGTCGGCTTCGGACCGTTTCCCGATCCGGACAGCCCGGCCGCGCTGCTGACCGGCTTCGCCGCGATCGCAGCGATGGCGCTGCAGAACGCGGTGCAGCGCGTGCATTTCGCCAGCCTGCCGCCGACCACGCTGATGACCGGCTCGACGACGCAGGCGACCATCGACGCCGTCGATCTGCTGATCGGCGCCGAGCCGAAAGCGGCGTCGGAAATCCGCACGCGCTTCGGCCGCCTGTCATTCAGTATTTTATACTTCGCCGCCGGCTGCGCGGTGTCGGCCCTGCTTTATTGGCTGGCCGGATTCTGGTGCCTGGTGGTGCCGGTCGCGGTCGGGGCGACCGCGGCTTGGATGCGGGTGGAGACGAAGTAGCGCCGCCACCCGCAATCAATGTCAGACGGCCACCTTCTTCTTGGCGGCCTTCTTTTTCTTCGGAGGCTCGGGGGGAGCGTTGGCGGCAGCCTCGGCTTCGGCGGCATCACGGGCCAGCCGGAGCGCCCGCAGCCGTGCGGTCTTGGCGCGGTTGGCGTTGGCGGTGCTTTCGTAATCCATCATCGCGCGCTTGCCATCCTCGGCCTGCCGCTGCTTGCGGAACTGCTTGTTCGCCGCGGTCGTCGCTGCGTCGTCTGCCATTGCGGCCTCCGTTTGAAAAAATGACTGAAACATTCACTCGCCCGGCGAACGCCGCCCGGCCCGCGCCTGTCAGGCGCGTCGCTTACTTGCCGGCGGCAATGCGGAGCGCCTGGTTGATGCGCTCCTGCCAGCCCGGTCCGTCTTCCTGAAAGAAATCCAGTACGTCACGATCGATGCGCAAGGAGACCATCTCCTTGACGCCGGGAATCGACGGTGTTTTCGGCGCGGCTTCCGGCACCTTGGCGGTCGCCGCCTTGAACGCATTTTCAGCCGCTTGCCGCGAATCGGTCGTGCGCCGTGTCATCACACTACTTCTAGCATATCCGGGGATTGTATGCGCGTTTGCGCCGGATCAGCCCAATATATGGGCATTGTCGGCCCTTTTGGCTAGGGCGCCATTTGGGGCGATTCCGTCAGAGTGGCGCTTGTCTGGATCAATTTTCGCTAAATTTCGAGGTGCCAGATCCCTGCGTCGGTGCGGCCTGGCGAGACCGATTGTCATGGCAGTGCCCCGCGTTGTATCGGTGGCCTGCGACTGGAGTTGACGGATTTCCGGTTAACGCATGTTAACTTTTGCAGACAAGGTGAGAGCCATCCCATGCGACTTCGCCATGACCGCCTCTCTGCATGCACTTCGATAACGTCGCGGCTGTCACTCGGCGCTTTGATATGCGCCGGTATGCTGTCGCTGAACACAGTTGCCCAGGCGCAGAGGTTTGCGCCGCCGCCGCCGCCGACCATGGAAGAACCGCCGCCCGGCGTCGACAACACCGCACGCGAGTCGGAGTTGCCGCCGGAGTTCCGCCGGCAACCGGTGTTCTATCGCACCGAGCATCCGGTCGGCACGATCATCGTCAACACCGCCGATCGATTCCTGTATCTGGTCCAGGCCAACAACACGGCGCTGCGTTACGGCGTCGGCGTCGGCCGCGATGGATTTCAGTGGGGCGGCACCCATCGCATCTCGCGCAAGGCCGAGTGGCCGGACTGGACGCCGCCGCCGGAGATGATCGAGCGGCAACCTTATCTGCCGCGCTGGATGGCGGGCGGTCCCGGCAACCCGATGGGCGCCGCCGCCTTGTATATCGGCTCAACCGTCTACCGCATCCACGGCACCAATGCGCCGCAGACGATCGGCCAGTCGGTGTCGTCCGGCTGCTTCCGGCTGGTCAATGATGACGCGATCGATCTGTACCACCGCGTGCCGGTCGGCACGAAGGTCGTGGTGCAGCACCAGTAGAACGACCGGTCTTGAATGATTCGGCGATCAAGGACATGAACCGATGAAGCAACGTCTTCTGCAGGCGACGGTCGCGATGACCCTCGGTCTTGCCGGGCTGGCCGGTGCGCAAGAGCGGCCTCAGGGCTATCCGCTGGTGCCGCTGTTCTCGACCGGCACCAACATTGTCGGCGAAACGATCCGCTATCCGACCACCGGTGTGGCCAAAGTCACTGCCGCCATCGTCACGATCGCGGCAGGTGCAAAGACCATCACCCATGAGCACGGCGTGCCGATGTTCGCCTACATTCTCGACGGCGAACTCACGGTCGACTACGGCACGCATGGCAAACGCATGTATCGAAAGGGCGATGCGTTCATGGAGGCGATATCGGTCGAGCACTTCGGCGTCAACCCCGGCACGCAGCCGGTGCGCATTCTGGTGGTCTACATGGGCGCGGAAGGCAGTCCGCCCGACACCATCCCGAAAAACTAGCGCCTACTCAGTTCCAAAGACCGTAGCCCGCCCATTTCGCGGACGGGATTTCCGCGCCAACCTTGTAGTCGAACGACACCACCTTCAGTCGGTCGGGCGTCGCCGTGCAGGTGAAGGAGATGGCGTACCATTTGCCCTGGCTGCGGAAAGCGCCGCCGGTGGTCTTGAGGGTGTTGCCTTGTGTGGTGGCCTGCGCGACGGCATTGGCGACGGCGCGGTCGGGACGGAATTTGCGGGCATCCTTGCGTACATTGACCATCGTCGCGTAAGCGCAAAGCTGCTCAAGACGCTCGGAAGGGGCCAGCCGCAGCAGGGTCCGCTCGAATTTCGGATCGGCGCTCGCGGCCTGACTTGCAATGACAAAAGCCGTGATGGTCGCCAGTCCGATCTTCAGCATTCGTTGTCCTCGCCGGTGCGCCCCGCAAAAGATTTAGGGGACCGAGCCAGTGATGGCAACCCGCACGATTCCCCGTCCCGCGCAAAAGCCAAGTCTGCGCGCGGGCAAAATGCCGCGCGCGCAGAGGCTGTACGTCGTCTAAACGCGCTCGAGCAGTTCGATCGAAATGCCTTGCGGTCCGCGCACGAAGCAAATCTTGATGCCGGGGCGCGGCGAATGCGGCTCCTTGGTGAACTCGACGCCCTTCGCCTTCAGGTCGGCGGCCACCGCATCGAGATCGGATACCTTCAGTCCAAAATGATCGAGCCCCTGATAGGGCGTGACCGGCGCGGCGTTGACGCCGTCGCCGGGCGCAACTTCGGCGATGAAGATATTGGCGCCGCCGAGCTTGAGGTCGATGCGCGGCTTGCCCTGCGGCATGGACCGGATCACTTCGGCGCCGAAGATGCGCTCGAACCATTGCGCAGTCGCCTCCGGATCCGGCGTGCGCAGATGGATGTGGTCCCAGGTGAAGGTCGTCATGGCGTTCTCCGTTGTGTCAGATTGCCGCGATCTAGGCCATGTGCGCCGGACCGGCGCAATGGTCTGTGCGGGAATTCGCGACGCGGGGCAATTCTTTCATATTACCAAAACGAACATTTTTCCTCGCGCCGTTTAGCCTGCCCGTGGCATGATGGGCAGGAGACGACACGTCGCGCCACAGCTTCCGCAAGGCGCGCTTTATTCTGGGAGATACGCATGAGCAAGGACAACATGACCGACAAGAATCGTCGCCGCTTTCTTACTCTCACCGCCGCCGCTTTGGCCGCGCCCGCGCTGCCGCGCCTCGGTTTTGCCCAGGCGGCCTGGCCGGCCGGCAAGGCGATCCGCGCCATGGTGCCGTTCAGCGCCGGCAGCACCATCGACATCATCGGCCGCATCGTCATGGACCCGGTGTCCCGCCAGCTCGGCCAGAGCATCGTGATTGAAAACCGCGGCGGCGCCGGCGGCAGCATCGGCACAGCGCAAGTCGCCAAGGCCGACCCGGATGGTTACACACTCCTGATCAATGCCGGCGCGCATTCCGGCGCACCCGCCGCCTATCCCAATCTGCCCTACGATGCGGCCGCCGATTTCGCCTGCGTGGCCAGCTTCGGCAGCGTGCCGAACGTCCTGCTGGTCAATCCAAACTCCGGCATCAAGAGCGTCAAGGATTTCGCGGAAAAGGCCAAGGCCGGCACCTTCACGTTCTCCTCGGCCGGTGTCGGCAGCGCCACGCACTGGGCGGCCGAGCGCTTCCGTGTCAGCGCCGACTTCAAAGGCACGCACGTGCCGTTCCGCGGCGGGCCGGAAGCCCTCACCGAGGTCATGACCGGCCGCGTCGACTTCGTCTTCATGGGCATCTCGTCCGCCATGTCGTTTATTCAGAACAAGCAGCTGGTGCCGCTGGCGGTCAGTTCGGCGAAACGCTCGCCCTCGCTGCCGGACATCCCGACTACGCTGGAGGCCGGCTTCGCCAATTCGGACTACAACTTCTGGACCGGCCTGCTGGTGCCGGCGAAGACGCCGCGCCCGATCATCGACCGGCTGCACAAGGAAGTCACCACCGCGCTGGCGCTGCCGGACGTTCAAGAAAAACTCGCCAAGACCGGCGTCGAGCCGGCGCCGATGACGCCATCCGAGATGGACGCCATGAACAAGCGCGAGATCGAGCTCAACCTCAAGATCGCCAAAGCGGCCGGGTTGAAGTTCAACTAGACCCTCGCCGTCAAATTCAGCGCCTGACGCTCCGGCGGGCCTCAAGGGCCCGCCGGATTTTTTGTGCGCTGAAGGGCACAGGCGCGACCGCTGGATGACAGGCCGGTGACAGTCCGTAAGTTTGCACGTTACCCACAACGACTCGCTGTCGCGCGGCCCATTTCCCTCTATATGCGGCCGCAAATTTGCTAAACGAATCGACTGAGGTGAGCATGGCTGACAAGGTGATTCACGCGGCGGGAGGGATCGTGGTACGCGGCGGCGCGCGGCTGCGGGTTGCCGTTGTCCAGCGCAGCAAGGACGACCGCTGGGTGCTGCCGCGCGGCAAACTCAAGCGCAACGAGGATCCGGTCGCCGGCGCCGAGCGCGAAGCGCTGGAGGAAACCGGACACCGGGTGATGGTGCGCGAGTTCGTCGGAGCCATGACCTATCGCGCCCAGGGCTGCTCCAAGGTGGTGCAGTTCTGGCGCATGCAGGCGGCGCTCCACCCCAGCCACGACCTGATGAAGGACATTATCGCGGTCGAGTGGCTGCCGCTGGCCAAGGCCGTGCGACGGCTGAGCTATCCGCTGGAAAAGCTGTTCCTGCGCAATGTGGGGCAGCAGTCGCTCAAGCCGCGCCGGCGCAAGGCGGCCCGCAAGCGGTCCGTGGCGAAGGCGGCAAAGTCGGCGGCCAAATCCGCCAAGCGCCGCGCCACCAAGCGTCGGTCCACACGCCGCGTCTGAACGGGTTGCCCCGGTTCCCTAACAGGGGGCCGCGCCGGTTCGCGGCTTTTTTTGGGCTGACCCATTCACTCCCTATTCACGAAAATAAGCTGAAAGTGCTTGCCAACACGGGCGAATTTTCTGCGGACAAGAGGCCGCAGGAAAGCAGCAGCCGGGCCGTTCAATCCATACGGCCGGCAATGGCCCAAAAGACAGACCCCTCTCAAGGAAGGTGCTTCATGCTGAAGTTCTCCAAAATCCTGACGGCTCTCGCCGCCGCCGCGACCTTTGTCGTCGTGGCCGTGGCCACCCCGCAGCAAGCCGAAGCCCGCCGCGGCGGCAACGGTGGCGCCGTCGCCGCCGGCGTGATCGGCGGCTTGGCGCTCGGCGCCATCATCGGTTCCACCGCCAATGCGCGCGGCGGCTATTACAGCGGTGGCCCGGCGTATTACGGCCGTCCGAGCTACTACGGCCCGGCGCCGGTCTATTACGGCCGCCCCTATCGCCCGCACTGCTACACCACCCGCGAGCGGGTCTGGGACGGTTACGGCTGGCGCTCGCAGCGCGTGCGGGTCTGCCGCTAGGCGGCGTTCCTGACGGAATGAACTTCAAAGGCCCGGAAACGAAAGTTTCCGGGCTTTTGCGTGCCCGGACCTTGTCAGCGCCGCATATGGTCGAGCACCGCCGCGGTCGGCCAGCAGTCGAGCTTGAGCCCGTTGGCCTTCTGATAGGCGCCGAGCGCGGCGCGGGTCAGCATGCCGGCCTTGCCGTCGATCTTGTCCCGATAGAGCCCGAGCGCGGTCAGCTTGCCCTGCATGGCCTCGACCTCGGTGGTCTTGAGCTGGGCCGACTTGCTCCAGGGCGTCACGAAGCCGCCGCCGCCGGCAATGCGATCCGCCAGGTGGCCGACGAACAGCACGTAAAGGTCGGAAAAATTATAATCCTTGATCACATAGTAGTTCTTCGGCGTCAGAAAGGCCGGGCCGTAGCTGCCTTCCGGCTGTAGCAACGACGCCGGAATGGCCTGCTCCGCGGCGCTCAGCGGCCGCCGGTCGGCCAAAGCAAAGCCGCGAGTGAGCCATTGGCCGAGCGGCATGGTGACGTCGGGCACGCCGATCGAGCAGTCGGCCGTCGGCGGCGCCTTCACCTCGTAGGCCCAGCGCTGGCCGCGCTGCCAGCCTTTGTTGGCGAGCTGCTTGGCGGCCGACGCCAGCGCGTCGGGCACCGAGGCCACCAGATCGACGCGGCCGTCGCCGTCGAAGTCGACGCCGTGCCGATAGATTTCCGACGGCAGAAACTGGGTCAGGCCGACGGCGCCGCCCCAGGACGAGCGCAGATCGGCGCGCGGCGTGCCGTCCTGCAGCAGCTTGAGCGCATGCAGGAATTCGTCGCGGAACATGTCCTTGCGCTTGCCGACAAAGGCTTGGGTCGCCAGCACCCGGATCGCATCATGCGGCAGCTTGACGCCGCCGAAATCGGTCTCGCGCGCCCAGATCGCCAGAATGACATTGCCGGGCACGCCGTACTCGCGCTCGATGCGCGCCAGCGTATCGCGTTGCTGCGCCGCCAGTTTGCGGCCGCGCGCCGCCAAGCGGGTGAAGCTGGACTCGCGCAGGTATTGCGCCGGCGTCTGCACGAATTCGGGCTGGCCGGGCGGCGCCTTGTCCGGCTGGCCGGGAATGGCGAGGTCGGGCAGCGAATAGTCCGGGGTCAGGCCGCGGATCGCATTGTCGAAGGTGGCGCGGGAGACGCCGAGCGCCTTCGCTTCGGGGTAAAGCGACTGGAGGAAAGCGCCGAAGGCGGCATCGGCGCGCGCAACAGTCGGCGCCATAAGCAGCGCGGCGGCAAGCAGAACCCTGGCGATCGACATCAGCATCGGCACCGTCGAACTCTACGGGCTGATGGCGGCGAAAGCTTGACCCACCCTCATTCCGCCGGCTGCGGCCGCGCCCCGATGATCGCGTCCTTGAGCTCGGAAATTTCGGCGCGCAGTTTCCGGATCTCCTCCATCATCGGCTCAGTCTCCTGGTGCATGAGCTCGCGTTCGGCCGCCATTTCGTCCTGGACGACCTTGTCATGTTCGGACTGCATGGCATTGACCACGACGCCGATGAAGAGGTTCAGCGCGGCGAAGGTGGTGACGATGATGTAGGGCACGAAAAACGCCCAGGCGTAGGGGAACTTCTCCATCACCGGGCGGACGATGCCCATCGACCAGCTTTCCAGCGTCATGATCTGGAACAGCGAATAGGCCGAGGCGCCGAGATTGCCGAACCACTCGGGGAATTCCTGCCCGAACAGTTTGGTCGCCATTACCGAGGCGACATAATAGATTAGCGACAGCAGCGCGACGATTGAGCCCATGCCCGGCAGCGCCGTGATCAGGCCACCGACCACCCGGCGCAGCGACGGCACCACGGTGATCAGCCGCAGCACGCGCAGGATGCGCAGCGCGCGCAGCACCGACAGGTTGCCGGTCGCCGGCATCAGCGCCACCGAGACGACGAACAGGTCGAACAGGCTCCACGGGTCGCGGAAGAATTTCAGCCTGTGCACGTAGATGCGCGCGCTCAGTTCGACCACGAACACCGTCAGGATGGCCGTGTCCAGAAACCCGAGTACCGGGCCGATTGCGGCCACTGCCGCCGGGCTGGTTTCGAGACCCAGCGTGATCGCGTTGATGACGATCAAAGCGGTAATGACCCACTCGCTGCGCGGATTATTCAGGATACTCTTGAGCCAGCTACGCACCGAAACCCCCACGTTGTAACGCCAGCCCGGAGCGGGCGGCGGAATGACCGATGAATGTGCATGTCGTCTCGGATGACAGGGCAAAGCCCATGCCCAGGTGTTCCCAAGTGTGCGACGACCAGACGAACCGTCAACGCCAAGCCGGACTTGGCTTACACCCCTTGGACCCGCCGCCCTGCGTCTTTCGCCGGCGCGCGATCCCGATGTGTTTATAGGCGATTCGGAACAGCGCACAGGGTGATTCGCGCGCCCTTCCGAACATCATTCAACAAGCAGACGCTAGATGCAGCCCATGCGGGAGATGCGTCTACCCTATCGTGGAAAATATCGAACGTTGGGGGAACATCGGCGAATCGGAGAACGGATAGAGGACGGTAAATCGGGCATTAACACGCCGCCGTCACACGGCTGCATTACCAAGATTCTTTGGCAAACGACCGGAGTGACGGAGATGGGTGTCGGCAACGCGTGGCGACAGGAGGCGCGCCAGATTGGCCTCGAACTGGCCGCGTTGCGGGGGTCCGTCGCCAGGCACGGCAAGGCAACTTTCCATCGCTGGCGGCCGCGCATCGCGCGCACCGATTTTGCCTTGAGCGCCTACAATTTCGCCCACTATCTGGCGTTTCGCCGCCATGACCTCGCGGCGCTGCAACGCCGCCTGATGGTGCTGGGACTGTCGTCGCTCGGCCGGTCGGAAAGCCGGGTGCTGGCCTCACTCGACGCGGTCGGCGCGGCGCTCGCGGCCATGGCCGGCGATGCAGCGCCGGCACCCGCTCACATGCCGTCGCAGCGCCAGTTCTTCCGCGGCGAAAGCCGGTTGCAAGCCAACACCGAAGCGTTGTTCGGAGCGCCGGCCGAGGGACGCTCCGGCCACATTCTGGTGACGCTCGGCACCGATGCGGCCGACGACCCGGCGGTCATTGGCCAGATGGCGGAACGCGGCGCCGACGCCGTGCGGATCAACTGTGCGCATGACGATCCCGACCGCTGGCTGAAGATGATCGCGAATGTGCGCGCCGCCGAGACGCGCACGGGCCAGCGCATGCGCATTCTGATGGACATTGCCGGTCCGAAGGTGCGCACCGCCGATGTCGCGTCGCCGCCCGATCGCAGCCGCCTGCATATCGGAGACGACATCATTCTGTGTCGCGCGCCGGGGACCGGCGCAGACGGCTCCGCATTCCGCACCGGTTGCACCCTGCCCCAGGTATTCGATCGCCTGAAAGTCGGCGATCACGTTTCCATCGATGACGGCAAGATGCGCGGAAAAATCGTCCAGCAAACCGATGATGGCTTTGTCGCCCGTATCGACGAAGGCCAGATCAAAGGCATCAAGCTCAAGCCGGAGAAGGGCCTGAATTTTCCGGGCGTCGATCTCGACATCGACTCGCTCACGACACAGGACAAGTCCGATCTCGACTTCATTGTGCAGCATGCCGACATGATCGGCTATTCGTTCGTTGAAACCGCCGACGATGTCGCCATGTTGCAAGACGAGATCGCCGCCCGGCGTGCCGATTGGCAGCACCTCGGGATTGTTGCCAAAATCGAGACGCCGCGGGCGGTGCGCAATCTTCCCGAGATCATCGTGCAGGCGGCCGGCCGCCAGCCGCTGGCCGTGATGATTGCACGCGGCGACCTTTCGGTCGAACTCGGTTTCGAGCGGGTCGCCGAGATGCAGGAGGAAATCCTCTGGTTGTGCGAGGCCGCGCACGTGCCCGCCATCTGGGCAACCCAGGTGCTCGAAGGCCTGGTCAGCAAAGGCCTGGCAACGCGCGGCGAGATGACCGACGCCGCCATGGCGGCCCGCGCCGAATGCGTCATGCTCAACAAGGGGCCCAATATCGGGGCCGGCATCGCGGCGCTCGACCGCCTGCTGCGCCGGATGGGCGAGCATCAGGCAAAAAAGACGCCGACGCTGCGCGCGTTGCGGTCCTGGGCCGACTGAGGGTGCGATCGGCCTGAAAGTGCCGTTGGACCGAACTCCTGCAGAGAGATTGCCGGGGAGAGGTCTACCCCGGGCCTTGACTGTTCTGGCCCCGCGATGCTGCGCTTGAGGCTTGGGGGAGCAGCGTCTCGCGTGCCATTATCGCAATCTGCAGTCCGCACCTTGTTGATCGCCGCCGCAGCGGCGGCACTGTCGGCCTGCGCGTCGCCGCAGGCGGACTATGTCGCCGCCGATGACGAGATGTTGTGCCGCCATTCCGCCGGCGAGCCAGGCTCGCAGCCCTTTCGCCAGTGCCGCGACCGGCTGAACCGGCAACACCGCCGCGCGATGGCGTCGAATGCGACGCAAGTCGACAAGCTGCAACCGAATGCCGTCGCCTTGATCCGGCCGGCACCGAATGCGGCTCCGACCGGCATAGCGGTCTGCCGCGAGGTCAATCCGCAGAACTGCGCGCCAGCAGCCGGAGACATCACCGGGTCTGTTCCGGTACAGCCGAAAACGCCGCAGCCATAAGCCCACAACGTCGATGTGACGAACGTTGGAGGAACATCGGCGAATCAGAGAACGAACAGTGGACGGTAAAGCGCTGATTAACGCCCGCGCGCCACGATCATTCTTTTGAGATTTAACCGCGCGACCTCAGGCTTCGATCAATTCAAGCCGCTGCTCGATGCGCCCGACGCGCGCATCGAGCCTGTCCATACGGGTCGACAGGCTGGCGCTTCGATCATGGACGAATGTCAGCGCAAGCCGCCGTCAGCAGAAATACCGCGCCTGACTTGCCAAGCACCGGTATTGACGCCAGCCGGCGCCAGTATTACTTTCTAGAAAAGGTATTACCGGAGCCGTCATGGCCACTACCGTCACCGTCAAAGGCCAGGTCACCCTGCCGAAGAAAGTGCGCGACGCCGCCGGCATCAAGCCGGGCGACCGGGTCGAGGTGCGCGCCAACGCTTCAGGCGGCGTGATAATCGAGAAGCCGGAAACCGACGATTACAAGGCTCGTCTCTACGCCTTGGGAAAACGCCGATTGATCCGCGACAATCTGACGACCGACGAGTTTATGAAGGAACTTCGTGGCGATCCCGACCTCGATCCCGGATTTAACCCGCGGCTCAGGCGGAAGCAAAAATGACGCTGGTCGATACCAATGTCATTGTCGACGTCCTTAGTCCCGATTCCGAATGGCAGACTTGGTCTGTAGATCGTCTTGATGAGTGCCGCCGCCGAGGCCCTCTCGCCACCAATGAGATCGTTTTTGCCGAACTCTCTGCACGTCTTCGCAGCGAAGCCGATGTGACAGCCGCCCTTGCGACCTTGAGCATTGCATTCGAGCGCATCCCGACGGCCGGCCTGTTCGTGGCAGGCAAGGCTTACAGAAAATACCGCTCGGCTGGCGGCATCAGAACGACCGTTATTCCCGATTTCTTTCTCGGCGCCCATGCCGAGGTCAATCGCGTCCCGATCCTGACCCGCGACGAGCGGCCCTATCGCAGTTACTTTCCAGCCGTAAAGCTCATCGCGCCGTGAGAGCTGCCGGCTGAACTTCTTGTACTTCAGCCGGTGCGGAATGATGGAGTCCTGGCCGAGCCGGCGCATCTTGTCCTCCTCGTCGTCCTGGAAGTTGCCCTCGAACCTTTCGCCATAGCTGTCGCCTTCGTGGGCAATTGCCCGCGCACGAGAGATCCCGTAGGCTCAATCCCTGCAACGCGTACAAATTCCATCTGGAAGGATTGACCTCGTGTCGATACGTCATATTGCGACCGCGGCTGCGATCGCAGCCTTGCTTGGTTCTTTCAGTCTCGCGAACGCCCAGTCCGACAATGAGCGGATGGAGATGCTGCGCGGCGGCGCGTCCAAGAAGGGCGTCTACAATATCTTCGGCCTGGACGGCACCGGCCTCGGCCGCACCACCGTGCGCTATCCAAGCAAATATGCGCCGGGCACCATTGTCGTCGATACGACGGCGCGGTGGCTCTATCTCATCGAAGGAAACGGCTCGGCGCTGCGCTACGGCATCGGCGTGGGCCGGTCCGGCTTCCAGTGGAAGGGCACGCACAAGATCACCGCGAAAAAAGTGAATCCGTCCTGGACGCCGCCGCCGGAAATGATCGCGCGGCAACCGGATGTGCCGCGGCACATGAAGGGCGGCGATCCGGAAAATCCGCTCGGCACGCACGCGCTGTATCTCGGCAGCACGCTCTACCGGATTCACGGCTCGCCCGATGCGGACTCGGTCGGCGAAGCCGAGTCGTCCGGTTGTTTCCGGATGAGGAACACCGACGTGGCCGATCTTTATAAGCGGGTCCCTGTCGGCACGACCGTCGTGGTGAAGTGAGAAGTCGCTTAATCGCTCGGGCCGGCCTGCGAGTTACCGGCTGAACTTCTTGTACTTCAGCCGGTGCGGGATTATGGAGTCCTGCCCCAGCCGGCGCATCTTGTCCTTCTCGTAGTCCTGGAAGTTGCCCTCGAACCACTCGACATGGCTGTCGCCTTCGAAGGCGAGGATGTGCGTGGCGATGCGATCGAGAAACCAGCGGTCATGGCTGATGATCACGGCGCAACCGGCGAAATCCTCCAGCGCCTCTTCAAGCGCGCGCAGCGTGTCGACGTCGAGATCGTTGGTGGGTTCGTCGAGCAGCAGCACGTTGGCGCCGGACTTCAGCATCTTGGCCAGGTGCACGCGGTTGCGCTCGCCGCCCGACAGCGCGCCGACCTTCTTCTGCTGGTCGCCGCCCTTGAAGTTGAACGACGAGCAATAGCCGCGCGAATTGACCACGCGCTTGCCGAGCAGGATGAGTTCGTTGCCGCCGGAAATTTCCTCCCACACGGTCTTCTTGCCGTCGAGCGCGTCGCGGGACTGGTCGACATAGCCCAGATGCACGCTCTCGCCGACCGTGATGGTGCCCTTGTCGGGCTTCTCCTGCCCGGTGATCATCCGGAACAGCGTGGTCTTGCCGGCGCCGTTGGGACCGATCACGCCGACGATGCCGCCCGGCGGCAGCTTGAAGGTGAGGTTGTCGATCAGGAGCCTGTCGCCAAATCCCTTGGTCAGGCCGTCGAAATCGACCACGTTCTGACCCAGGCGCTCGGCCACGGGAATGGTGATCTGGGCGGTCTGGGTCTGCTTCTCGCCGGCCTTCTTCAAGAGGTCCTCGTAGCGCTGGTAGCGCGCCTTGGACTTGGCCTGACGGGCCTTCGGCGAGGCCGCGATCCATTCCTTTTCACGTTCCAGCGTGCGCTGGTGCGCGGCGTCCTCGCGGCCTTCCTGCGCCAGGCGCTTCTGCTTCTGCGACAGCCAGGCGGTGTAATTGCCCTCGTAGGGAATGCCCTTGCCGCGGTCGAGTTCGAGAATCCAGGACGTGACGTTGTCGAGGAAATAGCGGTCATGGGTGACGATCAGGATGGCGCCGGGATAGTTGCGCAAATGGCCTTCCAGCCATGACACCGACTCGGCGTCGAGATGGTTGGTCGGCTCGTCCAGCAGCAACAGATCGGGCTGGTCGAGCAGCAGCTTGCACAGCGCGACACGGCGGCGCTCGCCGCCGGAGAGTTTTGTGACGTCGGAATCGTCGGGCGGGCAGCGCAGCGCCTCCATCGCCTGGTCGACCTTGCTGTCGAGATCCCACAGCCCGGCGGCCTCGATCTCGTCCTGCAGCTTCGTCATCTCGTCGGCGGTTTCCTCGGAATAGTTCATCGCCAGTTCGTTGTAGCGGTCGAGGATCCCCTTCTGCTTGGCGACACCCAGCATGACGTTCTCGCGCACCGTCTTGCCGGCGTCGAGCTGCGGCTCCTGTTCGAGGTAGCCGACCCGCGCGCCCTCGGCGACCCAGGCCTCGCCGGTGTATTCCTTGTCGAGCCCGGCCATGATCCGCAGCAGCGTCGATTTGCCGGAGCCGTTGACGCCGAGCACGCCGATCTTGGCGTCCGGGTAGAACGACAGATGGACGTTATCCAGCACCTTGCGGGTCGGGTAGGTCTTCGACAGACCCTGCATGAAATAGACGAACTGACGGGCCATCGCGATCCCTTGGAAACCGTGGATTTTACGGAAATTTGCTGCCGCTGATGTAGCGGCACGGGCCCCAAAGGGCAACCGCGGGGGCTGCGTTTTCTATCCGTTCACCAGTATCACTACGGGTAGGTGCAATTGAAACCTTCTTTTAATGACTCCCGCTCGAAAGTGCCTGCCAGCGCCACAGAAAGCGCTCCGCGCGACAGAAGTCGCCCGGCAGGAAGGCAGGTCCGTCATGGCAACGATCACGTCAGAACAGCTCTCCTCCCCGGCGGAACGCCGCAACGGACGCGCCCATCCTCTGGTCGAAATCCGCGATTTCTGGCGCCAGTTCCTCGCCCGGGCCTTCAACACCTACCGGCCGGAACTGCATTATATGCGCGGCCCCGGCCCGGCCTGGCGCGCCAAGCAGGCCGGATCGCGGCAACGGCATTCGAGCTGATTTCAACCGGCATTTGAACCCAACGCTTTCGTGACTCCGACGCTTTCGTGACCGCGGGCGCTTTTGGTGCCGCGGACGCTTGCGCGCCCGCCGATTGCGCGCGACCATGGCGCTTCCCCGACGGCGCGTTTCCGCCCGTCATCATCGCCATGAACGGACCTTTCCATGACGCGGCTGCGCTGTGCAATTCTCGATGACTATCTCAACGTGGCCTTGACGCTCGCGGACTGGTCCAGGGTTTCCGATCGCGTCGACGTCACCGTGTTCGACCAGCCCTTTGCTTCGCAGCAGGCCGCCGCCGACGCGCTGAAGGATTTCGAGATCATCTGCGCGATGCGCGAGCGCACGCCGTTTCCGCGCGCCTTGTTCGCGGCCCTGCCCAGGCTGAAACTGTTCATCACCTCGGGCATGCGCAATGCCGCGCTCGATCTGGAGGCCGCGAAGGACCAGGGCGTGGTGCTGTGCGGGACGCAATTTTCCCGCGATCCGACCGCGCCGCTGACCATGGGCCTGATCCTGGAACTGACCCGCAACATCGGGCGCGAGAACGCGCGCATGCATGCCGGCGAGCCCTTGCAGAAATTCGCCGGGATCGAGATCGAGGGCAGGACGCTCGGCGTGGTCGGCCTCGGCAAGCTGGGCGCCAAGGTGTCAGGACTGGCACAGGCGTTCGGCATGAACGTGATCGCCTGGAGCCAGAACCTGACGCCGGAGCGATGCAAGGAAGTCGGGGTCGGCTACGCCAGCAAGGAGGAATTGTTCGCCACCGCCGACATCGTCACCGTCCATGTGGTGCTGAGCCAGCGCTCGCGCGGACTGGTGGGGGCCGCGGACCTCGCCCGGATGAAGCCGACCAGCTACATCGTCAACACCGCGCGCGGCCCGATCATCGACGAAGACGCACTTCTGCAGGCCCTGCAGCAGAAGAAGATCGCCGGCGCCGCGGTCGACGTGTTCTCGGTCGAGCCGCTGCCGGTGGACCATCCATTCCGCAAGCTCGACAACCTCGTACTGACGCCGCATCTCGGCTACGTCACCGAGGAGAGTTTTCGCCACCACTACGGCCAGATGGTCGAGGGCATCGACGCCTGGTTCAAGGGCGAGCCGCTGCGACGACTGGCGTAGCGCGCGTGACCGACGGACTATCCGCCGTCATTGCGAGGAGCGTAGCGACGAAGCAATCCATGCCGCAATACAAAGAAAGCTGGATTGCTTCGCTTCGCTCGCAATGACGAATTAAAAAGGCCCGCTTCCGCGGGCCTTTTTCATACAATGATTTTGCTCGATCTCTTTACCTTACCGTCACCGGCGCGGGCAGCGGCGGCACCACGGTGGGCTGCATGCCGGGCACCGGCGCGCTCGACGCTTGCGCCGTGCCTTGAGCGGGCGGCGGCTGAACCGAAGCGGTCGCGGTTGTCGCCGGCGGCGCGCCGCCGGGGAGCACGACCACACGGGTGCCGACCTTGACCCGGTCGAACAGGTCCGCAACGTCCTCGTTCAGCATGCCGATGCAGCCCGACGAAACGAATTTGCCGATGGTCGAAGGCTGGTTGGTGCCGTGGATGCGATAGACCGTGGAGCCGAGATACATGGCGCGCGCGCCCATCGGGTTGCCGGGGCCGCCGGCCATGAAGCGCGGCAGATAGGGCTGACGTTCGATCATCTCGGTCGGCGGATGCCAATCCGGCCACTCGGCCTTGCGCGTGACCTTCTGCACGCCGTTCCAGGTGAAGCCGTCGCGGCCGACGCGGACGCCGTAGCGGATCGCCCGCCCGTTGCCCAGGACATAATAGAGGTGGGTGTTGGGGGTATCGACGACCAGCGTTCCCGCCGGTTCCTTGGTGGCGAAGGCCACTTCCTGCTTGCGCAGGTGCGGCGGCAATTGCGCCGGACCGGTTTCGGGCTGTTCCTCGGGCGGCAGGGCCGACAATACGATCGGACGGCCGTCGGCCCCCTGCTGCGGGGCGCCCTGCGGCTGCAAGGCGCCGGTCACGCCGGCGGGCTCGCCGACAGCTCCCGGCGGTCGCAGCGAGCGAGGGTCCTCATTGCCGCGATCCGAATATGCTTGTTGCGGTTGACCGGCCGGACGGTCCGAATAGATCACCGGCGGCGGTCCATCGGGACGACCGTAGCGCGGATCATTCGGCGACAGGATCGGACCCGGGGTGCGGTCGGAATAGATCGGCCGGCTGTCCGGCCTGCCATAACGCGGATCGTCAGGCGAAAGCACCGGACCGGGGGGCGACAGCGCGATGGAATTCCCCGCATTCGGCGCCTCGTCATCGTCGTCAAGCGCGTCGAAATCCGGCGTGCCGGGGACGCGGCGTTCGTCGACAACATATCCGCCGGGCGGATAGGGCGCCGGCGCTGCCGAGTACAGCGGACCGGAGGGCTGCGAATAGCCTTGCGCCAGCGCAAGGGAAGCCCCAAGCGAGGTTCCCGCCGCGCCCGCCGCCAAGGCAGCACAAATCGTCAGAATGCGTTTGATCATCATCGCTCTTGTATAGACCCCAAGCCGACACCGGACCGTTAACGGCAGATGGCGGAAGATAGCGGCGCATTCAAGACAAATCCGCGAAATCGGGCCCGATTTCGGGACATTGTGATGAATCGGGCAGCGTGGCAGCGGTGCCGCACCCGCAAGAAAACGGGGTCGGCCGGGGTCCGCACCGGCAAATTGGTGCAAACGCCTGACAAGCGGTTGCGCTATCCTGAAACCAGCCTGATTCGCTGCGCGCCGGCGGCGGCCCGCCTCGCGAAGCCGGTCAAATTGTGTGGTCACCGCGTTCCCACGGTCCAAGAGGCCTTCCCAGCCGCGCTGCGAAGGCGGAAATCGGTTCATGCTCCCCGGCTTTCGTTTTCTGCTCGCCGCAATCGTGCTGTCGATGTCGGTCCTGGTGTTCGGACTTGGCGCGGCGGCCCTGCTCCGCGCGGCCCACGAGGAATTTGCCAGCGCTCCTGCATGGCGGGTGGCGCCGGAGCCGATATTCGCCCGGCAGAACGAAGCCCCCAGGGAATCCCCAACGGAAGCGTCAATCCCTGTGCTGGCGACGCTGCGCGTGGAACCCGAGCCGGAGCAACCGGCCGCCACGGACAGTAACCCGGCGACCGCGGCGCCAACCGAGCCACCGGCGATCGCCCCGATGCCGGATCAGCCCGAAAAAATCGTCGCGCTGGAGCCGCTCGACACCCAGCCGGAGCCCGCGAAGCCCGAAATGCCGGTTCCGGAAATTTCCGTGCAAAGCGAGGCGCCCCCTGCCGACACCCCGGCCCCCGCCCCCGCCGAGGAAACCAGCATCGCGACGACAGAGCCGGTCTTGCCGCCGGCAAATCCGGTCTTGCCGTCAAATTCGGTCTTGCCGCCGGCAAATGAAGCCATTGCGCCCGCACCTGACGCCGCCGCCGTGCCCCCCGCGGCCGGCACCGATATCATCGCACCCAAAACCGCCACCTTGGGCGCTCCGTCCGCTGCGATCCAGACGCAGCCGCCGGCGAAGGCCATCGCCAAGCCCGACAAGAGCCTCGCCAAAAAGCGCCTGCAGGCGCGGCGCGCCGCCGAGCGGCGCAGGAAAGCGCTGCGCGCGCGACAGGCGGCTCAACAACAGGCCGCCGATCCGTTCGCGCAGCCGACGATCACCACCCGAAGCCGCTGAGGTTTCAGGCCGGGCCGGTCGCGACCGGCGGTCCCTCGGGCAGACCCCATTCGGCCCACGAGCCGTCATACAGCGCTGAGCCGCGCACGCCGAGCCGATACAGCGCCAGCGTCAACACCAGCGCGGAGACGCCGGAACCGCAGCTGGTCACGATCGGCTTTGTCAGGTCGACACCCGCTCCCGCGAACGCCTTGCGCAAATCCTCCAGCGGCTTCATCTGGCCGGTGCCGGCATCGAACAATTCGGAATAGGGCACGTTGCGGCTGCCCGGAATGTGCCCCGAGCGGCGGCCCGGCCACACCTCGGCAACCGTGCCCTCGAAACGCGGCCGTGCCCGCGCATCGACCACCTGCTCGGCCCCGGTTTGCAGATTGTCCACCAATTGCTGCTGGCTGCGGACATAGCTGGAATCGAGATTTGCCCGGAACTTGCCGGGCTTCGGCGTGACCTTGCCGGAATGCGTCGGGCGGCCTTCGCGCAGCCATTTCTTCAGGCCGCCATCCAGCACCTTCACATTGGAATGGCCGAACGACAGAAACATCCACCACGCCCGCGGGGCCGCGGTCCAGCCGCCGGAATCATAGGCCACCACGGTATCGTCGGAGGAAATGCCGAGCGCGGCGACGTCGCGCGCGAACTGCGCGGCATCGGGATACATATGCGGCCGCGGGTCATCGGGCGCGGCGATGGCGTTGACGTCAAAGAACACCGCGCCCGGGATATGCCCGCCGAGATAATCCTCCGACGGCAGCGGCAGCACGCCGGGCAATTTGGAGGAGGCGTCGATGATCTTGATTTTGGGATCGTCGAGATGCGCGGCCAGCCAGTCGGTGGTCACAAGCGGATCGTCGGTGGATGATGTCATTCTGGTCTCGATCCTTCGTTGGTTTCCGTCGCCCTTCGAGGCCTTCGCTGCGCTACGGCACCTCTCGGTGAGCGCAATTGCGCTCATCCGGGGGTGACGGAAACGAGAAGGCGTCATCCTGAGGCGCGAGCACTTGCGAGCCTCGAAGGATGGCGCCGCTGGTGCGGTACTAACCCTTCTTCTTCGGCTCGTATTTCTCCACCGGACCGCCGGCGTCGCGCCAGGCGGCAAAGCCGCCGGCCACGTGCGCGACCGGCTTCAGTCCCATGTCCTGCGCGGTCTTGGCCGCCAGCGCCGAGCGCAGGCCGCCGGCGCAATGAAAGATGAACTTCTTGTCCTGCTGGAACAGCGGCTTGGCATAAGGGCTGTCCGGATCGATCCAGAATTCGAGCATGCCGCGGGTGCAGGAGAACGCGCCGGGGATCCGGCCTTCGCGCTCGATCTCGCGGGGATCGCGGATGTCGACGATGACGACGCCATCGTCCTGCGCGGCCGGGATGGCCTCGGCCGCGCTCAAGGTCTCGATCTCGGCATTGGCTGCGTCCATCAGGGCCTTGATGCCGGTGTGGATGGTCTGGGGCATTGATGGTCCCTCTTGCTCCGTCATTCCGGGGCGCGTCGGAGACGACGAACCCGGAATCTCGATCGGTTCATTTCCAATTATGTCGGGATTCCGGGTTCGCGCTGCGCGCGCCCCGGAATGACGACTATTTTCTACCGCACCAGTTCCTTCATCGCGCCTTCGAGGCCCTCGATCGTGATCGGGTACATGCGCTCGGAGAACAGCCGGCGGATGATGGTGGTGGATTCCGAATAATCCCAGTGCTTTTGCGCCACCGGGTTGAGCCACACCGCATGCGGATAGGTGCGGGTGATGCGCTCCAGCCAGACCGAGCCGGCCTCCTCGTTGACATGCTCGACCGAGCCGCCGGGCACCATGACTTCATAGGGGCTCATCGAGGCGTCGCCGACGAACACCACCTTGTAGTCGTGCGGATATTTATGCAGCACGTCCCAGGTCGGGGTGCGGTCGGTGAAGCGCCGCTTGTTCTGCTTCCAGACGCCTTCATAGAGGCAGTTGTGGAAGTAGAAATATTCCATGTGCTTGAATTCGCTCTTCGCCGCCGAGAACAATTCCTCGACCTGCTCGATGTGCGAATCCATCGACCCACCGATGTCGAAGAAGACCAATACCTTGACCGCGTTGCGCCGCTCGGGGCGCATGTGCACATCAAGGTAGCCGTGGTTGGCGGTCTCCCGGATCGTGGTGTCGAGGTCGAGTTCGTCGGGGGCGCCGGTGCGGGCGAACTTGCGCAGGCGCCGCAGCGCGATCTTGATGTTGCGGATGCCGAGTTCGACATTGCCGTCGAGATCCCGAAACTCGCGCTTGTCCCACACCTTGACGGCGCGGTTGTTGCGGTTCTTGTCCTGGCCGATCCGCACACCCTCGGGATTGTAGCCATGGGCGCCGAACGGCGAGGTGCCGGCGGTGCCGATCCACTTGTTGCCGCCCTGATGGCGACCCTGCTGTTCCTTCAGGCGCTGGCGCAGCGTCTCCATGAGCTTGTCCCAGCCCATCGCCTCGATCTGCTGCTTCTCTTCCTCGGTGAGGTATTTTTCGGCCAGCTTCTTCAGCCCTTCGGCGGGAATGTCCGCCTTCTCCATGGCGTCGAGCAGGCTCTCCAGCCCCTTGAACACGGTGCCGAACACCCGGTCGAACTTGTCGAGGTTGCGCTCGTCCTTCACCAGCGCCGCGCGCGACAGATAGTAGAAATTCTCCACCGTCTGCTCGGCGAGGTCGGCGTCGAGCGCCTCCATCAGCGTCAGATATTCGCGCAAGGTGACCGGGACCTGG
>JAUXXH010000044.1 GCA_030684935.1 Pseudolabrys sp. | reverse complement strand
GGCGGCACGCGCATCTGGGCCGGCGCCCGGGGCGCAGCCTGGGTCTGGCTGGAGCGCGCCGACAGCCGCTCGACCGGGCTCGGCCGCGGCATCGGCACCTCGACCGTGCGCAGCGGGGCGACATTGTCCGGCGCCGGCACCGGCAGCGGCACCGAGGCGCGCGGCTGCGGCTGCTGCGGCGGCGCCAGCGCCGCGGCCGGGATCGGCGCCGGCAGCGGCGGGCTCACCTGGGCGAAGGTCTCCGGCGAATAGGCATAGGCGTTGTACTGGTTGTTGCGCACCGGCTGGCTGGCGTCCTGGATGATGCGGTCGCCCTCGCGGCGGTTCTCGTAGCTGCTGCCGCGGCCGCTGAAGGTGGCGGCATAGACCGGCCTGGCCGCCAGCAGCGTATCGGCGGCGGTGACGCTGCGGTCGTAGTCGGCCTTGCCGTAATTGATGATGCCGCGATCGAGCACCGCCGAGGAGAAGCTCGGGTTGATCTTGATCGCCTGGTTCATGTCGCGGGTGGCGCGCTCGACGTCGCGCTTGTCGTAGAAGGCCATGCCTCGGTTGTACAGCGCCAGCGCATAATTCGGATTGACCGTCAGCGCCTGATTGTAGTCGGCGATGGCGCGGTCGAGTTCGCCCATGTTGCGATAGGCGAAGCCGCGGTTGTTGTAGGCATGGGCGTGTTTCGGATCGAGCCGGATCGCCTGGCTGAAATCCTGCACCGCCCGGCTCAGGTCGTTTTTGTTGTCATAGGCGATGCCGCGCGCATTATAGGTCGAGGCCACGTTCGGATCGAGCTTGATCGCGGCGTTGAAGTCCTCGATGGCGGCGTCGAGATCCCGCTTTTCGTAGTGGGCGTTGGCGCGGTTGTAGATCGCCATCCGGTAATTGGCGTCGATCCTGATCGCCTCGCTGAAGTCGGCGATGGCGCGGTCGGTGTCGCCCTTGTTGCGCCAGGCGTGGCCGCGGTTGTTGTACGCCACCGCATAAGCGGGATCGAGCCGCAGCGCGGCGTCGAAGTCGGCGATAGCCTTGTCGGTATCGCCGCGCAGGCCGTGCGCGGTGCCGCGGCCGTTATAGGCGGTGGCCGATTTCGGATCGAGCCGGATCGCCTGGTCGAAATCGGCGATGGCGCGCTCGAGATCGCCCTTCATGCGATAGCCGATGCCGCGGCTCTCATAGGCATCGGCGTTCTTGCCGTCGAGCCGGATGGCCTGGGAGAAGTCGGCGATGGCGCGGTCGAAGTCGCGCTTGTCGCGATAGGCCAGCCCGCGCAGATAGAAGGCATGATCGTAGCTGGCGTTGAACTTGATGGCCTCGCCGAGATCGGCGATGGCGCGGTCGAGGTCGCGCTTCTCGTAATAAACGAAGGCGCGCCGGTACCAGGCGAGCGCAAACTTGGCGTCGAGCTTGACCGCCTGCCCGAAGTCGGCGGTGGCGCGTTCGACGTCGCCCTTGAGGCGATAGGCGATGCCGCGGTTATAGAAGGCCAGCGCGTTGCCGGCGTCGAGCCGGATCGATTCGCTGAAGTCGGCGATGGCGCGGTCGTGGTCAGCCTTGGCGCCGTGGCTGAGTGCGCGCTCGTAGAACGTCGGGGCAAAGCCCGGCCGCAGCTTGATGGCCGCCTCGAAGTCGGCGATGGCGCGGTCGTGCTCGCGCTTGAAGGCGTAAGCGAGGCCGCGGTTGAAATAGGCGACGGTATAGTTCGGATCGAGCCGGATCGCCTGCTCGAAGCTCTGGATGGCGCGGTCGACGTCGCGCTTGTCGCGGAAGGCGAGGCCGCGGTTGTAATAGGCGATGCTGTTGCGGCCGTCGGCCTTGACGGCCTGTTCGAAGTCGGCCAGCGCGCGGTCTATGTCGCCCTTGGCGGCATAGGCGACGCCGCGGTTGTTGTGCCCTTGCGCATAGCCCGGATTGATCTTGAGCGCCTGCGTCAGATCGGCGATGGCGCGGTCGAGATCGTTGCGGTTGGCGAAGGTATTGGCGCGGTTGTTGAGCGCCATGGTGTCGGCCGGATTGAGTTTCAGCGCGCTGTCATAGTCGGCGGCGGCCTGGACGTAGTCGCCCTTGTCGTATTTGGCGTTGCCGCGGTTGTAGAAGGCGGCGGCATAGTTGCTGTTGAGCTTGATGGCCTGGTCGTAGTCCTGGATGGCGCGGTCGAGCTGGTGCTTGGCGGCAAAGGCGATGGCGCGGTTGTTGAAGACCGGCGCGTATTGCGCGTCGAGCGAAGCCGCCTGGTTGAAGTCGGCGATGGCGCGGTCGTTGTCGCCTTTCAGGCCGAAGGCGATGCCGCGATCGTTGAAGGTGACGGCGCGGCCCGGCTCGAGCCGGATCGCCTGGGTGGTGTCGGCGATCGCCTTGTCGAAGTCGCCCTTGCTGGCCATGGCGTTGCCGCGCGCATTGTAGGCGACGGCGAGGCGGGAGTCGGCCTTCAGCGCCAGGTTGAAGTCCTCGATGGCGCGGTCGAAGTCGCGCTTCTGCTGGTAGGCGATGCCGCGGTTGTACAGCGCCGAGGCGTTGCTGGCGTCGAGGCGGACCGCCTGGTCGAAGTCGGCGATGGCGCGGTCATAGTCCTCGCGCTCGTAACGGGCCACGCCGCGGTCGTAATAGGCCAGCACATCCTTCGGATTGAGCCGGATCGCGGTGTCGTAATTGGCGATGGCGCGCTCGTAATCGCGTTTCTGGTAGAACACGTTGCCGCGATTGTAATAGGCGGCGGAGAAGTTCGGATTGATCTTGATGGCGCGGTCGAAGTCGGCGGCAGCGCGGTCGAGGTCCTTCTTGGCCGCCAGCGCGATACCGCGGTCGTTGTAGGCCAGCGCGAACAGCGGGCTCACCCGGATCGTCTGACCCGGTTCGTCGGCATCGCGGTCGTAGCCGCGCTGGGCGCGGATGTCGCTGCCGCGCGGGCTTGGCGCGATGACGAAATTCGGGTTGAGCTTGGTGGCGGCCTCGAAGTCGGCGATCGCCTTCTCGTGATCGCGCTTCTCGTAATAGGCGATGCCGCGGTCGTGATGCGCATAGGCGTCCTTGGCGTCCAGCTTGATCGCCTGGCTGAAGTCGGCAATGGCGCGGTCGGTATCGCCGCGGTCGATATAGGCGTTGGCGCGGTTGTAGAAGGCGGTCGAATAGTTCTGGTTGAGGCTGATCGCCTGGCTGAAGTCGGCGATGGCGCGGTCGGCCTCGCCTTTGCTGCGCAGCGCCACGCCGCGGTTGTTGAGCGCCACGGCGTTCTTCGGGTCGAGCTTGAGCGCCTGGTCGAAATCCTGGATGGCGCGGTCGGTCTCGCCCTTGACGCCATAGGCGATGCCGCGGTCGTAATAGACCCGCACATTGCCGGGATTGAGCCGGATCGCCTGGGTCAGGTCGGCGATGGCGCGGTCGTAGTCGCGGCGGTCGACATAGGCATTGCCGCGGTTGCTGAAGGCCATCGCGTAAGTCGGGTCGAGCCGCGCCGCCATGCTGAAGTCTTCGATGGCGCGGGCGCTGTCGCCCTTGACGCGATAGGCGGTGCCGCGCCCGTTATAGGCCGCCGCTAGCTTCGGATCGAGCTTGATGGCCTGGCTGAAATCGTTGAGCGCCCGGTCGAAGTCGCGTTTGCCGGTGAGCGCATGGCCGCGGACGTTGAAGGCCTGCGCGTTGCCGGGGTTCAGCTTGATGACCTGGTCGAGATCGCTGATGGCGCGGTCGTGGAAGCCCATCGACGCCAGCGTTTCGCCGCGATTGAACAGCGCCACCGCAAAGCCGGAGTTGATGCCGATGGCGGCGTCGAAGTCGCGCAGCGCGCGCGGCAGGTCGCCCTTCGCCTTGTAGACCATGGCGCGGCTGTTATAGGCGCCGTCATAATGCGGATTGGCCTTGATGGCGCGCTCGTAGTCGGCGATGGCGCGGTCGAGGTCGCCCTTGGCGTGGTGGATGGCGCCGCGGTTGTTGAGCGCGACGGCGAATTCCGGATCGAGCTTGATCGCCTGGTCGAGATCGGCCAGCGCCCGCGCCGTGTCGCCCTTGCGCTGGAACAGCAGCGCCCGGCTGTTGAAGACGCCGGCATAAGTCGGATTGAACTTGATGGCCTGTTCATAGTCCTGCAAGGCGCGCTCGATGCGGCCGCGCGCGCCGTGGGTATTGCCGCGCTCGGTAAAGGCGGCGGCGTATTTCGGCTCCAGCTTGATGGCCTGGTCGTAGTTCTGGATGGCGCGGTCGAATTCGCCCTTCTGCTGATAGGCGTTGCCGCGGTCGACATAGGCGGCGGTCAGTTTCGGATCGAGCTTGAGCACCGTGTCGAAGTCGGCGATGGCGCGGTCAAAGTCGCGCCGTTCGCGATAGGCCAGGCCGCGGCCATGGACAGCCCCGATGTTCTTCGGATCGAGCCGCACCGCCTGCGACAGGTCGGCGATGGCGCGTTCGAAATCGCGGCGCTCTAAATAGGCCATGCCGCGGCTGAAATAGGCCGCCATGTGCGAGGAATCGAGCTTGATCGCTTCGGCGAAGTCCTGGAAGGCCGGTTCGTCCTGGCCGAGCCTGATCTGGCTTTCGCCGCGGCCGTGAAAGGCGTCGGCATTCTTCGGGTCGAGCTTGATGGCGCGCGTCAGGTCGGCGATGGCGTTGGCGTGGTCGCCTTTTTCCTTGCGGGCGATGCCGCGGCTGAAATAGGCGCCGGCAAAATTCGGGTTGGCCTTGATCGCCTCGTCAAAATCGGCGATGGCGCGATCGAAGTTCTTCGTCTTTTGATGCGCTTCGCCGCGGTTGCTCAGCGCAGCGACGAATTTCGGATCGATGCGCAGCGCCTGGTCGAAGTCGGCGATGGCGCGGGTGCTGTCGCCCTTGGCATTGTAGGCCATGCCGCGCACGTTGAAGGCGTCTGTGTAGTCCGGCTTGATGTTGATGGCCCGGTTCAGCGCGGCGATGGCCTGATCGTATTCGCGCTTGCGATACAGCGCGCCGGCCATTTCATAGTGGGCGGCGGCGTTGTTGGGATCGAGCTTGATGGTCTGGTCGAAATCGGCAAGGGCGAGGTCGGCGTTGCCGCGCGCGCGATGAGCGAGGCCGCGGTTGTAGTAGGCGCCGGCATTCTTTGCGTCCAGCTTGAGAGCCTGGGTGAAGTCGGCGACCGCACGCTCGTTTTCGCCTTTGCTTTGCAAGGCCAGGCCGCGATTGTAGAAGGCGAGCGCATTCTTCGCATCGATCTTGATCGACTGGTCGAAGTCGGCGATGGCGCGGTCGGCATCGCCCCGGGCGGCATAGGTGACGCCGCGGTTGTACCAGGACAGTTTGTCCTTCGGGTCGAGCTTGATGGCCTGCGACAGGTCGCGCAAAGCCGCGTCGTAGTTGCCCTTTTCGTAGTAGGCGAGGCCGCGGTCGTAATAGGCCAGCGCATACTCGGCGTCGAGCGCGATCGCCTGGTCAAAGTTCTGGATGGCGCGGTCGTAATTGCGCCGGTCGGCAAACGCGATGCCGCGGTTGTAATAGGCGATGACGTAATTCGGATTGAGCAAGATGGCCTGGTCGTAATCCTTGATCGCCCGCTCGTTTTCGTCGCGGTTTCGATAGGCATGGCCGCGGTTGTTGTAGGCAAAGGCGTCGCGCGGGTCGAGCAGAATGGCCTGGTCGAAATCCTGGATGGCGCGGTCGACATTGTCCTTGGCGGCATAGGCGATGCCGCGGTCGTTCAGCGCCAGGACGAAGTCGGGCTTGAGCTTGAGCGCCTGGTCGAAATCCTGCAGCGCACGCTCGTAGTCGCGGAGATCGCGATAGGCGAGGCCGCGGCTGTGCCAGGCGATGGCGTCGGTCGGGTTGAGCTTGATGGCGCGGTCATAGTCCGGAATGGCGCGGTCAGGCTCGCCCTTGGCGCGATAGGCCATGCCGCGGTTGTAAAGCGCCAGCGCGTAGTTCGGATTGAGCTTGATTGCCTGGTCGAGGCTTTCGATGGCGCGCTTGAAGTCGCGCTTGCCGTAGTAAAGGTGGCTCAGCGTGTTCAGGACGACGGAGTTTTTCTTGTCGTGCAGCGCTGCCTGTTCGAGATCCTGCAAAGCCCGGTCGGAGTCGCCGCGATCGCGGTAGGTAAGGCCGCGGTTGCTGAGCGCCTCGCCGTGCTTCGGATCGATGCCGAGCGCTTCGCTGAAATCGCGAATGGCGCTGTCGCTGTCGCCCTTGGCGCGGTACGCCTTGCCGCGAATGACGAAGGCCTCGGTGCGAATCTTCTTGAGCTTCGACAGCTCGATGACGGTGCTGCAAACGGCGATGCGCTGATCGGGCGAGCCGTCGGCGCGCTCGCAGGCTCTGATCTGTTCCTTGGTCTGGGCGAACGCAGGCGCCGCGGCGAGCGTGATGAGCGCTGCAGCCGTCATGCCGAAGAGGTTTTGCGCGCTGCGATTCATGCTGCCCCGTCACGCCTGCAATTGAGTCAATTGCACCAAGCTTGATTGTCAGTTCGTGCAGGCAATTTAGTTTGATGGAACCCGCGGAGTCGAAGGGTTGCCCGAATTAATATTAACTCGCGGCACGTGATGCGCGGCACAGGGCGGCGCGAACGCATTAACACTTTCGGGTTAACGCAGCAGCGCTGCCATGCGCGATGGTGTACGGCCCAACGAAAAACGCGCCGCAGAATGTGCGGCGCGTTTTGACGTCGATGAGTTTCCGCTGTCGCTATCTCAGCGCGGCGGCGCGTGCGGCCTTGGCGATGTCTTCGAGCACGTAGTCCGGCGGCATCACGTAGGCCAGCACCTTGTGCTTCGGGTAGGTCGACTGCCGCACGGTCGGGCCGGAATTTCCCGACACCACGATCGGATTGCCCTGGCCGTCGGTGCCGCGCACGATGCCGACATGGCCGGTCTCGGGTCCCTTGCGCGAGAAGATGACGATGGCTCCGACGCGCGGGCCGTCGAGCTTCTTGCCGAACTTCAGAAACGAGCGGGCGGCGCGCGACTGCGTGCCTTTGCCGCCGGCGCTGCGGAATACGAAGTTCATGAAGTCGGCGCACCAGAGCTGGGTCGGCAGGCCGAGTTGTTTGGCGGTGCGGCCGCGGTAGCGCAGGGCCTCGATCAGAATGCCGGCCGCACCGGGCACCTCGGCGGCGGCATTGGCGGCGTCGCTGCGGCTGCGCGACATCGTTTCCATCGGCACGGCGTTGGCGAAGCGATCGGCGGCTTTGCCGAGACGTTCCGTGGTGGCAAATGCCGGCGCCGCGGCGCCCATTGTAACTGCACAGGTGATCAGAGCTGTGAGTGTTCGTTTCATGTCCCCGATCTCCGACGGCTGAGCTGCCGGGAGATTCCCCTTTTCCTTTTGGCTTTCCACATCGTCGCGCCGGCGAACCGGGCGGCATGACGATGGTCGCTAACGACTGCTGGACTTTGTGCAGCACGTCGTCTCGGCGCTGCATACTTTCCAATCAATGGGGGCGACCGCAAGCGAATGCGGTACATGGTTCCGCATTGCCTTTTGTTATGGTTAATTTCTATTAATCTTTGAGGCCGGTGCGGGCAGAAAATCGCTCTTCCACCGCCGGCTAGCGCATGTTGTACCGAATCGGCACAACGATCGCGACCTGAGCGCCGCCCATCTCCGGCGGCGGCGGCGGCAGGGGCTGGGCGCGCTGCACCAGGTCGAGCGTCGCGCGGTCCAGCCGGGTCGAGCCGGAGCTGCGAACGATGCGCGCATTGTGAACGCCGCCGCTGCGATCGATGCTGAAGGCAAGTTGCGCCACGCCGTCTTCGCCGCGCGCCTGTGCCTCGGACGGATAGCGCTTGTGGCGTTCGAGGCGCGCCACCAGTTGCGACTTCCAGTTCGGCACCGCGTTCGAATTGCGCGAGGAGGCGCCCGGCATCGGCGCCGCGGCCTGCTCGGCGCGATTTTCCGCGGTGCTGGCGGCGCGGGCGACGGCGCGCTTCTGCTGCTTCTTCTTGACTTCCTTCGGCTTCACCACCGGCTTCGGCGGCGGCAGCATCGCCAGTTCGGGCTCCGGCGCCGGCTTCACGTCGACCTTCTCGACCGGCTCTTCCGGAACCGGGACCGGATCCGGCTCCAGCTCGACCTGTTCGACCGGTTTTTCCGGCTGCACTTCTTCCGGCTCGGCCTCGGCCGACTGGACGGTGTCGGGCGGCACTTCGGTCGGCGTGGTCTCCGGCGCCACCGGCACCGGCGCCAGATCGATCATGATCACCGGCGCATTGGCGACCAGGTCGGAGCTTTCGGTCCATGTCGTCATCAGCGCAGCGGCGCCGGCAATGTGAAACGACAGCGCCAGCAGGAAGCAGGTGGTCCAGCGGGCGGTTTCGGGCCAGCGGCTGACGGCGACGGTGTCGGGCGTGGCGTTCATGGCGCCGCCGGCGTTGCTTCGAGGCCGACCAGCGCGACGTGCAGATAGCCGGCGCCGCGCAACTCGTTCATCAGCGTCATCAGTTCGCCGTAGGGCACGGTCTTGTCGGCGCGTAAAAACAGCCGCTGCTTCTTTTCGCCGGCGGTGGCGGCGTCGAGGGCGGGGCCGATGGCGCTGCGGCTGACGGTGTCGTTGTCGACCGCCAGCGTCAGATCCGACTTCAGCGTCAGGAACAGCGGCTTGTCGGGACGCTCGGTGCGCTGGGCGGCGGCGGCGGGCAGATCGACGGCGATGTCCACGGTCGCGAGCGGCGCTGCGATCATGAAGATGATCAGCAGCACCAGCATCACGTCGATGAACGGCGTGACGTTGATCTCGTGCATCTCGCTGAGATCGTCTTCGCCATGATCGAGACGGACGCTCATCGGTAACTCACTCTGCCGCGGTGGCGGTGCGGCGGCGCTCCGCCGGGCGTTGGTCGAAGGCGCCGCGGTCGAGATCGCGGCTGACGATGCGCAGGATTTCCGACGTGGCATCGGCATATTGCGCGCGGTAGCCGGCGATCGAACGCGAAAACATATTATACATCACAACGGCCGGAATGGCTGCCACCAGTCCGAGCGCGGTGGCCAGCAGCGCCTCGGCAATGCCGGGGGCGACCACGGCGAGATTGGTTGTCTGCGCCTTCGATATGCCGATGAAGCTGTTCATGATGCCCCAGACGGTGCCGAACAGGCCGACGAAGGGCGCAGTCGAGCCGATGCTGGCGAGGATGCCGGTACCGCGCATCATGGAGCGGCCGGCGGCGGCTTCGATCCGCGACAGCCGCGAGGCGACGCGTTCCTTGACGCCCTCGGGCGAGATGGCGTCGGCCGAGAGTTTCAGCTCGGCGTCGGTGGCGCGCACCATGGCGGCGGCGTTGCCATTGCGGGACGACGCATTGGCGAGCGCCTCGCTCCAGGACCGCGACTGGCCGAGCGCGCCGATGGTCTGGCGCATGCGGCGGCGCGCGAACATCAGCTCGATCGACTTGGCCAGCCAGATCGTCCAGGTCAGGACCGAGGCCAGCACCAGGCCGATCATCACCGCTTTCACGACGATGTCGGCCGCCATGTACATGCCCCACGGCGTCAGATCGCGCGGCAATTTCAGCGCGACATCGGGCACGGGCGGGGCAGCCGACCGGTTGAGTGTCTCGGCGAGGGGAGATGCCGCTGGCGTCGCGGGTTCCTGCGCGGGCACGGCTTGATCGGTGGCCGCGGGCGCGTCGGGCGTCGGTGCCGAAGGTGTTGGCGCGGGCGGCGCTTGCGTTTCCGGGGGCGGTGCTTGCGCGGAGGGGGCGGGTGCAGGAGCGGCCGGGGCGGGCGCGGCCGACTCCGCTGCCGGCGGCGCCGCGGGCGTTGTTTGCGCTGCGGCCGGCGGGACCGATCCGGCCAGCATCACGCTGAGCGCGAGGAGGGCTGCGAGGGAGCGATGCCAGACAATACCGCGACGATGAAAGTGCATTTCAACCCAAGTCCCTTATCCGCGTCGGCGTACCGAATGTAACAATATAACAACGCGGCGTCATTTCCGGCGAGGAAAGACCCACAGGCGACACCGCGATTCGTGCGGGTCGCTTCGACCGGTCGCAGCCTAGCTATACCAGCCTTTGCCGCCCTGAAAACAGAAAACAGGATGCATGTTCCATTTTTTAAGTATTCCAAAAAGTATTCATTCGTTTAGAAGTATTCTAATTCAATAGTTTTCTTGAGAAATCAGACTCTTGTTGACGACGAATACATTACGTGGTTCGACTACTAAGCTAGTAATCACGGTGATTATTAGAATTCTAAAGTATAATTATATCTTGGGGACTGCAAGATGAACAAAGTTGTTGCAAGTATTGCTGCGGAGACTGTCGGCTTGCCGTTCGATATCCAGCAAGTGTTGAAATCGACCGGCCAGCAAATCCCGGCGCGTGCCTGCGATAATTCGTTCACTGACGACGAGATTGCGCACCCGGCCAATATTCCGTTTCAAGGCAACCGCTCGCTACTTCTGACGGCAGTCGGTTTGGCCTCGCTGATGGCGGCGGCGCCTGCGACCGCGCAGGACAGCAGCGGCGTGCAGCTGCCGACCATCGACGTCACCGGCGACCAGACCGGCAGCCCCGACAACACACTGCAGAGCAATACCGGGGTGTCGCGCCTTGGCCGGGTGCAGGACATTCCGCAGACCGTCACCGTCATCAACCAGCAGACGCTGCGGGAGCAGGGCGTGACGACGCTGGATCAGGCGCTGCGCAATGTGCCCGGCGTGACCGTCGCGATCGGCGAGGGCAATGGCGGCGTCAATGGCGACCAGTTCCGCATCCGCGGCTTCCAGGCCAAGGGCGATGTCTACACCGACGGCCTCCGCGATTTCGGCACCTATGTCCGTGACACTTTCGCCTATGAGCAGATCCAGGTTCTCAAAGGACCGTCGTCGGAGAGCTTCGGCGTCGGCACCACCGGCGGCGCCATCAACAACGTGATGAAGAAGGCCAAGCTCGGCAACTTCACCGACTTCGAAGGCACGCTCGGCATGGGCCCGCTGTATCGCGGCGTGCTGGACGTCAATCGCCAGATCAACCCGACCACCGCGGTGCGCATCGTCGCGATGGGGCACGATCAGGACATCGAGGGCCGCGACCGGCTGTTCAGCGACCGCTGGGGCGTCCTTGGTTCGGTTGGCCTCGGTCTCGGCACCGATACCACGCTGACCCTCAACTACATGCACCAGGACGGCCGCCGGGTGCCGGACATGGGGCAGGCGATCATCACGCCGACAGGTCAGACCGGCCGCCCGATTTCGGAATTCGGCGTCAACCGCTCGAACTTCTACGGCAAGTCGACCGATATCGATGACACCAGCGTCGACATGTTCACGGCGCGCTTCAACAAGGAAGTGAACGGCTGGCTGACGATTTCGAATGACACCCGCATCGCCCGCTATGACCGCTACTTCACGCAATCGGTCACCAGCTGCCCGGCGCCGGCCTGCGTCAACGCCGTCGCCGCCGGCAACCAGAACGTCGCTTATGCGTTCGGCGGCCCGGCCGGCTACCGCCAGGTGACCTGGGGCGCGCAGAACATCACCACGGGCGTCGGCAAGTTCAACACCGGCCCGCTGCGCCATGAGTTGATCGTCGGCCTCGACCTTTTCTATCAGACCAACAACCGCACCGACCTGGCGAACTCGTCGGCCAAGGTGCCGGGCACCATCGCGCAGCCGAGCTTCGACGCGACGTATTCGATTCTGGAAACGAACTCGACGCGCGAAGCGAGCGGCACCACCGCCGCGGTGTTCGCCAGCGACCGCGTCTGGTTCACCGATCAGTTCTCGCTGCTGGGCGGCGTTCGCCTCGATCGCACCAACAGCTCGTACCAGACCGTCACCAACGGCGTGCCGAATGCGACGCTGTCGGCCGGTGATACGCTGGCCAGCCCGAAGGCCAGCGCGATCTGGGAGCCGACCAAGCAGCAGACCTACTACCTCACCTGGGCGCGTTCCTATTCCAACCTCGCCGGCCAGTTCGTCGCCGATCCCAACGCCATCGGCAACGCTACGCTCGAGCCCGAGCAGAACGACCTCTGGGAGGCAGGCGCCAAGATCAACCTGCTCGGCGGCCGGCTCGGCCTGACCGGCGCGTTGTTCCGCGTCACCAAAGGCAATTCGGTGCAAACCGATCCGACCACCGGCGACCTCGTCCAGACCAACGAGACCCAGCGCGTGCAGGGTGTCGAACTCGGCGCCACCGGCAAGATCACCGACGCCTGGACCGTGCAGCTCGCCTACGCCTACATGCAGAGCGAAATCCTGTCGGCAACCCCGGCCAATGCGGCGACCGTCGGTAACCGGGTCTCGTTCGTGCCCGAGCATGCGGCATCGCTCTGGACCACCTATGACGTGGCGCCGCTGATGAGCCTGCCGGGCAAGCTGCTGGTCGGCGGCGGCGTGTTCTACACTGGCGAGTATTTCGTCAACAGCCAGAACACCGCCATTATTCCGTCGAGCCTGATCTACAACGGCCTGGTGTCGTACGAGATCGGCAAATACCGGTTCGCGCTGAACGCCTACAACCTCACCGACGAACTCTATTACGACACCGCCTTCGGCAACCGTGCCGTCGTCGGTGCGGGCCGCACCGTCACGCTGACGGCCGGCGTCCGCTGGTAACCGCGGGCCGCCGCAGTTTTCACCATCTGCCTGCGGCGGACGCTTGCGGCACGGAGAGGGGTCCGGAAACGGAGCCCTCTCCGTGTCGTTGTTCGGGCTTATGTCCCGATGCTTTCCAACGCCACGCGATGGCACGGATTTGAGACATGCTGGTTCGTATTCCGGGTTTGCTGAGCAAGGACGAAGTGGCGCAGTGCCGCGCCATTCTCGAATCCTCGCCGTGGGTCGACGGCAAGACCACCGCCGGCGAACAGGCGGCCAATGCCAAGTTCAATCTGCAGATTCCCGAAGGCTCGGCCGAGGCGATGCAGGCCGGCGACATCATCCTGCGCGCGCTGGGCCGCGCGCCGATGTTCACCTCGGCGGTGCTGCCGCTGCGCGTCCTGCCGCCGATGTTCAACCGCTATGACGCCGGGATGAAGTTCGAGGCCCATGTCGACGGCGCCATCCGCGCCGTGCCGGGGGCCAACATGCGCCTGCGCGCCGACGTCTCGTCGACGTTGTTTCTGACCGAGCCGGAGGATTACGACGGCGGCGAACTGGTGGTCGAGGACACCTACGGTTCGCACAGCGTCAAGCTGCCGGCCGGCGATATCATCATCTATCCCGCCACCAGCCTGCACAATGTGACGCCGATCACGCGCGGCAGCCGCTGGTCGTCGTTCTTCTGGACGCAATCGATGATCCGCGACGACGGCCAGCGCACCCAGCTTCACGAACTCGACATGGCGATCATCCAGGTTCGCCAGAAGCTGACCGACAACGATCGCGCCGCGGTGGCGCTTACCAGCCACTATCACAACCTGCTGCGGCGCTGGGCGGACATGTGAGAATGGCCGGCGACCGGATCTACCGGACCACCTTGGAGCGCATGAGCGCCGATGACCTGCGCGCCAGGCTGGCGGCCGGACCGGAGGAAGCGGCGCGCTGGATCTATGCCGCCGCCGTCAACGGCTATGCCGAGGCGCAGGCGATGTGGGGCCAGATGCTGCTCGACGGCCGCCACGTCGCCGCCGATCCGGCCGCGGCCCTGCGATGGTTTCGGATCGCCGCCTCGTCCGGCCATCTCGACGGCATCAACATGGTCGGGCGTTGTTACGAGCGGGGATGGGGCGTTGCGCCCGATCCCGCCGAGGCGGCGCGCTGGTTTCGCCAGGCTGCTGACAAGGGCCATGACTGGGCGCGCTTCAACCTCGCCACGCTGCTGCTGAAAGGCGAGGGCGTGGCCCCGGATGTGCGCGAGGCGCTGTCGCTGCTGGTGTGCGCGGCGCGGCGCGGTCATGCCAAGTCGATGAACCTGATCGGCGTTTGCCGCGAGCAGGGCTGGCGGGGCCGCGTCAACATGCCATCCGCGATCCGCTGGTATCGCCGCGCGGCCAACGGCGGATGTTTCCGCGGCAGCTACCATCTCGGCCGCTTTCTCGCGACGGCGGGGGAGATCAAGGAAGCGGCGTTCCGCTTCCAGCGCGCGGTCGACAGCGCGCCGGCGGATTTCTGCCGCGACGCCGCGGCGGCGCTGCTGGCGCGGCCGGAGCCGGAGCTTCAGACCGTCGGCCGTCGCGCCCTGCTGCGGGCGACCGCGAGCGACAACCCGGCCGATCTCTTTGCCTATGGGCGGGCGCTGGCCTTGGGTCGCGGCGGGCCGGCCGATCTCGCCGCGGCCAAAGTGTGGCTGGCGCGCGCCACGGCGAAGAATTATCCCGGCGCGGCGGCGGCGCTCGACGATGTGCTGGCGCGGGAGCAGTCGGCGCGCTGGCGCGCGCTGCGGCAGTCGGTCACCCGGCTGCCGGTCGCGCTGTTCGGCGCAGGCGCGCATTAGCGCCGGTACGGATAATACGGGTCGGGTTGTACATAATATTGCGTGCGCGGCGCATATTGCCGGGGCACGTATTGCGGCTGGGCGTAGCGCGGCTGCACATAGCGCTGCTGCGGTTGCACGTATTGCGGCGGCGGCGCGCGGTAATAGTAGTAGCGCTGGCCGTCATTATACTCGCGCCAGTTCTCGCGCACCACGACGCGGCGGCGCGGCGCGGCCGGCATCACCGACACGAAGCCATCGTCATCCACCACCTCGATATCGTCGGCACTGGCGTTGGCCGTCGCCGCCGGCGCGTTGCGCCGCGCCACCGCCGGCGCTGTCTCCGGGAGCGTGCCGCGCAGCACCACCTTGGTGTTGGCCATCTTCTCCTGCCGCACCAGGTCGAACAAAATCTTGGCATTGGCGCGCGACAGCCGCACGCAGCCTTTCGAGGCCGGGGCGCCGAGCGCCTTGACGTGATCGGTGCCGTGAATGGCGTGGCCGTTCATGGTGAAGAAGATCGAATGCGGCATCGGCGCGTCGTCCCACTCGCGGCTGTAGTGGTCGGCCTCCATGCGGAACGGCTTGAACTCGCCTACCGGCGTGTCGTGGCCGCGAATGCCGGTCGACACCGGCCAGTTGAACAGCTCGGCGCCGTCCAGTTCAACCGTCATGCGCTGCGCCGTCTTGTCAACGGTGATCAGCAGCGCGGCCTGCGCCGGCAGGACGAAGCCAAACGACAGCATCGCCGCGGCGAACAGCGCGAGAAAACGGTGGCGCATCGGTAAAACTCCAAACCCCGAACGAGACAATTGTATCATATCAACGCACAGGGCGGCATTGTGGCCACGCGACAAATTGGCTTTAAGTAAAGAGGCTGGCGCTGTGCTTAATTGCGCCGCAATCCGCCCCCGGAACTTGTCGCAATCTGCGGTCGCCCGTTACAGAATCGGCTTGCCGCGGATATCGATCGCCTTGTCGATTTTGACCAGTGCGCCGATGCCCGTCTCGGCGCCCACATGGGTCTGCTCGCGCGGCACCAGTTTGGCGAAAATCGCCTCCCGCACCGGGCCGCTCTCGTGCAGCACCACGGTGCCGAAGAAGCGCAGGAAGCCGGATTCCAGCACGCCGTCGCGCTGCGCCTTGAAATTCGCATACATGATGCAGACGCGGGCGTCGTGGCCGAGGTTTTCCAGCACCAGCCGCTTGGAGCGCTCCCACCAGGCCAGATGCTGGTCGTCGAACACGATCATGCTGCCTTTGGGGGTGAGGTTCGGCCCCTGCGGCCCGGTGGTGGCGACCAGGCAGGGGTAGCCGTCGTCCCAGGTGTTGCGGATCAGCGTCTTCAGCGTGTCGGAGAGCGGCATGAGGCATCCTTCGGTGGCTGGCGCCTCTGGTTCTAGCGCAAACCGGGCGCGCCGGCAGCGCCGGTTCCGCCTCTTTTCCCGCGCCGCCATCGTCCTTACATGCGGGGGCAACCGGAAGGACCCTGCGCGATGTCGGAACCGCTCATCGTTGTCATCCCCCACCGCCTCGGCAAGGAGGAGGCGCTGCGCCGCATCCGCGACGGCCTCGGCCGCGCCAAGGGCGAATTCGCCGCGCTGCTGACGCTGGAAAATGAGACCTGGGACGGCGACCGGCTGACCTTCGGCGTCAAGGCGCTGGGCCAGCGCGCCAGCGGCATCATCGACGTCGGCGAGACCGGCGTGCGGCTGGAGGTGACGCTGCCGTGGCTGCTGGCGAAATTCGCCGCCGCGGCGCAGCGGGTGATCGGGCAGAAGGGCACGCTTTTGCTGGAGAAGAAGTAGCGGCCGGCGGTTTTTCACCGCGGGCGGTGAACCGATCGGCCGGCTTCGCGTTGGTGCCTATTGAACGCCTTCCACCACGGCCGGCCGAGCAGGACCCCGCGATGACCCATGTTTCCAGGACCAAGCCGGACCGGCACCGGATCGACCTTGCCGACGACAGCGTCGCCCGGCACTGGACCAAGAAGCTCGGCCACTCGCGCGACCAGATCGCCGCGGCGATCGCCAAGGTCGGCGACAATTGCGAGACCGTGCGCAAGGAACTGGGGCTCGCCGATGCGCGGAAAGAGGCCAAGGATGAAGCAAAGGCGGAAGCGAAGGCGGACACCAGGCCCGACGCGCTGCCGGCCGATGGCGGACTGAAGGTGGCGACGGCGACCTGAGGCGTGGCTGCTTTCCCCGGGCGCGGCGCAGTGCGCCGCAGACCCGGGGTCCCGGTTCAGCAGTGCACCGTTCGCTTCGCTCACGCTGCACTGCGCCCGGGACAAGAAAGAGCTGTCAATTCCCCAGCAGCAGCGTCCAGTAGCGCTGGCCGTCATCCGCCACCGCCGAGCCGAGCCCGTAGCGCGTGACATTGCGCAAGAGCATGTTGGCGCGGTGGCCGGGCGACTCGATCCACATCTTGTAGACGCAGGGCGCATCGGGGCAGCCGTAAGCCACGTTCTCCGCCCCGGCGCCGGTCGAGACGCCGGCCATGCGCTCACGAAAATTCCGGTGATCCATCGTCTTGCGGCTGGCCATGTCGCGCGCATGCGCCGCCGCCGCGCCGGCCAAAGCCGCGCTCTGCGTCAAAGGCTTCAACTTGTTCTGGGCGCGGAAGGAATTGATGTCCTGCGCGACGGCCGGCGTGGCGGCGATCAGCGCAGCGATGGCAACGGCGATGCGGAGACACAGGCGCATGCGGGTTCGCTCCTGCCGCGCCACGCGTGGCCGGCTGTGGTCGGCCCCCGCCGGCTCAGATGAGTCGCAGCCTGCGCCGCATCGTCAGCTGACGCAAATGTATTGCGTGCCGCGCATGCCGAGGCGCTGCGCGGCGGTGACCACCCATCCACGAATTACCGCCGAACATATAGCGGTTGATCGCGTGCGGCGCCGAAGGCCGGATTGTTCACCAATGCGCCACAGCGAAGTCCGGCGTCGGTGGCCTGGCCATAGAACCAGCAACCGGCGCGATAACTCCAGGCGAAGGGGCCGCAGCAACCGGTCTTGAACGCCAGTTCGCACAGCGCATAGCCGAGGATGTCGCAGATCCAAAAACGCGCGCGGTCGATCATGGTCACGACGCCAGCTTGCCGAGCGCGCGGCGCACGGCCTTGGGCTCGGCCTTGATGACCTCGATCAGCGTGCGCGCCGCGCCCGACGGATTGCGGGTGCCCAGTTCCCACTTGCGCACGGTGCCGACGCCGGTGCCGATGACGGCGGCGAATTCCCGCTGCGTCAGGCCGAGCTTATGCCGCGCCAGCCGGGCGTCGCTGTCGCTGGGGGTGACGGTGTGGATGATGATGTTCGTCGGCTTGCCGGCGACGTAATCGCGCAGTTCTTCAAGGCCCGCGAACAGGTCGTTAGCCAGCCGGCTTCGCTTTGCCTTTTTCGGTTTGGCTACTTTTTTCGCCATGACGCCATGATCTCCTTCAAGATGCCCGCCATTGCGCTTTTGTCCCGCGCGCTCAGGTCGCTTTTCTCGTTCTTGGCATAGAGCGCCATCAGCACGGCCGGGAAGTCGCCGTTGTAGAAATAGTAGATCACCCGCGCGCCGCCGCGCTTGCCGCTGCCGCCGCGCCCGACCCGGACCTTGCGCAAGCCGCCGGTGCCACGGATCAGGTCGCCGCAGGCTGGGTCAAAGGCGATCAGATCGACAACAGCGCTTTGTTCGGCCTCGCTGAGCAATTCATCGGCGCGCCGCTGATAGACGGCCAATTCCATCACCGAGACGGGGCGGTTGGGCATGGAAAGGCAGAGTACCCCAATGGGGTGCAGGGGTCAAGCGCCTCACTCGACATGCGCAAGTGCAGCGCCGCTCATAGTATATTGACGGTTGCGGCGGGGCGTCGGTCTCAATTATCCTGACTGGGGGTAGTCCGGGCATGAGCAGCATTATTTCAGCGCTGAAGGGCGTGGCAGTTATTGCAGGAACGCTAATTTTCTTGGTGCCGCTTTCGAGAACATTTCCTGATTTCGGGGTAGCCGTGGCATGCGCTGTCATTTCGTTGGGGGTAATCACAGCAAAATGGCCGCTCCCATTCGTCTGGCTCGACAATAAATTTACGAGCATATCAATCGCTGCATTGGGATCTTTCGCCCTTGTTATTTCATCCCAGACGATCGCTGAGAATAAGCTCACACATGAAGCTCAGCTGATTGCGGCAAAAGAAGCAAAGTTAGCGGGAATGAGGGTGGCCGATCCGGTGGCCTATTTGAACGAACTTAAGGCTACGAACGACAAGCGCTGGGAAAGCGAATATGAAGTGCTGGACAAAAGAGGATATGAAAAATTTACCCTCGATCGTCGTGTGAAGCTGGAGCAAGAGCGCAAAGAGAAAGTCAGCAAGCTCTTGGAGGAGTCAAAAAATATAGCCCCAAGTGACGCTGAATCCTTGCGACGAGTATATGCCAACTTGACGGAGCTTGAGCCCAACAATCGTGACTTCAAGTTGCGATTGGACGGGCTAGAAAAGCAAATCAGTCTGAAAAAGGAAGCTCAAGCTTTGCTGGAGATGCAGCAACAGTATCCTGAGCGATACGTAGTCATCGAGAAATTTTCTTGGTCAAAAGGTGGATTTGGCTCGGTTATGATTGCCAATTTTTCGGTCAAAAATAATTTGCCATGGGCAATCAAGGATATCGAAATTCAGTGTACCCATAGCGCCCCCAGCGGAACGACCATTGATCGAAATAAGAAAACCATCTACGAGCGCGTAGAGGCAAATAAATCACGTCGCATAAACAATTTTAGCATGGGTTTCATACACAGTCAGGCTTCACGAAGCGGATGCGACATTATTCGCGTTGTCGCTATTCGGTGAGCAAGGCGCTGTTGCTGCCGCATTGTTATTGCGACACTCCGGAGCGGCCTGTTTCCTAAACCCCAAACACCCGCGTCATCACCGTTTTGAAATCATACCCGCACGTCTCCGGAAACACGTCCTTCTCCAGCCCGGTTTCCTTCGCCGCCTCGATGCGCGCCTTGCGATAGCCGCGCGCCAGCGCCTCGGCGATGCGTGGTGTCAGGCCTGGATTGTCCGCCAGCACATCCTCGATCTCGATGCGCTGCGCGTCGATGCTCAGCACCCAACTGCGCGAGCGCCGCGCCGGCTGGTGATCCCACTTCAGAATGTGCAGCAGCAGCACGCGCAACGCGCTTTCCAGCCTGTTGAACTGTTCGCGGCCCAACGACTCGATCTCCTCTGCGAGGTTGTCCCGATCGATCGCATCCCAGCGGCCTTCGCGCACGGCGCGGGCCTGCTCCATCAGCCATGTGTAGAAGTCGCGCATGTAGGCGGCGCGCACCGGTTCGTCCGGCGGCGCCAGGCCGACATCGTTGTCCGTCCGGCGATCTGCCATCGCTGTCACCTCGGGGGGAGTATAGCCGAAATTGCAGGGACTGGCAGCAATCTCCGCTCATTCCCGCGTAAGCGGGAATCCAGCAAGCAAAGCACTGGGTCCCCGCTTTTGCGGGGACGAGCGGGGGCTACACCCTCTCCACAAAACTGTCCACGACCCGCTTCTCGCCCGCCTTGTCGAAGGCGATGGTGAGCTTGTTGCCGTCGACCGCGACGACGTTGCCGTTGCCGAATTTCTGGTGAAACACGCGCTCGCCGACCGCGAACAGCGCGGTGGCGCCGGTCGATTTGGCGATCAGTTCGCCGTCGATGGTCACGGGCTTGGGGCGGGCATTCACCCCCTCCCGGCGGCCTGCGGCCGCCGACCTCCCCCCTCCAGGGGGAGGTGAAGAAGAGCGCCCACCACCGCGCGCCGCGTCCATGTCCTCCGGCCCGCTCTGGTCCACATCGTCGAACACCCCATCCGGCACATAGCGCGGCTGGCCGTTCTCCGAGAACCCGCCTTTGCCCTTGCGGCTCTGCGCGCGCTGCCAGCCCGGCGTGGTGTAGGTCGAGCCGAACGACTGCGCCTCGTCGAAGCGGCTCGGGCCATAGCCCGACATGCCGAAGCCGCCGGTGCCGCCGGCCGGCTCCTTCACCTCGACATGCGCCTCCGGCAATTCGTCGAGAAAGCGCGACGGAATGTTGGTCGACCACAGGCCGTGGATGCGCCGGTTCGAGGCGAAATAGATCCTGGCGCGCTTGCGCGCCCGCGTGATGCCGACATGGGCGAGGCGGCGTTCCTCCTCCAGCCCGTTGCGCCCGCTTTCGTCCAAAGATCGTTGATGCGGAAACAGGCCTTCCTCCCAGCCGGGCAGGAATACGGTGTCGAACTCCAGCCCCTTGGCCGAATGCAGCGTCATGATGTTGACGGCCTGCTCCTGTTCGCCGCGGTCGACGTCCATCACCAGCGAGATGTGCTCGAGGAAGCCCTGCAGGTTCTCGAACTCCTGCATCGAGCGCACCAGCTCTTTGAGGTTTTCCAGCCGGCCGGCAGCGTCGGCGGAGCGGTCCTTCTGCCACATCTCGGTATAGCCGCTCTCGTCGAGCACGATCTCGGCCAGCTCGGCGTGCGGCAGCGTGTCCTTCTGCTTGCGCCAGCGCTCGAAGTTGCCCATCAGCTCGCGCAGCGCCAGCCGCGGCTTCGGCTTCATCTCGTCGGTCGCCGCGATCATCGCCGCCGCGGCGGCCAGCGGCATGCGCTGCTTGCGGGCGTGGTCGTGCAGCATCTGCACCGCGGCATCGCCGAGGCCGCGTTTCGGCACGTTGACGATGCGCTCGAAGGCGAGGTCGTCGGCCGGCTGGGCGATGACGCGCAGGTAGGCGAGGGCATCTCGGATTTCCGCGCGCTCGTAGAACCGGGGGCCGCCGATGACGCGGTAGTTGAGCCCGAGCTGGATGAAGCGGTCCTCGAACTCGCGCATCTGGAACGAGGCGCGCACCAGAATGGCGATCTCGTCGAGCGGATGATCCTGGCCTTCGTCGCGCGCGTCGCGCTGCAGCTGCTCGATCTCCTCGCCGATGGACCGGGCTTCTTCTTCCGAATCCCAGGCGCCGGTGACCTGCACCTTCTCGCCGACGACGTCCTCGGTGCGCAGCGTCTTGCCGAGCCGGCCCTCGTTGTGCGCGATCAAATGCGACGCGGCGGCAAGGATATGGCCGGTCGAGCGGTAATTGCGCTCGAGCTTGATGATTTTCGCGCCGGGGAAGTCGTGGTCGAAGCGCAGGATGTTGTCGACCTCGGCGCCGCGCCAGCCATAGATCGACTGGTCGTCGTCGCCGACGCAGCAGATGTTTTTCTGCTCCCTCTCCGCGACAACCAAACTGTCATGGCCGGGCTTGTCCCGGCCATCCCGAATGGCAGGCACAGTGCCATCCTGATCGGGGTCACCGGGACTCGCGCCTTCGGCGCGGCCCGGTGATGACACCTGAGTATTCTGCGACAACAACCGCAGCCACAGATACTGCGCCACGTTTGTGTCCTGATATTCGTCGACCAAAATGAACTTGAAGCGCTGCTGGTATTGCCGCAGCACGTCCGGGTTCTGCCGGAACAGCCGGATACATTCCAGCAGCAGGTCGCCGAAGTCGGCGGCGTTCAGCGTCTTCAGCCGTTCCTGGTAGGCGGCGTAGAGCTTCTTGCCCTTGCCGTTGGCGAAGCTCGCGGCTTCGCCGGCCGGCACCAGGTCGGGCGTCAGGCCGCGGTTCTTCCAGCCGTCGATCAGCATCGCCAGCATCCGCGCCGGCCAGCGCTTGTCGTCGAGCTTCTCGGCTTCCAGCAATTGCTTCATCAGCCGGATCTGGTCGTCGACATCGAGGATGGTGAAGTCGCTCTTCAGCCCGACCAGCTCGGCGTGACGGCGCAAAATCTTGACGCCGATCGAATGGAAGGTGCCCATCCACGGCATGCCCTCGACGACTGAGCCGACCATCCTGCCGACGCGCTCTTTCATCTCGCGCGCCGCCTTGTTGGTGAAGGTGACGGACAGAATTTCCTGCGGCCGGGCGCGGCCGAGATTGAGAATGTGGGCGATGCGGGTGGTCAGCACGCGCGTCTTGCCGGTGCCGGCGCCGGCCAGCACCAGGACGGGACCGTCCAGCGTCTCGACCGCCTCGCGCTGCTCCGGATTGAGGTCGGCGAGATAGGGCAGCGCCCGCTGGCCCATGGCGCGCGCGGCAATGCCGCCGGCGGCGGGCGCCGGGCTCACGGGGGCAGGGGTGTAGCGCTTGGGTTCGGCCATAATGGGTGGTGATTCCTTGCCGCCCGAACATGGCATTCGTGGGGGCTTATTTCGAGGGCCGGCGGCGGCCTTGTCGTCATTCCCCCACCGCTTTAGCCTCACTGCCGAGGTTTTTTGCCGATTCAAGGAGAAGTTCCGTGCGTCTGAAAGACAAAGTTGCCGTGGTCACCGGGGCGGGGCGCGGCATCGGCCGCGATATTGCGCTCGCTTATGCCCGGGAGGGTGCCCACGTCGTCGTCAACGACGTCGATCCGGCGACCTCCGCCGCGACCGCCAAGGAAGCCGGCGGCCGCAGCCAGGCCATCGTTGCCGACATGGCGAAGTCGGCCGACATCCACCGCCTGATCGACGAAACGGTGGCCGAATTCGGCCGCGTCGACATCCTGGTCAATAACGCCATGAAGATCATGCCGGGCAAACTCGAGGCGCTGCCGGAGGAGTCCTGGGACATCACCATGAACATCGGCCTCAAGGGCGCGTTTCTGGCCAGCCAGGCGGCGGCCAAACACATGATCGCGCAGAAGTCCGGCTGCATCGTCAACATCGCGTCGATCGCCGGGCTGTTTCCCTACAACTTCGCCGGCGCTTACAGCGTGGTGAAGGCCGGGCTGATCATGCTGACCAAGCTGCAGGCGATGGAGTGGGGGCCCTACAACATCCGCGCCAACGCCATCACGCCGGGCTACATCCGCACGCCCGGCACCGAAGGCATGTACGCCGACCCGGTCATCTATGAAGGTCGCCGCAAGGGCGTGCCGATGGGCCGCGTCGGCAGCGGCGAGGACATCGCCGGGCCGGCGGTGTTTCTCGCCTCCGACGAGGCGCGCTACACGTCCGGCAGCGTGCTCGGCGCCGACGGCGCGCAGGCCGTCGGCTATTTCCTGTCGGTGCCGGGGCGGCGGTTCTCCGGCGGCAGCGTCGAGTGAGGGCTACTGCGCCTTGAACTCGACGCGCTTGGTGTTGGCGATTTTGATCAGCGCTTCGGCCGCCTTGCGGTCTTCCTTCAGAAAGCTGGCAAACCCGGCCGCCGTGGTCGTCGCCGGCACCACCGACTGCTTCTCGAGGAAGGCGGCGAACTTCGGATCGCTAAACTGCTTGACGAAGGCGTCATTGACCTTGTCGACGATCGCCTGCGGTGTGCCCTTCGGCACCGCGAGCCCCCACCAGCCTTGTCCCGGATAATTCAGCCCGGCCTCCTTGAGCGTCGGCACGTCGGGCAGCAGCGGCGAGCGCTTGTCGGCGGACACCGCCAGCGCTTTCACCTTGCCGGCCTGCAGCAACCCCATGAAGTTGCCGACGCCAAACCGCGTCACCTGCACTTCGTTGGCCGCCACCGCCTGCGCCGCCGGTCCGCCGCCTTTGTACGGCACGCCGACGATTTTGGTGCCCCACTGGTTGTTCAGCCAGGTGCGGAACAGATCGGGGAACGAGCCGTCGCCGAGCGTGGCGTAATTGAGCGCGTCGGGTTTGCTCTGCGCCAGCGCTTTCAATTCGGCGATCGAATTGACGCCGAGCGCGGCATTCACGAACACGCCCTCGGTGAGGAAGAACAGCCGCGCCACCGGCACCAGATCGGTGTCGGCATTGTAGGGCAGCTTGTCGAACAGCAACGGGTTGTAGGACATCGTGCTGTGATAGATGACGCACAGCGTGTAGCCGTCCGGCGCGGCCTGCGCACATGATTGCGCGGCGAGGATGCCGCTGGCGCCGCCGCGATTTTCGATCACCAAAGGCTGGCCCAGCCGCGCCGCCATGTCGGCCGAGGCCGCGCGCATGATGACGTCAGTGACGCTGCCGGCGGCGATCGACACGATAACCCGGATCGGCCTGTCGGGATATGTTTGCGCCTGCGCCGCGAATGCGCCGCACGCCAGCAACACAAGGCTTAAGAGAGCGCCTCCGATTTTCTGCATGACGTTTCCTTTCCCATGGTTTGGAACATTTTTTGTTGTTCTCAGAGTTTCTTGTCGAACGCCGCGGTGGCGAAGTCGTCGATCATGGCAAAGCACTGCCGCGCCGCGCCGGCGTCGTAGGCGCCGATACCCGGCACGTTGGATTCCGGTTCGCAGAACGAATGCAGCAGGCCGCCGAACACCAGCATCTGCCATTTGGCGCCGGAGGCTTCGAGTTCGGCTTCAACCGCGTCGCGGTCCTTCTTCGGCACCACCGGGTCATTCGAACCGTGCATGATGCAGACCGCCGCCTTGATGTCGCCGGGCCTGGCCGGCATTGACGTCAGCAGGTCGCCGTGCAGGCAGATCACCGCCTGCACATCCGCGCCGCTGCGCGCCAGTTCCAGCACGTTGCCGCCGCCGAAGCAGAAGCCGGCCGCCGCCTGACGGGTGAGATCGCCGATGCCGCGGCTGTCGCTTTCGCGGCGCAACGTGTCGAGCGCAGCGGTGATGCGGCGGCGGCGTTCGGGCGCGTCTTCACGCAGCCCGTTGGCGAGCGGGCCCGCTTCCGGCGGACCGTTGGCAATCTTGCCGTCGCCATACATGTCGGCAAGGAAGGCGACGTATTTGCTGCCGGCCATGGTCTCGGCGCGCTCGATCGACTCGTCCGTCATGCCGAGCCAGTTCGGCGACACCAGCAGCAGCGGCCGGCGGCCGCTGACGCTCGGGTCATAGACCAGCGCGCCATTGGCGGTGACGCTGCCGGCCTGATACGTGATGCGTTCTACTGCCACTTAAATTCCCCAGTTCTCGTTCTCGTTCACGTTCAGCCGAGGATGACTTCCCCGATCGTCCCGGAATCGTATTGCGTGATGTAGAGCCGGCCGTTCGACATCGCCGCGATGCAGCGCGCGCCGCTGGCCGGTGTCGGCAGGTCGTATTCACCGAGCAGTGTGCCGTCCGGCGTCATGCAGCCGATCTTGTTGGCGAAGTTCTCGGTGAACCAAAGATTGTTGTCGGGCCCGACGGTGACGCCGCGCAGCGAGGCGTTCGGCGTCGGGATGACGAATTCGTCGAACCGGTCGTTGCGGTCGAGCCGTCCGAGCGCGTTGGCGCCGGTTTCGACGAACCAGATATTGCCGTCAGGGTGCGTAGCCATGGCGCGCGGCTGCGGATCGCTGCCGGGGATGACGAACTCGCTGACCGCGCCTTCGACGGTGATGCGGCCGACGCGGTTGCCGGCGGCTTCGCTGAACCACAGCGCGCCGTCGCGCACCACGATCGACAGCGGCTTGCTGCCGGGCGAGATGCCATTCCTGAATTCGGTGATGGTGCCGCTGGGCGTGATGCGGCCGATCTGTCCAGCATCAGTTTCCGAAAACCAGACATTGCCGTCCGGCCCGAGCGCAATGCCGTCGGGTCCGGCGGCCGGCGTCGGCAGGTCGAACTCGGTCAGTGCTCCGTCAGGCGACAGCCGACCGATCTTGTTGGCTTTTTTCTGGCAGAACCAGAGATGACCGTCGCCGCCGAGCACGATGCCGATTGGCGTGGCCTGGGCTGTCGGCAGCGGAAATTCCTTGAAGGTCGCGGTCTTCGGATCGAAGCAGCCGATCGTGGCGGCGCCGCTTTCGCAGAACCACAGATTGCCGTCGGGACCTTCGACGCAGATGTAGGGCGCGCTGTTGGCGCTGGGGATGCGATGCTCACGAATTTGCACCGACGGCGCCGCGCGCGACGACGTCTTGCTGCTGGTGACGCTGACTGACATCGAAGCCCCGTACCGCGATCCAGTACATCGTTGCTCGCGTTACGGATGCTAACGACCGAATTTAAAAGGAGTCAATCGCGTGAACGAAAGCTCTTACGCTACCGTCACGTCGGTGAGGTTGAAGTCGTTGCCTTTGAACAGCAGGGGCGCGCCGATGTCCTTCGCTAGCGCGTAAGCGAAGCAATCGCCGAAATTCAAACTGCCGCGTTGGCCTCGGCCCTTGCCGAACTGCCGATAGGCTTGCCGGGCAATGGCGGCTTGTGCCGCCGTAAACGGCAAGACCTCGATCTGCAATTTGCCGGCAAGCTGATCGAGCAGGTCGCCGACCGTCACATACTTGGATTCGCAGACGATGGCGGTTTCCAGCCAGGTCGGTGCGGCCATCACGCAGCGCCGATAGGTTAGGGCACGCTTTAGGAGGTCGTCCGCGTCCGGTTCGTTACGAAGGATGGCGACGAAAGCAGACGAGTCGAAGACGAGCGTTCCGTCTCCGGCAGACTCGCTGCTCATTTTGGCAGGCCCTGCTCGTCGTACAGATCGTCGTCGGAGAGGAAGTCGTCCGGCTTGGTGCGTCGGCGAACCTCGGCCTAAATATTCCTGATGTCTGCCAGGGTGCTGCCGCGGTCGCGCTCGGCGTTGGGAGTCTGTTCAGTCCGGGTGCGGTCTAGCCGCTCCTGCAGCGCCTTGCGCACGGCTTCGGTCTGGCTCTCTCCGGTCAGCGCGGTCAGTTCGCGCACCATGGCGGTGACGTCGGCGTCCTTGATGTTGAGTTGCGGTTCGCCCATGGCAGAACTCCCTGTGAGTCATTTTACCATACCCGGAGGGCTGCCGCACGCCGCTATTAAATCATTGAAGGCAATGAAAAAATCAGATCTCGATCTTGCTGTAGATGGTGATGTTCAGGCCGATCTTTTCGGCGGTCAGCGTGACCCCGGCGGTGCAGCTCTCGTGCGGCTGCAGCTTGCCGCTGGCGATCGCGCTGCGCACGACCTTCTCGATCTCGCGCTGCGCGGTGCCGTTGATGTTCTTGAGAAACTTGGCGACCGCCGCCTTCACTGCCGTGTCATTCATGACCTGTATCTGAACCTCCGCTGGCGCGCGATAAAGCCCCTGCCGCGGCCAATCCGCGCCGCTGGTTAATGTCGCTATCGTAAACGGCGCCGCCGGTCCGGCGTTAGCGATATTGCTCGATACCGCATGCCGGAAGCCGAAATTCATACTATGAATCTTCCGGTGACACCGGCACCGGTCGATTGCCCGCAGGCGCGATACCGTCAGTGCCTTCAGGACAGGAGCTTCCCTTGAGCTATTTTTCCGCAACCAAAGGCGATCGTGACACCCGGAACGCCAGCGTCAACGCCGCCGAACCGCGGCTTGCCGCGCAGCCGGCGCCGGCCAAGGCGTCGCCGGACGTCGTCTCGGTGGTCGGCCCCGGCATGGCCATCACCGGCAATATCGTCTGCGCCGGTTCGGTGCAGGTCTTCGGCCGGGTCACCGGCGACATTCACGCGGCGCAACTGGTGATCTGCGACGGCGCCGACGTCGAGGGCAAGGTGATCGCGGTCGACACCGTGATCGACGGCAAGTTCAAGGGCACCATCCACGGCAACACCGTGAAGCTGCAGCGCACCGCCATCGTCGACGGCGAGATCTACAACCGCTCGCTGACCATAGAGCAGGACGCGCAGTTCGAAGGCGTGGCGCGCCGGCTCGATACCCCGGTCGACGCCCCCGCCAGTTTTCAAGCCAAGGCTGAACGCCCGGTGATGCTGTCGATGGCGCAGGCCGTTCCGGCGCTGTCGACCGTCGACTGAGACGTCTCAGCCCTTGGCGGGCATCGCAATGCGGCGGCCGGCACTGTCCGGCCGCGGCAAAACCGCATGCGCGGCCTTCATCGCCGCCAGCGCCTCCATAACGGCCTCCGGAAACGGCGCCACCTTCTTGGCCGTCATGTCGACATGCAGCGTCATGGTCTCGCAGGTCGCCGCCACCCAGCCCTCGGTGGCGTGCCGCAGTTCCTCGAACACCTGAAACCGCTTGGCGTCGTAGTCGAGCAATTGCACGCTGACCTGCACCGGGTGGTCGAGGTGTAGTTCGCGCAGATAGCGCATGTGGGTTTCGACCACCATGGTCGAGTGGCCGGTCTGCTTCAGGTAATCCGGCCCGACCCCGATCAGCTCATAGGCCTCGTCGACCGCGCGGTCGAACAGCACGCCGTAATAGGCGACGTTGAGATGGCCGTTATAGTCGATCCAGGCCGGCTCGATGGCCATGACCGACGACAGGAAGGGCGCGGACTGTGTCACGGGGGGCATGGCGGCACGCGAGGGCTCAATGGACGGGTCGGCTTTACCTACGACAGGGCCGCCTTGGTCGTCCACTTTCGGTGCTGCGAAACGGCAAAAGATACCTACATAGAGGGTATTGCAGGCCGACGGAGAGGATTCGCGATGAGCGCGCTGGGGTATGACGCATGCTGAAGCTGCCGACGCGCGATATCCTGCCGGACTGGCTGGCCGATGCCGTCAATCTCACCGAACTGGCCAAGGGCTCGACCGTCTGGCTGGCGGTGACGGGCTTGAGCCGGGCCGGCAAGACCGTCTTCATCACCAGCCTGATCCACAATCTGCTCAGCGCGTTGCATAACCCGAACCGCATGCCGCTGTTGCGCGTGGTCGGCGAGGGGCGGCTGCTGGCCGCCCGGCTGGAGGGCGCCAAGGCGCACCGGCTGCCGCGCTTTCCCTATGCCGCCAATATCGAGACCATGGCCAATGGCGGCTGGCCCGACCGCACCGCCGACATCAGCGAGATCGGCGTCGACATCCGCTTCGTGCCGACCGGTCTGGTCGGCCGCATGCTCGGCCGCATCAGCGGCGACGCCGCGACCTTGAAGCTGAAGATCGTCGACTATCCCGGCGAATGGCTGCTCGATCTGCCGCTGCTGTCGCAGAGCTATGCCGAATGGTCGCGCACCACGCTGGCACTGTGGCGGAAGGACGCCCGCGCCGAGACCGGCGCCGACTTTCTTGCCTTCATCGGCGATCATGCGGCGAGCGAGGACGCCAGCGAAGCCGTCGCCAAGCAGGCGCACGATCTCTACCGCGCCATGCTGATGACGGCGCGCGACAAGCATGGCCTGAGCTATCTGCAGCCCGGCCGCTTCGTCTGCCCGGGCACCATCGGCGAGGTGCCGTATCTCTGGTTCGCGCCGTTGCCGCTGCCCGACGGCAGCGACCGCACGAAGCCCGGCACGCTCGGCGCGCTGATGGAAGAGCGCTACGAGGTCTACAAGCGCGAGGTGGTCGCCGAATTCTACAAGACCTATTTCCGCAATTTCGCGCGGCAGGTGGTGCTGGTCGACGTGCTCGGCGCGCTGCTCGCGGGCCGCACGGCGTTCGAGGATACCCGGCTCGCCACCGAGGCCATCCTGCAAAGCTTCCGCTACGGCCAGCGCACCATCCTCTCGACGCTGCTCGGCAGCGCGCGGGTGGAGAAGGTGCTGTTCGCCGCCACCAAGGCTGACCACATTCCCGACCTGCAACGCGATCATTTGAGCGCGCTGTTGCGCAACATGGCGGCGGTGCCGGCGCTCGACGTGCGCGGCAGCGACGCCGACATCGATGTCACGGCGCTGGCCTCGGTGGCGTCCACACTCGAAGGCACCCAGGAAATCGACAGCCAGCGCGTGCCGGTGGTGGTCGGCCGTCCGGTCGGCGGCGCGACTCAGGCCAAGTTCTATGTCGGCCAGGTGCCGATCCGGCCGCCGCGGCCGGAGCAGTGGGGCGCGCCGTTCCTCGACATTCCGGTGTTCGAGCCGCCGGTGATCGATCCGGCGCCGGTCGACGGCGTGCCACACATCAACCTCGATCTGGCGCTTGAATCCCTGATCGGAGACCGGCTGCGATGAGCGACACCAAACAGCGCGACGGCTTCGGGCCGCGCGTCATCCACGAGGCGGAGCCGGTGCGGCCGGTCGACACCGCTCCGAAGCCGAACGTGTTTTCGACCGCCGAGACCGACCGCATCGTGCCGCCGGAGCGCAGCCCGGTCACGCTGCCGCCGCGGGCGGTGAAGGCGCCGCGCCGCCGCGACGGCTGGGTGCGGCTCGGGCTCTATGGCGTGGGCGTGGCGCTGGCCGGCTGGCTGGTGGTCGACGCCTATCTCTGGATCAACGCCGCCTTCGTCAGCAGCGCGGCGCTGGGCTGGGCCGCGACCGCCGCGGCGGTGGCCGGCATCGGCGGCGCCTGCCTGGTGATCGGCCGCGAAATGAAGAGCTACTTCGCGCTGAAAAGCGTCGAGGCCAACCAGCAGCGCTTCGCCGAGGAGGATCTGCGTCCCGCCGACATGCGGCACGCCATCCGCGATGTGCTCGCTGTGATCCCGCGTGACCGCGAGACCGAAGCCGCGATCGAGACGTTCCAGCGCCAGGCGCAGCCGCATCACACGCCGGCGCAGCAACTCGAACTGCTGTCGCGCACGGTGGTGACGCCGCTCGACCGCCGCGCTGAATCGGTGGTGCGCCGCGCCACCGCGCGCGCCTTCGGCATCACCGCGGTTTCGCCGACGGCGCTCACCGACGCCATCTTCTTCATCGCCATGAGCGTGCGCATGGTGCGCGGCATCGCCGCCTGTTACGGCCACCGCCCGACCGCGGCGGCGACCACGCATCTGCTCAGGCGCCTGCTGGTCGAAGCCGGACGGCTCGGCGCCATCGATCTCGCCGGCATGTCGATCGCCCAGCATCTCGGCGGCGCGGTGGCCGAGCGGCTTGCCGCCAATACCGCGGAGTCGATGTATGCCAGCCAGCGCATGGCGCGCATCGGCCTCATCACCATGGGCATGTGCCGGCCGGTGCCGTTCCAGCCGCACGAAATGCCGGGCCTGTACTCGGCGCTGATCGGCAATCTGTTCGCCGGCAAAGCGGGCGCAAAGCCCGCCGTCGAGGACTGATAGTTCCGTCTTTTCCACAGCCTGCGCGGCATTAACCAAAAATTAACGATTTCCTGACCTTCGCGGTTTGCCTTCGCTATCGTGCAAAAAAAGCAGGAGCAGGGGCATGGCTGGCAAATTGGCCCGTGGGGCTTTTCTCGTCATTATGGGGCTGTTGGTGGTGTCGTGGGCGGTGTCGGTGGGCCAGAGCAGCCAGGCCGAACCGCAGGAGCCGCCGATGGAGCGGATGTATTCCTAAAGGCGCGTTCACCGCCTCGCGATCCTCTGCTAGCTTCCGCCGCACAAAGACGCGCGCGGGAACGGACGCAAGGCAGGGGACATTTCCATCATGGCGGTTGCTGAATTTGTCACGCGCAATGCCGACGGCATCGCCGCCGCCATCGCCGAACTGGCCGCCGCCTTCGGCAACCGCGTCGTGACATCGCTCGCCGTGCGCGAGCAGCACGGCAACACCATCACCTGGATTCCGAACCAACCGCCCGACGCGGTCGTCTATCCGCAGAGCACCGAGGACGTGCAGCGCATCGTGCGCATCTGCGCCGCGCACAACGCGCCGGTGATCGCCTTCGGCGTAGGCTCCTCGCTCGAGGGCCACGTCAACGCGCCGCATGGCGGCGTCTCGATCGACATGCGCGACATGAACAGACTGCTCGGCGTCCACGCCGAGGATCTCGACTGCGTCGTGCACCCCCGCATCACCCGCAAGACGCTCAACGAACAGCTGCGCGACAGCGGCCTGTTCTTTCCGATCGATCCCGGCGCCGACGCCTCGCTCGGCGGCATGGCGGCGACGCGCTGCTCCGGCACCAATGCGGTGCGCTACGGCACCATGAAGGACAATGTCATCGCGCTGAAGGTGGTGCTGGCCAATGGCGAGGTGATCGACACCGCGCGCCGCGCCAAGAAGTCATCGGCCGGCTACGACCTGACACGGCTGATGGTCGGCTCCGAGGGCACGCTCGGCATCATCACCGAACTGACGCTGAAATTGTCCGGCATTCCCGAAGCCATCGCCGGCGGCATCTGCCCGTTCCCGTCGGTCGAGGCCTGCTGCAACGCCGCCATCCAGACCATCCAGTCCGGCATCCCGGTGGCGCGCATCGAACTGCTCGACGCGCTGCAGGTGCGGGCCTGCAACCTCAACGCCAAGCTCGGCCTGCCGGAAGTGCCGCTGCTCTTTCTCGAATTCCACGGCACCGAGGCCTCGGTCGCCGAACAGTCGGTCCGCTTCGGCGAGATTGCGGTCGAACTCGGCGGTGGCCCGTTCACCTGGACCACCAAGGCCGAGGAACGCACCAAATTGTGGGAGGCGCGGCATCACGCTGCGCTGTCGAACTTCGCGCTGCGCCCCGGCGCGCAGATGATCGCCACCGATGTCTGCGTGCCGATCTCGCGGCTGGCCGAATGCGTGATGGCGACCCAGGCCGACATCGCGGCGAGTCGTCTGCTGGCGCCGCTGGTCGGTCACGTCGGCGACGGCAATTTCCACCTGACCCTGCTGATCGACCGCGACGACGCCGACGAGGTCAGCCGCGCCAAGGCGCTGTCGGAGCGGCTGGTCGAGCGGGCGCTGGCGATGGACGGCACCTGCACCGGCGAACATGGCGTCGGCCAGGGCAAGATGAAATATCTGCTGGCCGAGCACGGCGCGGCGGCGCTGGCCGCCATGGCCGCGATCAAGCGCGCGCTCGATCCGCAGAATATTCTCAACCCGGGCAAGATAATCGCCAAGGATTTCACTGTGTCCTGAGTGCCCTTGCGACATAGAATTGCCGCCAAGAACCGGCAATACTAGCCTACACAGAGACCTTGAACCGCACGCGCAGCCCGGCTGCGGAACGGACACCCGTATTGCAGACCACTTTGCTCGGACTGGGGATTGCGATCATTCTGGCGCTGGTGACGGCGCTGGTCGGTCCCCTGCTGATCGATTGGGGCGGCTACCGCTCATTGTTTGAGCAGGAGGCCAGCCGGCTGATCGGGGTCCAGACCCGGGTGACCGGCACCATCGACGCCCGCCTGCTGCCGTCGCCGCGGCTGACCCTCAACGACGTCGAAATCGGCAGCGGCCCCGACACCATGCGCGCCCGATCGCTCGGCATCGAATTCGCGCTCGGGCCGCTGATGCGAGCCGAATGGCGCGCCACCGACATGCAGATCAATGGCCCGCAGGTCACGCTCGGCCTCGACCCGTCGGGCCGCGTCAAGGCGCCCGGCATCGCCGTTGCGTTCAATCCCGACGCATTGACCATCGACCGGCTCAGCATCGTCGACGGCACCGTGACGCTCGCCGACGCCGCCAATGGCTCGACCGTGACGCTCGACCGGCTGTGGTTCAACGGCGAGGCGCGCTCGCTGATCGGCCCGGTCAAGGGCGAGGGCGCGGTGCGCATCGGCGGCGAGTTGTATCCCTTCCGGCTGTCGGCCGGCCGCTATACCGAAGAGACCGGCACGCGGGTTCAGCTTCACGTCGACCCGGTCGGCTTCCCGCTCAGCGTCGAGGTCGCCGGCGCCCTGATGCTCGGCAACAACGAGCCCCGCTTCGACGGCACCCTGAACATGGCGCGCCCGGTCGGCATCGGCCTGCGCGGCTCGACGCAGGTCAACCAGACCGTGACGCAGCCCTGGCGCGTCAACGGCAAGCTCAAGGCCACCGCGCAATCGGCGCTGCTCGAAGAAGTCGAGTTCGTCTATGGCCCCGAGGAGCAGGGGCTGCGGTTGACCGGCGTCGCCGATTTCAAGTTCGGCGCCAACCCGCGCTTCGACGGCCTCTTGTCCGGCCGCCAGATCGATCTCGACCGCACGCTGGCGCCGGCCGACGGCAGCCGGGCGCTGCCGGCCGCCATCGTCCGCCAACTGGTGGCGCTCGGCGGCGGCGCGTTCCGGCCGACCTTCCCGATCCAGATCGGCGTCGGCATCGATCAGGTCACGCTCGGTCACAACAGCGTGCAGAACGTCCGCGGCGACATCACCTCGGATGCCGGTGGCTGGAATCTGGAGCGCTTCGAATTCCGCGCGCCGGGCTTCACGCAGGTGCGGCTCAGCGGTCATGTCGCCATCGCCGATGACGAGGTGACGTTCACCGGCCCGGCCGAAATCGACTCCACCGATCCGAAGGCGCTGTCGGCCTGGCTCGAAGGTCGCGCCGAACCCGCGCAGGCCGATCTGCGGCCGCTCAGCCTGCGCGGCGAGGTCACGCTCGGCAGCGAACGCGTCGCCGTCGAGCGGCTGCGCGCCGAATTCGACCGCAAGGCGGTCGCCGGCCGCATGGTCTATGTGTTCGCCGCCGCCAACCGGCCGGCCAAGCTCGATGCCGAACTCAACGCCCCCGAACTCGACATCGATGCCGCGCTCGCCTTCGGCAAGGCGCTGGTGGCGGGCTCGACCGCCGCCCGGCCGCAGGACATGACAATCGCCGCCGATATCGGCCGCGCCACCGTCGGCGGCTTTGTCGCCCGCAACGCCAGCGCCCGTCTGAAGGTCGATGGCAACGGCCTGCAGATCGACCGGCTCTCGGTCGCCGATCTCGGCGGCGCGGCGTTTTCCGCCAGCGGCCGCATCGACACCGCGGCGGCCTCGCCCCAAGGCAGCATCCGCGTCGATCTGACCGCGCCTGACATGCGGCCGGTGCTGGCGGTGCTGGCGCGGGTTGCCCCGGAGACGGCGAAATCGCTGGAGGCGGCCGCGCCGCGCATGGCGCCGGCCAAATTGCAGGCGCGTCTCACCATGGACGGCGCTGCGCCGTCGGCCGCCAATCTCGGGCTGGCGAAATTCAACATCGATGGCGGGCTCGGCAAGGTTCGCATCGCGCTCAACGGCGAGGCCAATATCGACGCCGTCGCCTATACCGCCGGCAATGTGCGGCTCGACGGCAAGCTCGATGCAGACGATGGCCGCGCGCTGATCGAGATGCTGGGTCTGCAAAACACCGTTGCGGCGACGGCCGGTCCCGGCGCGCTGACGCTGCGCGCCAGCGGTCCGTCGCGCGGCGACCTGCGCATCGATGCCCGGCTCACCGCCGGCGGCCTCGAAGCCAGCGCCAGCGGCACGGCGCGTCCCTTTGCCGATGTCCGCGCGGCGTCGCTGCGCGCCAGCATCGTGCGCGCCAATATGGCGCCGCTCGGCGGCGCCGGCCGCGCCGCGCTGCCGGTTTCGGCCAGCGGCCAGGTCGTGCTGGCCGGCAACGATCTCACGGTGACCGGCCTCACCGGCAATGTCGGCGGTAGCGCGCTGCGCGGCCGGCTCGGCGTCACGCTGGCGTCGCCGCACCGCTGGCAGGGCGATATCGAGGCCGACACGGTCGACGGCGCCGCCGTGCTGGCGGCGGCGATCGGCTTTCCGGCCGGCGCATCCGGTGCCGACGCGGCGTGGGTCTGGCCAAGCGAACCCTTCGGCGACGGCGCATTTGCCGATGCGGCCGGGCAGATCGCCGTCCGGATCGGGCGCGTCGAGCTGTCGCCGCGTCTGATCGCGCGGCAGTTCAGCGCCACGCTGCGCCTCGGCCCCGAGGAACTGACGCTCGACGACATCAGCGGACAGCTGGCCGGCGGCCGTCTCGCCGGCACGCTGACTTTCGTATCGGCCAATGAGGGCCTGAAGACGCTGGCGACGCTGTCGCTGACCGGCGCCGACGCCGCCAGCCTGCTGCCGCCGAATGCGCGGCCGCCGGTCACCGGCGTGTTCAGCCTATCGGCCGCGCTCGAGGGAACGGGCCTGTCGCCGGTGGCGCTGTTCGGCTCGCTGAAAGGCTCCGGCACGATCGGTGTCACGGACGCGCAATTCGCCGGGCTCGATCCGCGCGCCTTCGACGTCGTCACGCGCGCGGTCGATCTCGGCCTGCCGGTCGATGCCACGCGCATCACCACGGTGGTCAGCCGCGGCCTCGACGCCGGCCGTCTCGCGGTCAAGCGCGCCGAGGGCACCTTCACCGTCAGTGCCGGCCAGATGCGTCTGGCGGAGGCGACCGCCGAGGCGAACGACGCCGCGCTGGCGATGAACGGCCGCTTCGATCTCACCACCGGCACGCTCGATGCGCGGCTGGTGCTGTCGGGACTGGCGGAGGCGGCCGGCAACCGGCCGGACATCCATATGGCGCTGAAGGGGCCGGTGGCCACGGCGTCGCGCAGCCTCGACGTGTCGGCGCTCAGCGGCTGGCTGACGCTGCGCGCGGTGGAAAACCAGGCCAGGAAATTGCAGGCGGCGGAAGAAGCGGCGGCCAAACGCGCGGCCGAAGAGGAAGCGCGGCTGAAAGCGATCGCGGCAGCGACGGAAGCGGCGCGTCTGCGCGCCGCCGAAGAAGCAAGGCAGAAGGCGGCGGCGGAAGCCGCCCGCCAGCAGGCCGCGGAAGAGGCGGCGCGTCAGAAGGCGGCGGCCGAGGCCGCCCGTCAGCAGGCTGCGGAAGAAGCCGCGCGGCAGAAGGCGGCAGCGGAAGCGGCCCGTCAGCGGGCGATCGAGGCGGCGCGTCAGCAGGTGCGCGAGCAGGCACCGTCGTTTCCGCCGCCGATCGATATCAGACCCATTCCTGCGCCCGCGGGGGCGTCAGTCGGCCCGCAGAACTGACGGTTCCGCGCGCGCCATGGTGGGTTCGCGGGGGGCGCTTTGAGCCGCGCGATCCCCCTCGCCGGACTGGGCGCGATACTGGTCGAGCACGAACAGCCGGATCGCCGACGACAGATTGCCGTGACGGCGGTCGGTGTCGATGGTGGCGACCAGATCCGACAGGGTCATGTCCCTGCTGGTGGCGAGCTCCTTGAGCCCCTTCCAGAACGCATCTTCGAGACTGACGCTGGTCTTGTGACCGGCGATAACGATCGAGCGTTTGACAACCGGCGATTTCATCGGCCGTCTCCTGTGTCGATCCGGTGACCGTCGAGGGCGCGTTCGGCTTTCGCCTGCTGGGTGGCTTCGAGCTTGCGCAGATGCGCGGGCTGTCCGTGGGCAAGACGATGGGCGTCTGCACGCTTTTCGTCCTGTGCCCGCTGGGCCCGCTTGCGGGCGGTTCGAAGATTCACAAGCTCAACCATGTCTGCCTCGACGGTAACGGGATACATGTGGCTTCGGGTCCGAGAGGGGACCTGTCGTCCGCATTTTTGCGGACCTTTCGCGTGCGCGGATCGTGTCCACACGATTGCACCTCCTGCTTTTCGAGGTGTTCGTGAGAATTTTCAAGACACGGTTAGTTGATCACCAAAGGTGACTAAGTGACCGTTTGCGAATACCATCAGAATAGACTCATATAGAGGTCGCGGTACTATGGAACTTTCAGATGTATAGTTCACTGCTCTGACCGTAGTACTGAATATATCATGTCGGTTACTTTACGTTGACCCTACGTCAATCTTGGGCCGCGCGCTTTTGACGACTACAAGAAGTAAAATGGTACCGGGATACACGGCGGTGGGTTCGGTGCACTATCAAAGAACGCTTCTAAACTGCGCGTCATTTCACCACGTAGGGGTGTAATTTCCGGCCCACCGCCCGTTTCCGTGTGGCGACCGTCTGCCTTGATAACGCTGGGCGGGCAGAAAGTTCCCGGGCCGGTCAGCGGGGGCGGGTCATTTTCTTCGGCTGCACCAGCCGGTCGAAGTCGGCGCCGCTGATAAAGCCGAGGCGCAGGGCCTCCTCGCGCAGCGTGGTGCCGTTGGCATGCGCGGCCTTCGCTACCTGCGCCGCCTTGTCATATCCAATATGCGGCGACAGCGCCGTCACCAGCATCAGCGAACGCTGCATCAGATCGGCGATGCGCGCCTCGTCGGCCTTGATGCCGATGACGCAGTTGTCGGTGAACGAATTGACCGCGTCGCCGAGCAGCCGGATCGACTGCAGCATGCAATAGGCCATCACCGGCTTGTAGACGTTCAGCTCGAAATGGCCCTGGCTGCCGGCCACCGTGATGGTCGTGTTGTTGCCGAACACCTGGCAGCACACCATAGTCAGCGCTTCGCTCTGCGTCGGGTTGACCTTGCCCGGCATGATCGACGAGCCGGCTTCGTTGCTCGGCAGGATCAGTTCGCCGAGCCCGGAGCGCGGGCCGGAGCCGAGCAGGCGGATGTCGTTGGCGATCTTGAACAGCGCGGTGGCGGCGGCGTTGATCGCGCCATGGACCGAGACGTAGGCGTCGTGCGCCGCCATGTGCTCGAACTTGTTCGGCGCGCTGACGAAGGGCAGTCTGGTCAGCACCGCGATGCGTTTGGCGAAGGCCTTGGCGAATTTCGGCCTTGAATTGATGCCGGTGCCGACCGCGGTGCCGCCCTGCGCCAGCGGATAGAGTTCGCGTTGCGCGGTGGCGATGCGCGCCATGGCCGATTTCACCTGCGCGGCGTAGCCGGAGAATTCCTGGCCGAGCGTGACCGGCGTCGCATCCATGGTGTGGGTGCGGCCGATCTTGACGATCCGCGCGAATTCCTTCGCCTTCTTGTCGAGCGCCTTGTGGAGCAGCGTCAGCGCCGGCAGCAGGTGGCCGGCGATTTCCAGCGCGGCGGCGATATGCATCGCGCTCGGCATCGAGTCGTTCGACGACTGGCTCATGTTGACGTGATCGTTCGGGTGCACCGGCGCCTTGGCGCCGAGGTCGCCGCCCAGCGCCACATTGGCGGCGTTGGCGATCACCTCGTTGACGTTCATGTTGCTCTGGGTGCCGGAGCCGGTCTGCCACACCACCAGCGGGAAGTGGTCGTCGAGCTTGCCGTCTGCGATGTCCTGCGCCACGGCGACGATGGCCTTGGCGCGCCTGGCGTCGAGATCGCCGAGGTCGCGGTTGACCTCGGCGGCGGCGCGCTTGACCAGGCCGAAGGCGCGCACGATCGGCAGCGGCATGCGCTCGCCGCCGATGCGGAAATTATGCAGCGAACGCTCGGTCTGCGCGCCCCACAACTTGCCGGCCGGAATCTCCAGCGGTCCGAACGAGTCGCTTTCGGTGCGCGTGGCGCCGGGTGAATTCGGGGTCTTCGCCATTACTTCTTGCGGAAGCGGTCGAGCCGGACCACTTCGCCGCCGCCATTGGTCGGCTTGTCCGGTTTGCCGCCGGACGTGTCATCGCCGGGTGCCGTCGCGGCCGGCGGTGCCGGCAACGGCGGGGTCTTGGTCTGCGGCGGCGCGGCGAGGGCCGGGCTCGCCGGCGCGGGTGTCGGCCCGCTGCTGGGCACGCTGGTCGGCCGCTTCTTCCGGGCCGGCTTGTCCGGCGCAGCGTCTGCCGGGGCCGCGCCTTCGAGGACCTCCTCGAAGCGCAGGCCGAACTGCACCGACGGATCGACGAATTCGTTGATGGCGGCGAACGGCACGGTGAGCTTTTCCGGCACGCCGCCGAACGACAGGCCGACCTCGAACGAGGTTTCGTGCACCGCCAGGCCCCAGAACTGGTGCTGCAGGATGATGGTGATCTCTTCCGGATACTGCGCGCGCAACCGGTCCGACATGCGCACGCCGTCGGCGCGGGTGTCGAACGAAATGTAGAAATGATGATCGCCGGGCAGGCTCTGGGTCTTGGCGACGTCGATCAGCACGTTGCGGACCACGCCGCGCAGCGCCTGCTGGGTCAAGAGATCGTAGCGGATATGGTCGGCCATGCGGGTCAGGAACTGCGTTGACGGTTCGGGGGCAATCGCCACGCTGTCATAATTCGGAACCGCGTTATTGCAAAACGAAACTAAGGCGAAAATGAAAGTGGAGGCTTCTGTTGCCAGGTGCCTCCGAACCCCGCCTGACCGCTGCTAAGACGGCCAGGGCTTGTAGGCGTGGTTACTAAAACCGCTTAAGCGGCCTGAGCAACCGGAGCATAGTTGTCATTTGCAACTACGATTTGGCCCGATAACGGCGGAACCATGCCGAGCAAAAGTCCGTCCTTTACGCCCTCGTCGATCCTATTTCGCCCCCGCCGAAACCCTCCCTAGGGAGGGCTTGGGTGGAGGCGCCGGGTACTGCCCCCGGGTCCGAAAGGTTTATTACGACGTTCGTTTATCGCCATAGCCGGGTTGCCCCGGCAGGCTGAATATAGGCGCAAAGGGGTGAAGAAAGAAGAGGGGCGGGGGGAAATCCCCGGGGCCGGACGATCGCATTTGGGGGACTTGAGCGCGCCCCGAGGGGGGCGGGGCAGCCCGCGCTGCGTATCTGCCGGACCTCGTCTGGTGCGTAAGGCCAAATTTTCCCGGATTTGACCTGCGGCCAGTTAGTTTTGAACTTTGATCCGGAGGCCCTTCAAGGCCGCGTCGGACACTTTCACATCGTCGCGCGTAAAGATGGCCTCGTCCGAGTCCGGGCAATACCATCCCGGCATCTCGACAGTGGCGGACGCGCCTTTGCAGGTGAGGGCCATGGGGCGAACACCGCGCACCATTGGCTTCCCGGTTTCTGGGGACACGGGAGATTTGGCCATTTATTCCTCTTTGAAGACTGGGTTGCAAAATCCTGTCCAAAGTCATCGCTGAATTTTACATAGAGATCGTTCTCTGCATTGGGCACGTGATAAACATCTAATTATACAGCGTTTGAGTAGAGGTCCTGGATTTGTAGAGTACGATGAGGGGTTGATCTGCCCCCGCCAAACTGGATCGTTTTTGGTTAGAGTCTTCGGCGCCGATTCCCGGCTGGGAGGAGCGCAGAGCCATGAAGGCATCGCGGTTTTCGGAGGCCCAGAAGGCCTTTATTCTCAAGCAAGGCGCCGACGG
>JAUXXH010000042.1 GCA_030684935.1 Pseudolabrys sp. | reverse complement strand
GCGGGCGGGGCTCGTAACCCCGCACCCGGGAGGCCCTGGGACGCCGTCCGGCCCCACTACGGGGGTCTGCCTTCAATGGCTGGACGTGAGGACGACCGGGCGAAAGCGCCCGTACGGATGGGCCTGAGGCACATCCCGTCGACCTCCGGAAGCACGGCCCCCGGGGAACATAAATCGCCGCCAGCGGAGCGCCGTGAAGCGTTCTCTCTGTGATCGCAAACAGAGAGGACACGCTGCGCCAGGCGTGTCGGGTGGCCGCGCCGGCCACCCAGAGAGCTTCGCAGGCTCTCGCGTTTCCCGGCGCTCCGCTCCCCTCGTTCGGGGACTGGACTTTGCGGATGGGAATGACGGCGCACCCGGCGCCGGTAAAGAATACGGGCGAGGACGCTTGGCTGTTTGAAAATTGAATCGGCTCATTCACCCGCTCGTCCCCGCGGAAGCGGGGACCCAGCGCTTCAGGCCACGCGGCAAAGACTGGATGCCCGCGTCCGCGGGCATGAGCGGACTACTCTGCGGCGCGTCACACTCTGCGTCATGCCCGGCTTGACCCGGGCATCCATGATGAGACGCCGCACGGCGAAGGCTTAAGTAAGTCTGCCGATGACGCATCGCCTCATGGATCGCCGGGTAAGTGCCACAGTCGGGCCGGCCGAAGGCCGGACCCGATTGCCCGGTGATGACAGCGGAATGGTCGGTGCGGTGACAGCGCAGGCGCGTGCCAAATATTCTACGTCATGCGCGACAGCCGCATCCATTCACCCCGCGATCTTGTCCATCGCCTCGGCTAGTTTGATGTCGAGCTCCGTGACACCACCGGCGTCATGGGTCGACAGCGTCACTTCGACGGTCTTGTAGACGTTGGACCACTCCGGGTGATGGTCCATTTTCTCGGCGACCAGCGCCGCCCGCGTCATGAAGCCGAAGGCCTGGTTGAAGTCCTTGAATGTGAATGTCCGCGTAATGGCGTCGCGGCCGGACACCTCGGTCCAGCCGCCGAGTTTGCCGAGCGCCGCCTTGCGCGCCTCCGGGTCGAGTTTTTGAGCCATGACAAAGACCTCCTTGGGCAAACGCGCGACCCTCGCAATGGATCCCCGCCGCACCTACGTTTCACGTGACACACAGCATATGAGGCTTGCATGTCCTGGTCATTGAATATCGGCACGGTCGCCGGCACGGTGGTGCGCATCCACCTGACGTTCCTGCTGTTTCTGGCCTGGATCTTCGCCGCCAGCTACGCCACCGGCGGCGCCGGCACCGCCTGGTACACCTTGGCGTTTTTGGTGCTGCTGTTTCTGTGCGTGCTGCTGCACGAGTTCGGCCACATCTTCACAGCACGCTATTTTGGCGTGGCGACGCCTTACGTGACGCTGCTGCCGATCGGCGGCGTCGCGCAGCTTGAGCGCATCCCCGAAGAGCCGGGCCAGGAATTCCTCATCGCCATTGCCGGGCCGCTGGTCAACGTCGCCATCGCCCTCATCCTGATGGTGTTTTTCGGCGCCTCGCTGCAATCGGGCGCCGCCGCCGCGGTCGAGAACGGGCAGATCTCGCTGGTCGACCGGCTGGCCGCGGTGAACCTGTTTCTGGCGCTGTTCAACATGATCCCGGCCTTCCCGATGGACGGCGGCCGGGTGCTGCGCGCGCTGCTCGCGACCCGGATGGGCTATGTGCGGGCGACCGGCATTGCCGCCTCGATCGGCCAGTTCACCGCCTTCGCGCTCGGTTTCATCGGCCTGCTGTACAACCCGATCCTGATCTTCATCGCCATCTTCGTCTATCTCGCCGCCTCGTCGGAGGCGCACATGGTGTCGCTGCGCGCGGTGTCGCGCGGCGTGCCGGTCAGCCACGCCATGATGACGCAGTTCGCCACGCTGAGCCCCGAGGCGCATGTCGACGAGGCGGTGCAGACGCTGCTGGCGACCAGCCAGGGCGAATTCCCGGTGGTCGATGGCGCCGGCAAGCCCGTCGGCGTGCTCGGCCGGGCCGACATCATCCGCGCCATCAAGACCATCGGCCCCGACGCCCGCGTCGCCGACGCCACCCCGGTCGAGATGCCGGTGATCGGCCACCGCAAATGCCTGGAGGACGCCTTCAAGCTGCTGCAGGAGAAGCAGGCGCCCGCCATCGGCGTGACCGATGCGACCGGCAAGCTGGTCGGCCTGGTGACCTCGGAAACCATCGCCGAAATGATGATGCTCCAGGACGCGCTGCCCGGAACCGGCCGGGCCGGGCCCTGGAGCCGGCCGGCGGGGGCCTAACGGTCCAAAAAACGCACTTTTGCGCCGTCCAAACCTTAACCAGACGCCATTTAGCCGGTTGCTTCCGGCTGCTTCGTGACTATATTGCGCCGCAATAGCGACGCGTCGCGGGTCCCACAGGATTGCCCTCCGGCAATCCTGTCGTTTTTTGGAAACGGGCTTCGTTCGGAAGCTCTATGCGGACCCCCGCTTTCGTATTTGGAAACTGAACTATGGATATGCGCAACATCGCCATCATCGCGCACGTCGATCATGGCAAAACCACTCTGGTCGATCGTCTGCTGCAGCAGTCCGGCGTGTACCGCGCCAACGAACGCCAGGTCGAGCGCGCCATGGACTCGAACGACCTCGAACGCGAGCGCGGCATCACCATTCTGGCCAAGGCCGCATCGGTCGAATGGAAGGGCACCCGCATCAACATCGTCGATACGCCGGGCCACGCCGACTTCGGCGGCGAGGTCGAGCGCATCCTGAACATGGTCGACGGCGCACTGGTGCTGGTCGACGCCGCCGAGGGCCCGCTGCCGCAGACCAAGTTCGTGGTCTCCAAGGCGCTGAAGATGGGCCTCAAGCCGATCGTCGTCATCAACAAGGTCGACCGCCCCGACGCGCGGCCGGTCGAAGTCATCAACGAAGTGTTCGACCTGTTCGCGGCGCTCGACGCCACCGACGAGCAGCTCGACTTCCCGATCCTCTACGGCTCCGCCAAGCTCGGCTACATGGCGACCTCGCTCGAAGGCTCGCACGACGACGGCATGCAGCCGCTGTTCGATCTGGTGCTCAAGCACGTCAAGCCGCCGACCGTCGAAGACGGCCCGTTCCGCATGCTCGGCACCATCATCGAAGCCAACCCCTATCTCGGCCGCATGATCACCGGCCGCATTTCGTCGGGCTCGGTCAAGCCGAACCAGAGCGTCAAGGTGCTGGACCGCGAAGGCAAGGTGATCGAAACCGGGCGCATCACCAAGGTGATGGCGTTCCGCGGCCTCGAGCGCGTGCCGCTCGAGGAAGCCGAAGCCGGCGACATCGTCGCCCTGGCCGGCCTGCCGAATGCCACCGTGGCGCACACCATTTGCGACCCTTCGGTCGAAACCCCGATCCAGGCGCAGCCAATCGATCCGCCGACGCTGTCGATGACCTTCCGCGTCAACGACTCGCCGCTCGCCGGCACCGAAGGCACCAAGGTCACCGGCCGCATGATCCGCGACCGCCTGCTGCGCGAAGCCGAAGGCAACGTGGCGCTGCGCGTGCGCGAGAGCGACGACAAGGACGCGATGGAAGTGTCCGGCCGCGGCGAGTTGCAGCTCGGCATCCTGATCGAGACCATGCGCCGCGAAGGCTTCGAACTGTCGGTGTCGCGGCCAAAGGTGCTGCTGCGCAACAACGAGCAGGGCGAACTGGAAGAACCGATCGAAGAGGTCGTGATCGACGTCGACGAGCAACATTCGGGCGTCGTCGTGCAGAAGATGTCCGAGCGCAAGGGCGAGATGATCGAACTGCGCCCGTCCGGCGGCGGCCGCGTGCGCATGGTGTTCTACGCGCCGACCCGCGGCCTGATCGGCTACCAGGGCGAACTGCTGACCGACACCCGCGGCACCGCCATCATGAACCGGCTGTTCCACGCCTACGCGCCGCACAAGGGCCCGATCCAGGGCCGCCGCAACGGTGTCCTGATCTCCAACGAAAAGGGCGAGGCCGTCGCCTATGCGCTGTGGAACCTGGAAGACCGCGGCCCGATGATGATCGAGCCGGGCTGGAAGGTCTATAACGGCATGATCGTCGGCGAGCACACCCGCGAGAACGACCTCGTCATCAACGTGCTCAAGGGCAAGCAGCTCACCAATATCCGCACCACGCAGAAGGACGAAGCCGTCCGCCTGACGCCGCCGATCCGCATGACGCTGGAAAAGGCGCTGGCCTATATCCAGGACGACGAGCTGGTCGAGGTGACGCCCCAGTCGATCCGCCTGCGCAAGAAGCTGCTCGACGAAAACGAGCGCAAGCGCGACGACCGCGCCCGCGCCGCCGCCACCGAAGTGGCCTGAGCGGCCGCAGCAAACGTCGAACGCTTCACGAATCAAACCGCCGGCTGCCATCGCAGCCGGCGCTTTGCTTTCTACCGCACAGCAGCGAAAAGACGCCGGCTGCTCATCGGGCGCACAGCGGCCGCACCGATTTCCGGCAAGGTGCCCCATTTTCGGACGCCCTGTGGCCAGTAATCCACACCGTTTACCGATCGTTAACGATAGGGCTTGAAGGCCGCGGGGTTCATTGCTTCTATTCGTTAATGAGCACGACCCTTATCGAGATTCGCCGCGCCAAGACGTCCGACGCGGGCGACGTCGCCGCCACCCACGACGCAGCGTGGCGCACGGCCTATCAGGGCATCATCCCCGGCAACGAACTCGACAAGCTGATCAACCGGCGCGGACCGGACTGGTGGGATTCCGCCATCCGCAAAGGCAGCCGCATCACCATCCTGCAGTTCGGCGACCGCATTGCCGGATACGCCAATTACGGCCGCAACCGCGCGCGCAGCTTGTTCTATGACGGCGAGGTCTACGAGCTCTATCTGCGCCCCGAATTCCAGGGTCTCGGTTTCGGCCGCCGCCTGTTCACCGCCGCCCGCAAGGACCTGCAGCAGACCGGCCTGAAAAGCATGGTGGTGTGGGCTCTGTCCGACAACGAGCCGGCGATGGAATTCTATCGCGCGCTCGGCGGACGCGCCGTCGCCCGCTCGTCGGAGCGCTTCGGCGCCAAGACGCTCGACAAGGTCGCCTACGCCTGGCAGCCGAGCTGAACCTTCCGCCTATTGCCGGCCGGCAGCGCATCCGTCCCTGACAGGGGCGGTTTTTCGCATGACCTTGGCGCGCCGGTGCCATGCAACGCGCGGATGGCCGGGACAAGCCGGGCGGTGACGACTACAAACGCAGCGCCATGACCTCTGCTTTCATCCGCCGCCTGAGCCTGAACAATTTTCGCAGCTATCATGCCGCCCAGGTGACGCTCGACCGCGCCGGGCCGGTGGTGCTGACCGGCGCCAATGGCGCCGGCAAGACCAATCTGATCGAGGCAATCTCGCTACTGGCGCCCGGCCGCGGCCTGCACCGCGCCACCATGGACGAACTGGCCTTCAGCGAAGGCGATGGCGGCTGGGCCGTATCGGCCGACATCGAGGGCATGCTGGGCCTCGCCACGCTCGGCACCGGCATCGACCCGCCGGTCGGCGAGGAACAGGCGTCGGCCCGCCGCTGCCGCATCGACCGCGAAACGGTGTCGTCCGCCACCGCCTTTGCCGACCACCTGCGCGTGGTCTGGCTGACGCCGGCGATGGATCCGCTCTTCAACGGCCCCGCCGCCGAGCGGCGGCGGTTCCTCGACCGCCTGGTGCTGGCGGTCGATGCCCAGCACGCCAGCCGCGTCTCGGCGCTGGAGCGTTCGCTGCGCTCGCGCAACCGGCTTCTTGAGACCCCCCACAGCGATCCGCACTGGCTCGACGCCATCGAGCATGAGACGGCGGAAGTGGCGGTGGCAGTTGCCGCCGCGCGCGCCGAGACCGTCAATCGCCTGTCCGGCGCGCTGGCCGCCGCGCGCAACGTGGCGCCCGAGTTTCCCGTTGCCGAGATCGCGCTCGACGGCTGGATGGAGAAAATGCTGCCGACGCATCGCGCGCTCGATATCGAGGACCGCTACCGCGCGCTGCTGAAAGAGAACCGCGGCCGCGATGCCGCCGCCGGCCGCACCCTCGACGGTCCGCATCGTTCGGACCTGCTGGTCACCCATGCCGGCAAAGGCGTGCCGGCCGCGGATGCCTCGACCGGCGAGCAGAAGGCGCTGCTGATCCGGCTGGTGCTGGCCCATGCCGGGCTGATCAAGGACATGACCGGCTTTGCGCCGATGCTGCTGCTCGACGAGGTGGTGGCGCACCTCGACCCGGCGCGGCGCGCGGCGCTATACGACGCGCTCACGGCGCTTGAGGCCCAGGTCTGGATGACCGGCGCCGACCCGGCGGCGTTTGGCGACATTGTCGGCCGCGCGCAGCTATTGCAGGTACGCGGCGGTAGCGTGGAACCGGCATGAGTTCCCTGATTCACGTGTCATTAGCGTTTCAGAGACGTTCCATTAATAGCAACAAGTTGAAACTACCCGTGTCAGGAACCATACCCGGTGCCTGCTCTTAACGTCACGTGCGGCAACGCGGCATTGAACCGAACAACCAGGAAAGTGAGTACGGCCATGAGAACGGAGCAAGCCATCGATCGTGTGAGACGCGAACTGCATCAAGCGCTCGACAGCATGCGGGTCGATCTCGATCGCGTCGAAATTCTGTCGGCGGCGCTGAACGCCTTCAGCAAGCCGATCCCCGACTACGAACCGGCCTTCCGCCACCTGCGGGGCGCCGAATTGCAGGTGCACAAACTCGGTTAGCATGCCGGCCGCGCCGCCCCTTTCGGGCGGCCGTTAGCCGCCGCAGGCGGCCTAAAGGGAGCGGTTTCAAACGCCCGCCGCATTCCAAAAATCTCTTTCAAATCAATATATTAGTTGCAGCCACTTTACCCTGTACGGGGGCTGTTTTTCGTGTCACACAAATAAGCAATTCCGATTCATTTCCGCCCGATCCGAGGGTGCTGTTTTATGGCTGATCCAGCCCGCGATATCCGTTCCGACGACACCGACTATGGCGCCGAATCGATCAAGGTCCTCAAGGGCCTTGATGCCGTGCGCAAGCGCCCGGGCATGTATATCGGCGATACCGATGACGGGTCCGGCCTGCATCACATGGTCTACGAGGTGGTCGACAACGCCATCGACGAGGCGCTGGCGGGCCATGCCACCGAGGTGCTCGCCTGTTTGAATCCGGACGGCTCGGTGACGGTGCGCGACAATGGCCGCGGCATTCCGACCGGCATCCACACCGGCGAAGGCATATCGGCGGCCGAGGTCATCATGACCCAGCTGCACGCCGGCGGAAAATTCGACCAGAATTCCTACAAGGTGTCGGGCGGCCTGCACGGCGTCGGCGTCTCGGTGGTCAATGCGCTGTCGAGTTGGCTGAAACTGACCATCTGGCGCGACGGCAAAGAGAATTTCATCGAATTCCGAGACGGCGTCGCGGTGGCGCCGCTCAAGGTGATCGGCGACAGCAACGGCAAGCGCGGCACCGAGGTGACGTTCTTCCCCTCTCCCGCCACCTTCACCATGGTGGAATTCGACTTCGCCACGCTGGAGCATCGTCTGCGCGAACTGGCGTTCCTCAATTCCGGCGTCCGCATCGTGCTCTCCGACATGCGCCACGCGGTCGAGAAGCGCGAAGAGATGATGTACGAAGGCGGCGTCGAGGCTTTCGTGCGCTTCCTCGACCGCAACAAGTCACCGCTGATTCCGAAGCCGATCATGATCAAGGCCGAGCGCGAAGGCATCACGGTGGAATGCGCGCTGTGGTGGAACGACGCCTATCATGAGAGCGTGCTGTGCTTCACCAACAATATCCCGCAGCGCGACGGCGGCACGCATCTCGCCGGCTTCCGCGGCGCGCTGACCCGGCAGGTCACGCAATACGCCGACACGCTCGGCACCACCCGCAAGGAAAAGGTCGCGCTGACCGGCGACGACTGCCGCGAAGGCCTGACCTCGGTGCTGTCGGTCAAGGTGCCGGACCCGAAGTTCTCGTCGCAGACCAAGGACAAGCTGGTGTCCTCGGAAGTGCGGCCGGTGGTCGAAAACGTCATCAACCAGGCGCTGCAGGACTGGTTCGAGATCCATCCGCAGGAAGCCCGCATCATCGTCGGCAAGGTGGTCGAAGCCGCCGCCGCGCGCGAGGCGGCGCGCAAGGCGCGCGACCTCACCCGCCGCAAGGGCGCGCTCGATATCTCGTCGCTGCCCGGCAAGCTCGCCGATTGCCAGGAGCGCGATCCGGCCAAGTCCGAGCTGTTCATTGTCGAGGGCGACTCGGCCGGCGGCTCCGCCAAGCAGGGACGCAACCGCGAATTCCAGGCGGTGCTGCCGTTGCGCGGCAAGATCCTCAACGTCGAGCGCGCCCGCTTCGACAAAATGCTCGGCAGCCAGGAAATCGGCACGCTGATCACCGCGCTCGGCACCGGCATCGGCCGCGACGAATTCAATGCCGACAAGCTGCGCTACCACAAGATCATCATCATGACCGACGCGGACGTGGACGGCTCCCACATCCGCACGCTGCTGCTGACCTTCTTCTTCCGGCAGATGGAAGAGCTGATCAAGCGCGGCCACATCTACATCGCGCAGCCGCCGCTGTACAAAGTCAACCGCGGCAAGTCCGAGCAGTATCTCAAGGACGAGCGCGCGCTTGAGGACTATCTGATTTCAACCGGCGTCGAAGAGGCGGTGCTGCGGCTCGCCTCCGGCGAGGAACGCGCCAGCGACGACCTGCAGAAACTGGTCGAAGAAGCGCGTTCGATCCGCAACACGCTGCTCGGGCTGCACAGCCGCTATAACCGCCAGGTGGTCGAGCAGGCGGCAATCCTCGGCGTGCTCAACGCCGATATCTTCGGCGACCCCGAGAAAGCCAAGGCGGCGGCGCCGTTCATTGCGCGTCGGCTCAACATCCTGTCGGAGGAAACCGAGCGCGGCTGGGAAGGCGAGTTCAGCGAAGAAGCCGGCTTCACCTTCAGCCGCACCGTGCGCGGCGTGAAAAGCGTCTCCATCATCGACCATGCGCTGCTCGGCTCGGCCGACGCCCGCAAGCTCGATGAATACGCGGTATCCCTGCAGAAGGTCTACGAGAAGCCCGGCATGCTGCGCCGCAAGGACGAAACCTGGCCGATCCATGGGCCGGTCGGCCTGTTCGAGGCCATCACCGGCGCCGGCCGCAAGGGCGTCGCCCTGCAGCGCTACAAAGGGCTGGGCGAGATGAACCCCGAGCAATTGTGGCAAACCACGCTCGACATCAACGCGCGCTCGCTTCTGCAGGTGCGCATCAAGGAAGTCGACGAGGCCAACGTGCTGTTCGACCAGTTGATGGGCGATCTGGTCGAACCGCGCCGGCAATTCATCCAGGACAATGCGCTGAGCGCCAGCGTGGATGTGTAGGCGGCAACCCGCGTTTACGACGTCAACTTCTTGCTGATGAAAAGCCCGATCGCGAGCGCGCCTAGAAACAGCACCAGGAAGATGCCGAACAGCCACTGCGCGATGGTGGCGGAGGCCGCCTGCACATCGCTGTAGCCGAAAATGCCGGCGACGATGGCGATCAGCAGGAAAATAACGGCCCATTTCAGCATCGGCGGCTCCTCAAGGCGGCGCGGGAACTTGTCGCCTCTCTAATCACCGGCCCGGCGCAAAGTTCCCGGCTATCGAGCGGCGAGGCTGCGCGGATCGCGGGGCAGCCAGCGGCCGGCCTCGACGCGGGCGAGGAAATCGCCGACTGCCTGGTTGAACAGGTCCGGCTCCTCCAGGTTCACCACGTGACCGGTCTTGGGCATCATCACCAGGCCGGACGCGGGGATGCTCCGCTTCAGAAACAAACTCGGCTCGATACAACGCTCGTCTTCGTCGCCGACCACGATCAGCGCCGGCACGGTCAGCCTGGCGATGTCGCTTTCGAAATCATAGAGCGACGGCCGCGCGCCCAGGAAGCCGCGCGAGGTGTGGGCCGAGCCTTGCGCGTCATGGCCGGCGAGCCGCTGCGCGAATTCCGCAAATCCGCGCGGGTCCTTTAGCAGGAAGGGCACGCGGCTCGGGCCGAGCCCGTAAGTGGCGGCGACAGCGGCGGCGCCTTCGCGCTCGAACGTGTCGGCCAGCGCATGCGCGTTCTTGTGAAATTCGTCGGTGAACCAGCGCTCGGAGCCGGAACCGATACCGGCCAGCACCATCGAGCGCACGCGGCCCGGATGGCTGAGCGCGACCTGCAATGTCGTATAGGCGCCCATCGACAGGCCGACGACATGCGCCCGGTCGATCCCCAGGTGGTCGAGCACGGCGACGCAATCGCGCATGACGTGTCGGTAGCTGTAGGCATCCTTGTCCGCCGGCACGTCGGAAGGCGTATAGCCCCGCGCCGAATAGACAATGCAGCGATGGCGCTTGCCGAACTCACGCAACTGCGGCTCCCAGCCGCGGTGGTCGGATGCGAATTCATGGACGAACAGGATCGGCGTGCCCTGGCCGACCTCCTCGTAATAGAGTTTCACCTTGTCGGGCGTGACGGCGTAAGGCATCGGACAATCCGAAAAGACGTTTCTGTTCTCATGGCGAAAATTCAGGTCGCCCGCCTGCCTGTTATACGGGCAGAGCTCCCGGACCGGAAGCCGTACGCGCAGAAGACCCGTATCGTGGGCCTCCCTGAGACACTGTGACCGCACTGCGAGGTTGACTAAACTTGTGCGCGGACAACAAGATGCGCCCGCCAGTCAATGTTTGATGAAGCGACACGACGCCTGGCCACGAACAAAACAAAAAATGTGGCCTTCGGGGAAACACGGTTCAAGGAGAATTTCATGATCAAGGGCAATGCTTTGCTTCGGCGCCTGAGTCTGGCGCTGGCGCTTGCGTCGATTCCGTTTGCCGCCAGCGCGCAACAGACCATCAACCTCACCGCCATCGACGGCTATCCGCCCCGCGCGAGCTGGGTGAAGGAGTTCGTCGAATTCTACATTCCGACCGTCGACAAGAAGCTCGCCGCCACCGGCAAGTACAAGATCAACTGGACGCAAGCCTGGAGCGGCCAGATCGCCAAGCCCGGCGGCGTGCTTTCGGCCATGGAGCAGGGCCTCGGCGACATCGCCATCATCACCGTGCCGTTTTACTCGGACCGGCTGCCGATGAACGTGCTGCCGTTCAACATGCCCTTCACCAGCACCGACCCGGGCCTGATGTCCAAGGTGATGGACGACCTCGCCGAGAAGTTTCCCGAATTCAAGGGACAGTTCGACAAGGCGAACCAGGTGCTGCTCACCAACTATTCGACCATCGACAGCTATGAGCTGTTCACCAAGCGCGAGATCAAGAAGCCGTCGGACCTGAAGGGCATGCGCATCAACGCCGCCGGCGACAACATGCGCTATCTGCAGCCGACCGGCGCCGCCGGCGTGCGCGGCGCGCTCGCCGACTACTTCAATAACATCAAGACCGGCGTCACCGACGGCTGCATCATGTGGATTGAGGGCGCGGTCTCGTTCAAGCTGTTCGAAGTTGCACCTTACTTCGTCGACATCGGCTTCGGCACCGCCGTGAACAAGGCGCTCACCGTGAACAAGAACACCTGGGCCAAGCTGCCCGACGAGGTGAAGAAGGTGTTGAAGGACACGGCGATCGAGCTGCGCGACCGTCATGCCAAACTGGCCGTGGAAACCGGCGCCAAGTCGCGCGCGGCATTCGTGGCCGGCGGCGGCAAGATCATCCCGGTCAGCGAGGAAGAACGTCGCGCCTGGGCCAAGTCGCTGCCCAATCTGGCCAAGGAATGGGCCGCGGCTGCCGAGAAGTCGGGCCTGCCGGGCAACGCCTATCTCACCGCCATGATGGACGGTCTGCGCGCCGGCGGCGCCAAGCCGTTGCGCGACTGGGACAAGGAGTAACCGGTCTCCGCCGGCCGCGGGCACCTCTGCCCCGGCCGGCGGAAATCTGATCGCCTCATGCAGGACGCCGCAAACGCCAATACCGGAGCGCCGCCGCCCCGGACGACGCTGCTCGATCGCGCCGTGATCGTCATGAACGCGATCGGCTCGCTGTGGGTGCTGGCGCTCGTGATTCTGATCGACATCGACGCCGGCGGCCGCACCCTCTTCAACATGCCGATCGCCGGCATGATCGAATTCGTCGCCGTATCGCTGGCGGTCATCGTGTTCTGCCAGCTGGCCGACACCATCCGGCTCGGCAAGCTGACCCGCTCCGACACTTTCATCGCGCGGATGGCCGGCGGCGCGCAGGGCGGCCGCGCCATCGCCGCCGGCTTCGAACTGCTCGGCGCCATCGTCATGGCGCTGATCGTGGTCGGCACGGTGCCGCTGATGCTTCAATCCTACGAGCGCGGCTATTTCATCGGCGTGCGCGGCGTGTTCACGTTTCCGGACTGGCCCGTCAAGGCCATTGTCGTCATCGGCGCGACCGCCGCGCTGCTGTGTTTTCTGGTGCGCGTCCGCCGCCTGTGGCTCGGACTGCCCACAAACCTCGGTGCCGAAGCGCACGAAGCCGGCGAGTAGACCATGGATCCCGTTCTCGTCGGCATTGCGTCCGTCATCATCATCGTCATTTTGATCTATTGCGGCTCCTACGTCGCCATCACGCTGAGCATTGTGTCGTTCATCGGCGTCTGGATTCTGCGCGGCGACATGACCATCGCCATGCGGATGATGACACTGGCGGTGACCGACTCCATCAAATCCTATGACTTCGCCAGTATCCCCACGTTCGTGATGATGGGGCTGATTGTCGGCAAGGCCGGTATCGGCACGGAGATCTACGAGGTCTTTCATCACGTCTTCCGCCGCGTGCGGGCCGGTCTCGGCATCGCCACGGTGGCGGCCAACGCCGCCTTTGCCGCGGTCACCGGATCGTCGATCGCTTCGGCATCGGTGTTCACCCGCGTCTCGGTGCCGGAAATGATCCGATACGACTATGGCAAGCGGTTTGCGGTCGGCGTCGTCGCCGGCAGTTCGGTGCTCGGCATGCTGATTCCGCCGAGCGTCATGCTGATCATCTACGCCTTCGTCGCCGAACAGTCGGTCGGCGACATGTTCCTCGCCGGCGTGGTGCCGGGACTGCTGCTGGCGTCAGCCTTTATCTGCGCCATTCTGGTCATGACCCTGGTGGCGCCGAAGTTCATCGGCAAGGGCGCGTTTGTCACGCCCGCGGTGGAAGGCGACTCCACCATGTCGACGCTCACCATGATCAACAAGCTGGCGCCGCTCTCGCTGCTGATCGCCATCGTGCTCGGCGGCATCTACACCGGCGTCGTCACCGCCGCCGAAGCGGGCGCCGCCGGCGCCCTGGTCGCCTTCCTGATTGCCGCCGTGAAGGGCCGCATGTCGTTCAAGGCCATGAAAGAGGTCCTGATCGAAACCGGGCATATCACCGCGGCAATCCTGTTCCTGATCATGTCGGCGACCATGTACAGCCGCATGCTCGGCATCGCCGGACTGCCGTCGCTGTTCAGCGACTGGCTGAGCCAGGCCAATCTCAGTTTCGAGCTGATGATGGTGTTGTATGTGATCCTGCTGATCTTCCTCGGCACCATTATCGACACCTCGTCGATCATCCTGATCTGCGCGCCGCTGTTCCTGAAGACCATCGAGGAAATGGGTCTGAGTCTGGTGTGGTTCGGCATCATCACGGTGGTCGGCGCCGAAATCGGGTTATTGACGCCGCCTTTTGGGATATCGTGCTTCGTCATCAGAACGGCGCTGAACCGGAGCGATATCTCGCTCAACGATATTTTCATCGGTGCGGCACCCTTCGCACTGGTGATGTTGTTCGTGCTGATCCTTCTGATCGCATTTCCCCCGATCAGCCTGGCGCTGCTCTAGCGGCCTGACGCACAACGGCCGGCGCAGGGCCGGCCGCGCAACACGTCCATGAAAGCCGAAACGTCAGCGCGGATGGCGCACGGCCCAGCCGCTATCCATGCGGCGGCGCCAGGCGGCCTGGCGCAGGCCCTGCAGTCGGCTGGCGGCCGTTTTCGCCTCGGCGCGGCTGCCGGCGGCGCAGGTGCGATATTCCAGATCGGAGAGGCGCGACAGGGGGGCAGCACGCCGGAACAACCGGGCGAAAGCGCCTGCACTGCCGTCCTGCTTCAAGTCGGCAAGCGCGTTGGCGACGTTTTTGGCGTGGCCGAAGGCCACCACCCGGCCGGTCAGGGTGTGACGCACCTCGTAGACGCCGGGCCCGCCCGGCGCGTCGGCAATGTCGTCCAACGGCGCGGTCCGAAACCGCTTCCAGTCACTCCAGGCCTGCACCATGCGAAACTCCTGCCCCAATGCGCATCGAAAACGCGATGGCTGAGCATTGGTTCCCGCAGGGCGCCGCAAGGTTCATGGCGGCAGGGTTGCCGGATTGACGCAGCGTGGAAGTACCTATGGTGAGGCGTTCAGCGGCCCGGCAGCACCAGCACCTTCGGCTTCGCCGGCAGCGTCGCTTTCGAGACCACCGTCGACGGCACATCGGCGACCTCGACGTCCCACTCCTGGCGCGCGCGCGACAGGAAACGGTCCAGTGTATAGCCGCTGAAAAAGTGCATCGGGATCATCAGCGGCGCGTTCAGCGCGCGTAACACTTCGAACATGCCCTCGGTGTCGAGGGTCATGGAACCGTCCACCGGCACCATCACGACGTCGACCCGGCCGATCTCGTTGACCTGCTCCTGGTTCAGCGTGTGATGCAGATGGCCAAGATGGGCGATGCACAGGCTGGCCATTTCGAAAATGAAGATCGAGTTGCCATGACGCTGGGTACCGCCACCGCCCCAACTGCGGATATTGGTCGGCACGTTGCGCACCCGCATGTCCTTGTATTGCAGGTCGATGCGCGCCGGCATTTCGTCAGCGGCCCAGCCGCGCAGCACGTGCTTGATGCCGGGGTCGGGATTGTCGGTGTAGTGCGTCGAGTGCGCCCGGTTCATGGTGGCGATGTCCGGCAGCACCGGCGGCCGGACGTAATCGTTGTAGTCGGTGGCGGCGCGCACCAGTTGCGGGCTTTCCAGCAGGAACGTCGAATGACCGATGTAGCTGATGCGCACCTGGTCGCGCTCCAGCGCCGTGCGATGCAGCAGCCCGGGTTGGAAGGCGGCGGGGATCAGCAAGGGCGAACGCCGGGCAATCAGGCCGGGACAGTTTTCCGCCGGCTCCACTTTCGGGGCCGGGGGAGCGGCCAGTTGCGCCGAAGCCGCGCCGGCCGCGGTGAGAACCGCCGCCGCAGTGATTGTCGCCAGAACAACGCCGCGCATGCCATCACCACCCGTCCTGCAACCGGCGACGGCAAATCTGACATGGTTTGCGGGCACTCGCCACCGGCCTCACGCATAAATGAAAGCGGCGGCAAATTGCCGCCGCTCGCTGCGCTCGACAATTCGGTTTGGATCAGAACGGGTCGAAGTAGCGGCGATCACGCGCCGCAACAATGATGCCCTTTGGCGTCAGCACAACCCAGCGGCCTTCCTGCCGCTTGATCGACTCGACGGCGCCGATTCCTGGCAGGCGCGCGCCCGGCACAACCTGATAGATCTCGCCATTTCCTTCGACGTAGAGGTGGCCGTTGCGGAAGTCGTGGATCGACCAACCGGCCACCAGCGGCGCGCGGCCGGGCATTCTTGTTTCAAGCGCCGCCAACTGTTGCGGACGCGGTGTCGGCGTCGGCACCGCCGCCTGGACCGGCGCGGGCATCGCCTGTGGCGCGGGAGCGGTGGTCTCGGGGGCGGAAATCGAACCGGTCACTTCGGCGCTCTCGCGGCTGACGCGATCAGTAAGCTTCTCGCTGATCTTGGCGATCTGGGTGCGCGACGCCTTGTTGGCCGCATCGAGGTTGGCCTTCAGCGTGGTGACTTCCCTGGCCAGCCGCGCCACCTGCTGCTGCATCGCCTTGGTGTCTTCGATCGCGGCGACATCGACGCGCGGCGCTGCCGGTGCCGGCGGCGGCGAAGCGAAGCCGCCGCTGGCGACCGCGCCGACCACGGCGCCGATCGCCGCCGCCATCGTCACCGAAGCCGCCAGCAGGGCGTAGCGCTTGTGGCGCGGGCGCAGGATGAATCGGGAGGGTGCGGCTGCGGCTGCGGCGTCTGCCGGAGCAACGGGCTCCACGGCGATCTCCGGGGCGGTGGCCGTCACCGGCTCAATGACGGGTTCGATGACCGGCTCAGGCACCGTTTCGGCGGCCGCCGGCGAAATCGATGGCGACTGGACGGACGGCAGGTCGGGCGCTGCCTTGGCCACCGGCGCGACCTGCGGATCGCTCTTGGTTTCCTCGGTATCCTTGCGCTCGTCCATGGCCGGTCCTCGAATGGGAAACGTTCACCAATCGGTAACCACCTTCCGGTTACCAATTGGTTACCATTCCATCCAGAACCGGTTTGTCAGCTACACCGGCAGGCCGTTCTCCGCGGCCAGCGCCTTCAGCGACACCGCCGGGCGCGCGCCGATGTGCTGAATCACCTCGGCGGCGGCCAGCGCCCCGAGGCGGGCGGCGGTGCGGTGGTCCTTGCCGCGCGCCAGACCGACCAGAAAGCCGGCCGCGAACAGATCGCCGGCGCCCGTCACATCCACCACCTTGTCGATCGGCATCGCCTGCACCGCTTCGACGCCGTCGCGTGTGACCACCACACAGCCTTTCTCGCTGCGCGTCACCACCGCGAGTTTGGCATCGTCACGCAGCACCTTCACCGCGGTGTCGAAGTCGGCGGTTTCATACAGGCTGAGCAATTCGTGTTCGTTGGCGAACACGATGTCGACGGTGCCCTTGCGGATCAGATCGAGAAATTCGCCGCGGTAGCGGCTGACGCAGAAGGCGTCGGAGAGCGTCAGCGCGACGCGACGCCCGGCCTTGTGCGCGATCGTCGCCGCCTTGACGAAGGCTTCCTTCGCCTGCGGCGGGTCCCACAGATAGCCCTCGAGATAGACCACTGCGGCACTGCCGACCTGGGTCTCGTCGATGTCGCCGGGCTTGAGATCCTGTGCGGCGCCGAGATAGGTGTTCATGGTGCGCTCGCCATCCGGCGTCACCATGATGTAGCAGCGCGCGGTCGATGGTCCCTCGCTGGCGGCCGGCGTGGTGAAGGCCACGCGGGCCGCGCGGATATCGTGGGCGAAGGTCTTGCCGAGTTCGTCGTCGCGCACCTTGCCGACAAAAGCAGCGTGACCGCCGAAGCTGGCGACGCCGACGATGGTGTTGGCCGCCGAGCCGCCGGAGCTTTCGGTGGCCGGTCCCATCGCCTCGTAGATCGCGCTGGCACGCGCCTCGTCGATCAGCGCCATGCCGCCCTTCTGCATGCCCTGCTTGACCAGGAAATCGTCCTCCGCCCGGGCAATGACGTCAACGATGGCGTTACCGATGCCAAGGACATCGTAGCGGGAAGCAGTCATGGGAAACCTCAATGTTGGACGCGGCGCACTATAACCACCGAGCCCATCGAAGCAATGCAGGGCCGTGAAGATGCTCTAGGATATGGGCGGAGGCCCCCGAATCATGTCGCTGGCACGCGATGTCACTACTGTCGGCAGCGGCACGCTGGTTTCGCGTCTGCTCGGCTACATCCGCGACGCCGGCATTGCCGCACTGCTTGGCACCGGGCCGGTTTCGGATGCCTTCTTCGCGGTGCTGCAGGTGGTCAATTTTTTCCGCCGGCTGCTGGCGGAAGGCGCGCTGAACGCGGCTTTTGTGCCGATCTGGCTGGGGTTGCGCGGGGGCGAGGATGGCGCGGCCAATGCCGACAAATTCACAGTGCGCAGCCTGCTGGCGGTTTTCTGCCTCACCGGCATCGTCGCACTGCTGATCATCGTGTTCGCCAACGGCATGATCGGCCTGATCTCGCCGGGCTTCGATGACGCGCGCCGCAATGTTGCGGCGTTCTTTCTGCTGATCGTCGCGCCCTATATCGTGCTGGCCGGACTGGTCGCGGTGCTGGCCGCCGCGCTCAATGCCGAGAACCGGGTTGTCGCCGTCGCCCTCAGCACGATCGCCTTCAACCTTGTGATGCTGCTGGTGCTGGCCTGGGCCTTTGCCGGCAGCGAGCCGCTGGCGGCCAGCATCTGGCTCGCCATCGCCGTGGTCGCCGCCGGGCTGACGCAACTCGTCATCACCGGCGCGGTCTGGCTGGCGACCGGCCGGCGGTGGCAGCGCGTGCGGGCGCGCGTCCCCGACCGGACCCCTGCTCTGTTCATGCGCGCCGGCCCCGGACTGATCGCCGCCGGCATCCCGCAACTCAAGCTGATCGCGGCCGCGGCGATCGTATCGTCATCGCCGGCCGCGGTGTCATGGCTGTATTACGCCAATCGCCTGTACGAATTGCCGCTTGGCATTGCCTCCATCGCCATCGCCGCGGTGATCGTGCCGCGAATCGCCGCCAGTCTGCGCGATGGCGAGGCCCATGAATTCGCCGGCGTGCAGTCGCGCGCCTTCGAGATTGCGCTGGGCCTGGCCTTGCCGGCGGCGGCGGGCTTCGCCTTGCTGGCGCAGCCGATTGCCGGCGTGCTGTTCGAGCGCGGCGCGTTCGGACCGCAGGATACGCTGGCCGTGGCAGCGGCGCTGACCGCGATCTGCGCCGGTCTGCCCGGTCATGTGCTGGAGAAGGTGCTGGGCGCAGTGTCGTTTGCGCAGGGCGACACGCACACGCCGATGCTGGCGGCGCTGTGCGGCCTGGCCGCCGCCATCGTCGGCGGGGTGCTGCTGTTCCCGCTTTACGGTCATGTCGGCGTTGCCGCGGCGATCGCCGTGTCCGGCTGGGTCGGCGCCGTGCTGATGACCGGCATGCTCTATGCCCGCGGCTGGCTGCGCCTCGATGCGGCGGCGCTGCACCGGCTGCCCCGCATTATTGTCGCCACCGTGATCATGAGTCTCGCCGTCGGAGGCGGGCTCATGCTGGCCTATGCCCAGTCTCCCGTGCTGCAAACGTCGGCTGCCGGGCGGCTGGCCGTCCTCGCGGTGCTGATCTCGCTCGGGGTCGCGCTCTATCTGGCGGCGCTGCAAGGACTCGGTGTTGTCCGGCTGAAACACTTGATTGCCGCCATCCGCCGCAAGGGCTGAACCCCTTGCGCCGCGCGGCCCCGGCGTGGCATGGGTCGCCGGCACCAAAAGGGGCTTGCGATGGCGTTCAAGGAACGGGTTTTTTCCGGCGTTCAGCCGACCGGAAACCTGCATCTCGGCAATTATCTCGGCGCGATCACCAAGTTCGTCGCGCTGCAGGAAACCTATGACTGCATCTATTGCGTGGTCGACATGCACGCCATCACGGTGTGGCAGGATCCGGCCGAGCTGTCGCACGCCACCCGCGAAGTCACCGCGGCCTTCATCGCCTGCGGCATCGATCCGAAGGCGCAAATCATCTTCAACCAGAGCCAGGTCGCCGAACACGCCGAGCTGGCGTGGATCTTCAATTGCGTGGCCCGCCTCGGCTGGCTCAACCGCATGACGCAGTTCAAGGAAAAGGCCGGCAAGGACCGCGAGAATTCCTCGGTCGGGCTCTACGCCTATCCGAACCTGATGGCCGCCGACATTCTGGTGTACCGCGCCACCCACGTGCCGGTCGGCGAGGACCAGAAGCAGCATCTCGAACTGGCGCGCGACATCGCCCAGAAGTTCAACGTCGACTTCGCCAAGTCGATTCACGCCCACGGTTTCGGCGAAGCCTTCTTCCCGCTGCCCGAGCCGATCATTCAGGGCCCCGCGACGCGCGTCATGTCGTTGCGCGACGGCACCCGCAAGATGTCGAAGTCGGAGCCGTCCGACTATTCGCGTATCAACCTGACCGACGATGCGGACGCCATCGCGCAGAAGGTCCGCAAGGCCAAGACCGATCCCGAACCGCTGCCGAGCGAAGAGAAGGGACTTGAGCCGCGTCCCGAAGCCGACAATCTGGTCGGCATCTACGCGGCGCTGAGCGGCATCACCAAAGCCGACGTGCTGCGCGAATTTGGCGGCGCCCAGTTCTCCGCCTTCAAGGTGGCGCTGGTCGACCTGTCGGTCGCCAAGCTCGGCCCGATCGGCGCCGAGATGAAAAAGCTGATGCAGGATCCGCTCTATATCGACTCGGTGCTGGCCGACGGCTCGCAGCGGGCGCAGGTGCTGGCGGCCGAAACCATGAAGGCGGTCAAGGACATCGTCGGCTTTGTCCGGCGCTAGCCGGGCCGCCGCTTGTCGGCACGGCGCCCGCCGTGCCACCATTCCCCCATGCCAAACCGCCGCCGCAGTTTCGAAGCCGGACACAAGCGCAAATACCTGGTCGTCATCGACGACACCGATGAATGCGATCGCGCGGTGTTCTGGGCGGCCAAGCGCGCCGGCCGCACCGGCTCGCAAATCGTCATGCTGCGCGTGATCGACACCGCGGAGCGCAATCAGCAGTGGTTGGGTGTCGCCGACATCATGAAGGCGGAGGCGATGGAAGAAGCCAGCGCCGCGCTGACCAAATACGCGGCGCGCGCCAAGCAGATCGCCGAGATCAATCCCGATCGCGTGATCCGCGAGGGCGACATCGCCGAGCAGATCCTCAAGCTGATCGAGGACGATGCCGACATCGGCATTCTGGTGCTGGCGGCCGGCATCGGCAAAGAGGGTCCCGGCCCGCTGGTCACCAATCTGGCCAAGACCGCCGGCATGTTCCCGATTCCGGTGGCGATCGTGCCCGGCCATCTGGCCGACGACGACCTCGAGGCCATGGCCTGAGTTCCCGCGGCACCGGTTGACCTGCCCCTGCGCAAGGGCCATCTATCGGCTATAGTTCCGCAATCGAGTTGGCACCCACGGGCCTTAACCCCGTTCAGGAGCAGAAAAAATGTTCATCCAGACCGAAGCCACGCCCAATCCCGCGACGCTCAAATTCCTGCCCGGCAAGCCGGTGCTGGAATCCGGCACCCTCGACATGCCGACCCGCGAGGCGGCGAGCCAGTCGCCCTTGGCGGCGCGGCTATTCGACATTCCCAACATCGGCGGTGTGTTTTACGGCTCGGACTTCATTTCCGTCACCAAGAGCGACGGCGAGTGGCAGCAGATCAAGCCGGCCGTGCTCGGCGCCATCATGGAACACTACATGTCAGGCGCGCCGCTGGTCGCCAGCGATGCCGCGCCGGCCAGCGCCGACGATGACGAATTCTTCGATGAGAAGGATGCCGACACGGTCGCCACCATCAAGGACCTGATCGAAACCCGCGTGCGGCCGGCGGTGGCCGGCGACGGCGGCGACATCAGCTTCCGCGGCTACAAGGAAGGCATCGTTTTCCTGCACATGAAGGGCGCCTGCTCCGGCTGCCCGTCCTCGACCGCGACCCTGAAGCACGGGATCCAGAACTTGCTGCAACACTTCGTACCGGATGTCGTCGAGGTCCGGCCGGTCTAGACTTTCAGGTTGCCCGCGGTCGCGTATGACAGGCAGAAATGATCATGCGCGTCCTTGCCATCGACACTGCCCTTGAGGCCTGCTCGGTTGCCGTGCTCGACACCGGCCGCGGCGAAATCGTCGCGCTTGAATCGCGGCCGATGGTGCGCGGCCATGCCGAAGAACTGATCCCGATGATCGACCGCGTCCTGGATCAGGCCGCGCTGATCTTTGCCGAACTCGACCGCATCGCCGTCACCACCGGACCCGGCAGCTTCACTGGCCTGCGCGTCGGCATCGCCGCCGCGCGCGGCATCGGCCTCGCCGCCAGTAAACCCGTGGTCGGCCTGTCGACGCTGGCCGCCTATGCCGCGCCCTTCATCGCCGACGACGACGCGCTGCCGGTGGTGGCGGCGATCGACGCCCGCCATGACCATATTTACCTGCAGGTGTTCGGGGTCGGCGGACGCACCTTGGTGGCGCCGCGCGTCGCCGATATGCGCGAGGCGCTGCGCGTGGCCACCACCGGCGCGCCACGTCTGATCGGCACCGCGGCGAATCTGCTGGCCGCCAACTGGCCGGCGCAGGAGCGTCCGCCGTCGGCAGTGGTGCAGCGTCCGGCGCCCGACATCGGCTGGGTGGCGCGGCTCGGCGCCGCCGCGGCCGATACCGGCATGCCGCCGAAGCCGCTCTACCTGCGCGCGCCCGACGCCCAGCCGCAGGGCGCCAGTCAACTGGCGCGGCGATGATCGGCTTCTTCGGCACGCTGTTCGCGCGCGCTGAACCGAAACTCTCGGAAGCCACGGTGCGCGACGCGCCAGCCATTGCCGCCCTGCACGCCGCCTCGTTCCGGCGCGGCTGGAGCGAGCAGGAAGTCGAGACCATGCTGGCCGACCGCCATGTGGTCGCGCATCGCGCGCTGTGCGGAGCCAGGCTCGGCGGCTTCATCATGGCGCGGCTGGTGATCGACGAAGCGGAAATTCTCTCGGTCGCGGTGGCGCGGGCGCAACAGGGCCGCGGCATCGGACGGCAGTTGCTGACGCTGCATCTGCGCCGGCTCGCCGGCCTTGGCGCGCGCACGGTGTTTCTCGAGGTCGACGAGCACAACAGCGCGGCGATCCGCCTCTATGACCGCGCCGGATTTCGGGAAGTCTCCCGGCGTGCCAACTACTATGCGGGTGAAGGCGGCCACTCTACCGCCGCGCTGGTGCTGCGCCGCGACCTGTAATCGCAGGGGTGCCATCGGCTCCCGATATGCTATGACGACCCGCACGGGAGATGCTTGACGTGGCCAGGCCTGAAAAAACCAGCACCGAGCGACGGGATATCGAGGCCCTCTGCGCCGCCAAGGGCATGCGCATGACCGAGCAGCGCCGCATCATTGCGCGCGTGCTGGCGGGTTCCGACGATCATCCGGACGTTGAGGAATTGTACCGGCGCTGCATCAAGGTCGACGACCGCATTTCCATTTCCACCGTCTACCGCACGGTGCGGCTGTTCGAGGATTCCGGCATCATCGAACGGCACGACTTCCGCGAGGGCCGCGCCCGATACGAGACCAGCCCGGAAGCGCACCACGATCATCTGATCAATCTGCGCACCGGCGACGTGATCGAATTCCAGTCCGAGGAAATCGAACGGCTGCAGGCCGAGGTGGCGCGCCGGCTCGGCTACCGGCTGGTCGATCACCGGCTCGAGCTTTATTGCGTGCCGCTCGAAGAAGACAAGAACGGGCAATAATGCTCCGCACGCTGTCCATTGCGGCTTTCTTCTTCACCATGACGCCCCTGCTGATCACGGTGCAGTGGTCTCTCGACAAACTCAGGCTTCCGGGCTGGGGCGCGATCGCCGCCGGCTATTATCGCGTGCTGTGTTCGCTGTTGCGCATCCGCGTCCGCGTCGTCGGCAATCCGGTGCGCGACAAGGCCGTGCTGTTCGTCTCCAATCATGTGTCCTGGGTCGACATTCTGGCGGTCGGTTCGTTGGCCCCGGTGGCTTTCGTGTCGAAGCGCGAAGTCGGCGACTGGCCGCTGGTCGGTCGGACCGCACGGTTGCAGCGCACGGTGTTCGTCGACCGCGCCAAGCGGCATCAGACCGGCGAAGCGGTCGCGGAGATGGTGAAGCGGCTGGCGGCGGGCGTGCCGGTGGTGCTGTTCGCCGAAGGCACGTCCAGCGACGGCAACCGCGTGCTGCCGTTTCGCTCGGCCCTGATGGGCGCGGTCCGCGAAGCCGGCGCGCTCGCCGAGCACGGCATCCTGATCCAGCCGATGTCGATCAGTTACACGCGGCTGCACGGCATTCCGATGGGTCGCCAGCACCGCCCGCTCGTCGCCTGGTATGGCGACCTGGATTTCGTGCCGCACTTCAAGACCTTCGTCCGCCGCGGCGCGATCGAAGTGGTGATCAGCTACGGCGAACCCTTCGCCGCCGACGGACAAGCCGATCGCAAGGCCATGACGCGGTCGCTGGAAGGCGCGGTGCGCAAGATCACCGCCGCCACTCTGATCGGGCGGGTGCCACCGCTATCGCGTTAGAGCGATAAAATCCCTGTTGATTCAATGGCATGAGCTAAAGGCAGGACAGCCGGTTCTTGACCGGCTACAATGGTCCATGGTTCGAATTCGAGCGGCATGAGCAACTTCCGCAAAGTCCACGTCAAATCGTTCGGCTGCCAGATGAACGTCTACGATTCGCATCGTATGGCGGACGCCTTGGCGCCGGCCGGCTACAGCGAAACCGCGCAGCCCGAAGACGCCGACCTGGTCATTCTCAACACCTGCAATATCCGCGAGAAGGCGGCCGATAAGGTCTATTCCGAGATCGGCCGCATCCGCGTGATGAAGCTTGAAGCTGCCGCGCAGGGCCGCCGCATGCTGATCGCGGTGGCCGGCTGCGTCGCACAAGCCGAGGGCGAGGAAATCATCCGCCGCGCCGGCGCGGTCGACCTGGTGGTTGGTTCGCAGAACTACCATCGCCTGCCGGAAATGATCGCGCGGCTGCGCGAGGGCGAAAAGATCGTCGACACAGAATTCCCGGTCGAGGACAAGTTCGACGCGCTCGCGGCGCCGACGCGCGCAGCGACCGCCAAACGCGGCATTTCCTCGTTCGTCACCGTGCAGGAAGGCTGCGACAAGTTCTGCACGTTCTGCGTCGTGCCTTATACGCGCGGCGCTGAAGTGTCGCGCCCGGTCGAGAAGATCGCCGCCGAGGTGGCGCGTCTGGCGGACGCCGGCGTGCAGGAAGTGACGCTGATCGGGCAGAACGTAAACGCCTATCACGGCGAAGGCCGCGACGGCACGCCATGGTCGCTCGGCCGTCTGCTGTATCGGCTGGCCGAGGTGCCGGGCATTGCGCGGCTGCGCTACACCACCAGCCATCCCCGCGACATGGACGACGAGCTGATCGCGGCGCACGCCGATCTCGCCGCGTTGATGCCATACGTGCATCTGCCGGTGCAGTCCGGATCCGATCGCATTCTCGCCGCCATGAACCGCAGGCACACCCGCCGGGATTACCTCGATGTCGTGGCGCGGCTGCGCGCGGCGCGCCCGGATATCGCTTTCTCGTCGGACTTCATCGTCGGGTTTCCGGGCGAAACCGACGGCGACTTCGACGACACGATGCGGCTGCTGGACGAGGTCGGCTACGCCGGCGCCTATTCCTTCAGCTATTCGCCGCGCCCCGGCACGCCGGCGGTGGAACTCGGCGATCAAGTGCCGGCGGCGATCAAGTCCGAGCGGCTGCACCGGTTGCAGGCCGAAATCACCCGCCACCAGCGCAATTTCAACGCCTCCTGCGTCGGCCGCACCCTGGAGGTGCTGATCGAAAAGCCGGGCCGCATCACTGGGCAACTGGTCGGCAAATCCCCATATCTGCAATCAGTTCACGTGATGGCGCCCCGTTCGATGATCGGTTTGCAGGTCCCCATTGTCATCACCGACCTCGGCACCAACACGCTGTTTGGCGAACTTGCCGAGACGATTAGCGCACCCGCGCTGGCTTTAGCAGGAGCTTGAAACCTACCTTGCCTACGTCGGACACCGTGATAGCGCCCGTGGTCACCTCGGAAGAGACGGCGACCACGCAAACCGTGCTGGCCTTCGAGGACAACAAGCTGGCCTCGATCCTGTTCGGACAATACGGCCAGAACCTGGCGCTGATCGAGCGCCGCCTCGGCGTGACGGCGGACCAGCGCGGCAACCACGTCACCATCGAGGGGTCCCGCGGCGGCTGCGAGCAGGCCCGCCGCGTGCTCGAGGGTCTGTACGAGCAGGTCAAGCGCGACCGCGACCTCTCCTCGGGCGACGTCGAAGGTGCGATCCGGCAGGCCATCGCGCAGGGCTCGCTGTTTGACTACGATCCGTCCGGCGGACGCACCGCGTTCGAGGAAATCAATCTACGCAAAAGGCCGGTGCGCGCGCGTACCGCCGCGCAGGACGGCTATATCCGCGCCCTCAAGCGCTATCCGCTGGTTTTCGGCACCGGCCCGGCCGGCACCGGCAAGACCTGGCTGGCGGTGGCGCAGGCATTGCAGCTTTACGAGCGCAAGGAAGTCGACCGCATCATCCTGTCGCGGCCGGCGGTGGAAGCCGGCGAGCGGCTGGGCTTTCTGCCCGGCGACATGCGCGAGAAGGTCGATCCGTATCTGCGGCCGATCTACGATGCGCTTTACGACCTGATGGATTCCCGCATCGTTGAGCGCGCGCTGGAAGACGGCGACATCGAAATCGCGCCGCTTGCCTTCATGCGCGGCCGGACGCTGGCGAACGCCGCGGTCATTCTCGACGAGGCGCAGAACACCACGTCGATGCAGATGAAGATGTTCCTGACCCGCCTGGGCGAGAACAGCCGCATGATCGTCACCGGCGATCCGAGCCAGGTCGATCTACCGAACGGGCAGCCGTCGGGGCTTGCCGAAGCGGTTCGGTTGCTGGAAGGCGTCGAGGGCGTCGGCCATGTCGCCTTCAAGCAAGGCGACGTGATCCGCCACGAACTGGTAGCGCGCATTGTCGCAGCCTACGACGCCGTTCAGCCGGCGCGCGGAGCCAATTAATGCCAGCGACGCTCAAAGCGCGCGCAACCGCGCCGCCGGTCGATATCCTGGTGCAGTCGCCGCTCTGGGAGGCCGAGCCGCAAACCGAGGCGACCGTGCGCGCGGCCATTGCTGCGGCTGCGGCCATGGTCTCAACACGCGGCGGCGAAGTGAGTATCGTACTGACCGACGATTCGGCGATACAGGCGCTCAACCGTCAGTGGCGCGGCATCGACAAGCCGACCAACGTGCTGTCGTTTCCGGCCACCGCCGGTGGCAATGTCATGCTGGGTGACATCGTCATGGCCTATGAGACGCTTAAACGGGAATGTGACGATGAAAGCCGGGCTTTCCTTCATCACCTTGCGCATTTGACGGTGCATGGTTTTCTTCACCTCGCCGGCTACGATCACGAGACCGACGAACAGGCCGACGCAATGGAAGGACTGGAAAGCAAGATCATGACGCGCATGAACATGCCCGATCCGTATCTTTCGCACAGCGCCGGTAACGCCTGACCGCCATGCCCGACAGCGATTCATCATCTTCCAGTAGCGGCATCGTCGCTTACGACCGGCGCCATCTGCCGGTGGTTGTCTCAACGCCGCGCGAACACCGCGAAAACTGGTTCCTTCGTTCGGTGCGTTCGCTGCTCGGCCTGAAGCCCGGCTCGATGCGCGCCGACCTGAAGGACGTGCTCGACGCCATGACGCCCGGCGAATCCGGCTTCTCGCCGGAAGAAGGCCGGATGCTCAAGAACATCCTCGGTCTGCGCGAGCGCCGCGTTGGCGATGTCATGATCCCCCGCGCCGACATCATCGCCGTGCAGCAGGACATTCAGATCGGCGAACTGGTGAAGGTGTTCGAAGGCGCGGCGCATTCGCGTCTGGTGGTCTACAACGATACGCTCGACGATCCGGTCGGCATGGTGCACATCCGCGACCTGATCGCGTTCATCACCGCGCGCGCCGCCGTCGCCGCGGAAAAGAAAGTCCGGCGCAAGAAGCCGCTGCCTGCCGGGCTCGACCTCGGCGCCATCGACCTCGCCATGCCGCTGTCGGCGGCCAAGATCGTGCGCGAAATCCTGTTCGTGCCGCCGTCGATGCGTGCGATTGATTTGCTGGTTCGCATGCAGGCGACGCGAATTCATCTGGCGCTGGTGGTTGACGAATACGGCGGTTCGGACGGCCTGATTTCGATGGAAGACATCGTTGAGCAGATCGTCGGCGAAATCGGCGACGAACACGACGAGGACGAGGCCGCCTCGGTGGTGCATCAGCCGGACGGCTCGTACATCGCCGACGCGCGCGCCGAACTGAAGGACGTGGTGGGCATCGTCGGCCATGATTTCGACGTCGGCGACGCGGCCGAGGAAGTCGATACGCTGGGCGGCTACCTCGTCACCCGCGCCGGCCGGCTGCCGTTGCGCGGCGAGCTCATTCCCGGCCCCGGCCTGTTCGAATTCGAGGTGCTGGACGCCGATCCGCGCCGCATCAAGCGTGTGCGCATCATCCGGCTGAAAGAGAAGCGCGAGCGGCCGCGCGACCTGACGCGCCGACGCGGCGAACCCGATGCGGTCCTGGCCGGCACCACACCACCGACCCTGCCGGTCGACGATGCACCGGCGCCGGCCGATACCGCGGCCGATTCCCGGACCGATGTGCCGGCCACCTCGTCCCGGCCGTGACGCTGTCCCGCCTTGCCCACACGATCGTGCTCGCCTCCGGCTGGCAGCGCGCCGGTATCGCCTTTGCCGCCGGCTGCGTCTCGGCGCTGGCGATGGCGCCTTTCAATGCCTGGCCGGTCCTGTTCCTGACCTTTCCCATTCTGGTCTGGCTGGTGGATGGCTCGGCCTCCGGGCGCTGGAACGGCGCGGTCCCCGCCGCCATTGCCGGCTGGTGCTTCGGCTTCGGCTATTTCGTGGTCGGGCTGTACTGGATTGGCCACGCCTTCCTGGTCGACGCCAAGACCTTCGGCTGGTTGCTGCCGGTGGCGGTCGCCGGCCTGCCCGCTTATCTGGCGATCTTTACCGGCCTTGGGGTCGCCGTGGCCCGGCTGGTCTGGACGCGTGGGCCGACGCGCCTGCTGGCACTGGCGGCCCTGTTGACGATGGCCGAATGGCTGCGCGGGTATCTTCTGACCGGGTTTCCGTGGAACACGTTCGGCTACGCGCTGACCGAGCCGCTCGCCCTGGCGCAAAGCGTGTCGCTGGTCGGAATCTGGGGCCTGACGTTTCTCGCCATCGCGATCTTCTCGACCCCGGCGGTTCTGACCGACGAAGCCGTCGACACACCGCATCCGCGCCGGCCGCTGATCATCGGCATCGCCCTGCTTGCCGGCCTCACCGCCTATGGCGCGGTGCGATTATCGATGCATCCCACCACCTACGTCAGCGACGTGAGGCTGCGCATCATGCAGCCAAACCTGCAGCAGGACGAGAAGTTCAACTATTCGGCCAAGACCTCGGTAATGGCGCGATACCTGCGCCTGTCCGACCGCGCCACCGGACCCCAATCGGGCGGCCTGCGCGACGTCACGCATCTGATCTGGCCGGAATCCGCCTTCCCGTTTTTTCTGGCGCGCGAGCCGGAAGCGCTGGCGCAGATTGCATCGCTGCTGACGCCCGGCGGCACCGCGCTGATCACCGGCGCGGTGCGCGCGGCGCCGGACGCCTCCGCCGCCAATCCCCGCGCCTACAACTCCATCTATGTGATCGATCCCGACGGCTCGATCCGCGGCATCTATGACAAGGTGCATCTGGTGCCGTTCGGCGAATATTTGCCTTTTCAAAGCTTTCTGGAGCGGCTCGGCTTGCGCCAGCTGACCAGGCAGGTCGGGGGTTTTCTGTCGGGTGATCGGCGCCGCGCCATGGATGTGCCGGGCGCGCCCCGCATGCTGCCGCTGATCTGCTACGAAGTGATTTTTCCGGGCGCCGCCGTGCCGGCCGGCGAGCGGCCGGGCTGGCTGGTCAACCTCACCAATGACGGCTGGTTCGGCATCAGTTCAGGGCCCTACCAGCACCTCCAACAGTCCCGGACGCTGGCCATCGCCCAGGCGCTGCCGCTGGTGCGCGCCGCCAATACCGGCATTTCCGCCGTGATCGATCCCCTCGGCCGCATCGTCGCGTCGCTGCCGCTCGGGGTCGAAGGCATCCTCGACTCGCGACTGCCCACCGCCGCCGGGACAACCCCCTACGTGGCCATGGGCGAATACCCCTTAATTCTATTTCTGGTAGGCAGTTTGATTGCCGTCAGCCGCAGGCGATTTCGGCCCTAGATAGAGACTTCGGGCCAACAACTCCCTTTGGTTGTATATATTTGCAATTAACTGTGCGGTTCTGCCGTCTGCTTTTTGCGCATGATTGATCGAGATGTCCTGAAAATTATTGGCAATTTTCAATCTTCTTTGACGTTGAGTCCCGCTCAAACAGAAATGACAGATTGCATAAAGGCCTGTAGTTGTGACATTACGCAGCGCAATGGAGGCATAGGAGAAGCTTATGATGGCCAAGAAGGTGCCGAATCCGATCGACAAGCACGTCGGTTCGCGCGTGCGTATGCGTCGGATGATGCTGAGCATGAGCCAGGAAAAGCTCGGCGACGCCCTCGGCCTGACATTCCAGCAGGTGCAAAAATACGAGAAGGGTACCAATCGTATTGGCGCCAGCCGGCTGCAACAGATCTCCAATATCCTTCAGGTGCCGGTGTCTTTCTTCTTCGAAGGCGCGCCGAACATGCCGGGTCATGTCGGCGGCCTGAGCGAAGCGCCCTCGCCCGCCTATGTGTCCGACTTCCTGGCCACCTCTGACGGACTGTCTCTGACCAAGGCGTTCATGCGCATCAAGAACAGCAAGCTGCGCCGCCGTATCGTTGACCTGGTCGAGCAGATCGCCGGCGAGGACTGACCCTCGGGCGGCCCACACGCCGCGCGAGAATGATGCCCACCGCTACCCCCATCTTGACCTTGCAAGCCGCCGCTGCAAGAAACACCCGACGTTTCATCGGGGCGATCCCATATTGCGCCCCCCGGAGGGAGTTTCAGCGGTGGCTCACAAGAATTTTCTGTTCACGAGCGAGTCGGTTTCCGAAGGTCATCCGGACAAGGTCTGTGACCAGATTTCCGACGCGGTGCTCGACGCATTTCTTGAAAACGATATCAAGCTCGGCATTTCCGACGACAGCGCGGTAAACACGCGGCTCGGCTGCGAAACCCTGACCACCACCAACAAGATCGTCATCGCCGGCGAAGGCCGCGGACAGTCGCCGTTCTTCCACAAGCACAACGACAAGTTCGTCGTCGACCGCGAGCTGATCGCCAAGATCGCGCGCGGCGTGGTCAAGGATATCGGCTACGACCAGGACGGCTTCTCGAGCTACGGCGCCGACGTCGAGGTGCTGCTGCACGGCCAGTCCGCCGACATCGCCATGGGCGTCGACGCCAAGAAGAAAAAGAGCGGCGAAGAAGAAGGCGCCGGCGACCAGGGCATGATGTTCGGCTTCGCCTGCACCGAAAGCGAAGTCTACGAGAAGAACTCGTTCATGCCGGCGCCGATCTATTTCGCACACAAGATTCTGAAGGCGCTCGCGGACAAGCGGCACTCTGGCGACCTTGCCGACCTTCAGCCCGACTCGAAGAGCCAGGTCACTGTTCGCTACGTCGACGGCAAACCGGTCGGCTGCAACAAGGTCGTGGTGTCGACCCAGCACAACGAAAAAAGCCGCAACGGCAAGAAGTACACGCCGGGCATGGTCAAGGATCTGATCGCCGCCACCGTGGAAGCCGCCCTGCCGAAAGGCTGGATGCCGTCGAAGTCGTCCGACTTCCTGGTCAACCCCACCGGCAACTTTGTCATCGGCGGCCCCGACGGCGACTGCGGCCTCACCGGCCGCAAGATCATCGTCGACACCTACGGCGGATACGCGCCGCATGGCGGCGGTGCCTTCTCCGGCAAGGACCCGACCAAGGTCGACCGTTCGGCGGCCTATGCGACCCGCTATCTCGCTAAAAACGTGGTCGCGGCCGGCATTGCCGAGCGCTGCACCATTCAGGTCGCCTACGCGATCGGCGTCGCCGACCCGATGTCGGTGCTGGTCGATCTGCACGGCACCGGCCAGGTCGACGAGAAGAAGCTCGAGAAGATCCTGCCCGAGTTGTTCCGCCTGACCCCGACCAACATCCGCCGCACGCTGAAGCTGAACAAGCCGATCTACCGGCGCACCGCGGCCTACGGTCACTTCGGCCGCGCCCCGGACAAGGACGGCGGCTTCTCGTGGGAAAAGACAGATCTCGCCGCCGCGATCAGAAGCGCGGTGAAGTAGGCCGGCTATTCCGGTCAAATCCGCTCTCTGTCATCGCCGGGCTTGGCCCGGCGATCTCGTGTAGGGGCGCAAAACCGTGCCAGATAAATCGGGATCACCGGGTCACGCCGCTTCGCGGCGGCCCGGTGATGACAAAGCAGGGCGCGCCTTCTTCGGCCGCCGCAAGGGCCAGCATCCGCTGAAGCCGCGGCAGGCGGCCCTGTTTGATGAGCTGCTGCCGAGCCTCGCGCTCGATCTGGGCCAGCCGCCGCCGGCCGATTTACGCAGTCTTTTTGCAACCGCGCCTGATCGGCTGCGGATGGAAATCGGCTTCGGCGGCGCCGAGCATCTCATCAAACAGGCCATCGATGAGCCGCGCAGCGGCTTCATCGGCTGCGACGGCTTTACCGAAGCGATCGGCAAGGCGCTGGTCGCGATCGAGGACGAAGACCTCACCAATATCCGTCTGCACTTCGGCGATGCCAGCGACCTGCTGGACTGGCTGCCGGAAGGCCAGTTGTCGCGCATCGATCTGCTCTATCCCGACCCATGGCCGAAGCGCCGGCACTGGAAGCGGCGCTTCGTCCAGGACGAGATGCTGACGCGGCTGGCGCGGGTGCTTGAGCCCGGCGGCGAATTGCGCTTCGCCACCGACATTGCCGACTACGCCGCCTATGCGCTGACGCGGATCATGCGGTCGAAGGATTTCGCCTGGACCGCCGAATGCGCCGACGACTGGCGCAAGCCGTGGCCAGGATTTTCGCGCACGCGCTACGAGGCCAAGGCGATCCGCGAGGGCCGCACGCCGGCCTATTTCATTTTCCGGCGCATCTGAAAACCGCTCGTCCCCGCGGACGCGGGGACCCAGCCTTTGCGGCATATTCAGAATTTGTCGTTTCTAGATTCCCGCTTTCGCGGGAATGAGCGGAGGAAACGGTTGCGGAATCCTACTCGCCCGTGCCCTGACGCACTTGCCAGAACCGCACCACGCGCTGCGCGGTGGCGGCGGTCAGCCGCTCGAAATTCTCATGCGCCGCGTCGAGCACCTGACTTGATACCTTGGCGCCGGACCGCGATTTGATGATCGCCCGCACCGTCGGCCAGCCGAAGCCGGCCGAACGCGCCAGAATCAGGACCGGATCGGCGCGCTCGCCATTCACCAGCCGGTCCACCACCTCGACCGGCACCGCACAGACGGTGGCGAGACCCGCGATGGTCTCCTCGTACTTTCCGGCATTGGCGTAGTCGAAGATTTCCTGTTCGCCGAGCCTGCGCTCCTTGTGCAGCGCCCGCACCGACGCCAGCGCCGCCGTATAATTTCGCGGCGCCGCTTTCACGGCGACCTCGTCGGTCACTTTCGCCAGCACCTTGCGGATCTCGGCCTGGGTCTCCGGCTTGGCCTCGGCCAGCAGGCGCTTCTGCACCACATCGCTGGCTTGCAGCAGCAATTGGCGGAACAGGCGCGGCGGAATATCGGTGCGCATCCCGACCTTCTCGGCCAGTACGCCATCCTGCTCGGCGCGCTGCACCAGCGTGTTGAACGCAGCTTCGGACAGGCGCGCCTGCGGATTGGTCGCGATGGAGCGCGCCACCTCGCGATCGCCGCGCGTCACCAGAACGTCCGACAGCGCTTCGCTGACATTCTTGCGTGTCGACAACGCCAGCAAGTGCGCCTGGCTCTTGGTCGACGCGATATGCATCAGGTCGGCATCGGCGATATTGGCCGCCTTGATCAGGGGTCCGGCGACCTCGATATCGTCGTTTCGCGCCAGCTTGCTCACCACGCCCTTCGGCGCGTTGGCGATCGGCGCAAGGCGGCGCGCCAGTTCGGCCAGTGCCTTGGCCTCGATCTCGTCGATCAGGCAGCCGATCACGTCGTCGAACAGTGCCACATGCTCGTCATTGAAGGCGGCGGCGCTGTCGAGGAAAAGGCCGGTGACCCGGCGCAGGGTTTCGGCACGTTTTTCCGCCGTGCCATGCTGGACCACATCTTCCAGTTCAGGAAGCAGCGACGCGGGAGCACCCATTACAAAACCTTGAAAACGCCTGTGGAACTCTGGCAGCCAACGGCTTTACGCAAATTTAAGGGCAGATTCTGAAGGAAGGGTTAGCCCCTGAAATCCTGGAAAGCCTTGCATGGGGCGGCAAAACGGCTATATTCCCGCAGTCAAGCAATACACACTCATAACCAGCGGGTTTTGAGAGTGGGTCCCCCCGGGCCCGCTCTTTTTTGTTACCAAAATGGCCGAAAGCCACGCACATCAGACCGAGGCGGCCTCAACCGCCGCTCCAGGCGACATCGAACCACGGCTTGTCGTCGAGCCGGGGCTGCCGGCGCGCGTCGCCACGGTGGCCGAACCGGTCATCGAGCAGCTCGGCTACCGGCTGGTGCGGGTGAAAGTATCGGCCACCGAAGGCTGCACCGTGCAGATCATGGCGGAGCGCCCGGACGGCACCATGACGGTCGAGGACTGCGAAACCATCTCGCGCGCGTTGTCGCCCGTTCTGGACGTGGCCGACCCGATCGCCAAGGCCTACCGCCTGGAGATCTCGTCGCCCGGTATCGACCGGCCGCTGGTGCGGAAGTCCGATTTCGACCGCTACACCGGCCATCTGACCAAGATCGAGATGGAAGTTCCGGTCGATGGCCGCAAGCGGTTCCGCGGCCTTCTGGCCGGCACCGAAGGTGACATCGCCCGGTTGCGCCGGGACGATGCGGCGGCCGGCGAGGACGCCGACGTTCTGCTGCCGATCGCCGACATGAGCGAGGCCAAACTGGTGCTGACCGACGAACTGGTCGCGCAGGCACTGCGCCGCGAGAAAGCCGCCAAGCGCGAGGCGCGCGACGCGCGCAAGGAACAACGGCAGCGCCGGCTCGGCCGAAAAGCCGATGCCACCGGCAAGGATTGATCCCGGGCAGCGGCACCCGCTTCCCGTCACGACGAGAGTATTTTGAAAGAGGGAGACTGAGCGATGGCAGTCAGCGCCAACCGGCTCGAATTGTTGCAGATCGCCGATGCGGTCGCGCGCGAGAAATCGATCGACCGCGGTATTGTCATCGCGGCGATGGAGGACGCCATCGCCAAGGCGGCGCGCTCGCGCTACGGCGCCGAGACCGACGTGCACGCCGAGATCGAGCCGAAGACCGGCGATCTCCGCCTCACCCGCCACATGCTGGTGGCCGAAACGGTCGAGAACTCGTCCAACCAGATCACGCTGGAAGACGCGCGCAAGCGTCACCCCGCCGCGCAGGTCGGCGACACCATCGCCGATCCGCTGCCGCCGCTGGAATACGGCCGCATCGCCGCGCAATCGGCCAAGCAGGTCATCGTTCAAAAAGTGCGCGAGGCCGAGCGCGACCGGCAATATGCCGAGTACAAGGATCGCATCGGCGAGATCGTCAACGGCGTCGTCAAGCGCGTCGAGTACGGCAACGTGGTGGTCGATCTCGGCCGCGGCGAGGCCATCGTGCGCAGAGACGAATTGCTGCCGCGCGAAGTGTTCCGCAACGGCGACCGCATCCGCGCCTTCATCTACGACGTCCGCCGCGAGCCGCGCGGCCCGCAGATATTCCTGTCGCGCACGCATCCGCAGTTCACCGCCAAGCTGTTCGCGCAGGAAGTGCCGGAAATCTATGACGGCATCGTCGAAGTGAAGGCGGTAGCCCGCGACCCCGGTTCGCGCGCCAAAATCGCCGTTATTTCACGCGATTCAAGCGTCGATCCGGTCGGCGCCTGCGTCGGCATGCGCGGCTCGCGCGTGCAGGCCGTGGTGAATGAACTGCAGGGCGAGAAGATCGACATCATCCCGTGGTCGGCCGACATCGCGACCTTCGTCGTCAACGCGCTGGCGCCGGCGGAAGTCGCCAAGGTCGTGCTCGATGAAGACAAGGAGCGCATCGAAGTCGTGGTGCCGGACGCGCAGCTGTCGCTGGCGATCGGACGCCGCGGCCAGAACGTGCGCCTCGCGTCGCAGCTCACCGGCTGGGACATCGACATCCTCACCGAGCAGGAAGAATCCGAGCGCCGTCAGGCGGAGTTCGAAAGCCGCACCAAGGTATTCGTCGAGGCCCTCAATCTCGACGAAGTTGTCGGTCAGTTGCTGGCCTCGGAAGGCTTCGGCTCGATCGAGGAGCTGGCAATGGTCGACGAGAAGGAAATCGCCGGCATCGAAGGCTTCGACGAAGAGACGGCGCGCGAGTTGCAGGAGCGCGCCAAGGAGTTCATCGGCCGCCAGGAAGCCGAACTCGATGCCAAGCGGGTAGAACTCGGCGTTGCCGACGAAATCCGGGAAGTCCCCGGCATCACCACGGCCATGCTGGTCAAGCTCGGCGAGAACGAGGTGAAGACGGTTGAAGATCTGGCCGGCTGCGCCACCGACGATCTGGTCGGCTGGACCGAGCGCAAGGACGGCGAGACCAAGAACGAGCCCGGCTATTTCGACGGCCTCAACGTGTCGCGCGAGGACGCCGAGGCGATCGTCATGCAGGCCCGCCTGAAGGCCGGCTGGATCACCGAAGCCGAACTGGCGCCAGCGGAAGCCGAGCCGGTCGAAGAGGCTCAGGCCTAAAGGGAGATCGACACGACGATGCTGGCAGAGACACAGGGCCTGGATGTGCAGGAGCAGGATCTCGACCGCGGCGCGATCAGCGTCGCGGCGGGAACCGAGCGGACCTGTGCGCTGAGCCGCGACGTCAAACCGGTGTCCGAGCTGATCCGCTTTGTGCTGGGCCCCGCCGGGGAGGTGGTTCCCGACGTGAAGCGCAAGCTGCCTGGCCGCGGCATCTGGGTGACGGCGACCCGGACCGCGATCGAGGACGCGGTCAAACGCAACGTATTCGCCCGCGGCTTCAAGCGGGATGTGCGCATGGCGAAAGACCTGGCGTTGGCAACCGAGCGCCTGCTGGAACGTTCGGCGCTGGATGCGCTGGCGATCGCCGGCAAGGGCGGCAAGGTGGTGTGCGGCTACGCCAAGGTCGAAGCGGCCGTCGGCCGCGACGGCATCGTGGCGCTGATTCACGCCAAAGACGCTGCGGTGGACGGGGTGCGCAAGCTGGATTCGGCCTTGCACCGCGCCCGGGGCGAAAAAACGGCTGAAATTGCGGTGATTGGGCTCTTTGCCGGCCAACAATTGGATTTGGCATTGAGCCGCCCAAATGTGGTACATGCAGCCCTGCTTGCCGGGCCCGGGAGCGAGACATTTCTCGCTCGCGTCAAGCGCTTGGAGCGCTTTCGGACCGGATACCCCGATGCAGTGAGCGCGCCTGCGCCAATCGAAGGCACACTGGACGCACTGAAAATGGATGCGCCAACGGATGGCGCACAAGGAAAAAGTACGGAATGAGCAGCGAAACGAAGAACCCTGGCGAAAAGAAATTGACGCTGTCGTTGAAGCCGCGCACCGAAACGGGCGTGGTGCGCCAGAGCTTCAGCCATGGCCGCAGCAAGCAGGTGGTGGTCGAGAAGATCAAGCGCCGCAATATCGGCGGCCAGCCGGACACCAAGCCGGAGCCAGTGGTCGAAGCGCCGAAGGCCAAGGTCGCCGCGCCGCGCCCGGCCCCGGTTGCCGCGCCCCATGTCGAACCGAAACCCTCCGGCGTCGTGCTGCGCACGCTGACCGAGGAAGAACGCGTCGCCCGCGCCCATGCGCTGGCCGACTCGCGCGTACGCGAAGCCGAAGAGCGCAAGATCGCCGAGGAAGAAGCGCGCCGCCGCGCCTCCCGCGAAGGCATCGAAAAGACCGAACGCGAAGCTGCCGAAGCGCGCAAGCGTGAGGAAGACGAACGCCGCAAGGTCGAGGAAGAGACCCGCAAGAAGGCCGGCGAAGTTGCCAAGAAGCGCCTTGTCGAAGAAGACGTGAAAAAACCGGCCGCCGGCAAGTTGAAGCTGGAAGCCGAAGAGGAAGAAGCCCCGCGCGTTTCCCGTCGCCCCGGTGGCGGCGGCGCCGGTGCCGCGCGCCCGGCCGCAGCCCGCCCTGCAGCGCCGCGCGCCGCGCCCGCCAAGGAGCGTGGCCGTCTGACGCTGGTCACCGCCTTGCGCGCCGACGAAGTGCGCGAACGCTCGGTCGCCTCGTTCCGCCGCCGCACCCAGCGCCTCAAGGGTCACGCCTCGAACGAGCCGAAGGAAAAGCTCGTGCGCGAGGTGACAATCCCCGAGGCCATCACGATTTCCGATCTCGCCAACCGCATGTCGGAACGCGCGGTCGATGTCATCCGCCTGCTGATGAAGCAGGGCCAGATGGTGACCATCAACGACGTGATCGACGCCGACACCGCGCAGCTGGTGGCCGAAGAAATGGGCCACACCGTTCGCCGCGTCGCGGAAGCCGACGTCGAAGAAGGCCTGTTCGATGTCGCCGACGACGACGACAAGCTGGTGCCGCGCGCGCCGGTGGTCACCGTCATGGGTCACGTCGACCACGGCAAGACCTCGCTGCTCGACACCATCCGCTCGGCCGACGTCGTGTCGGGCGAGGCCGGCGGCATCACCCAGCACATCGGCGCCTATCAGGTGACGTCGCCCTCCGGCGCCAAGATCACCTTCATCGACACGCCCGGCCACGCCGCCTTCACGGCGATGCGGGCGCGCGGCGCCAAGGTGACCGACATCGTCGTGCTGGTGGTGGCCGCCGATGACGGCGTCATGCCGCAGACGGTGGAAGCGATCCATCACGCCAAGGCGGCGAAGGTGCCGATCATCGTCGCCATCAACAAGATCGACAAGCCGGACTCCAAGCCCGATCGCGTGCGCACCGAACTGCTGCAGCACGAAATCCAGGTCGAATCGCTCGGCGGCGACGTCGTCGACGTCGAAGTGTCGGCGCTGAAGAAGACCAATATCGACAAGCTTCTGGAGATGCTCGGCCTGCAGGCCGAACTGCTCGACCTGAAAGCCAATCCGGTCCGCCCGGCCGAAGGCACCGTGATCGAAGCCAAGCTGGACCGCGGCCGCGGCCCCGTCGCGACCGTGCTGGTTCAGCGCGGCACGCTGCGGGTCGGCGACCTCGTCGTGGCCGGCGCCGAATGGGGCCGCGTGCGCGCCCTCGTGTCGGACACCGGTGAAACCATCGCCACGGCCGGCCCGTCGACGCCGGTCGAAGTGCTCGGCTTCTCCGGTACGCCGGATGCCGGCGACCGCCTCGCGGTGGTCGAGAACGAAGCCCGCGCCCGCGAAGTCACAGATTACCGGGCCCGCCAGAAGCGCGAGAAGCACTCCAGCCGCGGCACCGCGATGCGCGGTTCGCTCGAGCAGATGATGGCGCAGGCCAAGACATCGGGCCGCAAGGAATTCCCGCTGATCATCAAGTCGGACGTGCAGGGATCGCTCGAAGCGATCGTCGGCGCGCTCGACAAGATGGGCACCGAGGAAGTCGCGGCGCGCGTGCTGCACTCCGGCGTCGGCGGCATCTCCGAGTCCGACGTGACGCTGGCCGAAGCTTCCGGCGTGCCGATCATCGCCTTCAACGTGCGCGCCAACAAGGAAGCGCGCAGCGCGGCCGAGCGTGGCGGCATCGAAATCCGCTACTACAACATCATCTACGATCTCGTCGACGACGTGAAAAAGGCCATGTCGGGCCTGCTGCCGCCGACCATGCGCGAGACCATGCTGGGCAACGCGCAGATCCTAGAAATCTTCAAGGTCTCTAAGATCGGCAACATCGCCGGCTGCCGCGTCACCGACGGCACCGTGGAACGCGGCGCCAATGTGCGCCTGATCCGCGACAACGTCGTCATCCACGAAGGCAAGCTGAGCCAGCTCAAGCGCTTCAAGGACGACGTCAAGGAAGTGTCGTCCGGCATGGAATGCGGCATGGCCTTCGAGGACTACCAGGACATGCGCGCCGGCGACGTGATCGAATGCTACCGGGTGGAGACGATCCTGCGCAGCCTGTGAGTCCAAATCTCACGGCTTCGGCATAACGTCTCTGCCTTTTTTCCACCGTCATGCCCGGCCTTGTGCCGGGCATCCCGTTTGGCAGCGCATTGCGCCTGCCCAGGCGGGATGGTCGGGACAAGCCCGGCCACGACCAATGAAATAATTGGACCTTATGCCACGCAAAAAATCACACCGCGACAGCGGCACGCCCGGCGGCTCGCAACGGCAGTTGCGCGTCGGCGAACTGGTGCGCCACGCCATCGCCGAGCTGCTGGTGCGCGGCGAGGTGCACGACCCGGTGATCGAAGGCCATCTCATCACCGTGCCGGAAGTGCGCATGAGCCCGGATCTGCGGCTCGCCACCGTCTACATCATGCCGCTGGCCGGCCGCGACGCCGATGAAGTCGTCGAGGCGTTCGAGCGCAACAAGAAGTACCTGCGCGGCGAAGTCGCGCACAGCATCAACCTGAAATTCGCGCCCGATCTGCGGTTCCGCATCGACGACCGCTTCGAGGAGGCCGAGCGCATCGACAGACTGCTGCGCTCGCCCGAAGTGAAGCGCGACCTGCAGAAAGACGAGAGCGGCGATGAATAAGTTTCTCGAGACCATGGCCGCTCCGGTCGAGGCCGAAGCCGCGCTTTCTTCACCTCCCCCGCTTGCGGGGGAGGTCGGCGAACGAAGTGAGCCGGGTGGGGGAATGGCTTCGAGCCAACAGCGCCCCCTCCCCAACCCTCCCCCGCAAGCGGGGGAGGGAGACGAAGGCAATCGGCCGCGGGAGAGAAAAAAGCAGTTCAAGCGCGACAAGCGCGACGTCCATGGCTGGGTGGTGCTGGACAAGCCGGTCGGCATGACCTCGACCCACGCCGTCAGCGTCATCAAGCGGCTGTTCACCGCCCGGCGCGCCGGCCATGCCGGCACGCTCGATCCGCTCGCCTCCGGCTGCCTGCCGATCGCCCTCGGCGAGGCCACCAAAACCGTCCCCTTCGTCATGGATGGCCGGAAACTGTACCGATTTACCGTCTGCTGGGGCGAGGAACGGGATACCGACGACACCGAGGGCCGGGTCATCGAATCCAGCGCGCAGCGGCCGACCGCCGAGGCGATCCGCGCTTTGTTACCGGGCTATGTCGGCTCCATCCAGCAGGTGCCGCCGCGCTATTCCGCCATCAAGATCGAGGGTGAACGGGCCTACGACCTCGCCCGCGATGGCCAAATTGTCGAGCTTGCCGCCAGAACGGTCGATATCGGCCGTCTGGAGCTGGTGGAGACGCCGGACGCCGACCACGCGGTGCTGGAGGCCGAATGCGGCAAGGGCACCTATGTCCGCTCGCTGGCCCGGGATATGGGACGGGCGCTCGGCTGTTTCGGCCATGTCAGCGCCCTGCGCCGGGTCTCGGTGGGACCATTTACCGAAGAAACCATGATTCCACTGGAAGATTTGGAGGCCCTGTGCCATAGAGCCGTTGCCGGCGAGGCGAGCCTCGCCGACGCGCTTATGCCCGTTGAGACCGCGCTGGACGACATCCCGGCGCTGGCCATCAGTCGGGCGGATGCGGCAAGGCTGACGAGAGGCCAAGCCGTTTTGTTGCGCGGACGGGACGCACCCAATTTCAGTGGGCCAGTCTATGTGACGGTTTCGGGTCAGCTTCTGGCCCTTGCCGACCTGGACCACGGAGACATCGTCCCCAAGCGCGTATTCAACCTGGTCGGCCTGCTGGGCAGAGCCGCACCGAAGAAAGGATGACCGATGTCGGTAACGGCAAGCCGCAAGGCTGAAGTGATCAAGACCTACGCCACCAAGTCCGGTGATACCGGTTCGCCCGAAGTGCAGGTCGCGATCCTGTCCGAGCGCATCAACAACCTGACCGAGCATTTCCGGACCCACGGCAAGGACAACCATTCCCGCCGCGGCCTGCTCAAGATGGTCAGCCAGCGCCGGACGCTGCTCGACTATCTGCGGCGCACCAACGAAGCCAGCTACAAGTCGTTGATTGAGAAGCTCGGCATCCGCCGATAATTTTGTGCCGCGCGCGGCGGAATTCGTCTGCTGCGCGCGTTTTGTGAAGCGACTGCGTTTGACGCATTCGCTGTGCGACCGGCGGCGATAGGCGCTGCCGGCGACAAGCAAGAGCCGACAAGGTTCGCCTCTTGCGAGGCAAGGTTCGAACGCCATGGCAGGATCGCCGGCCGCTGTACGCTTCCCGCTTTGCGCGGGCCGCGCGTGACAGCGTCTCGCCGTCTTGCTCATGGCTTTCGGCGCGTTGCCTGAAAACATGAGAGAGAAACGCAATGTTCGATATGCATCGAGTTGAACTCGATTGGGGCGGGCGCAAGCTCGTTCTTGAGACCGGCCGCATCGCGCGGCAGGCCGACGGCGCCGTGCTCGCCACCTACGGCGAGACCACCGTGCTCGCCACCGCCGTCGCTGCCAAGCAGCCGCGCGAAGGCGTCGACTTCCTGCCGCTGACCGTCGACTACCAGGAAAAATATTACGCCGCCGGCCGCATTCCGGGCGGCTATTTCAAGCGCGAAGGCCGTCCGACCGAAAAGGAAACGCTGGTTTCCCGCCTGATCGACCGCCCCATCCGTCCGCTGTTCGCCGATGGCTGGCGCTGCGAGACGCAGGTGATCGTCACCACGCTGTCGCACGATCTCGAAAATGATCCGGACATTCTGGCGCTGGTCGCGGCCTCTGCCGCACTGACGCTGTCGGGCGCGCCGTTCATGGGCCCGATCGGCGCCGCGCGCGTCGGCTTCGTCAATAATGAATACGTGCTGAACCCGACCATCGACGAAATGGCCGAGAGCCAGCTCGATCTGGTCGTCGCCGGCACCGCCGACGCCGTGCTGATGGTCGAGTCGGAAGCAAAAGAACTCAACGAAGACGTGATGCTCGGCGCCGTGATGTTCGGCCACCGGCATTTCCAGCCGGTGATCGAGGCGATCATCAAGCTCGCCGAAAAGGCGGCGAAGGAGCCGCGCGAACTGGCGGTCGTCGACAACGCCGCGCTCGAGAAGAAAATTCTCGACATGGCCGAGAAGGATCTGCGCGCCGCCTATTCGATCCCGCTCAAGATGGAGCGCCAGAACGCCGTCGCCGCTGTCAAGAAGGCCGTGATGGCGCAGTTCTTCCCGGAAGGCGCCGAGCCGGAATTCGACAAGCTGCGCGTCGCCGGCGTGTTCAAGGAGCTGGAAGCCAAGATCGTTCGCTGGAACATCCTCGACACCAGCAAGCGCATCGACGGCCGCGATCTCTCGACCGTGCGCAGCATCGTCACCGAAGTTGGCCTGCTGCCGCGCACCCATGGTTCGGCGCTGTTCACCCGCGGCGAAACCCAGGCGCTGGTGGTGGCCACGCTCGGCACCGGCGAGGACGAGCAGTGGATCGACGCGCTGCAGGGCTCCTACAAGGAGTCGTTCCTGCTGCACTACAACTTCCCCCCCTACTCGGTCGGTGAGACCGGCCGCATGGGCGGCACCAAGCGGCGCGAAATCGGCCACGGCAAGCTCGCCTGGCGCGCGCTGCATCCGTTGCTGCCGAAGGCGGACGAATTCCCCTACACCATCCGTCTGGTGTCGGAGATCACCGAGTCGAACGGGTCGTCGTCGATGGCCTCCGTCTGCGGCGGTTCGCTGGCGCTGATGGATGCCGGCGTCCCGATCAAGCGCCCGGCGGCGGGCATCGCCATGGGCCTGATCCTCGAAGACAAGCGCTTCGCGGTTCTGTCCGACATTCTCGGCGACGAGGATCATCTCGGCGACATGGACTTCAAGGTGGCCGGCACCGATCAGGGCATCACATCGCTGCAGATGGATATCAAGATCGCCGGCATCACCGAGGAGATCATGAAGGTGGCGCTCGGCCAGGCCAAGGACGGCCGCCTGCACATCCTCGGCGAAATGTCGAAGGCGCTGACCTCGGCCCGCGCCGAGATCGGCGAGCACGCGCCGCGCATCGAGATGTTCAAGATCCCGACCGACAAGATCCGCGAAGTGATCGGCACCGGCGGCAAGGTGATCCGCGAGATCGTCGAGAAGACCGGCGCCAAGATCAACATCGAGGACGACGGTTCGGTGAAGGTTGCCTCGGCCGACGCCGAGTCGATCAAGGCGGCGATCAACTGGATCAAGTCGATCGCCTCCGATCCGGAGCCGGGCAAGATCTATGACGGCACCGTGGTCAAGACCATGGACTTCGGCGCCTTCGTCAACTTCTTCGGCGCCAAGGACGGCCTCGTGCACATCAGCCAGCTGGCGGCGGCGCGCGTCAACAAGGTCACCGACGTCGTCAAGGAAGGCGACAAGGTCAAGGTCAAGCTGCTGGGCGTCGACGAGCGCGGCAAGGTGCGCCTGTCAATGAAGGCGGTCGACCAGACCACCGGCGAGGACCTCGAGGCCAAGCAGGGCGGCGAGCAACAGGCCGCCGGCAGCGCGGCGGAGTAAATAGCTTCTGTCATCACCGGGCTTGTCCCGGTGATCCCGATACGGCGGGCACTGTGCCAGCCTAAGCGGTATGGCCGGGACAAGCCCGGCCATGACACAACAAACTTTCAAAAGGGGCGGCTTTCGGGCCGCCCTTTTTTTATGGGTGAAAACCCGCCGTCCAAATTGGTGGTAATGAATTCCCGCTCAAACAAACCGAGGAAACGCCATGCTGGTCGAACACCGCACCTACACCTGCCGCCCCGGCACCATCCGCAAGCAACTGGCGTTCTATGAGAAGAACGGCTTCGCCATCCAGAAGAAGCACCTCGGCGAGCCGTTCGGCTACTTCACCCACGAGACCGGCGACGTGAACGCTTACATCCACATGTGGGCCTATGACGACGTCAACGACCGCGCCACGCGGCGCGCGGCGCTGGCCAAGGACCCGGAGTGGCAGAAGTATCTCGAGGAAAACGGCGCCTGCGGCTACCTGGTCAAGCAGGAGAGCCGGCTGCTCAATTCGGTGCCGTTCGTGCCGATCAAGCGCTGATGGTCCCAAACTGTGCTCTCGACGCACAGAGATACCGCTGTGCGCTTCCGTCGCATGAAGTCTGCGGTTCCGGTGCAACTTACCGCTGGTTCCGCGCGTAGTTGCTAAACTGCCCGTCATCCCCAGGGAGGAACCCCATGTCATTGCTGACCCGCCGTCATGTCATGATGGCCGCTACAGGAATTGTGGCCGCTGCCGCTGCACCGCGTTTGGTGTTTGCGCAGGCCGCCGCCCCCGCGCCTTCCGGCCCGTTCAAGCTGCCGCCGCTGGGCTATCCGTTCGCGGCGCTGGAGCCGCATATCGACGCCAAGACGATGGAACTGCATCACGGCCGGCATCATCAGTCGTTCATCACCAATCTCAACAATTTCGCCAAGGACAATCCGAAGCTCGCGGAAATGCCGGTTCCGGACATCCTCGGCAAGCTCGACGCTTTGCCGGAATCGATCCGCACCGGCGTGCGCAACAATCTCGGCGGCCATGCCAACCACACCATGTTCTGGCAGGTGATGGGTCCGAACGGCGGCAAGCCGTCGGGCGACGTGCTGGCGGCGATCGATCGCGACCTCGGCGGGATGGAAAAATTCCAGACCGATTTCAATGCCTCGGGCGGACGCCAGTTCGGCTCCGGCTGGGTCTTCGTCACGGTGACCAAGGATGGCAAGCTCGCGATCGAGAACCGGCCGAACCAGGACAACCCGATGATGGACGGCAAGCGCGTGCTGCTCGGCAACGACGTCTGGGAGCACGCTTACTACCTCAACTACCAGAACCGCCGCGCCGACTACCTGAAGGCCTGGTGGAACACCGTGAACTGGACCAAGGTTGGCGAACGCTACGCCGCTGCAATGGCCGGCAAGCTGGACGTCTGATCAAGTCTTATCGATGCATCGCGCCGCACTGGCGGCGCGGTGCATTGATCATGCGCGCTGCTTCAGAACTTCGCCCAAAGCCGCGAAATCCCGGGCGCGCGGCGATGTGCGCCGCCAGACCAGACCGATGCTGCGGCCGGGCTGCGGATCGTTGAAGCGCAGCAATTTTACGCGGTCGTCGCGCGCCTCGGTGTCCGCCGCCACCTGCGGCAGCAGCGTCACGCCATAGCCGTTCGCCACCATCTGCATCACCGTCGCCAGCGACGTCGCGCCGAGGCTCGCCGCCGCATCCCGCCTTAAAGCGACAAGCTTTGGCGCGGCGCAGAAGGCCAGCGTCTGGTCGCGCAGGCAGTGGCCTTCTTCCAGCAGGATCAGCCGGCGCTGGTCGACATCTTCCAGATCGACCCGGCCGTCCGGCGGCTGCTTGTCGCTGGCCGGCACCGCCAGCAGGAACTTGTCCTCGAACAGCGGCAGCGTCGAGACATCGGCAGCCTCCGCCGGCAGCGCCAGCATCACCGCATCGAGCGCGCCCGCCGCCAGTTCGTCGAGCAGCATTTTGGTCTGGGTCTCACGCACCTCCAGCCGCAACAACGGATACAGCGCCTGTAGCCGCGGCAGCACGCGCGGCAATATGTAGGGCGCCAGCGTCGGGATGATGCCGAGCTTGAGCGGCCCGCTGAGGAGATCGCGGTGGCGGGCGAAATCGACCAGATCGCGGGTTGCGATCAGAATCTGTTCGGCGCGCTGGGCCACCTCCAGCCCGGTATCGGTCAGGGTGATATCGCCCGGACGCCGCTCGACCAGCTCGGCGCCGATCTCGCGCTCCAGTTCGCGGACCTGCATCGACAGGGCCGGCTGGGTTACTGAACAGTCCTCGGCGGCGCGGCCGAAATGCCGATGGCGCGCCAGCGCCGACAGGTAACGCAATTGCCGCAAAGTGATCATGCCGATAAGTTAATCTGATCAGACAGGCGACGCAATACGATTAGACCTTATTGGAACAATTCCATATAAGCGTCGCACGCGCGCGCTAGTTCCTTCTGCGAGCGCTGATTCAGTGGAGGACACCATGGACGCAAAGACTGACGATAAAGGCGCGGGCAAATGCCCGGTGATGCACACCAAGGGCCATCGCAACCGTGACTGGTGGCCGGAGCAGCTCGATATCAGCGTACTGCATGCGCTCCATCCCGACGCCGATCCGATGGGCAAGGACTTCGACTACGCCAAGGAATTCGAAAGCCTCGATCTCGATGCCGTCATCAAGGACCTCCAGGCCCTGATGACCGACAGTCAGGAATGGTGGCCTGCCGACTGGGGTCACTACGGCGGCCTGATGATCCGTCTGGCCTGGCACAGCGCCGGCACCTACCGCATCACCGACGGCCGCGGCGGCGCCGGCGCCGGCCAGCAGCGCTTCGCGCCGCTCAATTCGTGGCCAGACAACGCGAGCCTCGACAAGGCGCGTCGCCTGCTGTGGCCGATCAAGCAGAAATACGGCCGCAAGATCTCCTGGGCGGATCTGATGGTTCTCGCCGGCAATGCCGCGCTCGAGTCGATGGACTTCAAGACCTTCGGCTTTGCCGGCGGCCGCGCCGACGTGTGGGAGCCTGAAGAACTGTACTGGGGCCCCGAGGGCACCTGGCTCGGCGACGAACGCTACAGCGGCGAACGCCAGCTTTCCGAACCGCTCGGCGCGGTGCAGATGGGCCTCATCTATGTCAATCCGGAAGGCCCGGGCGGCAACCCCGATCCGGTCGCGGCGGCCAAGGACATCCGTGAAACGTTCTTCCGCATGGCGATGAACGATGAGGAAACCGTCGCGCTGATTGCCGGCGGCCACACCCTCGGCAAGACCCACGGCGCGGGCGATCCGTCGCTGCTCGGCCCCGATCCGGAAGGCGCCGCCATCGAGGACCAGGGGCTCGGCTGGAAGAGCAAATTCGGCACCGGCGTCGGCGCCGACGCCATCACCGGCGGCCCGGAAGTGATCTGGTCGCAGACGCCGACCAAGTGGAGCAACCACTTCTTCGACAACCTGTTCAAGTTCGAATGGGAACTGACCAAGAGCCCGGCCGGCGCCAAGCAGTGGCAGGCGAAAGGTGCCGAAGCCTCGATTCCGGATCCTTTCGATCCGTCGAAGAAGCGCGTGCCGACCATGCTGACCACCGACCTGGCGCTGCGCTTCGATCCCATCTACGAGAAAATCTCGCGGCGCTTCTACGAGAACCCGGATCAGTTCGCGGACGCCTTCGCCCGCGCCTGGTTCAAGCTCACGCACCGCGACATGGGCCCGCGCGTGCGCTACCGCGGCAAGCTCGTACCGAAGGAAGTCCTGATCTGGCAGGACCCGATCCCGGCCTGCGACTATACGCTCGACGACAATGACGTTGCCGCGCTTAAGGCGAAGATCCTCGCTTCCGGTCTCTCGGTGCCGCAGTTGGTCTCGACCGCGTGGTCGTCGGCCTCGACCTTCCGCAAGTCGGACAAGCGCGGCGGCGCCAACGGTGCGCGTATTCGTCTTGCTCCGCAGAAGGACTGGGAAGTGAACCAGCCGGCGCAGTTGAAGACGGTGCTGAACAACCTCGAAGCGATCCAGAAGGGCTTCGGCAAGAAGGTGTCGATCGCCGACCTGATCGTACTCGGGGGCTGCGCCGCGGTCGAAAAGGCGGCCAAGGATGCCGGCGTCGACGTGAAGGTGCCCTTCACGCCGGGCCGCATGGATGCGTCGCAGGAGCAGACCGACGTCGAGTCCTTCGCGCCGCTGGAGCCGCGTCAGGACGGCTTCCGCAACTACACCAACCCCAAGAAAATCCAGTTCATGAAGCCGGAAGAGGCGCTGGTGGACCGGGCGCAATTGCTGGCCCTGACCGCACCGGAAATGACGGTGCTGCTCGGCGGCCTGCGGGTTCTCGGGGCCAATGCCGCGGATTCCAAGCACGGCGTCTTCACCAAGGAAACGGGGAAGCTGACCAACGACTTCTTCGTCAACTTGCTCGACATGAACACGGAATGGCAGGCCACCGGCACCGAGGGCGTCTACGAAGGCCGCGACCGCAAGACCAAGGCGGTCAAGTGGACCGGCACGCGCGTCGACCTGATCTTCGGGTCGCACTCGCAGCTGCGCGCACTGGCGGAAGTCTATGCCTGCGCCGACTCCAAGGAGAAGTTCGTCAAGGACTTCGTCAAGGCGTGGACCCGGGTGATGAACAACGACCGCTTCGAGGTGTCCGCCAAGCCGGCGCTCGAAGCGGCGAAGTAATCAGACTGCCATCACGAAGAAATGCAAAACGGCCGGGGATTTCCCCGGCCGTGTGTTGATTTCTGCTTATCCGTCCCCCCGCAGGGGGAGGGTGGCGAGCGTAGCGAGCCGGGTGGGGGCAACCTCACGCGTGGCAATACCCCACTCCCGGCGCTGCGCGCCGGACCCTCCCCTTTCAGGGGAGGGATAAGAGAGTTCTACGTCCCGCCATCGACCACGCCCTGCGCGGCCTTAAGCGCATCGGGCTGCGGCATGGCGATGACGTTATAGCCGCTGTCGACGAAATGGATTTCGCCCGTGACGCCGGTCGACAGATCCGAGCACAGGTAGAGGCCCGCGCCGCCGAGTTCTTCGAGCGTCACGCCGCGGCCGAGCGGCGAATATTTCTGCTGGAACGCGAACATGTAGCGCGCATCGTTGATGCCAGCGCCGGCAAGCGTGCGGATCGGGCCGGCCGAGATCGCATTGACGCGGATCTTCTGGTGACCGAAATCGACGGCGAGATAACGCACTGAGGACTCAAGCGCCGCCTTCGCCAGACCCATGACGTTGTAATTGGGCATGGCACGATCGCCGCCATTGTAAGTGAGTGTGACCAGCGAGCCACCGTTGGGCATCAGCTCCGCCGCGCGCTTGGCGCTCTCGGCGAAGGAGAAGCAGGAGATCACCATCGTGCGGATGAAGTTCTCGCGCGTATTGTCGGCGAAGCGGCCCTTCAGTTCGTTCTTGTCCGAGAAGCCGACCGCGTGGACGAAGAAATCGATGGTGCCCCACTTCTCCTTGAGCGTGGCAAAAACCGCATCGACGGTCGAAATGTCCTCGACGTCGCAGGGCAGGATGATGTCGGAGTTGGTCTGCTCGGCCAGCGGCTTGATGCGCTTGAGCAGCGCATCGCCCTGATAGGTATAGGCGAGCTGCGCGCCGTGATCGCTGAGCATCTTGGCAATGCCCCAGGCGATCGAGTGATCGTTGGCAACGCCCATGATCAGGCCGCGTTTTCCGTCCATCAGTCCGGGCATTTTTTTAGTGTCCTCAGCATTTCATTTACTCCGCTCATTCCCGCGCAAGCGGGAATCCAGAGCCCATGGTCATTCGGCAAGAGCTGGATCCCCGCTTGCGCGGGGATGAGCGGAAGGTCTACGCATCCACGTGTTTGAACACGAGCGACGCATTGGTGCCGCCGAAGCCGAACGAATTCGACAGCACGGCGCCGAGCGTCACGTTGTCCTTGCGCTCGCGCAAAATCGGCATGTCGGCGAAGGCCGGGTCGAGATCTTTGATGTTGGCGCTTTCGCACATGAAGCCGTTCTGCATCATCAGCAGCGAATAAATGGCCTCCTGCACGCCGGCGGCGCCGAGCGAATGGCCGGACAGCGACTTGGTCGCCGAGAACGGCGGGCATTTGTCGCCGAACACTTCGCGGATCGCCTCGATTTCCTTGGCATCGCCGACCGGCGTCGCGGTGGCGTGCGGATTGATGTAGTCGATCGGCACCTTGCAGGTCTCCAGCGCCATCTTCATGCAGCGCATCGCACCCTCGCCCGACGGCGCCACCATGTCGTGGCCGTCCGAGGTCGCACCATACCCGGCGACCTCGGCATAGATCTTCGCACCGCGTGCCTTCGCGTGTTCGTACTCTTCCAGCACCAGCACGCCGGCGCCGCCAGCGATGACGAAGCCGTCGCGGCTGACGTCGTAGGCGCGCGACGCGGTGGCCGGCGTGTCGTTGTACTTGGAGGACATCGCGCCCATGGCGTCGAACAGGTTCGACATCGTCCAGCTCAGATCTTCCGAGCCGCCGGCGAAGACCATGTCCTGCTTGCCCCACTGGATCATCTCGGCGGCATTGCCGATGCAATGACTGGAGGTCGCGCAGGCCGACGAGATCGAATAGTTGACGCCCTTGATCTTGAACCAGGTGGCGAGCGTGGCCGACGGCGACGACGACATCGCCTTGGGTACCGCGAACGGGCCGATGCGCTTGGGCGAATTGTTCTTGCGCGTGATGTCGGCGGCATCGACGATGGTCTCGGTCGACGGTCCGCCGGCGCCCATGATGATGCCGGTGCGCGGATTGACGATGTCGTTTTCCTCGACGCCGCTATCGCGGATCGCCTGCTCCATCGCGACGTGGTTCCACGCCGACGCCTGGCTCAGGAACCGCATGGCGCGGCGATCGACCGAGCCGGCCGGATCGAGCGTCGGCCTGCCATAGACCTGGCAGCGGAAGCCGTGCGCGGAAAATTCCTCGGCGAAGGTGATGCCGGATTTAGCCTCGCGCAGGCTGGCGAGGACTTCCTGCGAATTGTTGCCGATGGATGAGACGATCCCCATCCCGGTGACGACGACTCGTCTCATGGCCATATTTCCTCACTCAAGCCGCGCGATTATCGATAATTGGGGCACATTTGGCCCGCCCCAGGCAACCGCGCAAGGGCAAACAGCCCGGAGCCTTCAGCCGGCTGTTCCGCCAGGCGCGACAGGTCAGGCGTTTGCCGCCGCCGCCGCGTCTTCCTGCTTGAACAGGCCCACTTTGAGGTCGGCGGCCTTGTAGATGACGGTGCCGTCGGCCGACAGCCAGCCGTCGGCGATGCCCAGCACCAGTTTCGAGCGCATCACGCGCTTGAAATCAACGCCATAGGTAACCTTCTTGACGTTCGGCAGCACCTGCCCGGAAAACTTCACTTCGCCCATGCCGAGAGCCCGGCCACTGCCGGGGGCGCCCAGCCAGCCGAGGAAAAAGCCAACCATCTGCCACATCGCATCCAGGCCCAGGCAGCCCGGCATGACCGGGTCGCCCTTGAAATGACACAGGAAAAACCAGAGGTCCGGCTTCACGTCGAGCTCCGCCCGCACCATGCCCTTGCCGTGGGCCCCGCCGGTCTCGGAAATTTCGGTAATCCGATCGAACATCAGCATCGGCGGCAATGGCAACTGGGCGTTGCCGGGCCCGAACAACTCACCACGGCCGCAGGCCAGCAGGTCTTCATAGTCGAAACTGGATCGCCGATTGTCCATAAGTCTGAAATCCCCGCGCGCGAACGTCAATGTGGCTTCAAAACAGGTCGTAACACACCGCAACAGACGGGCAAAGATGGGACGGGATTTCCCGGATAATCTTCCTGCCGGAACCGGGGAACAAATTTGCCCCCGTAATTGCGAGGGAGTTGCATCTGCCGGTCAACTTCGTATATGTTGCAAATGAAACGGGTTTGCGTCGGCCCTTCTGGGGCCGGGTTTTATACGTAACAAACGACGTGACACACACTGTGTTTTAGGGCGTAGCGATGACCGAAACGCGGACCATGATGATGCCGATCAGCAAGGCCGAAGCGACCCACATCCCGGATCGCAAGGACTTGACCGGTTGTCCGTGGCACGACGTGAAGTCGATGTTGCGCGAAGTCGGCCTGCGTCCGACCCGTCAGCGCATGGCACTGGGCTGGATCCTGTTCGGCAAAGGCGACCGCCATCTGACCGCCGAAGCGCTGTACGAAGAAGCGACCCGCGCCAAGGTGCCGGTGTCGCTGGCGACGATTTACAACACGCTGCACCAGTTCACCGAAGTCGGCCTGTTGCGCCAGGTCGCGGTCGACGGCTCGAAGGCCTATTTCGACACCAATGCGACCTCGCATCATCACTTCTTCGTCGAGGGTGAGGACGCGCTGCTCGACATTCCCGGCGCCGATGTGATCGTCGGCAAGACGCCGAGCCCGCCGGAAGGTTTCGAGATCGCGCGGGTCGACGTCGTGGTGCGGCTGCGCCGCAAGGCCAAGGCCTAAGCCTTCTAAAGGCTAATCCACTTTCTCGTTCGGATAGGCGCCCCAGAGGCGTTCCTGCTGAATCCAGCCGCTGAAATTCGGGCCGCTGAACGAGCACCATTGCCCGTCGCACGTCCGCAGCGATCCCAGCACACCCGACTGCAGCTGGGCGACCACCGACGATTCGACGTCTGCGTTCGCGTACAGCGGCACCAGGTCGCTTTTCAGCGACGGCACCACCACGGCGGTGCGCCGGCCCGACAGCAGCGAGTGATAGACCCAGCCCTCGGCGCCCTCCCAGTCGCGGATTCGCCGCCAGTTCTCGAATTCGGCGGTCACCTCGACCGGCATGCTGGCGCGCGTATAGACCCAGCGCACGTGCTGGTCCTTGTTCGGGCCGGCGCGTACGTTGACCCTGTCAGGCTTGAGGCTGACGAAGCGGGGCATGGGCAAGCCGCTGACCGGACCGGCAGCGATTTCGCTGGCTGCATGGGCGCCGAGCGGTGCCCCCACCGCCAGGACAGCCGCGGCCAGCGCCAGGCGCCCGGCCCGGGCGCAGGCGGCCCTAAAGCTTTGTGTTGTCACTGCCATCTGGTAGGAAAATGAATGGATTTTTGACCCTGTCCACGCCGGATTCGCAGTGTGGGCGAGCGCGGTTAAAGAGACCTGAATAGGCGGGCCGGCAGCGCTGCCGTAACGTCGCGGGGCAAGGAAATGCCGAAAACGAAGAAACCGGTCGTCATCGTCACCCGCAAGCTGCCGGACAGTGTCGAGCTGCGGATGCGGGAACTTTTCGATGCCCGCCTCAATGCCGACGACAAGCCCATGACCCAAGCCCAACTGGCCGAGGCGGTGAAAACCGCCGACGTGCTGGTGCCGACGGTCACCGACCGGATCGACAACGCGGTGCTCGGCAAGGCCGGCGACCAGCTCCGGCTGATTGCGAATTTCGGCAACGGCGTCGACAACATCGACGTCGCCTCGGCGGTCCAGCGCGGCATCACCGTCACCAACACGCCGGGCGTGCTGACCGAAGACACCGCCGACATGACCATGGCGCTGATCCTGGCGGTGCCGCGCCGGCTGGTGGAAGGGTCCGCCGTGCTGACCACCGACAAGGACTGGACCGGCTGGTCGCCGACCTGGATGCTCGGCCACCGCATCTGGGGCAAGCGCCTCGGCATCATCGGCATGGGCCGGATCGGCCAGGCGGTGGCGCGGCGCGCCCGCGCCTTCGGCCTGCAGATCCACTATCACAACCGCCGCAGGGTGGCGCCGAAGATCGAGGAAGAGCTCGACGCCACCTATTGGGAGAGCCTCGACCAGATGCTGGCCCGCATGGACATCGTGTCGGTCAACTGCCCGCACACACCGGCGACTTATCATTTGCTGTCGGCGCGGCGGCTGAAGTTGCTGCGGCCGGAAAGCTATATCGTCAACACCGCGCGTGGCGAAGTGATCGACGAAAACGCGCTGGCGCGCCTGCTCGATGCCGGGGCCATTACAGGCGCCGGGCTCGACGTGTTCGAGCATGAACCGGCGGTCAATCCGAAACTGGTGAAGCTCGCCAAGGCCGGCAAGGTGGTGCTGCTGCCGCACATGGGCTCGGCCACCATGGAAGGCCGCGTCGACATGGGCGAGAAGGTCATCATCAACATCAAGACCTTCATGGACGGCCACCGTCCGCCCGATCGCGTGCTGCCGTCGATGCTGTAGCGAAGCGAGCGGCGTTACGCCGTCGCGCGCGCGTCGGTCTCGACCACCTCGTCGGTGATCACCTTGAAATTATCGAGCCGGCCCGAGCCGAACGACGTGACGATCGCGACATCGGTCGCGTCGCGGCCGCGCGCCATCAGGATGCGGCCAATGCGCGGCATGTTGTTGCGCGGATCGAAGGTGTACCAGCGGCCGCCGAGATAGGCTTCGAACCACGCGGCGAAATCGCCCGGCGGATACGGCGGCGGCATGCCGATGTCGCCGAGATAGCCGGTGCAGTACCGCGCCGGAATGTTCATGGCGCGGCACAACGTGATGGCGAGGTGCGCGTAGTCGCGGCACACGCCTTTCTTCTTGTTGTGCACCTCGAAGGCCGACATGGTCGGATCGGCATCCTGGTAGCCGAACTTGATGCGGTTATGCGCGTAGTCGCAGATCGCCTGAACCAGCGGCCAGCCCTTCGGATGATCGCCGAACATCGACCAGGCGGTGTTGGACATCCGGTCGGTCTCGCAATACCGGCTGCCGAGAAGGTACACGAGCGTGTCGACCGGCAGGTCCTTCAGCGCGTGCTGCTCGGCATCCGGCACCACCGGGTCGGGCTCGCCGCTGTCACGCACGATGAAATCCGTCGTCATCTTCAGCCGGCCCTTCGGCGCGGTGATGACGTGGCAGAAGTTGCCGAAATTGTCGTGATAGGTGTTGGCCGGCAGCGGCGGATCGAATTTGACACGATCCCAGCTCAACAGGTCCGGCGTGCGCGAGGGATGGACGCTCAGCTGCAGGATCATCGGCGTCGGCTGCGGACAGTCGTACTCGATTTCGTAGCCGGCCCTGATCTTCATGCGACAAAATTCCCCATCCACCCGCGCAGCCGCGCTGCGCAGGACGAATGCTAAGCCCGGAATACCGCAAAAGTTCCATGAATTCGGGCGGCAGGCGCTGCCTAATCGGTAGCCGCCGCGTCGACGGCGCGGACCTTTACCGCCACCTTCATGGCCAGATGGTCTGACGCCTTGCCAATCCAGCTGCCTTGCAGCGGGATCGCCTCGCGCGGATCGTGCACCACGGCCACGCGCACGAGATTCTGGCTGCCGACCCGTCCGCTCGACGCATCGAAGTCAATCCAGCCGGGCCCCGGGATATAGGCCTGCCCCCAGGCGTGGGTATTGCCGCCGGTGAGGTCCTCATCGTCGTCGTTGGCCAGGTGCAGATACCCGGATACAAACCGCGCGGCGATGCCGAGCGAGCGCAGACCGGCGATCATCAGCATCGCGACGTCGCGGCAACTGCCGCTTTCCAGGGTCAGCGTTTCGACCGGGTCCTGGATGCCCTTCTCGTGCCGGGCCGCATGCTTGAACTCCCGCTTGATCGACTGGGTCATGTGGACGAGCAGATCGCTGGTCCTTGCCGTACCGCGATCGCCCAGAAAGCCGGCCGCCCAGCCGGCGATGGCCGGGTCTTGCGATACCGGCGCAAGGTATTGCGCCAGACCGGCCCGGTCTTCGGTGGCATAGGCAAACGGATAGGTGCCGGCAAAACTCTCGATATCGTCGGCGCTGAATTCAGCCGGCGCGTGATCGAGGCGAATGGTGCTTTCGAACCGCAATTCGCGCGCCCGGCCGGAAAAGCAGGCGGTGGCCACGTGATTGCCGAAGCCGTCGCGCTCCCACGACAACTGGGTCGGCTCGGGCGTGATCCGGATGTCCGACTCCAGCACCGTCTGATCCTTGTCGTCGCGCGGCCGCAGCATCATGCGGTGCTCGCCGAAGGCGACCGGTTGCTTGTAGTGGTAGGTGGTGACGTGCTTGACGGTCAGAATCGGCATTCTGTATCCAGGATAGCGACAACCCCTACTAATATGCATTTTATGCGCCATAAACAGTAGTTAGTGGTGTTATACCGCTGTTTCACGCATGAATCCGACCGAAGGATCCGATGAATACGCTTCTGGCGGCCGATGAGCCCCACCCCGTTACGGTTCTCAATGCAAGCGGCCGCTCGCTTTTCCTGATTGTCGCCGACCACGCGGGTAACAGGGTGCCACGTGCGCTGCATGACCTCGGGGTCTCCGAGGCCGAGCGGCAGCGCCACATCGGCTGGGACATCGGCATTGCCGGCGTCTGCCGCGCCATGGCCGATGCGCTCGACGCGACTTTGATCCAGCAGAATTATTCGCGTCTGGTGATCGACTGCAATCGTCCGCCGGTGTCAGCAACATCGATGCCCGAGATCAGCGAACTGACGCCGGTGCCGGGCAATATCGGTCTGTCCGACGCCGACAGGCAGGCGCGGATCCAGAGCATCTTTCGGCCCTATCACGACGCCATCGAAGCCGAGTTGGAACGCCGCAAGCAGGCGCAGCGTCCGGCCGCGCTGATCGCGATGCACAGCTTCACGCCGGTCTACAAGGGCGTCACGCGGCCATGGCAGGCGGGCGTGCTGTACAACCGCGATCCGCGCTTTGCGCATCTGCTGATGGCGCTGCTCAAGGGTGAGGCCGGTCTCACCGTCGGCGACAACGAGCCCTACAGCGTCACCGACGATTCCGACTACACCATCCCGGTGCATGGCGAACGGCGCGGCCTGCATCACACCGCGGTGGAAATCCGGCAGGACCTGATTGCGGACGAGAAGGGCCAGCAAATGTGGGGTGCGATCATGGCCCGCCTGCTGCCGATCGCCTATGCGCAGTTGCTCGAGGCGGACGCGCGCAAGGCTAGCGCTGGCCGCTCAGGTCCGTGATCGTGGGCCGCTCGCCGCTGAGCGGATTGTCCTTGTCCCAGGCATAATCCAGCGTCTCGAACCGCATCGAGCGCGTGTCGACCATCAGCAACCGCCCGACCAGTCCCTCGCCGAAGCCGACGATTTCGCGGATCACTTCCAGCGCCATCATCGATCCGAGAATGCCGGGCAGCGCCCCGAGAATGCCGGCTTCGGCGCAGGCCGGCACCGTGCCCGGCGGCGGCGGTTCGGGAAACAGACAGCGGTAGGTCGGATTGCGCATGCCGTCGGCGCGCGTCTCGTGCGCCCGCAATGTCGTCAGCGTGCCGTCGAAGGTGCCGACGGCCGCGGTGACCAGCGGCTTCTTCGCCAGATAACAGGCATCCGACACCAGATAGCGCGTGGCGAAGTTATCCGAGCCGTCGGCGACGATGTCATATTGCGCAAAAAGATCGAGCGCGTTGCCGGCCCCAAGCCGCGCCATGTGGGTCTCGACCGTCACGTGCGGATTGAGCCGCCCAATTGCGGTCTCGGCGCCGTCGACCTTGCGGCTGCCGATGTCGTCCGTGGTGAAGATCACCTGCCGCTGCAAATTCGAGAGTGAGACTGTGTCGTCGTCGACGACGCCGAGCGTGCCGACGCCGGCGGCGGCCAGGTACAAAAGCACCGGAGCGCCCAGCCCGCCGGCGCCGATCACCAACACGCGCGCAGCCTTGAGCTTGGTCTGGCCGGGGCCGCCGACCTCGCGCAGGACGATGTGGCGCGCATAGCGTTCGAGTTCGGCGGCATCGAGCATGCATTTACCCTAGCGCAGGAAAGCGAACCGGGGGAACCGGTTTTCGGCCAGAGATAGCGTGAAAAAACAAAGGCTTTGCCGGCATTTTCGTCGCGGCGGCGGTGTCTTGCGCGCCCTCCGCGATGGGCTAAGGTGACGCGGCTGCATGGTTAGGATCGCGTAAAGGCAATGCGTTTTGCTGCGTTGATAGCGTTTTCGGCGTGTGCGCTGGTCGCCGTTCCGGCGGCGGCGCAGAACGAGGCGCCGTATCCGTTTGAGGCGGACACGGTCACCGCCACAACCGCTCCTGAGAAGAAGAAGAAGCTCGAAGCAAAAAAGCCCGCCGCCAAAAAACCTGAGGCTCCGCAACTGCCTCCGGCCCGGCCGGCGGTCATTGCCGCCGAGCCTGCCAAAACTGAAACCAAACCTGACACAGCCAAGCCAGAGGCGGCAGAAGCGGAAACCGTCCGGCTCCCGCTCGCTCGCCCGGCGGCCATTGCCGGGCCGGCCGTCGCGCCCGCCAAACCGGAGCTGGAAAAGGCGCCCGTCGCCAGGCAGGAAACTGCGAAAGGTGACGTGCCCAAAACGGACGCCGCGAAAGACCCGCTGCCTGGCGCCGACGTATTCGCCGGCATTCCCGAATACGGCTGGACCGTCATGGTCGATCCGGCCACCGGCGTGCGTCTGGGCCTGCCGACCAGGATGATGCCGCATGTCCGCGAAGCCCCGCGCGGCACGCGCTGGGCCTCCCGCCGCGGCGAGATGCTGGTCGAAACCTTTCGCATCAACGACCCCAATTTGAAGCTCGCGGCGCTGTTCGAGAAAGAGAAGAGCGAGCCGGCCGCGCGCCGGGTCGAGTACAGCGTGCTGCGAAGCGACAGTTTCTACATCCGCGGACTGCAGGGCCTGAAGAAGTTCTCGGTACGCGCCACCATTCGTAATGGCGAGATACGCGGCTTCACCCTTATGTTCGACCAGGCGATGGAGGGCATCGTCGCGCAGGTGAGCGAGGCGATGGTCAGTGCGTTCTCGCCGTTTCCGGAGCGCGGCGCGCCGTTCGCCGCACTCGCCCGCTCGGTCGAGTACGGCAACGGCCTGGTCGTGAGCGCGCAGGGCCATATCGTCACCGACCGCAAACTGACCGAAGGCTGCCAGGTCATCGTCGCCGCAGGCCTCGGCGATACGGCGCGGATCGCCGACGACAGAGACAGCGGGCTGGCGCTGCTGCGCTTCTATGGCGCGCGGCAGATGACGCCGATGAGGCTGGACGTTGACGCGCCGAAGCCGGGCGACCTGACGCTGACCGGCATTCCCGATCCGAAGCAGCATGAAGGCCGCCGCTCGCTGACCGAAATCAAGGCGCGCCTCGTTGACGGCAGCCGCATTGAATTGCGCCAGCCGGTACCGATGGCGGGCTTTTCCGGCGCCGCCGCGCTCGGCGCCGACGGCCGCTTCCTCGGCATGATGAAGTTGCGCAGCGTCGTTTTGGCCAGCGCCGAACCGGTGCTGCCACCGGTGCGGCTGATCGATGCCGCGACCATCCGCGAATTCCTGTCAGCGCAAAATGTGGCGCCCGAGCCTGCCGCCGCCGGCGACGCCAAGGCATCGATCGTACGGATCATCTGCGTGAGGAATTAGCGGCGGCTACCGGTTCTTCCACTCAGCCTTGCGCTTCTCGACGAAGGCCTTCATGCCTTCCTTCTGGTCGTCGGTGGCGAACAGCGAATGGAAAATCCGCCGCTCGAACACCACGCCTTCCGCCAGCCCCGACTCGAAGGCGCGGTTGACCGCCTCCTTGCCCGCCAGCACCGACGGCAGCGACATGGTGGCGATGGTGTCGGCGACCTTCATCGCCTCGTCCATCAGCTGCGCCGCCGGCACCACGCGTGCCACCAGGCCGGCGCGTTCCGCCTCGGCGGCGTCCATCATGCGGCCGGTCAGGATCATGTCCATCGCCTTGGCCTTGCCGAGCGCATGCGTCAGCCGCTGTGTGCCGCCGATGCCGGGGATGACGCCGAGCTTGATCTCCGGCTGGCCGAACTTGGCATTGTCGGCGGCAATGATGATGTCGCACTGCATCGCCAGTTCGCAGCCGCCGCCGAGCGCAAAGCCCGCCACCGCCGCGACGACCGGCTTGCGCGCCTGCGCGACGCGGTCCCAGCCAGCGGTGAAGTTGCCGAGATAGGCCTCGATGAAGGTCTTGTCGGCCATTTCCTTGATGTCGGCGCCGGCGGCGAAGGCCTTCTCGCTGCCGGCGATCAGGATGCAGCCGATCTTGTCGTCGGCCTCGAAGGCGTCGACCGCCTGGCTAAGCTCGCCGATCAGCGCACGGTTGAGCGCATTGAGCGCCTGCGGCCGGTTCAGCGTGATGATGCCAACGCGGCCTTTGGTGTCGACGAGAATGGTTTCGTAGGCCATCACGATCTCCGCGCGAACCGGCTTCAGTTCATCGTTATACCGGAACGCTTGATCACGTCGCCCCATTTCGCGCTGTCGGCCTTGATGGTCGCGGCAAAGTCTTCCGGCGTGCCGCCGCCGGGCTCGTCGCCCATCTTGGCAAACTTTTCCTTGAACGGCGCCGATTCCAGCGAACGGTTGATCGCGGCATTGAGCTTGTCGACGATCGGACGGGGCACGCCGGCGGGCGCAATCACGCCGGTCCAGGTCGGCGCGGAGTAGCCCGGAACGCCGGCCTCGGCGATGGTCGGCAAATCGGGAAACGCCGCCGACCGCTTGTCGCCGCTGACCGCCAGCGCCTTGACCGTACCCGCCTGCGCGGTCGGCGCGATCGATTGCAAACTCTCGAACATCACCTCGACGCGGCCGGTGATCAGATCCTGGATCGCCGCGGCGCCGCCGCGATAGGGAACGTGCACGATCTTGGTGTCGGTCGCGACCTTGAACATCTCGCCGCCGACATGGCCGGGCGAACCGTTGCTCGACGAGGCATTGGACAGCTTGCCCGGATTGGCCTTCGCGTAGGCAATCAATTCCTTGACCGAGTTGACCGGCAGCGACGGCGACACCGCCAGCAGCAGATGGCCGCGGGTGACCAGGGCGATCGGCTGGAAATCGCGCTCGATATCGTAGGGCAGCTTCGCCACCATGTGACGTGTGATCGCCAGCGCCCCGATCGGGCCCATGCCGAGGGTGTATCCATCCGGCGCCGACTTCGCGACCAGATCGAGGCCGATGGTGAGCGCGCCGCCGGGCCGGTTGTCGACGATGACCTGCTGTCCGATTTCCTGGCTGAGAACCGCGGCGAGCAGGCGCGCGGCGTTGTCTGTGGCGCTGCCGGCGGCCTGCGGCACGATCAGACGAATCGGACGGTCAGGATAATCCGCCGCAGCGGCGGACAGCGTGACAGCCATCATCAAGGCAGCGAGAGCAAATCGGCGCATGGCGTTTCCCTGTCGTTTGTTTTGATTTGTTGACTCGACGGTGACACAGGTCGCGCGGCCTGTCACCCGGGGTGCTCTACTTCTGGCAGCTCGGGCAATAGAAGGTCGAACGGCCATTCTGGACGAGGCGCTTGACGATGCCTTTGCATCCCGGGCACGGCGCGCCCTCGCGGTCATAGACCTGGAAGTTGTGCTGGAAGTCGCCGAGCGAACCGTCGGCGCGGCGGTGATCGCGCAGCGACGAGCCGCCGGCCTTGATGGCGTCGTCGAGCACCGCCTTGATGGCCTCGACCAGCACGATGGCGCGGGCATTCGGCTCGCCCTTGCGACCGGCAATCGTCGAGGCCCGCCGTTTCGGCGACAGCCGGGCGCGGAACAGCGCCTCGCAGACATAGATGTTGCCGAGCCCCGCGACGACGCGCTGGTCGAGCAGCGCCGCCTTCAGCGACGTCTTTCGCCCGGCGCAGGCTGCGGCCAGCATCGCTGCATCGAAGGCATTGCCGAGCGGCTCCGGGCCGATCGACGCCAGCAGCGGCTCGGAGTCCATCTTGCCGCGCGGCACGATCTTCATCGAGCCGAAGCGGCGCGGATCGTTGAACGTCACCGTCGCGCCGTTCGACATGTGAAACACCACATGGTCGTGCGCCGTGCTCTTGGATTTCTCGTGATGGTACTTGGCGATCTGGCCCGCGTCGACGCGGAACGAGCCGGACATGCCGAGATGCATCACCAGCACCTCGCCGGACGACAGGTCGGCCAGCAGATATTTGGCGCGCCGGCCGAGACCCTCGACGGTCTGGCCCTCCAGCCGTTGTTCGAAATCCTTGACGATCGGCCAGCGCAGGCCGCGGTGGCGCACCTCGACCTTGGCGATGCGCGCGCCTTCCATCGCCGGCGCCAGGCCGCGGCGGACGGTTTCGACCTCGGGCAGTTCGGGCATGGCCTGCTTCCTTCGCCTCCCCCTGGAGGGGGAGGTCGGTCTGCGAAGCAGACCGGGTGGGGGCGAATGTTCGACGAAGTTCACCCCACCCCGGCCGCCTTCGCTTCGCTGCGGCGGCCGACCCTCCCCCTCCAGGGGAGGGTGAACACACATAGCGCCCCGCGCCCTCGCGCGCTATGGTCCTGCCGGAAAAGGACTATTGGCTCATGGCAGCACGCCCCGACGACGGCAAAGAGACGCATTTCGGCTACCAGAGCGTGCCGCTTCGCGACAAGCAGGCCCGCGTCGACGACGTGTTCCATTCGGTGGCCAGGCGCTACGACCTGATGAACGACCTGATGTCGGGCGGGCTGCACCGGCCGTGGAAGTCGGCCCTCGTCACCGCCGTCAATCCACCGCCGCGCCACAGCGACCGGCCGTTCGCGCTGCTCGACCTCGCCGGCGGCACCGGCGACGTTGCCTTCCGCGTGGTCGAGGCCGGCGGCGACGGCACCCGCGTCACGGTCTGCGACATAAACGCCGAAATGCTCGCCGTCGGCCGCGAACGCGCCGCCAAGCGCGGTCTCGATCATGCGGTGGCCTTCGAGCAGGGCAATGCCGAGGAGCTGCCCTATCCCGACCGCAGCTTCGATTGCGTCACCATCGCCTTCGGCATCCGCAACGTGCCGCGCATCGACCGCGCGCTGGCCGAGGCGCATCGCGTGCTCAAGATCGGCGGCCGCTTTCTGTGCCTGGAGTTTTCGTCGGTCGACGTGCCGGGCCTGCAGGCGCTGTACGAACTCTATTCGTTTCAGGTGATCCCGCGCGTCGGCGCCGCGGTCACCGGCGACCGCGAGGCCTACCAGTATCTGGTCGAATCGATCCGGCAGTTTCCCAAGCCGAAGGCCTTCGCGCAGATGATCGAGGCGGCCGGCTTCCGCCGCGTCAGCTTCACGCCGATGACCGGCGGCGTGGTGGCGATGCATTCGGGCTGGAAACTGTGATCGCAGCCTTCTCTCACCTGACCCGCCTGTCGCGCGCCGGCTATGTCTTCGCCCGCGAGGGCGTGCTGGCGCTGGTCGACACCAGGCCGCTGCCGCTGCCGGCCCGCACCGCCATCGCCGCCGCGCGGCTGATCGAGCGCCCGACCGCCAAGGACGGCTCGAGCCGTCTCGGCAAGGCGCTGACCCGGCTCGGGCCGACTTACGTCAAGCTCGGCCAGTTCATGGCGACCCGGCCCGACGTCGTCGGCCAGAGCATCGCCCACGATCTCGAAGCGCTGCAGGACAAGATGGCGCCGTTCCCGCAGGCGCAGGCGGAAGCCGTCGTCGCCGCCGCCTTCGACAAGCCCATCGCGTCGATCTACGCCAGCTTCGGGCCGTCGGTCGCGGCCGCCTCGATCGCCCAGGTGCACAAAGCCGAGACCGAGACCGCCGGCGTCCGCAGCGCCGTCGCGGTGAAGATCCTGCGCCCCGGCGTCGGCCATCGCTTTGCCGTCGATCTCGGCGCCTTCATGTTCGCCGCCCGCCGCGCCGAGGCCATGTCGCTGGAAGCGCAGCGGCTGCGGCCGGTCGAGGCGGTGGCGACACTGGCGCGCTCGGTGTCGATGGAGATGGATTTCCGGCTGGAAGCCGCGGCGCTGTCGGAAATGGCGGAGAACACCCGCGACGACGTCGACTTCCGCGTGCCAGCGGTCGACTGGGACCGCACCGCGCGCGAAGTGCTGACCATGGAGTGGATCGACGGCACGCCGCTCAACGACCGCGCCGCACTGGAAGCGCGCGGCATCGACCTGCCGGCGCTCGGCCACAAGGTGATCCAGTCGTTTCTGCGCCACGCACTGCGCGACGGCTTCTTCCATGCCGACATGCATCCCGGCAATCTGTTCGTCGATACCGACAGCCGGCTGGTCGCGGTCGACTTCGGCATCATGGGACGGCTCGGGCCCAAGGAGCGCCGCTTCCTCGCCGAAATCCTCTACGGCTTCATCACCCGCGACTATCGCCGCACCGCGCAGGTGCATTTCGATGCCGGCTATGTGCCGCGGCATCACTCGGTCGACGACTTCGCGCAGGCGATCCGGGCCATCGGCGAGCCGATCCACAACCGCACCGCCGAAGACATCTCGATGGCCAAGCTCCTGATGCTGCTGTTCGAGGTGACCGGTCTGTTTGACATGCGGACGCGGCCCGAACTGCTGCTGCTGCAGAAGACCATGGTGGTGGTCGAGGGCGTCGCCCGCACGCTCGATCCGAAGCTCGACATGTGGAAAGTCGCCGACCCCGTGGTGCGCGAATGGATCGAGCGCAATCTCGGCCCCGTCGGCAAGCTCGAAGACATCGCCGAGGGAACCGGCGAGCTAGGCCGTTTCATCGGCCAGGTGCCGTCGCTGCTGACGCGCGCCGGGACGCTGCTGGATCAGGTCGACGACATCACCCGCAACGGCCTGGTGCTGGCGCCGGAAACGGTCGCCGCCATCGGCCGCGCCGAAGCCCACAGCAACCGCTGGCTGGCCGGCGGATTGTGGGCGATCGCGCTGATGCTCGGCTGGATCGCCTGGCTGATTATTTGAATTCTGCCACGTGCCCCGGACGCGGCGCAGCACGAGCGGAGCGACGTGCTGCGACGCAGAGCCGGGGCCGTTCCCGACGCTGACTTTGGAAAGGTCCCGGTTCTGCAGCGCAGCGTTTCACGCTGCACTGCGACCGGGACAGGTCAGCCTCTCCCCCACAACCTGCTCCAGCCTATCGAGCGTGCTCGACCAGCCTTCGCCATGGCCATCGCGCTCGGCGGCCGAGACGAACGGCACCTGACGCAGCGTCAGCCTGGTCTTGCCGCCGAGGTCCTCGAAGGTCACCGTCACCAGGTTTTCGACGCCGCGCTCGCCGTCCTCCTCCCAGACGAAGGTAAAGACCAGAAGCGAGGGCGGCACAATTTCGCGGAATACGCCGTGATGCCACAGGTCGCTGCCGTCCTCGACCGAGCGCAGACAGTTCCGCCATTGGCCGCCGGGGCGAATATCCATATCGATATGCGCCGCCGGATGATGCGCCGGGCCCCACCACCGGATCAGTTGTTCGGGATCGGTCCACGCCTTGAACACCATCTCGCGCGGCGCGTTGAGAACGCGGGTGACGACAAGTTCGAGTTTCTGATCAACGGCGGCGGCTGCGGTCATGCACGATCCTACTTTTTCTCGGCCTCGGCTTTCAGGTTGGCAAGGCCAACCTCGAAATCGCTGCCGACCATACGGTCCATGTTGAAGAACACGTGCATGATCTTGCCGATGAACGGACTCGGCCCCTGCATATCCCAGGTCACAACGGTGCCGTCCGCCTGCGGCGTCAGCGAGAACACCACATTGTTGTGCGCCTCGAAGGGCCGGCTGAAATCGAGCTTGAGGCCGACATTGGCGGGCGCGTTCGCCTGGACGATCTCCATGCTGCCGGCACCGATCTCCTTGTTGCCGTCCCAGGCATACATGGCCCCGACCCCGCTCGGCGCACCGCTATAGGTCCGCTTCATCGCCGGGTCTTTGCGCTCGTAGGGCGACCATGCCGTCCACTGCCGGAAGTCGGCGATCAGCGGATAGACCTTCTCCGGCGATGCGTAGATCAGCGTGGAGCGTTGCACCCGGAACGTATCCGGCTTAAACGCTGCCAGGATCAGAACCACGCCGATCGCGATCAGGATGGCTCCGAGAACGATAATGACGATCTTGAGCAAACCACTCTCCCGTTGAGCGCTACAGATCGACGATCGACTTGAAGCCGCCGTAGATCATGCGCTTGGTATCAAACGGCATGGCGCCGGGTCCCATCATGGACGCCAATCGGGGGTCTTTCATAATTTTGGCGTTGATCCGGTCGCGCTGCTTTCGCGACTTGTAGGTGATCCATGAGAACACGACCGTCTCGTTCGGCTTGCGCTTGACGCTGCGCGGAAACGAGGTGCGCTTGCCGATTTTCACGTCGTCGGCGACGCATTCAACGTAGGACAGCGCGCCATATTCCATCCAGATCTTGCCGGCCTTGGTGGCAATCTTGCGATAGGCGGCGACGTTCTTCTTCGGCACCGGAACGATAAATCCGTCGACGTAGGGCATTGAACGTTTCCTCTCTTTCCCGTTTCGTTTGGTAGCATTTTCACTTGCCGTCGAAAGCGCGTTGCAGCGCCGCCAGATCCAGCTTGTTCATCTTCAGCATGGCCGCCATCGCCCGATCCGCTTTCTGCCGATCCGCATCGATCAGCATATCGAGAAGAGCGGCCGGGAAAACCTGCCACGACAGGCCGAACCTGTCCGTCAGCCAGCCGCAGTTGCCCCCGCTGCCGCCGCCTTCCTGCAACCGGGTCCAGTGGTAGTCGATCTCCTCCTGGGTATCGCAGGGCACCTGAAACGAAACCGCCTCGCTGAACTTGAAAATTGGCCCGCCATTGAGACCGGAAAATGGCTGACCGTCCAGTTCGAATTCGATGGCCAGCACGGCGCCGGGTGTGCCGCCGTGAATCTCGTGCCCGACTTCCGAATACCGGCTGATGCGTCCAATTCTGGAATTCTTGAAGACCGACACGTAGAACCGGGCCGCATCTTCGGCCTCTTTGTCGAACCACAGGCAGGGCGTGATCTTGTGTCTGGCGATCGGCATGGGGGCTGCCTATTTCGCTTTCGGCAGGAAGATGTCGAGCTTGTCCAGCGTGCCGGTCCAGCCCATGGTCATGATGTCGTGCCCGCCATCGAACGTGTTGCGCTCTTCCTCTGTCGGATCGAGCGGCGTCCAGTGCACGGTGAACTTCGTCTTGCCGCCGGGCTGATCCTCGAATGTGAAAACAGACAGCATCTCGATCGGCCAGCTCGGCGCCATCGGATGCCGCGTCAGGCCGCCCGCTTCATCGGAAAACGAATTGACGAAGACAATGCGGTCCTGCGGCGAGATCTCGCGGTAGACCATCCGGCCCCACATCAAGGGACCCTCGGCGGGCTTCATCGCATAGAGGTACATGCCGCCGACCCTCAGATCCATCTTTGAGTGGGCGATCGTGACGCCCTTCGGGCCCCACCACTGCTGCATGTGCTGCGCATCGGTGAAGCATTTCCACACCAGGTCGCGCGACGCATTGAAGACGCGCGAGATGATGAAAGGCTTTGACGACAGTTTGGTATCTGCGCTCGACATTACGCGGCCTCTTTTGGCAGTTGCGGCTTGGGGGCCAGGGGGAACAGGTCAAAATGGGGCTGCGCTTCCCTGAGCACGCGCGCGTAGGAAGGCCGCGCCATCAGGCGGTCGAAATAGCCGGCCAGGTTTTTCATCGACCGGTCGATCGGCATCACGGTGTTGGCGTAGAACAGCGGCGGCGAGGCGGTGCAATCGACGAGGCCGTAGTCGTCACCCATCCACCAGGTCCTGCCGGCCATCTCATGCTCGATCATGCCGAAGGCTTGCGTGATCTGGGCTTCGGCCTGCGCGACACCGGCCGGGTCTTTGGCACCGGCGGGACGCAGCGCGTCGCCGACGATTTGCTGCATCGGCACATGGATATAGAGGTCGAAGAAGCGGTCCCACATTCTGGCCTTCCACGCGATCGCAGGATCGGACGGCAACAGCCGCCTGTCGGCGGAGAGAACCGTATCAATGTACTCGATGATCACGGTCGCTTCGGCGACGGTATGACCGCGCTCCTCGTCGCGCAGCACCGGGAAGCGCGCGACCGGCCAGAGCGCGCGCAACGTTGCCGCCGCCTCGTCGTCTCCGAGGTTGAGAAAGACCGGGTCGAAGGAGACCCCGCTCTCATAGAAGGCGATCAGCGCCTTCTGGCAGAACGACGAGAGCGGATGGTAATAGAGCTTGGGTGCCATGCGTGTGACCTTCGCCGGATAATCTCGCCTACCGCCCGTAATCGAGCTTCGGGTACCAGTGCGGGTCGCGCCCTTCCGGCGTGCAGTCGAACACCGTCCACATCGGCATCAGGTCGGGCGCTCCGCGCGGGTCCTGCCCGGGGTCGGCGGTGCCGAAGTCCATCTCGGCGCTCCAGAAGTGCCGGATCGTGCCGTCGCGGCGGGTGAACACGTGCAGACCGGCGTCGTCACTGCCGTCGGCGCCGACCGCGTGATAGTCGCGGCTGAAGTCGCCGCTCGGGTCGGAATAGAGCCTGAGGTCGCGCCAGCCGCGCTGCTGCTTGAAGGCCGTCAGACGTTCGATGGGCGAGCGGGCCACCACCGCCAGCGCGATCTTCTGCATCATGTCCCGCGCCTCGCCGTCCCAGGCGCTCAAGAGCGATGTGCACATCGGGCACGGCCGCTCGCGTTGCGGGCCGTACATGTAGGTGTAGATCACCAGCGTCTGCTTGTCGCCGAACAGACCGGCGAAATCGACCGGACCGGTCTCGCCGACGAACTGGTAGTCCTTCACGCCGCCGCCCGTCGGCAGCGCGCGGCGCAGTTCGGCGACGCGTTCGATGTGCCGCCGCAGCTCGATCTCCTCGGCCAGCAGCGCGGTGCGCGCGCGCCGGTAGTCGTCGCTTTCGTTGAGAATGCGCACCTTGCAATTGGCCGCCAGTTCGGTTGCGGACGCGAGAATGCTTTTGTTCTGGAGCATTGCAGTCTCCTCCTGATTGCGGTTGGGGATCGGCCGTGGATTTGAAAGCAGGGCTATTCGACCAGCACCATCCAGCTCACGCCGAAACGGTCGGAGACGATGCCGAAACGCTTCGAAAAGAATGTCTGCGCCAATGGCATCTCGACCTTGCCGCCGTCGCCCAGCGCCGCGAAGGCCTTGTCGGCTTCCGACTCGTCCTTGACGCTGAGCGCCAGCGAGAAGCCCTGGAAATTCGTCTGCCCGCGGCAATAGCCATCGGACGCCATCACAGTGGTGTCGCCGATGTCGAAGGCGGCATGCATGATCTTGTTTTCGGCTCCCGGCGGGCATGACTCCGGATCGGGGCTGTCCTTGAAGCGCATCACCATGCCGACCGAGACGCCGAGCGCCTTCTTGTAGAAGTCGAGCGCCTCTTCGCAGCGGCCATCGAACATCAAATACGTTTGGACCTTCATTTTTCCTCCGGATATCGCTGGTCGCCATTGACTATTAGGTTGATATCAACATATATAGAGAGATGTCAACTGCCGCCCAGCTTTCGCGTGAAAACGTGCATTTCGTGCGCGACAACTGCCTGTGTCTGCATGTGCAGCGGGCGGCGCGGTCGCTGGCGCGGCGCTTCGACGAGGCGTTGCGGCCGTTCGACCTGACTCACGGTCAGTTCTCGCTGCTGATGTCGCTCAACCGTCCCGAGCCGCCGACCATCGGCAGCGTCGCCGCGTTGCTGGCGATGGACCGCACCACGCTCACCGCCAATCTCAAACCGCTGGAGCGGCGCGGCCTGCTGACCATTACGGTCGACGCGGAAGACAAGCGCAGCCGCCGTCTCGGCATCACCGCGGCCGGGCGCGCCTTGCTGGTCAGGGCTTTCCCGGTCTGGCAGCAGGGCCACGTCGAGGCCGAGTTCATGATCAAGCACAGCAGCCCCGACGATTTGCGCGCCGCGCTGCGGACGCTGTCCTGACTGTTTCGCGGCAAGACAGGTGCGCGATGGCATGGCGTCACGCCTTGTTCGCGATCGTTGCGACGTGATCCGCGAAGCGCGCCAGCGTCTCCGCCAGCCCCTTGTCGGCGCCGTAATCTCGAATGACGCGGTCGCGCTCGGCGGCCGACGCGAACACCATGCGCAAGGTGACACGGGTCCGGCGGCCGAGCGCCTCGAAAGTCACGGTGGTGCGGAACTGCACCGGCTCGACATCGTCGCCGCCGCCGTGGTGATAGGCGATACGCTCGGGCGCCACGATGTCATCGAATGTGATGCGGTTCTGATAGTCGGTGCCGTCCGGCCCGTGCATGACGAATCGCCAGGTGCCGCCGGGGCGAAACTCGAAGACACTGGTCGTGGTGGTGAAGCCGTTCGGGCCCCACCATTTTGAAATGTGATCCGGATCGCTCCAGACCGAAAACACCAGATCGCGCGGCGCATCGATGACGCGGCTGCCGACGATCGCCTCCGGCTTGCTGAGATCGAGGCTACTTCCCTGGGTCACGCTTCCGCTCCGTGCTGCGCTTCCTTTGGACCGGCGCGGGTGCTTCCGGATCGGCCGCCTGCAAAGTCTTGAGGTAGTCCTCGAGACGGTCGAGCCGCTGCTCCCAGAGCTGGCGGTATTCCTCCAGCCAATCGTCCACGCCCTTGAGCGCGACGGGATCGATCTTGCAGGGGCGCATCTGCGCATCGCGGCTGCGCGTGATCAGGCCGGCCCGCTCCAGCACCTTGAGATGCTTGGACACCGCCGGCAGCGACATGGAAAACGGTTCAGCGAGCTTCGACACCGAGGTCTCGCCGCCCGCCAGCCGCGCCAGGATGGCGCGCCGGGTCGGATCGGCCAGCGCGGCAAACGTGGCGCTCAGGGGGTCGGCCGGCTGGAGGCTCATCGTTCGTATTTATCCATATGGTTATATAACCGATGGGTTAATAACAACAGCGCGGCAGACTGTCAACGCGCATGTTGACAGCCTGCCCAGACAGGCATTTGATTGCATTGCAATCAACGCTATCAAATCGAGAGGCAACCGTGGCTTCTCTGACCGTCCGGCAGCTCGACGAGACGCTCAAGCAGCAGCTCCGCCTGCGCGCGGCGCGCAGCGGGCGGTCGGTCGAGGACGAGGTCCGCACGATTTTGAAAGCGGCGGCGGAGGAATCGGAAGCGCCGGCGCCGGTGGCGAAGGCGGCGCCGGGCCCTGCCCCCGCCACAAAGGTGGCCAACAAACGCGTGCTGCTGATCATCGGCGGCGGCATCGCCGCCTACAAGTCGCTCGACTTGATCCGGCGGCTCAAGGAGCGCGGCTTCGCCGTGCGCTGCATTCTCACCGCCGCGGCGACGCAGTTCATCACGCCGCTGGCAGCCGGCGCGCTGACCGGCGAGCGGGTCTTCACCGATCTGTTCGATCCCGCGAGCGAATTCGATGTCGGGCATATTCGCCTGGCCCGCGACACCGACCTGGTGGTGGTGGCGCCGGCGACCGCCGACCTGATGGCCAAGATGGCCAACGGCCACGCCAATGATCTCGCCACCGCGGTGCTGCTGGCGACGACGGCGAAGGTGCTGCTGGCGCCGGCGATGAACCCGCAGATGTGGGCGAACCAGGCCACGCAGCGCAATCTGGCGCAGCTCAAAGCGGACGGCGTGACGATGACCGGCCCCAATGCCGGCGAGATGGCCGAATCCGGCGAACGCGGCACCGGGCGAATGGCCGAACCGATGGAAATCGCCGGCGCGGTGGACCGGCTGTTCGCAGCGCAGGGCGAGCGCCCGCTGGCAGGCCAGCGCGTGCTGGTCACGTCGGGGCCGACCCATGAGCCGATCGATCCGGTGCGCTATATCGCCAATCGCTCGTCCGGCAAGCAGGGCCACGCCATCGCCACCGCCGCCGCTCAGGCCGGCGCTGACGTCACGCTCATCAGCGGCCCGGTGACGCTGCCGGATCCGCCGGGCGTCAAACTAATAAAGGTCGAAAGTGCGCGCGACATGTTGCGCGCGACCGAGCAGGCGTTGCCGGTGGACGTCGCGATCTTTGCCGCCGCGGTAGCCGACTGGCGGGTGGCAAATGCCGGCGAGCAGAAGATCAAGAAGAAGGCCGGCGAGTCCATACCGGACCTGTTGCTGGTTGAGAATCCCGACATTCTGTCGGCCATCGCGCACCACATTGATCAACGGCCGGCGCTGGTGATCGGCTTTGCCGCCGAGACCGAAAATGTCGAAGCCAATGCCAAGGCCAAGCTGGCGCGGAAAGGCTGCGACTGGATCCTCGCCAACGACGTGTCGCCGCAGACCGGCATCATGGGCGGCGACAGCAACACCATCAAGCTGGTAACAGCGGACGGCATTGAGGCCTGGCCGCCGCAGAGCAAGGACGACGTCGCCCGCATGCTGATCGCGCGCATTGCCGCGGCGATGAAAGCGCCTAAAGCGTAGAAAAAAGAAAGCAAATCGATCCATGACCACCGACGTCCGCATCATGCGCCTCGCCCACGGCCATGATCTGCCTTTGCCGTCCTATCAGAGCGCGCTGGCCGCCGGGCTCGACCTCATCGCCGCTGTGCCGGCCGGCAAGCCGCTGTCGATCGCGCCCGGCGCGCGCATGCTGGTGCCGACCGGCATCGCCATCGCTTTGCCGGAGGGATACGAAGCGCAGGTGCGGCCGCGCTCGGGGCTGGCCGCCAAGCAGGGGCTCACCGTGCTGAATGCGCCCGGCACCATCGACGCCGACTATCGCGGCGAGGTGCAGGTGCTGCTGATCAACCATGGCGGCGATCCGGTCGAAATCGCGCGCGGCACCCGCATCGCGCAAATGGTGATCGCGCCTGTCACCCGGGCACTGTTGCGCGAGGTCGCGTCGCTCGATGGAACCCAGCGTGGAACCGGCGGATTCGGCTCCACCGGGGGTTGAGACTCGAGATTTCTTTGTTTTCAGGTAGACGGATGGACGACTGTAGCCTATTACCACTCAACTTGTCGCGAGTGGTGCCTCATGCCCCTGGTGTCCCGCAAAGGCATCCTTGCCATTGCCGCCGTTATCGATATCGCCCTGTACGCGCGCGGCCGGCCGGTGTCGGCCAAAACGCTTGCTGCCCGCCATGAGCTCCCGCCGCGGCATCTTGAGCCGGTGCTGCAGGCGCTGGTGCGCGACGGTATCCTGAAAGGGATCCGCGGCCCGCATGGCGGCTACGAGCTGGCGCGCGAACAGAAACTCATCACCGCCGAGGACATCCTACGCTCCGCCGGCAGCGCCGAGGAGGCCGACGAGGTGCCGCTGCCGGCCTCGATGCTGGTGACAGACGTGGTGCGCCCGGCGCTGGTCGAAGCCGAGCGCACGTTCTCGGCAGCGCTCGGCCGGATCAATGTCGAAGACATGATCATGCGCGCCGGCACACTCACCGGCCCGCCCGCCGAACCCGCGTAACCGGCAGGATTTCGCCGCGGCGAAACGACAATTCGACGTTCACGATCTGGACTCTTTCGGGGCGAGTCCCCGCAGGAGTAAAGTCCAGCGATTCGAAACGGTGTGGCGGACACCGTTCGCATCCCTGGGGCAGCACTGAATGCCGGAGACCATCCGGACGGCGAACGAGAGATGTCGTTCTCGTCCGCAGCGAAACGGATTCCTGGCCGTCTGCGCGATCGCAATGCTGTGCGCCGCGCCTCTTCCCGGCATCGACTTTGTCACGCCGGCGCAAGCTCAGACCGAAACAGAAACCGAGGGCGGCTCGGTCTTTGCCGAGGCGATCGACGGCGCCAGCGCCACCCTCGGCCATCAGGACGTCACCGTGCTCGCGCTGACGCTGGGCATGATCTTCTTCGCTTTGCTCGCCGCCATCGTGCTGCTGCGGGCGCGCCGTGACGCCGCGCGCAGCGATGTCGTCGCGCGCGACCAGGTGGTGGAACTGCATGCCGAAGTCGACCGGCTCAAGGCGCTGCTGATGTCGGAGCCGCAAGTGCTGGTGGCCTGGGCCGCCGGCAAGGACGAGCCGGAAATCCTCGGCGATTCCGGCCTGATCGCGCCCGGCAGCGTGATCGAGCGCGTGCTTGCCTTCGGCAACTGGCTCGAGCCCGCCGCCGCCCAGCGCATGGAGCATGCGGTCGAGACCTTGCGCAGCCAGGGCCGCGGCTTCGTCATGACGCTGACCACACGCGCCGGACGGCCGGTCGAGGCCGAAGGCCGCGCCATCGGCGGCCGCGCGGTGCTGCGACTGCGCGATGTCAGCGGTATCGAGCGCGAACTGGTCGACCTCGCAGCCCGCCACGACAAACTCAACAGCGACGTCGAGACCATGAAGGCGCTGCTCGATTCGCTGCCAGCGCCGGTCTGGGCGCGCGACGCCAGCGGCCGGCTGATATTCGTCAACCAGGCCTATGCCAGCGCCGTCGAAGCCGAAGACGCCGCCGGCGCCGTCAAGCGCGAGCTCGAACTGCTCGACCGCGCCGGGCGCGACGAACTGGCGCGTGCCCGCACCGCCGGCGAGCCCTACGCCGGGCGGCTGCCGGCCATCGCCGCCGGCCAGCGCCGCATCTTCGACGTCATCGACGCCCCGAGCGGCGCCGGCAGCGCCGGCATGGCCATCGACCGCACCGAACTTGAGGCGATGCGCACCGAGCTCACGCGCATGGCGGAGGCGCATCGCCGCGTCCTCGACCAGCTCGCCACCGGGGTCGCCGTCTTCAACGTCGATCGCAAGCTGACGTTCTACAACACGGCCTTCCGTTCGCTGTTCGACCTCAACGAAGGCATGCTCGACCAGACGCCGACCGATTCGGCGGTGCTCGACACGTTGCGCAGCAACCGCAAACTGCCGGAGCAGCAAGACTTCCGGCAGTGGAAGCAGCAGCTGTACGAAGCCTACCGGTCGGTCGAGCCGAAGGAGCAGATGTGGCACCTTCCGGACGGGCGCACGCTGCGCGTCGTCACCACGCCCAACCCGGAAGGCGGCGTGACCTATCTCTATGATGACGTGACCGAGCGGCTGGACATGCACCGGCGCTACGCGGCGCTGATCAAGGTGCAGGGCGAGACGCTCGATCATCTGGCCGAAGCCGTCGCGGTGTTCGGCAGCGACGGCCGCGTGCGGCTGCACAACTCGGCGTTCCAGCGCATGTGGAAGCTTGGCATCGAGGCGCTCGACGCCCATCCGCACGTCGAGGCGGTGACCGCATGGTGCCAGGCGCTTCACGACGACAACACGGTGTGGCGCGACCTGCGCGGCGCGGTGACCGCGATCGACGGCCGCGAGCCGGTGATCGGCCGGATCGAGCGGCGCGACGGCGTCATGATCGACATGACCACCATGCCGCTGCCGGACGGCGCCACGCTGGTGACCTTCCAGGACGTCACCGATACCGTGAACGTCGAACGCGCGCTACGCGAGCGCAACGAGGCGCTGGTGGCCGCCGACGGCATCAAGATCGATTTCGTGCATCACGTGAGCTACGAACTGCGCTCGCCGCTCACCAACATCATCGGCTTTGCCAATCTGCTCGGCGACCCGGCATTCGGCGCGCTCAACGACAAGCAGCACGAATATCTCGGCTACATCACCACCTCGACCAACGCGCTGCTGGCGCTGATCAACAACATCCTCGATCTGGCCACCATCGATGCCGGCGCCATGACGCTCAATCTGAGCGACGTCGACATTCGCGCCAGCATGAATGCCGCCGCCGAAGGCGTGCAGGACCGGCTGATCAAGAGCAACATCACGCTCGATATCCAGGCCGCCGCCCGCATCGGCAGCTTCCCGGCCGACGAACGCCGGCTGCGGCAGATTTTGTTCAATCTTCTGTCCAACGCCGTCGGCTTCTCGTCACCGGGCGGCACCGTCACCCTGACCGCGGAGCGGCATGCCGACGCGGTTACGTTCACCGTAATCGACCACGGGCACGGGATTCCGCCGGAATCGGCCGACAAGGTGTTCGACTGGTTTGAAACCGACTCGCGCGGCTCGCAGCATCGCGGCACCGGACTCGGTCTGTCGCTGGTGCGCTCCTTCGTCGAACTGCACGGCGGCACGGTGGCGATCGACTCGACGCTGGGCGAGGGCACCACGGTGACCTGCGTATTCCCGGTCGCACACGCGGCCAAGCAAAGCGCGGCGTAACTAGAACCCGTACAGCGCCGCCGGATTGTCGACCAGGATCTGCTTGCGCACGGCAGCGTCCGGGATCCACTCCTGCAACAGATCGAGCAAATCGGCGTCATTCGGCATGACGCCCTTGTGCGCGGGATGCGGCCAGTCGCTGCCCCAGACCAGCCGCCGCGGCGCGGCCTCGGCGAGCGCGCGGGCGAAAGGCGCCAGATCGCCATAGATCGGGCCCTGCTCCGACAGGCGGTAGGCGCCCGTGATCTTGACCCAGCAATGACCGAGCTTGACCAGACGCAGCAGCGCCTGGAACGCCGGCTGCTGCAAACCATCGGCCGGCTTCACCATCGCCATGTGATCGATGACGAACGGACAGCTCAGCTTGGACAGACGCGGCGCCAGTTGGATGAGGTGCCCCGGCTTGACCATCAACTGAAGATGCCAGCCCAGCTCCTTCATGCGGTCGGCGTAGAACTCGAGGTCCTCAGGCGGCAGGCCGCCGGCATGCGCCATGATGAAGCGCACGCCGCAGGCGCCGCGCTCTTCCAGCGCGTCCAGCTCTGCGTCGGTGGTCTCCTTGGGGACGGTGACGACGGCGCGAAACGGCAGGCCTATCTCGGCGACGCCATCGAGCTGGCAGCGATTGTCGAGCTTGTAGACGCTGGCTTGAACCGCAACGATCCGCTCGACGCCGAGCGCGTCGAAATGCCGGCGCGCCATCTGCGGCGTCGCATCGGGCGGCGTGTATTCGCGATCGGGGTCGTAGGGATATTTTTCGGCCGGTCCGAACAAGTGAAAATGTGTGTCGGTCGTACCCGGCGGGGCTTTCAAACGTGGTACCCGCGGCGAAAGGTCGGGCCCTTGGCACAATTCGGTCATCGGCATTCCCCGGCACTGATCCCATTTGAATCAGATTGCCGATCAACCACGGTCCGAAGGCCAGAGCAAGACGTCAGGCCGAATGTCAGCCAACCGCTCATGACGGCTGTTTCACATGGCCACAAAAAAGGCCTCCGCGGCGAACCGCGGAGGCCTGATTTCAGTTTCTACTAGCGACGTGCAACGCGGCGATGATGACGCGGCGCACCGTGGGGCATGTATTCGCCGTTGACGCAGTGCGCCTTGTTCATGCCGAGGATCGCCTGGAAGCCGGCGCATTTCTGCGTGAAGGCATCGATCAGCACGACGGTGCCGACACCGGCAACGCCACCGACGACCGCAGCGCCTGCTGCGGAGACAGGAAATGCGGAGACGAACGAACCGCTGCCGTACCAGCCATTATAAAGGCCGACGCCGACCGCAGTACCGACAACAGCGCCGGCAACCGGTGCCGCGTAGCGGTACGTGTGCGGGTAACGTTCGTCCACCATCTGCTGGGCCAACGCCGGCGTCGAAACGGCCGCGATCGCGGCGGCAACACAAAAACCCTTGAGAAGATTACGCATAGTCGAAGTTCCTTTATTCGGATGCCCCATTGGAGGGCAAACGCCAATGCTCGGCATGCGTTCCAAACGCTGCCATGTAAAACGACACACCACATTCCATCGTGTCATCGGTGTGGCATGACCAGCAAAATCGCGACGGGACAAGGGTGATACCGTGGCGATACAGGGGCCGCTGAACTCTATGTTCCATCCCGGGCTTCCACGTCTATAAGATGGTTACCGAAAGAACGGATGATTCGATGTTTCCCACCACTACCGGCGGCTACAGTTTTACGGTGGCGCTGGCCGACGAACAGGCCACGCGCCGTCTGGTGGTCGATATCGCCGCGGTCCTTGGCCCCGGCGACCTGGTGACGCTGTCCGGCGATCTCGGCGCCGGCAAGAGCACCTTCGCCCGTGCATTGATTCGTCATCTCGGCGGCGACGACACCATCGAGGTGCCAAGCCCGACCTTCACCCTGATGCAGGTCTACGACCTGCCGCGCTTCCCGCTGGTCCATGCCGACCTGTACCGGCTGAGCGGGCCGTCGGAACTGGCCGAACTCGGATTCGAGGACGTCTCCGAGGGCGCGGTGACGCTGCTGGAATGGCCCGACCGTGCCGCCGGATTCCTGCCGCCCGACCGTCTCGACGTGGCGCTGACCCTGGTGCCGCAGCAGGGCGAGACGTTTCGACACGCCCGCGTCACCGGCTATGGCGCCTTCGCGCCGCGCGCCGAACGCATCGCCATGATCCGCCGCTTCCTGGCCCGCGCCGGATTCGGCCAGGCCGAACGCCGCCACATGCAAGGCGACGCCTCAACCCGCGCCTATGAGCGGCTGTCGATCGACCGCGCCCATTATGTGTTGATGAATTCGCCGCGCCGTCCGGACGGACCGGCGGTGCGCGACGGCAAGCCCTACAGCGCCATCGCCCATCTCGCCGAGGACGTGACGCCCTTCATCGCCATGGCGCGGGCGCTGCGCGAGCGCGGCTTTTCAGCGCCGGCGATTGTCTCCGCCGACCGCGACAACGGCCTGTTGCTGCTGGAAGACCTCGGCGAGGAGACCGTCGTGGAGGGCAAGCCGCCGGCGCCGATCGAGCCGCGTTACGAAGCGGCCGTCGACCTGCTGGCCGAACTGCACAGCGTGCCCGTGCCCGATCTGCTCGCCGTCGAGCCGGGCATCGACTACCAGGTGCCGCGCTACGACATCGATGCGCTGATGATCGAGGTCGAATTGCTGCTCGACTGGTATCTGCCAAAGCTCGAGGCGAAATTGTCCGACGCCAAGCGCCAATCGTATCTGGTGTTGTGGCGCGACGCGCTGCAGCCTGTGCTTGACGCCGAACCGACCTGGGTGCTGCGCGATTTTCATTCGCCCAATCTGATGTGGCTACCGGACCGCGAGGGCGTCGCGCGCGTCGGCCTGCTCGATTTTCAGGATGCTGTGATGGGGCCTTGCGCCTATGACGTCGCATCGCTGCTGCAGGACGCCCGCGTCGACGTTCCCGAACTGACCGAGATCGCGCTGCTGTCGCGGTATACCCGCGCCCGGCTGAAGGCCAACCCTCACTTCGACGCGCCCGCTTTCGTGAGGCTTTATGCGACGCTGGCGGCGCAGCGTGCCTCGAAGATTCTCGGTATCTTCGCCCGGCTCGACATGCGCGACGGCAAACCGCAATATTTACGTCATCTGCCGCGCGTATGGGGCTATCTGCAGCGATCGCTGGCGCATCCCTCGCTGGCGCCGTTGCAGGCGTGGTATCGCGCCAACGTCCCCCCGCTGAAGGCGCTGAAATGACCTTTTCGCCGACCGAACACGCGCCGCGCCGCGCCATGGTGCTGGCCGCAGGTTTAGGCACGCGGATGCGTCCGCTGACCGATACGCTGCCGAAGCCGTTGGTGCGCGTTGACGGCCGCGCGCTGCTCGATCACGTCCTCGACCGGCTCGTTGACGCCGGCGTCGAGCGCGCCGTGATCAACGTGCATTATCTCGCCGATCAGATCATCGCCCACACCGGCGCGCGCAGCAAACCGCAGGTCGTCATTTCCGACGAGCGCGGCCTGCTGCTCGACACCGGCGGCGGCGTGGTCAAGGCGCTCCCCGAGCTGGGTGACGCGCCGTTCTTCCACATCAACTCCGACACCATCTGGATCGACGGCGTGAAGCCCAACCTCACGCGGCTGGCGCAAGGCTTCGATCCGACAACGATGGATGCATTGCTGTTGCTGGCATCGACCACCGGCAGCGTCGGCTATGACGGCCGCGGCGATTTCACCATGGCGCCGGACGGACGCTTGCAACGGCGCGCCGAGCGCGCGGTGGCGCCCTTCGTCTATGCCGGCGCGGCGATCCTGTCGCCGAAGCTGTTTGATGGCGCGCCGCAGGGCGCGTTCTCTCTCACGAAATTGTTCGACCGCGCTGCCGAATCAGGCCGCCTCGCCGGCCTGCGGCTCGAAGGGCTGTGGATGCATGTCGGCACACCCGGTTCGATCACCGAGGCCGAACGCGCGATCGGCGCCAGCGCGGGCTAAGCCGCTAACCGTGCTATGATTCGCGGATGCCGGTTGTGCCCCCCCGCGTCTTCACCATCCCCGCATCAGTGCCGTTTCTGCCGGCGCTGATCGATGCGCTGCGCCGCGGCAAACTGGTTGCCGGCTTTCCGGACTCGCGTGAGCCGCTCGCATTCGCCCGCGCCACGCTCTACCTGCCGACCCGGCGCGCCTGCCGGCTGGCGCGCGACGCCTTTCTCGACGCGCTCGACGGCAACGCGGCAATTCTGCCGCGCATCGTGCCGCTCGGCGATATCGACGAGGACGAGATCATCTTTGCCCAGGCGGCGACCGGCGATATTGCCGAGTCGTCGCTGGCGCTGCCGCGCGGCATCGAATCGCTGGAGCGCCGCCTGTTGCTGGCGCAACTGATCCTGCAATGGGCCAACACCGCCGAAGTGCGCGGCGCGGCCGGCTCGCCGCTGATCGCCAACACGCCGTCGGCGGCACTGGGCCTCGCCGACGACTTGGCCCGGCTGATGGACGACATGACGACGCGGCAGATCGGCTGGGACCGGCTCGACACGCTGGTGCCGGACGATCTCGACGAGTTCTGGCAGAAATCGCTGCGTTTTCTCAAGATTGCCCGCGATTTCTGGCCCGCCCAGCTCGCCGAACTGGGCCGTATCGAGCAGGCGGAACGGCGCGACCGGCTGATCGAGGCTGAAGCCCGGCGCATGGCCGGCAGCAACGCGCCGGTGATCGCCGCCGGCTCCACCGGCTCGATGCCGGCCACCGCGCGGCTGCTCGCCACCATCGCGACACTGCCGCATGGCGCGGTCGTGCTGCCCGGGCTTGATACGGATCTGGACGACGATTCGTGGCGGACCATCGGCGGCAGCGCCGATGATCCGACCCATGACGGCGCCGCCTGTGCCGGACACGCCCAGTTCGCCATGCATGCGCTGCTGGAGCGTATCGGCATCGGCCGGAGCGAGGTCATGACGCTGGGTGATCCGGCATCGCACAGCCGCGAGCGGCTGGTGTCGGAGGCGCTCCGCCCCGCCGCCACCACCGAACGCTGGCAGCAGCGCCGCGCATCTGCCGGCTTTGCCGATGCTGCCGCCAACGCCGTCGCCACCCTCGGCATGATCGAAGCCGCCAACGCCGAGGAAGAAGCGCTGGCGATCGCCGTGGCGCTGCGGGAGGCGGTCGAGACGCCGGGCAAGACCGCAGCGCTGGTGACGCCCGACCGCGCGCTGGCGCGCCGCGTGGTCGCGGCACTGCAACGCTGGCAGGTGCCGGTGGACGATTCCGGCGGCGACGCGCTCGCCGACACGCCGGCCGGCGTGTTCGCGCGGCTGGCGGCGGAGACGGCGCTGAAAGGACTGGAGCCGGTGACGCTGCTGGCGCTGCTGAAGCATCCGCTGCTGCGGCTCGGCCGTCCGCCGGGCGCACATAATGCCGCCATCGCGGCGCTGGAGCGCGCGCTGCTGCGCGGGCCGCGGCCGCGCCCCGGCTCCGACGCCCTCGCCGCCGCGCTGTCGAGCTTCCGCAACAACCGCGACCAGCTGCACCGCAGCGATCCGCGCTGGCTGATCGCCGACGACGAATTCGACGTCGCCGCCGAACTGGTCGCCCGGCTCGGCGCGGCGCTGGCGCCGCTGGAAACACTGCGGCCGCACGACCACAAGCTGGCAGCGCTGGCGAAGGCGCATGCGGACACGATCGCCACGCTGAGCAAGGATGAGACCGGCGAAATCGCGGCCCTCGCCGGCCATGACGGCGCGGCGCTGGCGCGCGCCTTCGACGATCTGCAGACAAGTCCAACTGCCAACAGCCTGTCGGTGGCCCGCAGCGATTATCCGGAAGTGTTTCGCACCGCTGTCGGCGACGGCACCGTGCGCCGCCCGGAAACGCGCGACGTGCGCGTGCACATCTACGGTCCGCTCGAGGCGCGTCTGCAGGCGATCGACCGCGTCATCCTCGGCGGTCTCAATGAAGCGACATGGCCGCCGGAGACGCGCAGCGAGCCGTGGCTGAGCCGGCCGATGCGGCGAGACCTTGGCCTCGATCCGCCGGAGCGGCGCATCGGGCTTTCCGCGCACGACTTTGCCCAGGCTTTGGGCGCACCGGAGGTGATCCTCAGCCGCGCGGCCAAACTCGCCGGCGCGCCGACGGTCACCTCGCGCTTCGTGCAGCGCATCGCCGCGCTCGCGGGCGATGCGCGCTGGAAGAGCGTGCTGGCGCGCGGCAACGCCTATGTGGAGTGGGCCCGCGCGCTCGATCATCCGGCGCAGGTGAAGGCCGCGGAGCGGCCGGCGCCGACACCACCGGTCGCGGCACGGCCCTTGAAACTGTCGGTCACCGCCATCGAGGACTGGCTGCGCGATCCCTACACCATCTACGCCAAGCACATCCTGCGCCTGCAGCCGCTCGATGCGGTCGACACGCTGCCGGGCGCGCGCGACCGCGGCAACGTTATCCACGGCGCCATCGGCGACTATACAAAACTGTTCGCCGACAAGGCCCCGGCCGATCCAATGAAGGAACTGCTGGCACTGGGCGAAAAGCATTTCGCGACACTGCACGATTATCCGGAAGCGCGCGCGTTCTGGTGGCCGCGCTATCTGCGCATCGCGCAGTGGTTCGCAAGCTGGGACATGGCGCGCCGCGCTGACGTCGCGACCCTGCACGCCGAGATCCGCGGCGAGCTGACATTCCCCGCCGGGACGCGCGAATTCACCCTGTCCGGCATCGCCGATCGGATCGAGCGCCGGCGCAACAACCGCTACGCCATCATCGACTACAAGACCGGCGCGGCGCGCACGGAAAAGCAGGTCCGCACCGGACTGGCGCCGCAATTGACGCTGGAGGCGGCGATGCTGCGCGCCGGGGCGTTCAAGAACCTCGCCGCCGGACCGGTGGTCGAGATCACCTATGTCACGCTGAAAGGCGGCAACCCGGCCGGCAAGCCGATAGAGATCGAGTTCAAGGAGGGCACGCCCGATACGCAAGGCGAGCATGCGTTGACGCGGCTGAAGCAGCTTGCGGCCACGTTCGAGGACGAAGCAACGCCGTATCTGTCGCTGATCCATCCGATGTGGAAGAACCACTACGGCGACTACGACCACCTGGCGCGGGTGAAGGAATGGTCGCTGAGCGGCGGCGAGGAGGAGGGCGAAGAATGACCTCCTCCCGCATCATCCCCCCCGAAGTCCTCGACGTTCAGATCAGCGCCGCCGATCCGGATATCTCCGCCTTCGTGTCCGCCAATGCCGGCGCCGGCAAGACCCACGTGCTGGCGCAGCGCGTGATAAACCTGCTGCTGCGCGGCTGCGACCCGGCCAAGATTCTCTGCATCACCTTCACCAAGGCCGCCGCCGCCAACATGGCCAACCGCGTGTTCGGCACGCTGGCGGAATGGACCACGCTCGACGACGCGGCGCTGGATGAGAAGATCCGGGGGTCGACCGGCGCCGCGCCCAGTGCCGCGCTGCGGGCGCGGGCGCGGCGGCTGTTCGCCTCGGCGCTGGAGACGCCCGGCGGGCTGAAGGTGCAGACCATTCACGCCTTCTGCACGCGGCTGCTGCACCAGTTTCCCTTCGAGGCCAATGTCGCCGCCCGCTTCACCGTGCTGGACGAGGCCACGACGGCCCAACTTCTCAACAAATTGACGCTGGACGTGCTGCTGGAAGCCTCCGCGAAGCCGGACAGCGCGCTCGGCCGCGCGCTGGCGAGCGCCATCATCGTCGCTGCCGACACCACCTTCATGGCCGTCGTCGGCGACGCCATCAAGAAGCGTGATGTCATCAATGCCTGGATTGCGCGCGCCGGCAGCGTCGACGCCGCCATGGCCGAACTGTCGGCCACGTTCGGCCTTTCCCCCGATGACACGATCGAATCGGTCGAGCAGGAATTCTTCTCCCGGTCGCTGATCCCGGTCGCCGAGTGGCCCGGCCTGATCGAAATTCTGGATGCCGGCACGGTGTCGGACCAGAAGCACAGCATGGCGCTTGAGGCCGCGCGTGACGCGGCCGGCCGGGAGCGGGTCGACAATTATCTGAAAGTGTTCTGCACCACCGAACTGGCGCCACGCAAAAACCTGATCACCAAGGCGCTGGCGCAGCGGCACCCCGACTGGCTGGCGCGGCTGCTGGCCGAACAGGACCGCGTCTGCCAGTTGCTGGCGCGCGAGCGCGCGGTGCGCGCCCGTGACCGCACATCTGCCCTGGTCACCATCGCCGCCGAGGTGATCGCGCGCTATCAGTCGGAGAAGGACCGCCGCGCCCTGCTCGATTACGAAGACCTGATCGACAAGACGCTCGATCTGTTTTCGCGGTCGTCGGCCGCCTGGGTGCTGTACAAACTCGATCTCGGCATCGACCACGTGCTGATCGACGAGGCGCAGGACACCAGCCCGAAACAGTGGTCGGTGATCGGCACGATTGTTTCCGAATTCACGCCCGGCGGCGCGCGCGCCAATACAAAGCGCACGGTGTTTGCGGTCGGCGACGAAAAACAATCGATCTTCTCGTTTCAGGGCGCGGCGCCGAAGGCCTTCGACGACAACCGCCGCGTCTTTGCCCGGCAATTCAACACGCCGGAGCAGGGCTGGCGCGAGCTGAAATTCCACCACTCGTTCCGGTCCGGCGAGAGCGTGCTCGGCTCGGTCGATCAGGTGTTCCGCGCGCCGGAGAATTTCAGCAGCATCACCACCGACGCTGGCGGCATTCCGCCGCATATTTCGTTGCCCGGCGCGGCGCCGGGTCTGGTCGAGCTGTGGCCGCTGATCGCGCCGGAACCACGCCGCGAGATGGAAGGCTGGGACGCGCCGTTCGACACCGAGAGCGAGGAAAGTCCGCGGGTGCTGCTGGCGCGCAAGATCGCCGCGCACGTGAAAATCTGGATGTCCAAGGGGCTGCGGCCCGGCGACGTGCTGGTGCTGGTGCGCCAGCGCGGCCCGCTGTTCGAGGCGATCATTCGCGCGCTCAAGACCGCCGGCGTGCCGGTGGCCGGCGCCGACCGGCTGGTGCTGACCCAGCATATCGCCGTGATGGACCTGATGGCGCTGGCCGACGCGCTGTTGCTGCCAGACGACGACCTGGCACTGGCCAGCGTTCTCAAGAGCCCGCTGTTCGGCCTGAGCGAGGAACAGTTGTTCGCGCTCGCCTGGGATCGCGGCACAATGTCTTTGCGCGACAGCCTGCGCGCCAAGAGCAAACCCGACGCGGCGTTCGCGGACACTGAACGGGCGCTTGAGCATATGGCGCATGCGGCACGGCAACTGACGCCGTTCGCGTTCTTTGCCCATGTGCTCGGCGCCTTGCGCGGCCGGCAGAAGATGCTGGCGCGGCTGGGACCGGAGGCCAACGACGCGATCGACGAATTCCTCAACGTGGCGCTGACCTACGAGGCGGGCGAGACGCCGTCGCTGCAAGGCTTCATGGCCTGGCTGCGGACATCATCGCGCGATGTGAAACGCGACATGGAGATGGGGCGCGACGAAGTGCGCGTGATGACCGTGCACGGCGCCAAGGGGCTGGAAGCCAACACCGTCATTCTCGCCGACACCACCACCAAGCCGGCCGGGCCGAAGGATCCGCGGCTGCTGCCGCTGGCCGAAGGCGCCCTGGTGTGGGGCGTTGCACGTACGGAAGATGTCGCCGCCATGGCCGATGCCCGCGCGGCGACGCAAACGGAGGCGCGCGACGAATACCGGCGGCTGCTGTACGTGGCGATGACCCGTGCGGCCGAGCGGCTGGCGATCTGCGGCACGCAGGGCGACAAGAAAATTCCGGACGGCTGCTGGTACCAACTGGTCGACGTCGCGCTGGGCGATCTCTGCGTGACGGAAGCCGCCGACGACGGCAGCGGCGAGGTGCGGCGCTATCGCAAGAATCCCGGGCCGGCAGCAGAAGACAGAATCCCGGTTACGCCGCCGCCGCCCGTCGCGATCGCGCTGCCGCCTTGGCTGACCGCCAATGTGACATCCGGCGCGCAAGCCTTGCGCTCCGTCACGCCGTCGGGCGGCGACGACGATGACGACTCGCGGCATCCCGCGACCGGCGACGAACAAGCGCGGCTGCGCGGGTCGCTGGTGCACCGGCTGCTGCAGTCGCTGCCGGACGTGCCGGCCGAGCGCCGCGCGCAAGCGGCAGCGGACTACCTCGCCCGGGCCGGCGACAAACTCGACGCCGGCGAGCGCGAGACCTTGACTTCACAGGTGATGGGTGTGCTGGCCGATGCGCGCTTTAGCGAACTGTTTGCGCCCGGCAGCCGGGCCGAGGTGCCGCTGGTCGGCCGTGTCACGATCGGCGGCCGGACCGTGCGCGTGTCCGGCCAGATCGACCGTCTGGTCATCACGCCCGGCGCCGTGCTGATCGGCGACTTCAAGACCAACCGGCCACCGCCGCGGCGAATCGAAAACATTCCGCGCCCGTATGTGCGGCAGCTCGCGCTGTACCGCGCGGTGCTGGCCAACTTGTATCCGGACCGGCCCATTCGCGCCGCGCTGATCTGGACTGAAGTCCCTGATCTCATGGAGCTTTCCGCCGAGCTGCTGGACCAGGCGCTGGCGCGGGTCACCTCCGCGTGAGTTCAGCTTGACGCTGCCGGACGGCATTCATAGGTTCGCAGCCTTCCACTGTGGCGCCCTGTCGCGCCGCCAACTCAAGGCGAGGAACTCCCCATGGCCGTCGGCAAAACCTCGGACGCAAGCTTCGAAGCGGACGTTCTCAAGTCGTCCGAACCGGTGGTGGTGGACTTCTGGGCGGAATGGTGCGGCCCGTGCCGCATGATCGCGCCGGCGCTGGATGAAATCTCCGGCCAGGTCGGCGACAAGGTCAAGATCGTCAAGCTGAACGTCGACGAGAACCCGGCCACCGCCGCCAAATACGGCATCATGTCGATCCCGACGCTGCTGATGTTCAAGAACGGCGAGATCGCCTCGCGCCAGGTCGGCGCCGCGCCGAAGCAGAAGCTGCATCAGTGGATCAGCGGCGCGGTCTGAGCCGGCTTGATATTTTCAGAAAATGGCCGGGTTTTCCCGGCCATTTTTATTGCGGCAGCGTGCCGTTCTCGCGCAGCACATCGCCGGCGAGATACAGCGACCCCGTGATCAGGATGCGTGGCGGCGGATCGAGATCGAGCTTGCGCACCGCGTCGAGCGCCTCGGTGAGATTGCCGCGCGCCACCGCCGGCAGATCGAGCGCCCGTGCAGCTTCCGCCACCGCCTCGGCCGGTACGCCCTTGTCGGCGCTGGGCACTGGCACGGCGATCAGCCGCCGCGCCAGCCCGGTGAAATTGCGCAAGAAGCCGTCGACATCCTTGCTGGCGATCATGCCGACGATCAGCACCAGCGGGCGCGATACGCGCTCCTCCAGATCGGCCAGCGCGGCGGCGATGGCGCGGCCGCCGTCGGGATTGTGGCCGCCGTCGAGCCAAAGCTCACTGCCCTCCGGCACCAGATCGACCAGCGCGCCGGCGGCGAGCCGGTGCAGCCGCGCCGGCCAGTCAGCCTTGACCATGCCGGCTTCGAACGCCGCCGGAGGAATGCGGAACAGCGGCAGCGCACGCAGCGCGGAAATGGCCAGGCCCGCGTTTTCGAACTGGTGGCGGCCGTACAGCTTCGGCGCCGGCAGGTCGAGCAGACCGGCCTCGTCCTGGTACACCAGCCGGCCGCGTTCTTCGGTCGCAGTCCAGTCCTCGCCGGCGATCGTGAGCGGCGCGTTGAGTCGCGCCGCCTGACGCTCGATGACCGCCAGCGCATCGCGCGGCTGCGACGCGACAATGGCCGGCACGCCGCGCTTGAGGATACCGGCCTTCTCGGCCGCGATCTTCTCCAGCGAGTCGCCGAGAAAGTCGGTGTGGTCGATCGAGATGCGGGTGATGATGGTGGCGAGCGGATCGTCGATCACATTGGTCGCGTCAAGCCGGCCGCCGAGACCGACTTCCAGCAGCAGCACGTCGGCCGGATACTGCGCGAACAGCAGGAAGCCCGCGGCGGTGGTGATTTCAAAGACGGTGATCGGCGCGCCGGCATTGGCGCGTTCGCACTGCTCCAGCGCCGCCATCAACTCATCGTCGCCGGCAAGACGGCCCTCGCCGAAAGCGCCGAGCCGAAAGCGCTCGTTGAAGCGCACCAGATGCGGCGAAGTATAGACGTGGACGCGCTGGCCGGCGGCTTCCAGGATCGCGCGCAGAAAGGCGATGGTCGAACCCTTGCCGTTGGTGCCGGCGACGTGAATCACCGGCGGCAGCTTGCGCTCGGGATGATCGAGCGCGGCGAGCAGCCGCTGCAGGCGATCGAGCGACAGGTCGATACGCTTGGGATGCAGCGCGGTCAGCCGCGCGACGATGGAGTCGATATAGGTCATTTAACTAGGCGTGCGCCGGCACCGGCAGTTGCGCCGGCGCTTCCGGCATCGGCGTCTTGGTCAAGAGCCGGCACAGTTCGGCGATGGTCGCCCGCAACTTGTGCCGGTGCACCACCATGTCGACCATGCCGTGTTCGGCGAGGTACTCGGCACGCTGGAAGCCTTCCGGCAATTTCTCGCGGATGGTCTGCTCGATCACGCGCGGCCCGGCAAAGCCGATCAGCGCGCCCGGCTCGGCGATGTGCACGTCGCCCAGCATCGCATAGGACGCGGTGACGCCGCCGGTGGTCGGATTGGTCAGCACCACGATGTAGGGCTTGCCGGCCTCGCGCAGCATCTGAATTGCCACGGTGGTGCGCGGCAATTGCATCAGCGACAGGATGCCTTCCTGCATGCGGGCGCCGCCAGACGCGGCGAACATCACGAAAGGCGTCTCGCGCCGCACCGCCGTTTCCAGCCCGGCAATCACGGCTTCGCCGGCCGCCATGCCGAGCGAACCGCCCATGAAATCGAAATCCTGCGCGGCGATGGTCACCATCTGCCCTTCAAGCCGGCCGATGCCGAGCTTGATGGCGTCGGGCTGGCCGGTCTTGATGCGCGCGTCCTTCAGCCGGTCGGCATAGCGGCGCTCGTCGCGAAACTTGAGCGGATCGAGCTGGACCTCCGGCACCGCAATGTCCTCGAACTCGCCGTTGTCGAACATGGTCTTCAGCCGCATCGGGCCGCTGATGCGCATGTGATAGTTGGAACTCGGAATGACGAACTGGTTGGCCTCGACGTCCTTGTAGAAGACGAGCTGGCCGGACTCCGGACACTTGATCCACAGGTTCTCCGGCGTCTCGCGACGCAGGAAGCTGCGAATCTTCGGCCGGACGACGTTGTTGATCCAGTTCATGGTCCGCCTATATAGGTTCAATCCGACGGAATTATAACCGCCCGCCGCCTGGATGGTTACTCGGCCGGCACCTGCCGGGCGCTGCGGACGCCTTCGGCGATCGCGGACACCATGTCGGTCACGGCCTTGACCGCACCTTCTTTGCCTTGACTCTCGAAGCAGCGGTGCATTGTATCCACCAGCGCCGAACCGACCACGACGCCGTCGGCGCCCGCGGCAATGCCGCGCGCCTGTTCGGCGCTGCGCACCCCGAAGCCGACCGCCACCGGCAATTTGGTGTGCCGCTTGATGCGCGCCACGGCGGCGCCGACCTTGCCGGCGTCAGGCGCAGCCGAGCCGGTGATGCCGGTGATCGACACGTAATAGACAAAGCCCGAGGTGTTGTTCAGCACCGCCGGCAGCCGCTTGTCGTCGGTAGTCGGCGTCGCCAGCCGGATGAAGTTCAGCCCCGCCTTCAGCGCCGGCAGGCACAATTCCTCGTCTTCCTCCGGCGGCAGATCGACGACGATCAGGCCGTCGACACCTGCCGCCTTGGCGTCGACCAGAAAGCGGTCGACGCCGTAGATGTAGATCGGATTGTAGTAGCCCATCAGCACGATCGGCGTGGCGTCGTCGTCCTTGCGGAATTCGCGCACCAGCTCGAGCGTCTTGATCATGGTCTGGCCGCCGCGCAAGGCGCGCACGCCGGCCGCCTGGATCGCGGGGCCGTCGGCCATCGGATCGGTGAAAGGCATGCCGAGTTCGATCACATCGGCGCCGGCTTTCGGCAGCGCCTTGGCGACCGCCAACGAGGTCGCGTAATCGGGATCGCCGGCCATGGTGAAGGTCACCAGCGCGGCGCGGCCTTCGTCCTTCAACGCGGCGAATCGGCGGTCGATGCGTGTTGTGCTCATGCGGGGCGTCAGGCTCTGCTATACCTCTCCCCTGTGGGGAGAGGTCGGCTGCGAAGCAGCCGGGTGAGGGGGATGGAGCGATTCAGAAATAGGGCCCGCAAACTCCGCGTGTCCCAGACCAGCGCCGAAGCCCGGCTTTGGCAAGCGCTTAGGGCGCGCCGTCTCGCGCGCTGGAAGTTTCGGCGGCAGCATCCCATCGGCCGGTACGTGGTGGACTTTATCACGATTGAGGGCAAGCTGGTTGTCGAAGTCGACGGCGTGACACACGCCGCACCGACGGAAATTTCCCGCGACGCCGCACGAACTGAATTCCTCGAAGCCTTCGGCTTCCATGTCGTGCGAGTATCCAACATCGACGTGTACGAGAATTTGGACGGTGTCCTGGAGATGATTGATCGAACGCTACGCCCATCTTGAACGTCGCACCCCCTCACCCGCTCGCTTCGCTCGCGACCTCTCCCCAGCGGGGAGAGGTGAAGGAAGAACGTGCTCATGTCTTCTTGCCTTCGAGATAGGCCTCGACCGAGGCCAGGTCCTTGTCGCCGCGGCCGGACAGGTTGACCACCATCAGGTGATCCTTCGGCTTCTGCGGCGCGAGGTCGAACACCCGCGCCAGCGCATGCGCGGGCTCCAGCGCCGGGATGATGCCTTCGAGCTGGCTGCACAACTGGAACGCCGCCACCGCTTCATCGTCGGTCGCCGACAGGAACTGCACGCGTCCCATGTCCTTGAGCCAGGAATGCTCGGGGCCGATGCCGGGATAATCCAGCCCGGCGGAGATCGAATGCGCCTCCTCGATCTGGCCGTCGGCATCCATCAGGAGATAAGTGCGGTTGCCGTGCAGCACGCCCGGCTTGCCGCCCGCGATCGAGGCCGCGTGCTGGCCGGTGGCGACGCCATGGCCGGCCGCTTCGACGCCGTAGATTTCGACCGACCTGTCGTCGAGGAAGGGGTGAAAAAGCCCCATCGCATTGGAGCCGCCGCCGATGCAGGCGATCAGCGAATCCGGCAGCCGGCCTTCCAGCGCCATCATCTGATCGCGGGTCTCGTTGCCGATCACGCACTGGAAGTCGCGAACCATGGCCGGATAGGGGTGCGGGCCCGCCACCGTGCCGATGCAGTAGAATGTGTCGCTGACATTGGTGACCCAGTCGCGCAGCGCCTCGTTCATGGCGTCCTTCAGCGTCCGTGAGCCGGACTCGACGGCGCGCACCTCGGCGCCAAGGATCTTCATGCGCAGCACGTTCGGCTGCTGCCGCTCGACGTCGACCGCGCCCATGTAGACGATGCACGGCAGACCGAACTTGGCGCACAGGGTGGCGGTGGCGACGCCGTGCATGCCGGCGCCGGTTTCGGCGATGATGCGGGTCTTGCCCATGCGCAGCGCCAGCATGATCTGGCCGAGCACATTGTTCACCTTGTGCGCGCCGGTGTGGTTCAGGTCCTCGCGCTTGAAATAGATCTTGGCGCCGCCGAACTTCTTGGTCAGCCGCTCGGCATAATAAAGCGATGACGGCCGGCCGACATAGTTGGCCAGATGACCGTCCATTTCCTCGCGGTATTTCGGATCGGCCTTGGCCGCGGCATAGGCCTTTTCCAGATCGAGGATGAGCGGCATCAGCGTCTCGGCGACAAAACGGCCGCCATAGATGCCGAAATGCCCGCGTTCGTCGGGACCGGTGCGGAATGAGTTGGGCTGGAGCACGTTCATACGATAGCCGCCTTGGAGAGATCGAGGGGTTCTTCGAGCATCCGCACGGTGCGGATGAAGGTACGAATCTTGTCAGGGTCTTTCTCGCCGGGCGCGCGCTCGACGCCGGACGAGACATCGACGCCGCTGGCGCTGGTGATCCGCAAGGCCTCGGCGACATTGCCGGCATCGAGGCCGCCCGACAGCATGAAGGGCACGCCGGCGTCGATGCCCTGGAGCAGCGTCCAGTCGAACGGTTTGCCGAGACCGCCGGGCCGGGTCGCATCCTTAGGCGGCCGGGCATCGAACAGCAGGCGGTCCACCACCTTGGCATAGATACGAATGGGGGCGAGATCGGCGCGCTCGGCGATCGCCAGCGCCTTCATCACCGGCAGGCCGAAGCGGGTGCGGACCGCGACCACCCGTTCGGGCGTTTCCTTGCCATGCAGCTGCAACATGTCCGGCTTCAGCGCCGCAACAATACCGGCCAGCGTCTCGTCATTGGCATCGACCGTCAGCGCCACCTTGGCGGCGCGGCCAAGGACGCGTTGCCCGAGCGCACGGGCCGCCTCCAGCCCGACATGACGCGGGCTCGGCGCAAAAAACACGAAGCCGACCTGATCGGCGCCGGATTCCAGCGCCGCATCAAGTGCTTCCGGGGTCTTGAGACCGCAGATTTTGACCGAAAAAGCCATGGCAGGCGGGTTCTACCGCCTAATTCGCCCTACGGCAAAGCACGCATTCTTGTTCGTCAGCGAACCGGCGGCGCAATGGCCGGCCGCGCCGGAGCCGTCGGATCGAAATAGATCGGCTCCGGCGGCGGCGGGCTGGCGGCGGCGCGCTGCCGCAGAACGTCGAGTTCCTGGTGCAACATGCGCACCTCGGCATCCAGCTTGCGGGCGGTGCGCCGCCACTTGCTCTGACGCAGCCAGGCGGCGGCGCCGCCGACGATCACACCAAGGATCACCAGCACGAAAATCATGATGAAGAGCGGCAGCGTCGCGGCATAGGCCGGGTTGACCGTCGAGAACGGATCGAAAGACACCGTCACCAACTGCCGGTTGGCAATCGCGAAGGCGATGATGATCGCGGCCAGCGGTACGACGATGAAGGTCGTGACGATCTTGTGGAACATGGTGCTATCTCGTTTCCCGGGCGCAGTGCGGTGCGCAGCACCGCGTTGCAGACCCGCGGCCTGGGGCTGCAGACAAAAGAGTAACGGCGCTACGCCACTTTTGTTCTGGGTCCCGGATCGGAGCGCGCTAGCGCTCGTTCGTCCGGGACACGTCAGTCGCCCTGCGGCGGCGCCGCGCCATCGGCCTTGTTCAGGCGCTCGCGCATTTCCTTGCCGGTCTTGAAAAACGGAACCGACTTCTGCTCGACCGACACATGCGCGCCGGTGCGCGGATTGCGGCCGGTGCGGGCCGGCCGGTGCTTGACCGAAAAGGCGCCAAAGCCGCGCAACTCGACCCGGTCGCCCTGCGCCATGGCGGTCGTGATCTCGCCGAGGATGGCGTTGATTATATTCTCGACGTCACGCTGATAAAGATGGGGGTTCTGGGCGGCGATTCGTTGCACAAGTTCGGACTTGATCATTGGCACCGCCCCACTCCTTCAGTTTGAGGTCGGAGGGTGCCAAAGCGCCAAGAGACCGTCAAGGTTCAGCCGCTCGATCGCCTGCGACGCACCCCAGGTCTCGATCCGCTGCGCGAACACGCTCAGGCCCATCGCCTCGAAGCCCCAGGCGGCGACATGCAGGAAAGAAAGCTCGCGGAGACGCGGCTGCAGCGAGTAGTTCCGGACCGGCGTCGAGGCGGGCACCTTCTTTTCCTTTTCCAGCCAGGCCAGCGCGGTCTTTTCGTTGCCGAGCTGGTCGATCAGCCTGAGCGGCACCGCCTGCCGGCCGGTGAACACACGGCCATCGGCGATCAGGTTCAACTGCGCGTCGTCAAGGTTCCGGCGATCCTTCACCAGGCCCTTAAACCAGGCGTAGGAATCGAGCACGATGGCCTCGATCGCCGCGCGCGCCTCCGGGCTGGTCGGCTCGAAGCCGCTCGGCGCCGCCTTCAACGGCGAGGATTTGACCTCTTCGACCTTGATGCCGATGGTCTTGAGCACATCGGTGAAGTTCGGATACTGGAACAGCACGCCGATCGAGCCGATCAGCGAGGTATCCTGCGCAATGATGTGGTCGGCCGAGAGCGCAGCGATATAGGCGCCCGAGGCGGCAAGCCCGTCGACCACCACCACCATCGGCTTCTGCGTCTGCAGCAGGCGAAGCGACTCGAACAGCTGCTCGGAGCCGGCGGTGGTGCCGCCGGGGCTGTCGACATGGACGATCACCGCTTTGGCGCGCGACTTGCCGAGCCGCTCCAGGGCCTCGACCCGGTCCTGGTTGCCTCGGATCAGGCCCTGGATCTTGATGCGGGCGATATAATCGCCGGACGGCACCAGGCCACTGCCGGGCGCCAGAACGATGGCGGTGCCGATGACGGCGATCAGCGCGATCAGTATTGCGCCGGCGCGCCAGAAAGTCAGCTTGCGCCGCATCCGGCGGCGATCGACGATGGCATCGGCATCGAACGACATGACGGCTCCTTCAGGTGAATCGAATTCCGGATACTAGTGATCCGGCAGGCTTTTGGCACCCTGATGGCAGAAACAAAAAACCCCCGGGACATGCCCGGGGGTCTGATTTTTTGCTGTAACCGGGTAAGAGCTTCTTAGCCTTATTCCCCGGCCTTTTCCTTCTCGTCGGCGTCATCCGCCTCGGCCTTGTCGCCGGCGCGCTGCTTGAGCGCAGCGCCCAGGATATCGCCGAGCGACGCGCCGGAGTCGGCGGAGCCGTATTGCGCCAGGGCTTCCTTCTCCTCGAACACCTCGAGCGCTTTGATCGAGACGCCGACCTTGTGGGTCTTGCGGTCGAACTGGGTGACGCGGGCGTCCACCTTCTGACCGACGGCGAAACGCTCAGGACGCTGATCGCCACGCTCGCGCGCCAGGTCGGCGCGCTTGATGAAGGCGTTCAGCTCGGTGCCGACGATGGTAACCTCGAGGCCGCCTTCCTTCACTTCCGTGACTTCACAGGTGACCACCGAGTTCTTCTTCAACTCGCCGGCCGTGCCCTGCGACATCGGATCGCCGGCCAGCTGCTTGATGCCGAGCGAGATGCGCTCCTTCTCGACATCGACGTCCAGCACCTGCGCGGTGACCATGTCGCCCTTCTTGTAGTCGTCGATCACCTGCTCGCCCGGACGCTTCCAGTCGAGATCGGAAAGATGGACCATGCCGTCGACGTCGCCATCGAGGCCGAGAAACAGGCCGAATTCGGTCTTGTTCTTGACTTCGCCTTCGACGGTCGATCCCGGCGGGTGGGTTTCGACGAACACTTCCCACGGATTGCGCATGGTCTGCTTGAGGCCGAGCGAAATGCGGCGCTTGACCGGATCGACTTCGAGGATCTGCACTTCGACTTCCTGCGAGGTCGAGACGATCTTGCCGGGGTGCACGTTCTTTTTGGTCCACGACATTTCGGAGACGTGGATCAGGCCTTCGATGCCCGGCTCCAGTTCGACGAAGGCGCCGTAGTCGGTGATGTTGGTAACGCGGCCCTTGAACTTGGTGCCGACCGGATACTTGGCCTCGATGCCCTGCCACGGATCGTCCAGCAGCTGCTTCATGCCGAGCGAAATGCGGTGGGTTTCGTGGTTGATCTTGATGATCTTGACCTTTACCGACTGGCCGATATTGAGCACTTCGGTCGGGTGATTGACGCGACGCCAGGCGATGTCGGTGACATGCAGCAGGCCGTCGATGCCGCCGAGGTCCACGAAGGCGCCGTAGTCGGTGATGTTCTTGACCACGCCGTCGATGACCTGGCCTTCTTCGAGATTCTGCACCAGCTCCTGGCGCTGCTCGGCGCGAGTCTCTTCGAGCACGGTACGACGCGACACGACGATGTTGCCGCGGCGGCGATCCATCTTCAGGATCTGGAACTGCTGCGGCACGTTCATAAGCGGGGTGACGTCGCGGATCGGGCGGATGTCGACCTGCGAGCGCGGCAGGAAGGCCACGGCGCCGTCGAGATCGACGGTGAAACCACCCTTGACCTGATTGAAGATGACGCCGGTGACCTTTTCATTGTTGGTGAAGCCCTTCTCGAGCTTGCCCCAGCTTTCCTCGCGCCGCGCCTTGTCGCGTGACAGCACTGCTTCGCCGAGCGCGTTCTCGACGCGCTCCAGATAGACCTCGACCTCGTCGCCGATATTGAGTTCGTTCTGACGGCCCGGTCCCTGGAATTCGCGAATCGCAACGCGGCCTTCGGTCTTCAGGCCGACGTCGATGACGGCCATGTCTTTTTCAATGCCGACGACCTTGCCCTTGATGACGGCGCCTTCCTGCAAATTGCCGGTGTGGAAGGACTCGTCGAGCATAGCGGCGAAATCTTCACGCGAGGGTGCGGTAGCAGTGGACATGTAATCTCCTGTAGCGGTGCGCCGGCGGGTTTGAATGATGTTCCGGACGTACGGGACGAAAGTCCCGCAGACCTTCGACGACCTCCGGAAAACGGATGGCCGGCGCTAAAACCGTACGGTCGGAACGATGGGTCGATAGGGCGCCTAACGCAGAAGCTCGAGCGGGGCTTTTGTCCTCCAACAGCGAGGGGTGTTAGCCACGCCCTCGGCCCGCTCGGGTGGCCTCGACGATGTCGATGGCGGCCCGTATTGCCGCGTCTATATCCAAATCGGTGGTATCGAGCAAGTGCGCATCCGCCGCTTGTTTCAGGGGCGCCGCGGCCCGGCTTGTGTCGCGCTCGTCGCGGGCGCGGATATCGGCCAGCACCGTCGCATCGTCGACGTCCTGGCCCTGCCCCCGGTACTCGGCCGCCCGGCGGCCGGCGCGGACCTCCGGCGTGGCGGTGACGAAGATCTTCACCTCGGCGTCCGGGCAGATCACGGTGCCGATATCGCGCCCGTCCAGCACCGCGCCGGCCGGATGGGCGGCGAAATCGCGCTGAAACGCCAGCAAAGCATCGCGAACCTGCGGAAAAGCCGACACCACCGAGGCGGCCGCCCCCACCGCCGCCGTTTTCAGCGTTGTCTCGTCAAAACGCGCCGGATCGAGCCCGAAGGTCGCCGCCATCGCCGCGGCGCTGTCGTCGGGGCTGCGGCCGGCGTCGAGAACCGCCTTGGCCACGGCCCGGTAGAGCAGCCCGGTATCCAGATGCCGCAGGCCGTAATGGGCCGCCAGCCGCTTGCCGAGTGTCCCTTTGCCCGACGCGGCCGGTCCGTCGATGGCGATGATCATGAGAGGTCGGCGCCCAGGCTGCGCATCGTTTCGGTGAAGCCGGGAAAGCTCGTGGCGATAAAGGCGCTGTCGTCGATGCGGATCGGGTTGTCGCTGTTGAGGCCCATCATCAGCGCCGACATGGCGATGCGGTGATCCATGTGGGTGGCGACCAGCCCGCCGCCGGGTGGACGGCCCTTGCCGTGCACGATCAGGTCGTCGCCGTCGATCTCGACCGCGACGCCGTTGACCCGCAGCATGTCGGCGGTGGCGTCGAGCCGGTCGGATTCCTTGACCCGGAGTTCCTTGAGGCCGCGCATCCGCGTGGTGCCCTCGGCGAAGGCGGCGGCGACCGCCAGGATCAGATACTCGTCGATCATCGACGGCGCGCGTTCCGGCGGAACCTCGACGCCGCGCAGGATCGAGGTGCGCACGCGCAGATCGGCCACTTCCTCGCCGCCATCGTCGCGCGTCGCCAAAGTTTCAATGTTGGCGCCCATCTCGAGCAGCGTCTTGAACAACCCGGTGCGCAGCGGATTGGTCATCACCGCCTCGAGGATAAGATCCGAACCCGGCGTGATCAGCGCCCCGACCAGCGGAAATGACGCCGATGACGGATCGGCCGGCACCACCACACTGGCCGCCGCCAGTTCCGGCTGGCCTTGCAATGTGATGCGGCGGCCGTGGTCGCCGTGGGGCTTGCTCACCACCTTGGCGCCGAAATGCTTCAGCATCCGCTCGGTATGGTCGCGAGTCGCCTCCGCCTCGATCACCGTGGTCTCGCCGGCGGCGGCGAGGCCGGCCAGCAGCACCGCCGACTTGAGTTGCGCCGACGGCACCGGCGATTCGTAGATAATCGGCATCGGATCGGCGGCGCCCTGGAGCGTCAGCGGCAGCCGGCCGCCTTCGGCGGCGTCGATCGCCCGCGCCCCCATTTTTTCCAGCGGATCGAGCACGCGGCGCATCGGCCGTTTGCGCAAGGACGCATCGCCGTCGAAGGTCGCGGTGATCGGGCAGCCGGCCACCGCGCCGAGCACCAGCCGGCAGCCGGTGCCGGAATTACCGAAATCGAGCGCAGCGTCGGGCTGGGCGAAACCGCCGACGCCGACGCCGTGAATCCGCCAGACGCCGTCGCCGGTGCGTTCCACCCGGGCGCCGAGCGCGCGCATGGCGTCGGCGGTGTGAATGACGTCGGCGCCTTCCAGCAGGCCGCTGACGGTGCTTTCACCCACTGTCATGGCCGCCAAAATCAGGGCGCGGTGGGAGATCGACTTGTCGCCGGGTACCCGGATGCGGCCCTGAAGAGGGCCGCCTCGGCTGGCGGTGAGCGGCGTCGATTTGGAATCGGTCACGGGGAGGCCTGTCCTTGCGAGGTCGCGCCCTCCTACCATGCAGCCGCGCGGCCCGTCATCCCGGTAACGCGCAGACCGGCGGTTGCGCTCGGCTATTGACAGGTGCGCCGCAACTAGCCAAGTGAAGCTCCGAATTACCGACCTTTCCCGAGGAACCGCGACCTGTGGCCAAATCCGAGCTCGGCACCAAGCGTATCTGCCCTGAGACCGGTCGTAAGTTTTACGACCTGGGCAAATCGCCTGTGATCTCTCCCTACACCGGCAAGGTCGTCCCGATCATTGCTCTGCCGCAGTCGCGTTCGCGGCCGGAGTCGGCGGCGGCAGCGGCGGCGCGTGCCGCCCCGGTGGCGGAAGCCGAATCGATCGTGCCGGAGACCGCGGACGCCGAATTCGTGTCGCTGGAGGATGCCGAGGCCGAGCAGCAGGGCAAGAAGTCCGGCAAGGGCGTCGAAGGTGAGGAAGACGAAGTGGAGGCCGATGAGAGCCTCGACGACGCCGCCTTCATCGAGGAGCAGGACGAAGACAATCCTGACGTCACCGACATCATCGGCGACGGCATCGAGAAAGAAGACGAGACTTGAGTTTCAACGCCCGCTAGTATCGCGGGCGTTCCAGCGGATTGGGGCCATAGCTCAGCTGGGAGAGCGCCTGCATGGCATGCAGGAGGTCGGCGGTTCGATCCCGCCTGGCTCCACCACCCCCTCCGCCGCTTTGGATATGGTCGGTATTCCGCTTCTGACGCGCGGCCAGATTAAATCCGCCCACCGTCAGCCACAGCTAGTTTTTCTTGCTGCTCGCCATCGCGCTGCTGCCCCAGACCGGGGCGTCGGCGCCGTTGCCCCAGGCGATCGGCCGATAGAATGTATGGATGCCGTGGCGCACCATCTTGCGCATCTCGCGTGTCCAGTACGGCGACACATAGGACGCATGGTAGTGCGTCGATTTGGCCACTTCGGGCAGATAGATGTTGCCGTTGAGCGTCTCGCGCGCGATGCGGTGCGCACGTGCCCAGGCGCCGCGTTCGTTGATCGCCTTGCTCTTGCCGTCGCAGGCGAACGTGAACTGACAAGAAAGCCGGCGGTGCGCATTCTGATAGATCACCGCGCAGACGTCGTCCGGATAGAACGGCGAGAAGACCCGATTGAGCACCACTTGCGCCACCGCCATCTGGCCGCGGATCGGTTCGCTGCGCGCCTCGAAATAGATCGCGTTGGCGAGGCACTTCTCCGCCCGGGCGTATTCCTTGCCCTCGAGATTGAGCCGCTGCGCCGGCGACGGCGGCGGCACGCCGGGCGCTTCACGCGGCAGCGGCACGAGGTGAAGCGGAATCGGCTGCGCCATCGGCAGCGACAGCGGTTGCGGCCGCGCCTCGATCGGCGACATTGAGCTCATGTCACCGCCGATGCTGGCGAGCGTCACCTTGGCTTCCGGCGCGGATGCAGGCGCCCGTTCAAGAAAAGCCGGGGACGATCTTGAGAATACGGGCGGAGACACCATCGCCAATTCGACAGCGTCTTCGTGACTGAGCGAAGCAAGCTCGGCCACCGGTGAGACTTTGCGTTTGACCGCGGCGGCGGACGGCGGCGACACGGCGCTCGGACGCGTCACGGCACTGGGCCGCGTCACTGCGGCAACGCGATCGCGCGGAATCTGCACGATGACCGATGCCGACGACTGCGGCAGCGAAACCGTGCTGATCAGATCGGGAATTGCGCTGACGCTGATGCTGTTGTCGTTGAAGAACTGGCTTGCGGATTCGACCGAGCGGATATTCATCAGGTCGAGCGCGCTGAGCGTAATGGCACCGCCTGCAAAGAATATGCAAAGGCGCTTGGCGCCGAGCAGTATTTTTTCCTCGATCGTCGGACCGCTAGGGTCAATGCTACGTGTCAGCAATGTCAGCTCCCCGCTTGCCCGGATTATTGTTGTCGGGCAGCGAATACCTTAGCGGGGGAAGTTGCGGTCGCGCCGTTTCTTAAGACTCTTTTTACCAGACAAGGCAAACACACATAATTAACTTAACCATGGCCGCGATGACCTTAACCATGGCCGTGCCGTTAGCGCCGCGAACCTTGGCCAAAACCGAAAAACTGCTGCCATGACTCGCGCGCCTGCGGCCGCGGTGCCGACACCGGGTCGACATCGGGTCCCGCATCCGGTCCGGGATCGTCGGGCGCATGCACCAGCGGGATGACCGGCTCGGCCGCACGGACGCGCGGCGCGGGCTTTATCGGCTCAGGCGAAGCCGGTTGCGGCTCAGGCTTGGGCTCGGGCGCCACCTCTGGCTCTGGCTTTGCTTCCGGCTCACTCGCCGCGACCGGCTCCGAGGGTGTCAACTCCGGCGCAGAAGATACGATCTCGGTCGCGGCTGGCGGCTCCTCGGGCGGAGGCGGCGGCACGTCCAGTTCGATTACCGGCCGTATCACACCGATCTCCGCCAGCGGCACACGCCACTGGTAACCGTCGAGCCGGCCGGCCGGTGATACCGGCCGCCATTGATCCGACACCACGCCATCGGCGGTCCAGGCCGGATCGCCGGCCGCGCGCATCGCGCGGCTCATCCATTCGCGCACACGGCCTTCGTCACCGTGCTCGGTGTGCTCGATCGCCGCCATCAGTTCGGCGACGCGCCGCGTCGGCGACGAAACATACGGCGAAAGCGCTTCGCGCGCGGCGCCGAACTCACGTGCGTCAAGCGCCGCGCGCGCCACCGCCAGCGCGCCTTCGATATGACCGGGCGCCCGGTCGGCCAGCACCTGCATGCGTATCAGACGCTCGCGCGCCGAATCGCCGAGCCGCAAATTCGCGTAAGCCTCGGCGATATCGGGATGCGGATTGAGCGCCCACGCCTTGTCCAGAATGCGACGCGCCTTGCGCTGCTCGTTCGATTCCGTCAGCCGCCGCCCGGCCAGCGCCGCGGCCGGTACCAGATCGGGGGCTAGCTTGACCGCCTCAAGCACCGCGGCGCGCGAGGCATCGCGATCGCTGTCTTCAAGTTCAATCGCCCGTGCCGTCAACAGCACGGCCCGCTTGCGCTGGTAGTCGGTTTTATCCTGCGTGCCTTTGGTATGCTCCAGCGCCGTCAGCGCACCGGCCCAGTCGCCCGCGGCACAGCGATCGTCGAGCACGGCCTGTCCGGCCCAGGTGAGTGCCGGATCAGCCTTCACCGCCTGCTCGGCCACCTGGCGCGCGGCGTTCGGATCGTCGCGGCGCTGCGCTTCGACATAGAGACCACGCAGGCCCAGCAATTTCGTGTCGTCGCGCGAAGCCATGGCGCGGAAGGCGCGCTCGGCAGCATGGCGATCGCCGGACATTTGCGCCGATTGCGCCGTGAGCAGCAAGGTCAAAGGATCGCCCGGCGACAGCCGCGCCGCTTCCGCGGCCGATTTGCGCGCCTGCTTCAGATCGCCGGCGCCGATCGCCACCAGCCCGCGCGAAATCGCGAGATAGCCTTTCATCGCGCGGCGATGACGGAAGAACAGCGACACCTGCTCGGGCGAACGCATCAAACCGCGCAGCACCGACCAGAGAAATATCGCGATCACCACCAGCGCGCCGACGGCCAGCGCGGCGACCATCAACGAGGTCTCGACGCGATAGCCCATCCAGACGACGGAAACGTCGCCAGGACGATCGGCAACCCAGGCGAAGCCGGCAGTGATGGCCAGAACGGCCAGGAGGAACAGGACGACGCGGATCATGACGCCCTCACTTCTGGCCGAGCGCGAGTGAGCTGTCGGCAACGAGTTGGCGCGCGGCGGCGAGCGCAGCCTGCCTTGCGTTGGCCTTGTCGATGAACGATTGCGCCGGCGCACGCGCGGCGGCGTCGAGTTTGCCGAGTTCGGTCAGCGCCGCGGCGATGTCCGCCTTGGCCGCCGCCGTCTCGATGCGGGCCAGCACCGCGCTGCTATCGTCGCCGGACGGCGCATCGACCGGGCGGATGCGCACCAGCCGGCTGGCATTGGCCTCGAGCTTTTCCAGAAACCCGCCGGTCGCAGGCGGCGGGCTGGACGCCTTCGCCATCGCCGGCAAGGCCGCGCGCAAGTCGGCGGTCAGCGCCGCAGGACTGGGAATGCCGGTGGCGGCGAACGGCTCCAGCGGCGCGACAGCTTTGGGATCGGCGCCGAGCGCTTTCACCTGCGCGAGCGCCGGTGCAAATGGCGCGCCGCTGACCACGGCGCTGTGCAGCGCGGTTGCGCTCAACGCCAAACGCGCCGACGTATCGGCCGCCGCCGACGTGGTCGCCAGACTGGCGACCTGGCTGCGCGATTCCTTGACCGCCTGCTCCAGCGTGTCGATGCGCTTTTGCAAGGCATCGACATCGGCGGACGGCACACTGGCTTCTGCGGTCTTGGCGACATCGGTGAGGCCGGCGCGCAGATCGCTCACCGCCTTCTCGGCCGCTTCGGCGCGCTGCCGCGCGGCGGCGACGTTCGCGGCAGTATCCTCGCTGCGCTTGGTCAGCGCGGCGAGCGCCACACCGAGCGACTTCACGGCATTGTCGGCGGCAGCGAGCTTCTCGGCCGCGCCGCTGTCTCCGGCGGGCAGCGTCGCCACCGCGCTTTCGATCTTGGCCAAACGCTGGCCGAGCGCATCGATGGCACTGTTGTCGATGGCCGGTGCCGGACGGCTTTGGAGGTCGATGACCTGTTTCTCCAGCGCCGCCACTTGCGACGCCACCTGCGTACCGTTCGGGGCCGACGGTGCCGACGATTGAGGCACAGGCAACAGGCCGGCGAACCAGAACGTGGACAGGATGATGGCCATCACGGCGCCGCCGGCACAACCGGCGGCGATGACCGGCAGGATCGGGCGGCGTGCCGGCTCTGCAGCCCTGGCCGGTGTGTCGTCTGCCGGGCCTGGGCCTGCCATTTTCTCCGAGGGTGGCGGCTCATCGATGGCCGGCGGCGGATCGTCGACCGGCGGTGGCGCCGCCGGCGGCAAATCGGATGGCGGCTCCTGGATCGGCTCTGGCTTGGGCTCGTCCGCTGGCGGCTGCCAGATCGGCGGATCGCCGTCCGGTTTTGGCGCGGGTTTGGGCGCGGCCTTCGATTCCGGCCCGTTCGCCGGTTTGACCTCGGTGGCGGTGAGATCGATGGTCGCAGCACGCTTGGCGCGGCGGGCGGCCTCGGCAGCATCCGGCGTTTTGCGTTTATCGGCCATTACACACCCTCGAATCGACGCGCGCGCCCACCACGGTCAGGAAATAACGCAATTGGCCCCGCCACGCCAATCAACGTTCCCGGGGCGGCAGAAGTTCAATCAGGGCCGCTTCATCCGGCCGCGCAGCCACATCGACGCGCCTGGCACCGGCCGCGATCAGCGGCTCGGCCACCTGCGCCGACAGGCACAGATGCTTTGCCGCCAGCGCCTGTCCGGCAACGCCGGCATCTGCGGCGCCGGACAGGAAGCTTTCGGCGCTGCGCTTCGAGTAATGCAGCACCGCGTCGATCTCACCGGCCCTGAGCGCCTCCGTCAGCGCCGGCGCGAACGGCGCCACAACGGCACGATAGACCACCGCCAGTTCGGCGGCGATGCCGTGCACCGCCAGATCGCCGATCAGATCGCCGGCGCGATCCTCGCCGGCCAGATACAACAGCGGCGCCTTCGCATCGGACCGCGCGGCGGCGATGGTGCGCGTCAGATCGCGCAGATCGCCGCCGGCCGCCGTTACTTGCGTGAAGCCGATGGCGCGCGCCGCCTCGGCGCTGCGCTGGCCGACCGCGAACAGCGGCAACCTAGTCAACTCCTTAAGCGCCGGATGTGACGCCATCGCGGCGGCGGCATGCGCGCTGGTGATGATGACCGCACCCCAGTTGGCGCGCAGCGCGGTCGTGACCGGCTCGACGCGCAGCAGCGGCGCCAGCAGCACCCGATGGCCTTGCGCGCGCAGCAGCGCCGCGGTGCGTTCGCTGTCCTCGCGCGGGCGGGTGATGGCGATGTGCATGAACTAGTCGAAAAATCCCGGTCCGGCGAGACGCTTGAGTTCCCGTCCGGCTTCGGTGCCGATCTTTATCGCATCGCTGCGGTGACCGTTGCCGGCGATATCGTGCGCGGCGGCGCCGTCGGGCCGTGCGATCAGGCCGCGGAAATGCAGCGTGTCGCCCGAGAGGGTGGCGTGGCCGGCTATCGGCGTTTTGCACGAGCCGTCCAGCTCGGCGAGGAAGGCGCGTTCGGCGGCCAGCGCCACCGAGGTGTCGGCGTGGTCGATGCGGGCCAGCAGGTTGCGCGTGCGCTCGTCGTAGACGCGCGTCTCAAGGCCGATTGCGCCCTGGCCAACCGCCGGGAGAAAATCGTCGGCGCTCATCACCGAGATGGCGCGGTCGGCGAGACCGAGCCGCTTCAGACCGGCCAGCGCCAGAATGGTGGCGTCGACCTCGCCGCTGTCGACCTTGCGCAGACGCGTGTCGACATTGCCGCGGATCGGCACGACTTTCAGGTCAGGCCGCGCCCGCATGGCGATGGCCTGGCGGCGCTGCGACACCGTGCCGAGCGTGGCGCCGTGCGGCAGCTCGGCCAGCGTCTTCGCCTTGCGGCAGATGAAGGCATCGCGCGGATCCTCCCGCTCCAGGCAGGCCGTCAGCATCAGGCCGGGCTGCGAGAAGGTCGGCATGTCCTTGGATGAGTGCACCGCCAGATCGATGCGGCCGTCCAGCAGCGCTTCTTCGATCTCTTTAGTGAACAGGCCCTTGCCGCCGGCTTCCGACAGCGGCCGGTCCTGGATCATGTCGCCGGTGGTGCGGATGACGACGATCTCGATATCGTCCTCGTCGACCTTGAGGACGGCGGCCAGGCGGGCGCGGACGGTGCGCGCCTGCACCAGTGCCAGCGGACTGCCGCGTGAACCGATGCGCAGGGGGGCGGTGGATTGCGTCACGGGACCTCTCGATGCTAGGCCACCTTTCTGTAAAAGGGAGGATCGGAGGAAGCAATGATCGTCCTTGGCATTGAAACCACCTGTGACGAGACCGCTGCGGCGGTGGTGGAACGTTCCGAGGACGGCCGCGGCAAGATCCTGTCCAATATCATCCTCAGCCAGGTCAACGAGCACGCCGCTTTTGGCGGCGTGGTGCCGGAAATCGCCGCCCGCGCCCATGTCGAGGCGCTCGACCTGATTATCGGCCGGGCCATGCGCGAGGCCGGCCAGGACTTCGACGATCTTGACGGCATTGCCGCCGCTGCCGGCCCCGGCCTGATCGGCGGCGTCATTGTCGGCCTGACCACCGCCAAGGCCATCGCCATGGTCAAGCGCAAGCCGTTGATCGCCATCAATCATCTCGAGGCGCATGCACTGACGGCGCGGCTGACCGACGCGACGCCGTTTCCCTATTGCCTGTTTCTGGCCTCCGGCGGCCACACCCAGATCGTCGCCGTGCGCGGCATCGGCGACTATGTGCGGCTCGGCACCACCATGGACGACGCCATCGGCGAGGCTTTCGACAAGACCGCCAAGCTGCTCGGCCTCGGCTATCCGGGCGGGCCGCAGGTTGAGAGGGAGGCGCTACGCGGCAATCCGGCGCGCTTTGCGCTGCCACGGCCGATGCAGGGCCGCAAGGACGCCGATTTCTCACTGTCGGGCCTCAAGACCGCGTTGCGGCTGGAGGCGGAAAAGATCGCGCCGCTGAGCGATCAGGACGTCGCCGATCTGTGCGCCTCATTCCAGCAGGCGGTGGTGGACGTGGTGCTCGACCGGCTGCGCGCCGGATTGCGGCTGTTTCGCGCCCGCTACGGCGCGCCGACCGCACTGGTCGCCGCCGGCGGCGTCGCCGCCAATTTGGCGATCCGCAAGGTGCTGCACCGCCTCGCCTTCGAGGTCGGCAGCGTGCTGGTGGCGCCGCCCTTGGAGCTGTGCACCGACAACGGCGCCATGATCGCCTGGGCCGGCGCCGAACGGCTGGCGCTGGGCATGACCGACACGCTCGACGTCGCGCCGCGCGCCCGCTGGCCGCTCGACGAGATCGCCGCCGCCAAAGGCAAGCTGCAGCGCACGGCGGCCTATAAGTGAGCAAGCAGCACCCATGACCATTCAACGCATCACCGTGCTCGGCGGCGGCGCCTGGGGAACGGCGCTGGCGCAGACCTGCGCCCGCGCCGGCCGCGACGTGACGCTGTGGGAATTCGACGCCGGCAATGCCGACCATCTCGCCAGCCGGCGCGAGAGCCGCTTTCTGCCCGGCGTCAAACTCGACGACGGCATCAAGATCACCCGCGCGCTCGGCGAAGCATCGCGCGCCGATGCCATCCTGCTGGTGGTGCCGGCACAGGCGATGCGCTCGGTCCTGACGTCGCTGGCGCAGACCATCAAGCCGGGCACGCCGCTGATCGCCTGCGCCAAGGGCATCGAGCACGGCACCCACAAATTCATGACCGAGATCGTCGGCGAATGCGCGCCGTCGGCGGTGCCGGCGATACTGTCGGGCCCGAGCTTTGCCGCCGACGTGGCGCGCGGCCTGCCGACCGCGGTGACGATTGCGGCGTCGGACGCAACGGTCGCCGAAGCGCTGGCGCAGGCGATGAACTCCGGCACCTTGCGGCCCTATCATTCCGACGATGTGCGCGGCGTCGAGATCGGCGGCGCGGTGAAGAACGTGCTGGCGATCGCGTCGGGCATCGTCACCGGGCGCGGCCTGGGCGCCAGTGCCTCGGCGGCGCTGACCACCCGCGGCTTCGCCGAGATGGTGCGCTTCGGCAAAGCCTTCGGCGCCCGCACCGAGACCATGATGGGCCTGTCCGGCCTCGGCGACCTGATCCTGACCTGCTCGACGCCGCAATCGCGCAATTACTCCTGCGGCATGGCGCTCGGCAAAGGCGAAAAGCCCGACAGCGCCGCGCACGGCAAACTCGCCGAAGGCGTGTTCACCGCACCGGTGCTGCTGGAAATGGCGCGCGACAGGAATGTCGACATGCCGATTTCCACCGCCGTCGCTGCGGTGCTGGCGGAGACGATGAGCATCGACGACGCGATCGGTTCGCTGCTGGCACGGCCGATCAAGGCGGAAGGGTAACTCGCCCCACACGCGGGGAGAGGCAAGAAGCGCGCGGAGCAATGCATGGCCTACTGGCTTCTGAAGTCCGAACCCGATGCCTGGTCATGGGACCAGATGGTCCAGGCCGGGCCCAAGGGCACGGCCTGGACCGGCATCCGCAACCACACCGCCAAGCTGAACATGATGAAGATGAAGAAGGGCGATCGTGGCTTCTTCTATCATTCCAATGTCGGCAAGGAGATCGTTGGCATCGTCGAGGTGATCCGCGAGGCCTATCCCGATCCGACGGCAAAAGCCGGCGAGCCCTGGGTCTGCGTTGACGTCAAAGCGGTCGAGGCGGTGCCACAGCCGGTGACGCTGGCCGCGATCAAGGCCGCGCCGAAGCTTGCCGAAATTCAGCTGCTCCGACAGTCGCGGCTGTCGCTGCCGTCGATCACCGACGCCGAATGGAAACTCGTCTGCAAAATGGGCGGTCTCAAGGAGCGCGGCTGACATGTTCGCACTCGACGAAGTCCACTACCTCGGCGCAGTGCTCGCCGCCGCCGCCGCCTGGATATTCGGCGCAGCCTACTACGGCCTGCTCGGCCGCGCCTGGATCGCCGCCCAGGGCAAGACCATCGAATCCCTGAAGGTCGAGAATGCCGGAAAGTCGACGGCGGCCAAGACGGCGCCGTTCGCGCTGTCGTTTGCCGGTGAACTGCTGATGGCCTTCGTGATGTATGGCATCCTGACACATATGGGCCTGTTCAGCCTGCGCGCCGGCGTGATCTCCGGCGCGTTCTGCTGGGTCGGCTTCGTGCTGCCGACCGTCGCCATCAACAACGCCTATAGCGGCCGCCGGGTGATGCTGACCGTGATCGACAGCGCCCACTGGCTGGGCGTGCTGCTCATCATCGGCGGGATTGTCGGCTGGATGGGGCCAAAATAGCGACCGGTCCAAATTGCGCCGGCCTTTGACCAAAGTGGCAGAGACCGCGCCTTGTCCGGCCCAGCGGCCGGAGCGCATAATGGGCCCAACCACGAAACGACGCGTGCCCGCCGGCTGACCCGGCGGGCGGGGGAGGAGCTTCCGATGAGCGACGAGAAGATCTACGACGTTCCGGCCGACTGGAAAAAGCGCGCCTTCCTGGACGACGCCAAATACCTGGAGATGTATGCGCGCTCGATCAAGGATCCGGACGGGTTCTGGGCCGAACAGGCCAAGCGCATCGACTGGATCAAGCCCTTCACCAAGGTGAAGAACACCAGCTACGACCCGCACGACGTGTCGATCAAGTGGTTCGAGGACGGCACGCTGAACGCCGCCTACAATTGCGTCGACCGCCACCTCGCCAAGCGCGGCGACCAGACCGCCATCATCTGGGAAGGTGACGATCCGAAAGACGACAAGAAACTCACCTACAAGCAGCTGCATGCCGAGGTCTGCCGCTTTGCCAACGTGCTGAAGGCGCGCGGCGTCAAGAAGGGCGACCGCGTCACCATCTACATGCCGATGATTCCGGAAGCGGCGGTGTCGATCCTGGCCTGCGCCCGCATCGGCGCCGTGCACTCGGTGATCTTCGGCGGCTTCTCCCCGGATTCGATCGCCGGCCGCATCGAGGATTGCCAGTCGACCTGCGTCGTCACCGCCGATGAGGGTTTGCGCGGCGGCCGCAAGATTCCGCTGAAGGCCAATGTCGATGCCGCCTGCGAGAAGGTCGGCGGCGTGACCTCCGTCATCGTCGTCAAGCGCACCAATGCCGCGGTGGCGATGAAGGAAGGCCGCGACGTCTATTACGACGATATCGCCAAGACCGTGCCGGCCGACTGTCCGTGCGAGGAAATGAACGCCGAAGACCCGCTGTTCATCCTCTACACCTCCGGCTCGACCGGCAAGCCGAAGGGCGTGCTGCACACCACCGGCGGCTATCTGCTCTACACCTCGATCACGCACCAGTACGTGTTCGACTATCACGACGGCGACATCTACTGGTGCACCGCCGACGTCGGCTGGGTCACCGGCCACAGCTACATTCTCTACGGGCCGCTGGCCAATGGCGCGACCACGCTGATGTTCGAGGGCGTGCCGAACTATCCGACCAACTCCAGGTTCTGGGAGGTGATCGACAAGCACAAGGTCAACACCTTCTACACCGCGCCGACCGCGATCCGCGCGCTGATGCAGGCCGGCGAAGACCCGGTGAAAAAAACATCGCGCGCATCGCTGCGTCTGCTTGGTTCGGTCGGCGAGCCGATCAATCCGGAAGCATGGGAGTGGTATTATCACGTCGTCGGCGAGGGCAAATCGCCGATCGTCGATACCTGGTGGCAGACCGAGACCGGCGGCATCCTGATCACGCCGCTGCCCGGAGCGACCAAATTGAAACCCGGCTCGGCGACGCGGCCGTTCTTCGGCGTGCAGCCGGAAATCGTCGACGCCGAAGGCAAGGTGCTGGAGGGCGCCTGCTCCGGCAACCTGTGCATCGCCGATTCATGGCCGGGGCAGATGCGCACCGTCTATGGCGACCACCAGCGTTTTGTCGACACCTATTTCAAGACCTACCCGGGCAAGTACTTCACCGGCGACGGCTGCCGCCGCGACGAGGACGGCTATTACTGGATCACCGGCCGCGTCGACGACGTCATCAACGTCGCCGGCCACAGGCTTGGCACCGCCGAGGTCGAGAGCGCACTGGTGGCGCATCCGAAAGTCTCGGAGGCCGCGGTTGTCGGCTATCCGCACGACATCAAAGGCCAGGGCATCTATGCCTACGTCACGCTGATGGCCGGCGAGACGCCGAGCGAGGAATTGCGCAAGGAACTGATCACCTGGGTGCGCAAGGAGATCGGGCCGATCGCGTCGCCCGATCTGATCCAGTTCTCGCCCGGCCTGCCGAAGACGCGTTCCGGCAAGATCATGCGCCGTATCCTGCGCAAGATCGCCGAAGACGAATACGGCAGCCTCGGCGACACCTCGACGCTGGCCGATCCGGCGGTGGTCGACGATCTGGTGAACAACCGCCAGAACAAGCGGGCCGCCAAGGCCGGCGCATAAACGGTATCCGAATGTGGCGCGGGCGCTGAAGCGTCCGCGCCGGGCCGATTATTCAGCCATTTAATCGAAATCGGTAAGTGTCGCTTAAGCGCGCCCGGCTATGCAGCGGGGTGTGCCCGGCATGCGCTCGCCTGTAGCGAGCAGAGAGCCGGCGCCTGCACACACAGAACCGGGAAGCCGATCGATGCGTCGCGTGATCGCACTACTGCTGCTTGCGGCCTTCGCGCTCCCTGGCACACCGGCCGCCGCCGAAGTTCTCAGCGCGAAGCGCGTGGCGGTTTTCGACATGGTCAAGCGCATGCAGGCGACGTTCGCGCGCGATGGCCTGGGCGCCGCCGTGGCCGCCGCCAATGATCCGTCGAACACCGATTTTCACGACCGCGATCTCTACGTCTTCGTCTACAACAAGGATGGCGTCTGTCTGGCCAATGGCGCGCGGCCGGCGCTGGTCGGCAAGAACCTGATTTCAATCAAGGACCAGGACGGCAAATACCTGATCCAGGAGATGATTTCGATCGCGTACGGTCCCGGCCACGGCTGGCTGGAATACAAGTGGCCAAGTCCGATCACCAACAGGATCGCCGACCGCGGCGCCTATATCGAGAAGATGGGCGAGTACTTCGTCGGCGTCGGGTACGACAAATAGATGGTCACAACGTTCGCGGTTCTCGCAGTTCACGGCGCGCGCAAGGCGCAAGGCTCATGAACAGTTTGCTGCAGAATGCCCCCATCCGCGTGAAGGCCTTTGCCGCGTCGTCCGTGCTGTTGATCTTTCTGGCGGCGCTGGGCGCGCTCGGCTTCCTGACCGCGGGCAGGACAGCTCACGACCTCGGCGTCCTCTCGTCGACCAATCTGCCGAAACAGCACGCCATTGCCGCGCTGAATGAAAACGCCAATGCCGTCCAGGTGAAGGTTTCCCGTTTCGCCACCTGGGCCAGCAACGGGGCCAATGCAGGACTGCTCGCTGGACTCAGTTCGGAGATCTTCGACGAACTGCATCTGATCGGCGAGCAGCTCGTGTCGCTGGGCGGGCGCGCTGACGTTTCGACGAACGAGCACGGTGTCATCGCCACCCTGATGACGAAATGGGAGAAGTATATCGGCGCCGTCGACGATACGCTGAATGTCGGCCTCACCGATGCGCCGATGGCAACAATGATGCTCGGCGGCACTGACGACGATTTTCAGAAGATCGCCATCGACCTGCGTTTGCTGGCCGCGCTCGTCGACGCGCAGACGCGCGAGGTCACCCGGCAGGTCGTCAGCCGCGCCGAGAGGAATCGGCTGGTCCTCGCCATCGGCGCCATCGTCGGCGTGCTGCTGAGCATTGTCGTGACGCTGATCGTCGGCCGTTCGATCGTGACACCGTTACAGGCGATCACAAAGGCCATGCGCGATCCTTCGCTGGACAGCAGCGCGATCGAGGCCGCCTACCGGGACCGCACCGACGAGGTCGGCCAGATGGTCAAGGCAATTTCGGGGTTCAGGCAAAGCTTGAACATGCAGAACCTGCAACTGGATACGGCGCTCAACAGCCTGTCGCAGGGGCTGTGCATGTTTGACGCCGACCGGCGCGTGACCGTCTGCAACGACCGTTTCGCGCAGATGTACGGCCTGTCGCCCGAGCGGCACAAGCCGGGGACGGCGCTGCGCGATATCGTCGAGCAGCGGATCGAGGCCGGCCTCTATGCCGGCGCCAGCGCCGACGCGTACCGCGCCGAACAGCTGCTACCGGTCACCGCCCCCACCACCGCCAACCATGAACTCAGCGACGGCCGCTCGATTGTCGTCAACAGCCGGCCGATGGCGAACGGCGGCTGGGTCACGACGCACGAGGACATCAGCGAGCGGCGGCGGGCCGAACGGCGGATCGCCTACATGGCCCACCACGATGCCCTCACCGACCTGCCCAATCGTCTGCGCTTTCACGAGCGGCTGGAATCGGCGCTCAAGCGTATCCCGCGCGGCGCGACGGTCGCCCTCCTTTGCCTCGACCTCGACCGCTTCAAGAGCGTCAACGATACATTGGGACATCCGGTCGGCGACAATCTGTTGCGTCAGGTTGCGGACCGCTTGCGCAATTCGGTTCGGGAATCCGACACCGTGGCGCGGCTGGGCGGCGATGAGTTTGCCATCGTTCAAACCGAAGCGCAGCAGCCGGAGGCCGCGACCGCGCTGGCGCAGCGTCTGATCAACGTCCTCAGCGAGCCCTACCTCATCGACGGCTTTGAAGTCGTCATCGGCGCCAGCGTCGGAATGGCGATCGCACCGGCCGACGGGACCGACGCCGATCATCTGCTCAAGAATGGCGATCTGGCGCTGTACCGGGCCAAGAGCGATGGCCGCGGCACCTACCGGTTCTTCGAGCCCGACATGGACGCCCGCATGCAGGCTCGCAGCAGACTCGAATTCGACTTGCGGCGCGCGCTGGCGCAGAACGAGTTCGAGGTGTTCTACCAGCCTGTCATCAACGTGAAGCAGAACGCGATCACCGGATTCGAGGCTTTGCTGCGCTGGCGCCATCCGCAGCGGGGCATGGTTCCGCCCGAAGAATTCATCCCGCTGGCCGAGGAAACCGGTCTGATCGTGCCGCTCGGGGAGTGGGTGATGCAGCGCGCCTGCCGCGACGCGGCCGCATGGCCGGCGCATGTTGCGGTGTCGGTCAACCTGTCGCCGGTTCAGTTCCGCGGCAGGAAACTCCTCGAGATGGTGATGACTGCATTGACGCTTGCCAAGCTGCCGGCCAACCGTCTGGTGCTCGAAATTACCGAGGGCGTGTTGCTGGTGGAAACCGAGCCGACGCTGGCGCTGCTGTATCAATTGCGTTCGCTCGGCGTGCGCATCGCGCTGGACGATTTCGGCACCGGCTATTCGAGCCTCAGCTATCTGCGCAGCTTCCCCTTCGACAAGATAAAGATCGCCTCCTCTTTTATCCGCGACATTACCACGGACGACAGTTCGGTGGCGATCATCCGGGCGGTAATCGGGCTGAGCGCAAGCATCGGCATGGAAACCACCGCCGAAGGCATCGAGACCCACGATCAACTGAACCGGATTCGTGCGGAGGGATGCACCGAGGTACAGGGCTTCCTGTTCAGCGACGCCCGACCGGCCGCCGATGTCGCCGGCCTGCTCCGCCTGGATTGGGCCGCCGAGGCGGCCGCTTAACCTTGATTCGGCAAGTGGGGGGCGCATTGTTGCGGCCTCCGGCGCGACTTTTATAGTGACCCTGTCTGGCGTGTGCGGGACGCAGGGGTTTTATCATGGTCGCCGTCACCCGGCGCATTGCAGGCATTGCCGCGCTGGCCATGTTCGCGGTCGCCCTTGCCGGCTGTGGCGACAAGGAGCCGGAGCAGCGCAAAGCATTCATCGCCTTTCTGCAAAGCCGCATTCTCGACAAGCAGGGCGCGCGCGTCCCGAAACCGTCCGAGGCAGAGATCAAATCGTTCGGCGTCTATGCCGAACATTATGCGGTGATCGCCGGCTTCAACGCGGAAATCGACGCCGCCATGGCCGGTCCGTACCGGCTTTCGGAGTCGATGGCGCCGCGATCGCTGCAGGAGTTGCTGGAACGCCGTCAGGACGTCGCCGTCATGCGCGACTCGCTGTCGAAATCGATCGACTTGGTGCGCAACACGCTCTCGGCAACACAAATGCGGCGCGAGGCCCTGCGCCAGCCCGACGACCTCAGGCCGGTTTATACCGCCGCCTATGACCGCTCGGTCACCGCGCCGGCGCTGGCCTTTCTGGCCACCGTGCCGGTCGCGATCGATGGCCTGACGCAGTCTCTGAAATTCGCCGAATATCTCGACAGCAACCGCAGCACGGTCAAGGTCAGCGGCTCGAACATCGATGCCAAGAACGCGCGGGCGCGGGCCGATGTGAACAGGATGATGAGCGAGCTGAACGGCCACCGGCAGAAGCTGACCGAGGCGCGACAGCGCATGCGTATCGTGTTCGAAGGCAAATAACCGGCGCGGCCAGCCTGCCGGAACTTCGAATCCTTTTATCGAAATTTACGTTACTTCGAGCTTTCCGCCGCGCCCTGCACGGACCGCATTAAAATCTCTCTCGTCAATGAAATATGCGGGGCTGAGTAATGGCGTCGGTCGTGATCAAGCGCACGGCTTTGTTCGTTGCGTTCCTTCTGGTGTGGGTGCTGCTGACGGCGGCCATCGCGCACGCATCGACCCGTGACCACGACATTGTCGCCTTCTCCGGCTTCAGCCCCGGTACGATCGTGGTGAAAACCAGCGAGCGCCGGCTTTATTTTGTCATCGACCACCGCCGCGCCGTGCGGTTTCCGGTCGGCGTCGGCCGCAAGGGCAAGACCTGGACCGGGCGCGCGCGCATCGAAGGCAAATTCGTCAAGCCGTCCTGGGCGCCGCCCGATGACATCCGTCGGGAACAACCTAACCTGCCGAAGGTCATTGCCGGCGGCGCCGACAACAATCCGATGGGCGCGGCCGCGCTGACGATGCTCGGCGGCGACTATGCCATTCACGGCACCAACCGCCCGGAGTCCATCGGCGGCTTCGTCTCCTATGGCTGCATCCGCATGCACAACCGCGACATCCGCACGCTGTATCGCATGGTCGATATCGGCACCCCGGTCATTGTCGAACGGTAATCCGGGAATTCACCGATGTTTCGCACGCGCCGTCACTGGCTGAAGGCTGCGCTCGCCGGGATCGGTCTGGCTTTCGGCGCGCCGCGTCCGTCCCATGCGCGCGATGTGGTGCCGTTCGGCGGCGGCTACCCTCCCGGCAGCATCGTCATCGTCACGCACCAGCGGCAACTCTATTTCGTGACAGGCGGCGGCCGGGCTTTGCGCTATCCGGTGGGCGTCGGCCGCGCCGGCATGGCCTGGCACGGCCGCGCCTATGTGGCGCTGAAGCGATTGAGCCCGCCCTGGGCCGATCCCGACCGGCCGCGGGCCGAAGTCATACCGCCCGGCTCGCCGCGCAACCCGATGGGGGCCGCGGTGTTGGGGTTGAACCGCGGCAATTACGCCATCCACGGCACCAACAATCCGGCCTCGATCGGCGGTTTCGTCTCGCAGGGCTGCATCCGCATGCACAACGCCGACGTGCTCGACCTCTATCGCCGCGTCTCGATCGGGGCCGAGGTCATCGTGCTGCGTTAGGTTTGCGGCGCGACCCGGTACAATCTTCAGGGGTATTGGGGCCGGCCAGCGGCGGCGGCATGTTCCCTGCCCCCCGCCAAATCTGTGCGCGGACAGTCATTTCTCTAAAATTTTCGCGACCGCGCCACATTTCATGGCAATAGATCGGTGATGGCGCGACCGCGCACCTCCCCCCAGCCGGAAGTCCCCGGCCTTGCCGCCCGCAGAATCGCCGCCGACATCCTGGACGGCGTGTTGCGGCGAAGAACGCCGCTCGACGAGCTCTTGTCGGGCAAGGGCGCCCATCCCGGCCTCGCCAACCTGGCCGACCGCGACCGCGCCTTGATGCGGCGGCTGGTCGCGACCGTGCTGCGCCGCCTCGGCACCCTGCGCCATGTCGTCGGCGGGTTTCTCGACAAGGGGTTCCCGGCCGATGCGCCGCGCACCGAAACCATCCTGCTGATCGGCGCGGCGCAGATCCTCTGGCTCGACGTGCCCGATCATGCCGCGGTCGATCTGTCGGTGCGCCTCGCGCAAGGCGACCGCCGCGCCGCGCGCTATGCCGGGCTGATCAATGCCGTGCTGCGCCGCGTGGCGCAGAACAAGGACAATGCGCTGGCCGAACCGGCCACGCGCGACACGCCGCCCTGGCTTCTGAAGCGCTGGACCGCGACCTATGGCGCCGACACGGCCAAGGCGATCGCCGAGGCCAATGGCCATGAGCCAGCGCTTGACATTTCGGTCAAACCAGGCGCCCCGCATGGCGCAGACCATTGGGCAGAGCGGCTGCGCGGCCGGGTATTGCCGACAGGCACCGTCCGGACCCTGGCCCATGGCGCGATTTCGCTGCTGCCGGGCTTTACGGAAGGCGCCTGGTGGGTGCAGGACGCCGCCGCGGCGTTGCCGGCGCATCTCCTCGGCGATGTGCGCGGGCTGAATGTTGCCGACCTCTGTGCCGCGCCTGGCGGCAAGACGGCGCAACTGGCCGCGGCCGGCGCTCGCGTCACCGCTGTCGATCGCTCGGCCGCGCGACTGGCGCGGTTGACGGAGAACCTGGCGCGGCTGTCGCTCACCGCCGAAACTGTCGCCGCCGATGCGCTGGAATGGCGGCCGGAACAGCCGGAAGGCGGCTTCGACGCCGTGCTCCTCGATGCGCCGTGCTCATCGACCGGCACCATTCGCCGCCATCCCGACGTACCCTGGCTCAAGTCGGAGGCCGACCTCGCGGTGTTGATCTCGTTGCAGCAGCGCCTGCTCGATCATGCGGTAACGCTGCTCAAGCCGAACGGCACGCTGGTCTATTGCGTCTGCTCGCTGGAGCCGGAGGAAGGCGAAAACCAGATCGCGTCCCTGCTGGCCCGCAATTCCACGGTCACACGCGTGCCGATTACGGTGGCCGACGTGTTCGGCCAAGCCGATTTCGTCGCCCCCAACGGCGAATTGCGCACCCTGCCGCTGCACCTGCCCGACGCCGACCCGAACTGGGCCGGCCTCGACGGCTTTTTTGCTGCCCGACTCACCCGCAATGTGGGGTAATACGGGGGCTCGGCTTCGGATATTGGCCCCTCGGGGCCGCTTGGCTATCGTCGGGGCCGCGCCCGCGAATCGGGACGTGCCGCAGGGGGCAGACAATTTGATGACGCGGGCTTCGATCGCGGAGCGATTCCGGCTCTCCGTGCTGATCGGACGCCGCGTTTTCCGTAGCCTGATCGGCGCCATCAACACCCATCCCTTGCTGCGCTGGCGTTTCAGCCAGGGCAAGACCGACCGGCTGACCATCGCGCCGCAGGACCTGCGCACCGCCGACGCCACCCGCGCCAACGAGATTTACGCCGGCCGCTTTGCCTTCGCCGGCAAGGTGGTGATCTGCGACCGCCGCTCGCCGTTCGAGATGACGCCGCCGTCGGAGGAATGGGCGGTGACGCTGCTCTCCTTCGCCTGGCTACGCCATCTGCGCGCCGCCGATTCGGCGATCACGCGCGCCAATGCCCGCGCCCTGATCGACGAGTGGATTAGCCTGCAAGGCGCCTGGCATCCGCTGGGCTGGCGTGTCGACATCCTGTCGCGGCGGGTGCTGTGCTGGCTGAACCAGTCGCCGTTCGTGCTGCAGGACGCCGACGCGCAGTTCTATCGCCGCTTCATTCGCAGCCAGTCGCGCCAGGTGCGCTACCTGCGCCGATCGATCAAGCAGTCGCGCGACGGCCTGCCGCGCTTGCAGGCTTTGATCGCGCTGACCTACGCGACACTATGCATGCAGGGTCAGGGCGGCAACCTGCGCGGCACCGCGCGGCAACTGATCGAGGAACTGCGGGCGCAGATCCTGCCCGATGGCGGCCATGTCAGCCGCAACCCCGCTGTGCTGATCGAACTGCTGGTCGATCTGCTGCCGCTGCGGCAACTGTTTTCCGCGCGAAACCTGCAGCCGCCCCAGGCGCTCAACAACGCCATCGACCGGATGATGCCGATGCTGCGTTTCTTCCGCCATCCGGACGGCAATTTCGCACAGTTCAACGGCATGGGCCCGACCCCGGTCGATCTGCTCGCCACCGTGCTGGCCTATGACGACGCGCGAGGCACGCCGGTGTCGAACGCGCCGCATTCCGGTTATCAGCGCATCGATGCGGTCGACACCGTGCTGCTGATGGATACCGGCCGGCCGCCGCCGCTGGCGCTAAGCCAGGAAGCGCATGCCGGCTGCCTGTCCTTCGAACTGTCGTGGAAGCAGCACCGGCTGGTGGTCAATTGCGGCCTGCCGGTGGTCAACCGGGAGACCTGGCGTCAGGTGGCGCGCGCCACGCCGGCGCATTCCACCGTCACCTTCAACGATCAATCCTCCTGCCGCTTTCTTGAATCAGGCTTTCTGCGCCGGCTGCTCGGCGGCGTCGCCATCGTCAGCGGGCCGCGCAATATCGCGGTCGACCGCGAAAGTTCGGCCGACGGCACCCTTCTGCGGGCGTCGCATGACGGTTACGCCGACGCCTTCGGCGTGGTCCACACCCGCATTGTCCGCGTCAGCGCCGACGGCCGCGCGCTCGATGGCGAGGACAGCTTCACCGCCGCGACGGGCCAGGCCATGGCGCGCGACGACGAATACGCCATCCGCTTTCACCTGCATCCGTCGGTCAAGGCCAGCCGCCTGTCGGAAGGCCGCGGCGTGATCCTGCTGCTGCCGGACCGCGAGGTCTGGACCTTCTCGACGCTGGCCGACGCGGTGGAGCTGGAGGAAAGCGTATTTCTGTCCGGCAGCGACGGCCCGCGCCGGGCCATGCAGATCGTCATCTACGGCCGTGCCGCCGAAACCGGCAGAGTGCGCTGGAGCTTCCGCCATACGCCGCCGGCACCGCCCGGCACCCGCGCCGTACGGCCGGACGAGCCGGAACTGCCGCTATAGCCTTCTGATACCAAGAGCGCCGCCATAATTGGTGTCACGAAGAATAGGTCTTGCCTGAAGGTTGCGGCTTGAGCGCCTCCACGATGGCTTTCGGCGGCGGAGGAAGAGGTTGACCATCGCCGCCACACAGGTCTTCGAAACTAGTGGGAGGCGAATTCCGAAGCCAGCTCTCGACTATTTCCCATGACCCTATCCGTACTCCAAAAGAAGACCCATCCTTGCACTGCTCTAGGACGGCATCAAAAAGTCGATAGAAGGGGGACAGTCTTGGGATTTCTCCAATCATATCGCGCAATGCAGCCACATAGCCCTCGTAGCCGCGCTACGCTGCCGCGTTGATACAGTTCACGCATTGTTATGAAACGTGATCTGCCCCCGCCAAACTGGATCGTTTTTGGTTAGAGTCTTCGGCGCCGATTCCCGGCTGGGAGGAGCGCAGAGCCATGAAGGCATCGCGGTTTTCGGAGGCCCAGAAGGCCTTTATTCTCAAGCAAGGCGCCGACGG
>JAUXXH010000031.1 GCA_030684935.1 Pseudolabrys sp. | reverse complement strand
CGCGGCTGGCGTGGCGGCGCCTTGGCGCGCGGCGCCGCCGGCGCGACAGCGGCCGCGCGCGCCGGCTCGGCCGGTATCACCTCGGCTGCCTCGGTCTGCGGCTGATTGCCCTTGATATATTCCGGCGGAATGCCCTGCGTCACACCCGGCACGCCTTCCGGAAACACCGGCTTGCGTTCGCCTGGCAGCTTTCTCTTTTCGGACAGCCCGAACACGTCGAGCTTGTCCAGGTCCAGGCTCTCGCAGCCGCTCAGGACCGGGGTCAGCATGACCAGCCCGGCCAGCATGGCGACACTATGAAGGCGACGCCCCTGCGCCGCCTTGTGTCCGCGCTTGGTCATTTCCGAAATCCGGTTCTCGTTTTTTGACATCATAAGTTAGCTCTTCCCGGCGCCCGCCGCGATCAGCGCCGACAGCACGTCGATGCGGGCCCGCGTCCCCGGCGGGGTTTCGTTGTCGGCACTGATCATGTCGACATATTTGCGCGCCGCGGCGGCGTCCTGATGGCGCCAGGCCGACAACGCCAGAAGCTCGCGCGCGCTGTGCCGGTAAGGCCGGCCCGGCTCGGTCAGCGGCGTCAGGCGGCTGGTCATGTCGGCCAGCGGAGCGGTATCGACCAGCAGAAAACCGGCGCGAACCGCCGCCAGATCCTGCCAGAGGACGCCCAGCCGGCCGTCGCCGGCAATGTCGTCATAAGTTTTCACCGCATCGGCCGGCGTTGCCGCCGCCTGCGCGGCCGCAATTCGCAACCGCGCCAAAGCGCGATAGCCTTGCGGCGCATCGCTCGCGACCTTGGCGAAAGCGGCTTCGGCCTCGGCATGCTTGCCGGCCTCGCTCAGCACCGCCGCGGCCTCGAACTGGGCGCCGGCTGCGGCGGCGCGCTGGCTCACCCAGTATTCATAGCCGCGCCAGGCGGCAATGCTGCCGACGAACAGCACGGCAAAGGCGATGATCAGGAGACTGTACCGCTCCCACAGGCTCTTCAGCCGCTCGCGCCGGACTTCCTCGTCAACTTCATGAAAAATATCGGACACTTAAGGCTCCACCTCCCGAGTCCGGCCGAAAGAGGCCGCCCCGCGCCGCAATTGCCTAGAGCAGCCGTGTGGCACTGGCAAGGCAAAGGCTGCAAGTCATTGATTTTATGGCGTTGCGGGAGGTCGGGCCGGGGGATGCAGCCCTGGCACCGGCCGTTATTTGGCTTTCATGGCGTAAACGTGCTCGGGGCCCGGAAAGGCGCGGCTGCGCACCTCCGCGGCGTAGTCGGCAACCGCCTTCTCGATCCCGGGGCCCAGATCGCCGTAGCGCTTGACGAATTTCGGCACCCGCGGCGTCAGGCCGAGCATGTCCTCCAGCACCAGCACCTGGCCGTCGCAGGCGACGCTGGCGCCGATGCCGATGGTCGGAATCGCAACCGACGCCGTCAACTTGCGCGCCAACGGCTCCGCCACCGCCTCGATCACCACCGAGAAAGCGCCGGCCTCGGCCACCGCAATGGTGTCCTGCTCGATCCGCTCCCAGTCGGCCTCCTCGCGGCCCTGCGCCTTGAACGAACCGATCACGTTGATCGACTGCGGCGTCAGGCCGACATGCGCCATCACCGGCACGCCGCGCTCGACCAGGAAGGCGATGGTCTCGGCCATGCGGGTGCCGCCCTCGAGCTTGACGGCGCCGCAGCCGGTCTCCTTGAGGATGCGCGCGGCGCTCATGAAGGCCTGCTCCTTGGACGCCTCGTAACTGCCGAACGGCATGTCGATCACCACCAGCGAGTGGCTCGAGCCGCGCATCACCGCATGGCCCTGCAGGATCATCATGTCGACGGTAACAGGAATGGTCGTCTCGAAGCCGTGCATCACCATGCCGAGCGAGTCGCCGACCAGAATCACATCGCAATGCTGGTCGACCAGGCTGGCGGTGTGCGCGTGATAGGAGGTCAGCATGACGATCGGCTCGCCGCCCTTGCGCGCGAAGATATCGGGCGCGGTCAGACGCCGCGCCTGCTTCTGAATGGACATGTTTATCTCCCGAACGCCGGCACGCCGATGACCGCCGGATGGAACGCAAAGCCGAGCGCGAGATAGATGACGATGCCCAGCAGCACAACAATTATGTCGTTGGTCCAGCCGGCCGGCGCCGTAACCGGACCGTTATCGCCGCGCCGCTTGGCGGCGATGCGGGCATAGACGCCCCAGGCCAGAAACGAACCGAACAGCAGGATGGAACCGAGGTCGCCATTGGTGAGAAGGTGCGCCAGCGCCCAGGCCTTCACCCCGGCCAGCATCGGGTGTTTTGCCCTGGTGCGGATATGGCTTGGAATGTAGGTCGCGGTGAACAGGATCACCGCGAACAGCATCAGCAAGGCGGCGATGTGGCGGGTGAAGGCCGGCGGCGACCAGACCTCTATCCAGCCGAGCGCGCGGTACTGGCCGAAGCCGTAGGTGATCAGTACCAGCCCGGCCAGGGCAACCAGCGAGAACAGCACGCGGTAGCCATTGCCGAGCTGGGCGATGGCGCTGCTGCGCGGTTCGCGGAAGGTCACGAAAAGGTGGGCGCCGAGGAAAAGCACCAAACCAAGAATGAGGATCGAAAGGCCCATGCTGCACCGGGGTTGGTCTCTTCACAGGGCGCGCAGTAGAGGCGATGGTGGCGGCCAAGGCAAGCCGTCAAGGGAAGCCTTCCAGGCGGCCGGACCGCGCCACCGCGGCACATGTTTCGCTTGCCGAAAACGCCGGCGGCGCGGATATTCCGGACGATTTTTTCACACCGCTGGAACGCGACGGCGCTGTCTCGGGCGCAAGATCGCATAAGGGACGGAGAACGCTTGTGTTCACACGCTTGACCAAGGGCCTGGCGCTGACACTGCTGCTGCTGGCAGCAACCACCCAATCCGGCCTGACGCAGGAATGGCCGCCGAAAGCGGTGCGCCTCGTGGTGCCCTTCGGCCCCGGCTCCACACCCGATATCGTGGCCCGCATGATCATCGACGGGCTGGCGAAGAAGTATCCCAACAGCACCTTCGTGGTCGACAACAAGCCGGGCGCCAGCGGCAATCTCGGCACCGATGCGGTCGCCAAGGCCGCCCCCGACGGCGCCACCATCGGCATCAGCATCGGCGGACCGCTGGCCATCAACACGCTGCTGTTCTCGAAGCTGCCTTACGACCCGCAGAAAGACATCGCCCCGGTTACGCAATTGATTACCCAGCCGAGCGCGCTGACGGTCAACCCCGAGCTCAAGGTCAATACCGTCGCCGAACTGGTGGCGCTGCTGAAGGCCAACCCCGGCAAATACAATTTCAGCTCCATCGGCAACGGTTCGCTGTCGCATCTGGCGATGGAGGCGCTGGCGCTCAAGGCCGGCGCCAGACTGGTGCACGTGCCCTACACCAGCTCGCCGCAGGCGATCACCGCGATCATCCGCAACGACGCGCAGATGGGCTGCCTGCCGGCCATCGCCGTCACGCCGCATGGGACCGCCGGCTCGGTGAAAATCCTCGCCGTCTCGACCGCCAGGCGTTCGCCGTTCTTGCCCGATATCCCGACCCTGAAGGAATCCGGCATCGATGTCGAAGCGGATGCCTGGATGGGGCTGATCGCCCCGGGCGGCACGCCGAAGCCGATGATCGACAGGATCAACCAGGACGTCGTCGCCATCATCAAGGAGCCGGCGGTGCGCGAAAAGCTGGCGACGCAGTTGATGGAGCCGGTCGGCAACTCGCCGGAGGACTTCCGCGCCCGCATCGATGGCGAAATCGCGCGCTGGGGACCCGTAATCAAGGCGGCGGACGTTAAGGTGAATTGAAACCGCGCCACAGCGATGAACAGGTCGTGTCAGCCGCGGTACTCCAGAATGTACAGACCGCCATTGAAATCGGTGCTGTAGACCAGCCCGTCCGCGGAGACCCAGACGTCACAGGTCTGGATCACTTTTGATCGGTTGGGGCGGTGGTCAACCAGCCGGTTGGGCACCGGCGGAACGAAAGCAGCGACTTCCTCGGGGCGATGGGCATTGCGGATGTCGAAGACGCGGATGCCGGCATTCTGATAGGTGGCAAAGATCGTGTCCGAACTGACCATGCCATCGGGCCGGTTTTCATGAATATTGTGCGGCCCGAAATGCCCGCCTTTGTTGGGATAGTCGGATTCGCTTGGCGTCGGGAAGGTCGCGATGCTGACCGGATTTGACGGCTCGCGAATATCGAACATCCAGATGTATTTGATGCCGTCTTCGCAATTGTCCAATACCGCTTCGTCAGCGACGACCATCAACTCACGATCCGGCAACGGCAGGCAGTTGTGCGTCCCGCCGCCAAAGGGCGGCGACCAGTTGCGATGGGTAATGAGCCTGGGCGCGGTCCGGTCGGCAACATCCATCATTACCAGCCCGGCATCGCGCCAGGCGCCATAGGCCGTATCGCCGTGAACGATGGCGTGGTGCAATCCATAGCGCCGGGTCGGCGCCCAGTCCGGATGTTCGCCGGCTGCCGTATTCATCCCGGGCAGCCAGTAGCGGCCCGCTTCTTGCGGCCGGGTCGGATCGGCCATATCGACGGTCATGAAAATGTAATCGGTAAACCCGTCGAGCAACGCCGAGACATAGGCCCAGCGACCGCCAACGTACCAGATGCGGTGAATGCCGCCGCCCTCGACCGGCATGAAGCCGATCTGACGCGGCTCGGCCGGGTCCGCAATGTCATAGACCGCCATGCCAGCCGACCATTGGCGCTCGTGCGCCGGCGCGGCATCGGCCGTGCCGACCGCGTGGCCCAGCGCACCTTTGTAATACTGCCTTTCGTCCTGGAACTCCGCGGCTGCGAACATATCCTTGGCATGGATCACCAGCAGCAGATCGCCATGGCTTTGCAAGTGGATGGTCCAGGTGTTGGCCGGCGCAGCCATGTACTTGACCGGCTTGGGTTGGCGCGGATCGCGGACATCGATCACGCTGAACCCTTTGGAAAACATATGGCCGACGAAGGCGTAGCCCTTGTTGACCATCACCTGCACGCCATCCGGCCGGCCGCCTTGATCGGAGTATCCGACCAATTTCATGTTCCTGACAAAATCCGGTTCAGGAAGGTCTTGGTTGCTCATTCGTGCTGCTCCTGACATCGCCGATGCAAGCTTCAAGCCGCAATGGACCGGATCACAGATTTTTTCGTTCTTTGTTATAGGGATGTTCGGGGTTGTAGCCGTGCGCGGCACGATAGCCGTCGTAACGCAGCCCTTTGTATTCCAGCGCGATGCACAGCAAGAGTACGAAAAGCGCAAAAATCAGAATGGCCGTCCCCAACACTGGCATCGGATACTGCATCAGGCCTGAAGCGACCGCGCCGACCGCGAAGAAGCCGGCGAAATAGCCTGCAGTTCTGTGATAGGCCTCGAACTTCCGCCGGCGCGGCGTCATGTCGTAGTGATCGCCACGCCACGTCGACGGGTCGTCAGGAACGGCCGTGTGGTAGTTTCTCCCGCCGTGCGTTCCGCGCAGCAGGCCTGAGATAACCTGCAGACAGCCCAGAACGATGGTCATGATTCCGAAGATCGCGTGCACCGAACCGCTGAAACCGCGGCTGACGGTGACTGCCGCAGCCAGGCCGGCCAGCGACAGGACGACGGCCAGGTAGAGTCCGAACTTGTGAACGCTGAACCACCACCAGACTGCATTCTTGAGCCTGACCTGTTCCCTGATCCCATTGAGGGTCGGCTTTGGCTTGCCGTATCTGATCGTGATGATGCAGAGCGGCACCAGCACGATCCATACTCCGACCATCAGGATGGCGTGGTAATTCCAGTGAATGGGAATCGTTGCGCCGAGGAACTCGAAATGCACTTCAGTCGGGATGTGCGATGGAAGCGCGTTCATTGTCGCCACATGCGAGGGCAAATGAACAAAAACAGTAAGATTGACCGCGCGGCTATGCCTTGATCTCGGTCAACTTGCCAGACCGCAGCCCTTTCACAGCGTGAACATGAATGGCTTCCGCCGAGCGGCCGAAGCGATCAGGTCCGCAAACCGAAGTTGAGGACGGGCCGAACAACCCTCTCCCACAATTGCCGAAGCGAATCGAGGACGGGCGCCGGTGATTACTTCGCCGCCTTTTCCTTGTCCTTGATGTCGGTGAACACCAGGCCCGGCGCGCGCTCGCGGGTATAGTCGAGCGTGAACTGGTTGCGCGCCATGAACACCTTGTCGCCGTCGAGGTCCTCGGCGACGCTGGAATAGTTGGCCTGCACGAAATCATTGAGCTTCTTGGTATCGTCGCAGGAAATCCAGCGCGCCAGCTGGAATTCCGGCATGTCGAAGCCAATGTCGAGCCCGTATTCGCCGGCGAGCCGCGTCTTCAGCACGTCGAGCTGCAACGGCCCAACCACGCCGACCAGCGCCGGCGCGCCGTCGAGCGGGCGGAACACCTGCACCACGCCCTCTTCCGCCATCTGCTGCAAAGCTTCCTTGAGCTTCTTGGCCTTCATCGGGTCGCCGAGCTTCACGCGGCGCAGGATTTCAGGCGCGAAGTGCGGCACGCCGAGAAACACGATCTCCTCGCCCTCGGTGAGCGTGTCGCCGATGCGCAAGGTGCCGTGGTTGGGAATGCCGACGACGTCGCCGGGATAGGCCTCGTCCGCCACCGAACGATCTTGCGCAAAGAAGAACTGCGGCGCGGAGAGCGTCATCGGCTTGCCGGTGCGCACCAGCTTGGCCTTCATGCCCCGGCGCAGCTTGCCCGAGCACAGACGCGCGAATGCGATGCGGTCGCGGTGATTGGGATCCATGTTGGCCTGGATCTTGAAGACGAACGCCGTCATGCCGTCTTCATCCGGCATGACCTGACGCGTGCTCCCGGTCTGCGGCCGCGGCGCCGGGGCGAACGCCGCCAGCGCGTCGAGCAGATCCTTGACGCCGAAATTCTTGATCGCCGAGCCGAAATAGACCGGCGTCAGGTGCCCTTCGCGAAACGCGGCGAAATCGAACGGCCGGCTGGCATCCTTTACCAGCGCCAGTTCGTCGCCGATCGCCTTTTCGTCGAGCATCGCATTCTTAGCGTGCAGCGCGGCGAGATCGAGCGGCACCGGCACGGCGGCGCGGCCGTCCTCGGTCAACAGGCGCATATCGCCGGTAGCGAATTCGTAGGTGCCGGCGAAATCGCGGCCGCGGCCGATCGGCCAGTTCATCGGCGTGGTGTCGAGCGCCAGGGTCTTTTCGACCTCGTCGAGCAGTTCGAAGGGATCGCGGGTCTCGCGATCCATCTTGTTGATGAAAGTGATGATCGGGATGTCGCGAAGGCGGCACACCTCGAACAGCTTGAGGGTGCGCGCCTCGATGCCCTTGGCGCCGTCGATCACCATGACCGCGGAGTCGACGGCGGTGAGCGTACGATAGGTATCCTCCGAGAAATCCTCGTGGCCCGGCGTATCCAGCAGATTGAAGACGCGCCCCTCGTAGTCGAAAGTCATCACCGAGGTGACCACCGAAATACCGCGGTCGCGCTCGATCGCCATCCAGTCCGACCGGGTGGAGCGGCGGTCGCGCTTGGCCTTGACCTGGCCGGCCAGATTGATGGCGCCGCCGAACAGCAGCAGCTTTTCGGTCAGCGTGGTCTTGCCGGCGTCCGGGTGGGAAATGATGGCAAAGGTGCGCCGGCGCTCGACTTCCGCCGCAAGCGGCGTCAGGGCGGCAGAATCGGCGGCTTTCAGCGGCATGTTCATGCCCTGCATGTGGCCGCAAATGCGAGTAAAATCAAGCCGGTGGAAAAGGCTGCGGGACCGGCGCTACAGCACCGCGGCGTACTGCTCGGGCTTGAACCCGACCAGGAGCTTGCCGCCACCCAGGTCCAGCACCGGCCGCTTGATCATCGACGGCTGCGCCAGCATCAGCGCGAGAGCCTTCTTTTCGGTGAGCCCGTTTTTGTCCGTATCGGGCAGCTTGCGAAACGTGGTGCCGGCACGGTTGAGCAGCGTCTCCCAGCCCACCTTCTTCGCCCAGCTTGCGAGGCGCTCCGGTTCGATGCCGCCGACCTTGTAGTCATGGAAGGCATAGGCGACGCCGCGATGGTCGAGCCAGGCGCGGGCCTTCTTCATGGTGTCGCAGTTTTTGATGCCGTAGAGGGTAGTTGGCATAGCCGCAGTCCTTGCGCGGTCGCGTGGAGATGATGGATTTTTTTGGAACTTCGATGTGCTATCCGTAGCATTGCCGGCGTCCAAGCATGGTGGAGAGGAAATGCGCGCGCAAGCCGCCTTTCGCTTTGTTGAGCGATGCAAGCAGGAAAATGACATCCCCGCTTTAATAGAGGAATTCCAGGCGCGGATTGCGGATTTTGGATTTACCGCGAGCGTCTGCGGCGCCTGGAGCGGCGTCGGCAAAGGCCGGATGTATCGGTTTTACTTCAACAATTGGCCGGCGGATTGGCTTGCCATCTACGAGCGCGGCAAGTTCTTCGCGGACGATCCGCTGGTGGCTCATGCGCGCAGTCACATGACGCTGTTTCTCTGGACGGAGGTGCAGGCCCATATAAGACTGACGCCGCAGGCGATAAAGATTCGTGATCTGACGGCCGCATATGGCTGGCGCGAAATTATTGGCGTTCCGATCCATGGTCCGGCCGGGTACCAGGGCCTCGTCAGCCTCGCTAGCCTGAGCGACGTCCATCTTTCCAGTACCGACCGCGCGTTGATCCACCTGCTGGCGCTGACGATCCACGATCGCTGCCATTCTTCGCCGGACTTCGGCTGGCAAGGTTCTGCAACTCCGAACCTGACAGCCCGCGAATTGGAATGTGTGCAATGGGCCGCCGCCGGGAAAACCGATTGGGAGATCGGCCAGTTGATGAACATCACGGCAGCGACCGCTCATTTCCACATCGAAAAAGTCAAGAAGAAGCTCGGCATCCGGTCGCGCGTGCAAGCGATCGTGCTCATGACGCTTCGCGGGCTCATTTAGGCCAATGATCCCCGCACCTATCTGATCAGCTAGTCGCCACGAACTCCATCGCAGAGTTAACTCGAAATCCGCGGCCTGTGTCGCGCCTGGTTTCGTAGCCCGGATTCCTGGGGGTGGTGGTGAAGTGCCGAGCATACGCGCCTGAGATCCGAGGGGGATCATCAAAGTTTCGACTCCGTGGCGTCAACTGGTTGACATCCCTCCTTCTTTCCACCGCCAGCAGCGTCGTTCTGGTCGCGATCGCAGCCGACCGTGCCCCAGCAGCGGATGTCGACATTACCTCCAATACCGCCACGGTTGATCTCGACACGTTTGTCGGCAGCACGGCGCGCGTTTTCCCCGGCGTCACCGTCTCGGACAGCATCACCGCGACCACGCAGGCCTGGGACGTGACCAACGACGGCACAGTGAACGGGTCGAACGCAATCAGCCTGCAGCAGGGCGGCGGGGTCATCAACTCGCTTGGCGCCTCAATTTCCGGCAGTTTCAGCGGCATCATCCTTGGGATGTCCGGCCCCGGCGGCGGTCCGGGCGTTGTCGATAATTTCGGAACAATCGCCGGCGGGATCGGCGAAGGCGTGACGCTGTTAGACGGTGGCTCCGTCACCAATCGGGCCGGGGCGACGATTTCGACATCGACGGGCCTCAACGCGGTTTCGGTCGGCGCGGGCGCATCGCGGGAAGTGACCAATAGCGGACTCATCAGCTCTACGCGCACCACCGGCTTTGCCACCGGCGTGCTGATGCAGGGCGGCGCCGCAACGCTCGTCAACACGAGCAGCGGGCAGATCTACGGCGATTACAACGGCGTCTACACCAGTGGGTCGGCACCGTTGACGCTGACGAACGCCGGATCGATTACGGCAAGGCGCGGCCCGGCGATCGAAGCGGCCGCTGGAGGAGCGTTCAACAACACCGGTACGATCCAGTCCGATAACGACGGAATCCTCTTCCAAGCGGCCGGGTCCATTACCAACAGCGGCACGATCGGAAGCACCGGTGCCGGCCGCGCCATAGCCTTCACCGGCGCAGCCACTCATACGCTCAATCTCGATACCGGCTCCATCCTCAACGGCAATGTTCAAGGGGGAACCGGCACGGACAATCTGGTGCTCATGGGAACGGGCAGCGAGACGATCGGCAAATTCCTGAGCTTCGAGACGCTCGCGATGCAAGGCAGCAATTGGACCCTCACCGGCACGGGCGCGTTCACGACGAGCACGCAGGTGCAGTCGGGGACGCTGAACGTCAATGGCGTGCTGACCAGCCCCACGATCGCCGTCGCCTCAGGCGGCACGCTGGGCGGCACGGGCACTATCGTCGGCGCGGTCACGAACAGCGGAAACATCGCCCCCGGCAATTCAATCGGCATTCTCAACATCACCGGCAACTACACGCAGGCGACCGGCTCGACCTATACCGTCGAGGTCGACAACACGCCGGCCTCCGATCTCATCAATGTCACCGGCACGGCCACCATCCAAAACGGCACCACGGTAAACGTCTTGGTCGCGCCAGGTTTCTATACGCTCGGACAGCGCTACACGATCCTGACCGCGCTCAGCGTCACCGGCACTTTTTCGAACCTGACGGATAATGCGCCGTTCGTCGACTTTGCGCTCTCCTATGATCTGAGCAACGTCTATCTCGACGTCATCCGCAGCTTAGTCAGCTTTCAGCAAGTTGCAGAAACGCCGAACCAGCGCGCCGCGGCTTACGGAGCGGAAAATCTCGGCTTCGGCAATCCGATCTTCGATGCGATCGTCGTGCTCGATACGCCGAATGCGCTGCTGGCCTTCGACCAGGTTTCCGGCGAAATCCACGCCAGCGCACTTGGCGTGATGCTGGACGAAAGCCGCTTCATCCGCGATGCGGCGCTCGGCCGGCTCCGCGAGTCCTGGGGAGGCGCGCCGCCGCTCCTCGCCAGCGGGCCCGCGGCAGCAGAACTCGCCTTCGCCGATGACGCTTCGTCGCGGGCGCTGGCCTATGCCGGTACGGCGCGCGCGCCATCCACCCGTGGCGTCGCCTACAACACGTGGGCGCACGCCTTTGGCGGCTTCGGACGCACCGACGGCGACGGCAACGCGGCATCCCTCTCACGGCGGGCGAGCGGGCTGATAGCTGGCTTTGATGCCACTTTCGACGAGGCTTGGCGTTTCGGGCTAGCCGGCGGCTACCACCGCACATCGCTGCAGGTCGACGATCGCAGTTCGTCTGGCAGCGTCGACACCTATCATCTCGCCGCCTATGCCGGCACCCAGTGGGGTCCATGGCGCCTGCGACTCGGCGGCGCGTTTAGCCGGCACGAACTGTCGATGACGCGTCAGGTCTCCTTTCCCGGCTTCTCGGGCGCGACGAACGCCAGCTACGGCGCGCAAACGGGACAGGCGTTCGGCGAGGTAGGCTACGACGCCAGGCTCGGAACCTTGGCCGTCGAGCCTTTCGCGGGGCTGGCCTATGTCAATCTCGACGTCGATGGGTTCGACGAAGGCGGTGGAGCCGCCGCCCTGACAAGCACCGGCCGCCATCAGGACGCGACGTTTTCCACGCTTGGCATCCGGTTCGCGCTTCCCCTGTCCTCTCCCGGCACGATGCCCATTACAATGCGCGGCACCTTGGGCTGGCGCCACGCGTTCGGTGAGGTCACACCGCGGTCGACGCTCGCCTTTACAAGTGGCGGCGGCACGTCGTTTGAGATTGCGGGTGTGCCGATCGCGCGCGATACACTGCTGGCCCAGGCAGGCCTGGACGTCGCAGTGGCTCGTGGCACGACGATCGGGCTCGCCTATGATGGAGAGATCGGCTCGGCGCACCGTGATCATTCGATCAAGGGCCGCCTCCGGGTGACGTTCTAATGGGTTCGACCATTTGCCTAACTTATGGGCTTGTCTCTAATTCCAGGTCTTAGTATTTATCGTTACTGAGTAGAAGCGGTCAGGGTCTCCGTACCCGGGACATTGCTCGGCAAAGATCGAAGGTTTCGTTCTGCGGCCGGCACCGACCCTCGCTCAATCCCGGCCTCTGCTCGATCATTGTCCCCGCAATCAGCAATGGAGACAATCATGAACACGCCTGCCTACGGCCTCGCCGAACTCAATCAGGAAAAAACATTCGGCGGCATCGGCGGTCTGAAGCACCGCGACGTGCCGCGTATCGATCTGCGCAATTTCGAAGCCCGCAAGGCCGAGATCGCCGACCAGCTCTGGAACGCCTCGACCGAGATCGGCTTCTTCCAGCTGATCAACCACGGCATCCCGCAGGAACAGATCGACGAAGCCTTCGACATGACCGCGCGCTTCTTTGCGCTGTCGAACGACACCAAGGCGCAATACCCGCTGCTCAAGGGCACCAATGCCGGCTGGGAATACAAGAGCCAGGTGCGGCCTTCGACCGGCACCGCCGACAACAAGGAATCCTACCAGGTCACCGTGCCGCGCATGGCGAAGCTATGGCCGAACGGCGACGAATTGCCGGGCTTCAAGGCGGTGATGCTGGCGTTCGAGCGCGCCAACTGGGCGGTCGGCATGAAGGTGCTGTCGTGCTTTGCGCTCAAGCTCGGCTTCAAGCCGGACTTCTTCACCGAGGCGCACGACCCGAACTCAGCCGAGTACCAGAGCACGTTGCGGCTGCTGCATTATCTTCCGATGGAGAACGCCAAGCCGGAAGACTTCACCGGCTGGCGCGCCGGCGCCCACACCGACTTCGATTGCCTGACGCTGCTGCACCAGCGCACCGGCCAGGGCGGCCTTCAGCTCTGCCCCGGCAAGGAAGCCGGCGAACTGGAATGGACCGATGTCGAGCCGCTGCCCGGCGTCATCACCTGCAACATCGGCGACATGTTGCGGCGCTGGAGCGACGACAAGCTGCTGTCAACGCTGCACCGCGTGCGCATGCCGCGTCAGGACGAGTATCTGGGCCCGCGTTATTCGCTGCCGTTCTTCTGCCAGGCCAACAAGGACGCCATCATCCAGGGCCCGGGTAAACTCTACGAACCCATCACCGCGCACGACTATCTGCAGCAGCGGATCGCTGCGAACTTCGCGGGGTAAGCCACGAAAAAAGCGCAGCCGGTTCGCGCCGGCTGCGCATTTTGCATCAGACCACGAAATCGAAGCGCGCCAGATTCGGCGCCATCTTCAGGACCAGCCGGGCGTCGAACAGCCGGTCGGTTCGATTGCGCGGGTCGTCGGGAAAATAGAGCTGTGTGATCAGCGGCCGACCGCCCGGCGCCTGCACCCGGAAATGATAGTGCGCGGTGCGGCCCGGATACTGCGCCGTGACGATGGTGTTGAAGCCCCAGCGGCCGGCCTCGTCGGTCAACTGGTGTCCGCGCAGCCGATGGCCTTTATTGTCGTACGCCCCCTCCTGATCGGCATGCCAGATCTCGACCAGCGCGCCCTTGACCGGCTTGCAGCCGCGGTCGACCACGAAGCCCGCGAGCGTCAGCCGCCGCCCGCGCGGCGCGTCGGGGAACAGGTCGCGCTTCAGCGGCGCATTCGGCGTGTAGAACGGGCCGGCGGTCTGCGCCACGGTCGCCGCCGGGCTGTCGCCGCAGGACGGCGTCAGCGGCAGTTCCTGCGCGCCGGCTTGGGTGCCGAGCATAAAGGCCGGCGGCGCCGTCAGCAGCGCCGCCAGGATCGATCGCCGGGTCGCCTGCATGGGACTACCTCACATCGGGACATCGCCGCGACGATCGGTGCCAACTTCAGCGACAATAAGGCGGGCTACGGCGTGATCGCCACCTTCAGCACGCCGTCGCGCTGGTTGCTGAACAGGTCGTAGGCTTTCTCGATGTCGTCGAGCTTGAAGCGGTGCGTCACCAGCGGCTTCAGGTCGATGCGGCCCGAACTGACGATGTTCATGAGCCGCCGCATCCGCTCCTTGCCGCCCGGACACAGTGTACTGACGATGGTCAGGTCGCCGAGCCCGGCAGCGAAGGCGCCGAGCGGAATGCCGAGATCGCTGGAATAGACGCCGAGGCTGGACAGCGTGCCGCCCGGCCGTAGCACCTTGAGCGCCGACGCGAAGGTGCCCTGCGTGCCCAGCGCCTCGATGGCGACATCGGCGCCGCGCCCATCGGTCAGCGCCATGATCTGCTCGACCGGATCGCCGGCCTTGAAATCCACCACATGATCGGCGCCGAGCGCCTTCGCCACCTTGAGCCGCTCCGGCACCGTGTCGACGCCGATGATGCTGCTGGCGCCCATCAGCTTGGCGCCGGCCACCGCGCAGAGACCGATGGGCCCCAGCGCGAACACCACCACGGTATCGCCGATCTTGACGCCGCCGCGCTCGGCGCCGGAAAAGCCGGTCGACATGATGTCGGGGCACATCAAGACTTGTTCGTCGGTGAGACCCTCGGGGATCGGGCTCAGGTTGGCGAGCGCATCCTTGACCAGCACATATTCGGCCTGGCAGCCGTCGATGGTATTGCCGAATTTCCAGCCGCCCATCGCCTTGAAGCCGTGTTTGGTGCCCGGCCCGTCCTGCGAGCTGCAGCCGCAAAGGCAGGCATAACTGTGGCCGCTCGGCGTGATGGCGCCGGCGATGACGCGCTGGCCCTCGGTGTAGCCCGTAACCGACGCGCCGAGTTTTTCGATGACGCCGACCGGCTCGTGGCCGATGGTCAGGCCGCGCTCGACCGGATACTCGCCCTTGAGGATGTGCACATCGGTGCCACAGATCGTCGTGGTGGTAATACGGATCAGCGCGTCGAGCGGCCCGACGTCCGGGATTGGCTTGTCATCGAGGACAATGCGGCCCTTCTCGGCAAAGATGGCGGCTTTCATTTTCGGCATGAGCGGATCCTTTCAAGACGGCGCGAAACGGCGCATCGGGACTGGCAGGAGAAGGTCTGGGAATGACCTACGCCAGCCGCGCCGGCCGCCCTTGATCTCGAACAAAGCCGTGGTGATTTTCCGGATGACGGCCCGCGACATCTTTGCCGCCGCGACGGCGCGATGATCGCGACAGGGCGGAAGCGTTGAACCGTGTAAAGGCGGCGACGTCCTTAACGAACCTCGAAAACCGCCATCTGGCTGGCGCCGCCGAGCGCCGGGTGGTAACCGGCAATGTCGCGGCAGGCGACAATGTAACCGTTGCGCGCGGCCACGCCTTCGGCCCAGCGCTGAAACCTCACCCGATCCCACTCGAAACGATGATCCGGATGGCGGAACCGGTGCGACGGCACGCCGAGCAGCGGGTTGAACTCGGCATTCGGCGTGGTGATGACAATCGTCGCCGGCCGCATCGCGCCAAACACCGCGCGCTCAAGAACCGACAGCCGTTGCGGATCGATATGTTCGATGGTCTCGATCAGAATGGCGCAATCGAAGCCGGCGAGGTCCGCCCCGCTTTCGGTCATCGAGCCGTGGACCAGTTCGACCTGCGCCGCGCCATCGTCCTCCAGCGCGTCGAGCCGCGCGCGCAGCCGCTGCAGTGACGCCTGGCACAGATCGATGCCGACGATGCGCTCGATCTGCGGCTCGGACACCAGCCGGACCAGAAGGTCGCCATCGCCGCAGCCGAGATCGAGTACGCTGCTGGCGCCGCTGGCGCGCACCGCGTCATGCGCGGCGTCAAGCCGCTGTTGGTGGAGCCAGGAGGTCATGCGCAGCGATAGGTCATTGACCGAAAGCCTATCACATCTTGCGCTCCGGGTCCGCCGCCACGCCGTTTCGACGGGGTGAAACTTAGGCCGGTCCACGAATGTGACAGGCGGGAGTTGTCCGCGCCGTGCGAAGCTTTATGTAAGAGCGCTGTCGGCGAATTGCCGACCCCTCTTTAAGCGCTGGCAGGAGATTGCAGATGAGCGAGACGCCCGACTACACGCCGCCGAAAGTCTGGACCTGGAACAAGCCCAGCGGCGGCAAGTTCGCCAGCATCAACCGGCCGATCGCGGGCCCGACGCATGAGAAGGAATTGCCGGTCGGGCGCCATCCCCTGCAGCTTTATTCTCTCGCCACGCCCAATGGGCAGAAAGTCACGATCCTGCTGGAGGAGTTGCTCGCCGCCGGACACAAGGGTGCGGAATACGACGCCTGGCTGATCAGGATCAGCGACGGCGAACAGTTCGGGTCGGGCTTCGTCGGCGTGAACCCGAATTCCAAGATCCCGGCGCTCATGGACCGCAGCGGCGCCAAGCCGATCCGCGTCTTCGAATCCGGCGCGATCCTGATGTATCTGGCGGAGAAATTCGGCGCTTTCCTGCCGACAGAGCCAGCGCTCCGCGCGGAGTGTCTATCGTGGCTGTTCTGGCAGATGGGCAGCGCGCCCTATCTCGGCGGCGGCTTCGGCCATTTCTATGCCTACGCCCCGGTCAAGATCGAATACGCCATTGACCGTTTCGCCATGGAGGTGAAACGCCAGATGGACGTGCTCGACCGCCAGCTGGCCAACAACGAATACGTCGCCGGTGCCAGCTACACAATCGCCGACATGGCGATCTTCCCGTGGTACGGCGGCATGGCCAAGGGCCTGCGCTACGGCGCCGGCGAGTTCCTCAGCGTTCACGAGTACAAGAACGTTCTGCGCTGGGCCGACATGCTGCTGAAACGGCCGGCCGTCCGGCGCGGCAACATGGTCAACCGCGTCCAGGGCGATCCGTCGACCCAGTTGCACGAACGGCATGACGCCAGCGACTTCGACACCAAGACGCAGGACAAGATGGCGAAAGCCAATTGAGCTGCACTACGGCGCGCGGCTCCCGCTGCTAGCGACGGCAGCGGGAGCGCCGCGCTGCCGATCTTTCACACCATGATACCGCGTGCGGCCGCATGTCCCTGCACAACGGCAGCGTTTCCACGTGCCGACACAATTCTCTGGCCAGCGCTCGCGCGGGCTCACGCTTCGCTTTTTCGTTTTGCGGGCTATAAACAAGAAGCGGGCGCTGAAGATTATGGAGGCCGCGCCCCCTGCCGTAACGAAAAAGATGTTGGAGCCCCGATGCCCACGACGCCCGAGACCCTCAAGCCCCTCCTCTGGGAGCACAAGAATCTGGTGCGCGCCATCGAGGCGGCCGGGGTCACGCTGTGGTCCTGGAATGTCGATACCGACGCGCTGGCGATGGACGACCATTCCTACGACCTGTGGGGCATTTCACGATCGACCGACGTCACCTTCGAGGATCTTTCCGCCCACATCCACCCGGCCGATCGCGACCGGGTCCGCGCGGCCTTCACGGCGACGCGCTCGATCATCGGTCCCTATGAGATCGATTTCCGCATCATGATCGGCGACGAACTCAAGTGGATCTCGGCGCGCGGCCAGGGCGATGACGCCGGCATGGTGCAGCGGATCATGTTCGGCATTTTCATCGACGTCACCGGCCGCAAGCAGGCCGAGGAAGGCCGCGAACTGCTGGCCGGCGAGATGAGCCACCGCGTCAAGAACCTGCTCGCCATTGCCTCCGGCCTCACCGCCATCACCTCCCGGTCAACGACGACCGTTCAGGACATGGCCAGTGAACTGACGCTCAGGCTGACGGCGCTGGGCCGCGCGCACGATCTCGTCCGGCCCCTCCCGGGACAAACGCAGGCGCCTTCGGCGCTTCTCGGCGATCTCCTGACCGTGCTGCTGGCGCCCTATGACGATCTCGGCGCCTTCAGCGGACGGGTCCGTGTCTCCGTTCCCCGCATGAGCGTCGGTGAATCGGCGACGACCATTCTTGCTTTGATCGTTCACGAGCTGGCGACGAACTCCCTGAAATACGGCGCCCTGTCCGTCGATACCGGCACGCTCGATGTCTCATGCTCGGCGCAGGACGAAGGCATCACGGTGGTCTGGACCGAAAGCGGCGGACCGAAGGTCACGGCGCCCACCGGCGGCGGAAGCTATGGCAGCAAACTGGTCGAGCGCAGCGTCACCGGGCGTCTGCGCGGCTCGATCCACTACGACTGGAATGAGAACGGCGTCGTGGTGACCCTGAAGGTCGACCCGATAAGGCTGGCGGAATAGGCGGCGCGTCAGCCCGGACTACGCGCGATGACCGTGATTCGAAGTCGAAGCCCGCGAGCCAAAGGGCCGGTCCGTGCCGAACCGACGTTCCGGATCGGTTGAATCCACAGGCTGGGAGCTGTTGCTACTGCTTGAAACAGTTCTCGCGATGCCAACGTACAAAATGCGGATGCGGTCGCTCCGAAATCCGAGCGGGTGCAATTGCTTGGCCGGATTGATTGATTAGGGTCTTTACGGCATCTGGGTCGTTCACTTGCCTGGAAACAAGAATCTTCAGGTCGTCCGATAGGCCGATCAAGCCGCGGTCAAACATCCAGTGCGCCGTCCCGGAAAGCGCGATGCCGTTGCTCACGATATCCGGACCTCCGTCTTCGACCGGACGAATATGGGCGGCATCAACTTCCGCTCGACCACCACCATTAATGAGCCTCAGACCACTAATCGCGCAACGCTGATCATAGGCTCGCAAGACAATCCTGCGAAACACTCGATCTCGGACAATCCGCGACACGGTGAAAGTTGCGCGCTCGCGTTGTTCTTCGAATTCAAACGGGGCCTCAGCTTCCTCAAACCCGGGAGCAGGTGACATTTCGCCGATGCGAGGCAGCAACGGGGCCCTGTCTTCGAGCCCTAACGCAACGATGCGCTGAAAATCCGCTTGCGAAAGTGGCCGAACAGCCGATTGCGCGCGACCGGATATCTTGCCTTGTTCGTTCAGCACCCCTCTCTCGACGGGGCCATTCGCGTCGTGAAATTGTACCGGATTGGCAAAGTCGAGATAGCTCTCCGGCTCGATCAAGGCCAGAAACATGCCGGCCGCAGAAGGATCGGGAATAACGCGCTGGACCTTGGCGACCGCGAAGTAGCCACGAGTGTCAGCGACCTTCCTCGGCTCGTAATAGACAATCCAGTCGCCGACGCAGGCCTCCACACGACCTAGATACTGACTGGGAAACTGATAACGCTCCGCGGGGCTATCGTCATAGATCGAATCTGAGCGATGAATGAAGACACCGAAACCCATGCCGCTATCTGCGCCTCTTTAGAGGGATCGGTCCCGGTCTCGACACACCTCACTCCCACTCAATCGTCCCGGGCGGCTTGCTCGTCACGTCGTACACCACACGGTTGACGCCTTTCACCTCGTTGATGATCCGCGTCGCGACGTGGCCTAGGAATTTCATGTCGAACGGATAGAAATCGGCGGTCATGCCGTCGACCGAGGTCACCGCGCGCAGGCCGATGACGTATTCGTAGGTGCGGCCGTCGCCCATGACGCCGACGGTCTTGACCGGCAGCAGCACGGCGAAGGCCTGCCAGATGTCGTCATACTGGCCGCTGCGGCGGATTTCCTCGATGTAGATTTCGTCCGCCAGCCGCAGGATGTCGCACTTCTCCTTGGTGATGGCGCCGGGAATGCGAATGGCGAGGCCCGGCCCGGGGAACGGATGACGGCCGACGAAAGCCTCCGGCAGGCCGAGCTCGCGGCCGAGCGCCCTCACCTCGTCCTTGAACAGTTCGCGCAGCGGCTCGACCAGCTTCATCTTCATGCGCGCCGGCAGGCCGCCGACATTGTGGTGCGACTTGATGGTCACCGACGGCCCGCCGGTGAACGACACGCTTTCGATCACGTCGGGATAGAGCGTGCCCTGCGCCAGGAAGTCGGCGCCGCCGATCTTCTTGGCCTCGGCGTCGAACACGTCGATGAACAGCCGGCCGATGGTCTTGCGCTTCTCTTCCGGGTCCGACACGCCGTCGAGCGCGGCGAGGAACGTCTCCTCGGCGTTCACGTGCACCAGCGGGATGTTGTAGCTGTCGCGGAATAGCGCCGCGACCTTGGCGCCTTCGGCCAGCCGCAGCAGGCCGTGGTCGACGAACACGCAGGTCAGCTGCTCGCCGATCGCTTCGTGGATCAGCACCGCCGCCACCGCACTATCGACGCCGCCGGACAGGCCGCAGATGACGCGGCCCTTGCCGACCTGGGCGCGAATCTTCTCGATCGCCTCGTCCTTGAAGGCGCGCATGGTCCAGTCGCCGGTCAGCCCGGCGATGTTGCGCACGAAATTGCGGATCAGGGCTGCGCCGTGCGGCGTGTGGATGACCTCGAGATGGAATTGCGTGGCGTAGAATTTGCGCGCGTCGTCGCCGATGATGGCGATCGGCGCATTGGGCGAGGTGCCGAGCACGCGGAAGCCTTGCGGCAGTTCGGTGACGCGGTCGCCATGGCTCATCCAGACCGGGTATTTCTCGCCTTTGGTCCAGACGCCCTCAAGGATGGGGCTGTCGGCGACGACCTCGACTTCGGCGCGGCCGAATTCGCGGTGATGGCCGGCCTCGACCTTGCCGCCGAGCTGAACGGCCATCGCCTGCTCGCCGTAGCAGATGCCGAGGATCGGCACGCCGGCGTCATAGATCGCCTGCGGCGCCAGCGGCGCGTCCTTGTCGAGCACCGAGGCCGGCCCGCCGGACAGGATCACGGCCTTCGGCTTCATCGCGTGGAAGGCTTCCTCCGCCTTCTGGAACGGCACGATCTCGCTGTAGACCTTCTCCTCGCGGATGCGCCGCGCGATGAGCTGGGTGACCTGCGAGCCGAAATCGACGATCAGGACCTTGTCGTGCACATTCTTGTCCAACTGGCGCTCCGCCCGGCTTCCGGGATCAAGGGGGCCGGGATCGGCCCGGTCCGAGGCCGCTTTGTGGGTTCGGCCGCCCTCCGGGTCAAGGCGGCATCAGGGTCCGGTTAACTACACCCGCTTTCGACCTATTCAGATAACCCTCCATTAGCCTCGGCGTGAGAGACAAAGGGCAGAAGTCTCGTCATTTCCACACGTTTGGGGACGCCGGTTTTGGCCTATCACGCCGACCACGCAGCGCTTTCGGCACCTGCGGCAGCCGCCGGCAGCCGGAGGGCCACGCTGTTCCGCGAGAGCCTGCGGGACCGGGCCGAACGGCTGACGCTGGGCCTCGCCTGGGCCTTGATGCCGCGGCGAATCGGCGGCCTGCCGAATCTGGGCCGGATGTGGGTCGAGGAGCTGCTGGCGCCCGATTTCGCCCTGCCCGACCCGCAGCGTGCGCTCGACAACCCGCCGGGTCTGGCCGGCATCGTCCACGATTTCAGCCTGCCGACGGTGCTGGCCGCCTACCGGCGCGGCCTGTACCCCTTCGCCCACATCGCGCCGCTGAAATGGTGGTCGCCGCCGCAGCGCTCGCTGCTGTTCTTCAACGAATTGCACATCGCCAAAAGGCTGCGCCGTCAGATCCGCCAGGGCCAGTACACCGTAACCTTCGATCGCGATTTCGAAGGCGTCATCACGGCCTGCGCCGGCCAGCGCAGCGGCCGCTGGCATGTCACCTGGATTACGCCGCAGATCATGCACCTGTTCGCGCAGGCCTTCGACGCCGGGCACGCGCATTCGTTCGAGGTCTGGAACGACAAGGGCGAACTGGTCGGCGGCGGCTACGGCCTGGCGGTCGGCAATTCCTTCGTCACCGAGTCGCAGTTCTCGCGCGAGCCGAACACCTCGAAGATCGGCTTCACGGTGCTGAACTGGCATCTGGCGACGTGGGGCTTTGCCTTCAACGACGGCAAGATGCTGACGCCGACGACCAGGGACATGGGGTTCCGCGAGATCCCGCGTTCCGACTATCTGGCGCGTCTGACGAAGGCGGCGGAGCGGCCGGCCCGCATCGGCCGATGGCATATCGAAGCCGACCTCGCCGCCGTCGCCGACTGGCGGCCGGAAACGAAGGCTGCGGCCTAATCGCGCTTGGGCGCGATTACCGGACCCAGCAGCGGGATTCCCCCAATCAACTGACCAAAGCGCGACCGGCTGTCCGGCGCGACGGCTGGCGCGGTCTGCTCCCGCACATGCGGGATCGAGCCCGGCGGCACCGGATGGTTGGGTCTGGCCGCAACGGGAGCGGTCGCTGCCGCGCCAGGCACATCGGTGGCCTGCGGCAAGGCCGGCGCGGTTGCTGCGACAGGCGCAGCGTAGAACGCCGCATTGTCAACGGGCGTGGGCGGCAGCGCGGTGGCCGGCACGGCCAGCCTGGCCGGCGGCGCCCCCATCTGAATCGCCGTCGCCGGAACGATAGCCGGCTCCGGTTGCGCCGGATGCGCCTCCAGCGCGCCGCGCACCGCCGCCAGCCAGTTGACGTCGGACTCGGCAGCGGGCGCCGGCGACGTGACAGTCGCTACGGCAGCGACCGGTGCGGCCACGGCCGGCTTCGCCGCGGTGTCGACCTTTGGCTCGGCCTTGGGCTCAGCCTTGGGCTCAGCCTTGGGTTCAGCCTTGGCTTCCACCTTGGGCACATCCTTGCGAACCACGTCCTTCGGCGGGGCGGCGGGCGGCGCAACCGTCACGGCCTTGTCGACCGCCAGCAGCGACTTGAACGCCGCGGTCGCATCCGGATCGATTTCGGCGCAGGTCTGCTCGAAGGTCTGCACGTCGCGGCGCACCAGCATGCGCCGGGCCGAGGCATCGACGCTCTTGTCGAGCGTGGCGATGATGCCGGCGCGCAGGCTCTGGCAAGTGGTTTCGACCGAGAAGTTGGCGCGATACAGCGAATAGGCGGTGAAAAGGCCGATCGGGATGGCCAGCAGCGCGCCGGTCATCTGCAGCAGGCCCATCAGCCGCTCACCGGCCGGCCGCTTGGGGCCGTGCGGCTCACGCGGCGTGTTCTGCCGCGACGCCTTGTGCTCCCCGTCGTGAAACGGATCTCGGGTCGCGACCAGCATGACGAAAACGCCTCGAATAAAAGGGGTAACGCACGCCAGTCACGAAATCATCGCGGAGAATTTTGGCCTAGATTGGGGCGCAATCGCGGTATTCGCCGCGATTGCGGCTTTAAGGCCTCAGGTGTTGCGGCGGAGCACCGAAACGAAGAAGCCGTCGGTGCCTGTGGTGCGCGGGGTCATCAGGATGCCTTCGCCGGTCAGCCGGGCCACCTTGGCGAAAGCCTTGCCGATGTCGGCGCCCAGCGCTTTCACCACCTCGGCAGGCTCCTGCACGGCGAAGTCCGGATGACGCGCGAGGAAGCCGCGCACCTGGGCGCCGTTTTCCTCGTCGAGCACCGAGCAGGTGACATAGGCGATGCGGCCGCCGGCCTTCAGCAGCGGCACGGCGCGGTCGAGAATCTCGGCTTGCTCCTTGGTGCGCTGCTCCAGCGCGCCGGGGCGCATGCGCCACTTGGCGTCCGGATTGCGCCGCCACGAGCCGGTGCCGGTGCACGGCGCGTCAATCAGTACCAGGTCGATGCGGCCGGCCAGATCGGCGATTTCGCCGCCGATCGACTTCGGCGTCCGCACCTGGACGTTGCGCGCACCCGACCGCGTCAGCCGGTCATGAATCGGTGCCAGCCGCCGCTTGTCGTCGTCGGTGGCGAAAATCTGCCCCTTGTTCTGCATCATGGCGGCGAGCGCCAGCGTCTTGCCGCCGGCGCCGGCGCACAGATCGACCACCTGCTCGCCAGGCTTGGCGCCCGTAAAGAGCGCCGCCAGTTGCGAGCCCTCGTCCTGGACCTCGATCATGCCCTTGATGAAGGCAGGTTCGGCATGCACCGCCGGACTTTTGGCATCGGCCGCCATCTGGATGCGCAGGCCCCAGGGCGACCACGGCGACGGCTCGGTGTTGAGATCCGACAGCCGCGCCGACGCCTTGTCGCCATCGGCCTTCAGCGTGTTCACGCGCAGATCGAGCGGCGCGCGCGACGCCAGCGCCGCGCCCTCCGCGGCGCGGTCGTCGCCAAACACGCGGGAAAATTGCGGGTCGAGCCATTCCGGGTAATCGCCGGCCACATGCGGCGGCGCTGCCGCCATGTCGGCGGAGTCGAGCCTCGCGCGCTCCTCATCGCTCAAAGCTGCCGGGCCGTAATTCGAACCATCGGCGAGTTTGGCAATCGCGTCGGTGCCGAGCCCACGCTCGCGCTTGAGCATGCCGAGCAGAATGGCGCGCGCATCGTCGGCGTCCATCAGCCAGGCGCTCGAAGCGCGGCGGCGCAACGCGTCATAGACAAGACCGGCAATCGCGGCGCGGTCGCCGGAGCCGGCGAAACGATGCGCCACGCCCCAGCTCTTCAGCGCATCCGGCGCCGGACGGCGGTCGGTCTCGATTGCGGTGAAAACTTCGATGGCTGCCGCCAGCCGGGCCGACGGGGTCATGACAATCCTAACATGATGCGAACGATGAAGATCAGCCACATCGCCATCAGCGTCACGGCGCCAACCATGTAGATGGCGCCGCGCTGCAGAACGCGATTGCTGGTCGTATGGATGAAAGCCTGGCCCAGCCGCGAGGCGACGAATACCCAGGCCATGATGACGAACAGATAGTCGGCCTTGCGCGTCATGATCGCCAAAACCGTCAGCAGGTAGAACAGCACCGGCAGCTCGAACTGGTTGCTGAAGCTGTAGGCCACCTGCCGGGTGCGCGGGCTCCAGTTCGGCTCACGCAGCGCGATCTGCTCCGGCTTGGCGATGCCGGCGTTGAAATCGGCGCGGCGCAGCACGCCCATCCACAGCAGCAGCGCAAAGGTCAGAATGACCTCGACGAACAGCGGCAGCAGTACCCATTGAATAGCCATGTCGGATGACCCGTTGTGAATGGAAATATCGGCCATTGCTGCCGGGCGCTGCCAACGGCCTTGTGCCAGACGAGCATGCGTTAGGCCGAGATTGACCGATATGCAAGGTCAGATAAAGGCACCGGCCCACCGGCTGGCTCTTTCGCCGTTTTGGACCTTCGGCTAGTCTTGCGGTCCTGCTCAGGCGGCCGGGGGGCCTCAATGACTCGTATAATATTGGCCATTGCCTTTATCGTTGCGTGGGCCGGCGCGTTAATCGGCGCCGCGCCCGCTTTGGCACAGACGAAACAGCAAATCGCGTGGTGCAACGGCAAAGACGGCGCGACGCCGAAGCAGATGTTCGCCAGTTGCGACGTCGCCATCAAGACCGGCAAGTACAAAGGCGCGCAACTCGGGCCCTTCTATATCAATCGCGGCCGCGCCTCTTACGATCTCGGCAACAAAGACCGCGCCATGGCGGACTATGAGCGGGGCCTCAAGCTGTCCCCCAAGGATCTCGCCGGAATTCTCAACCGATCAAACATTTACTTCGACCGCGGCGAATTCGACAAAGCGAAGGTCGATCTCGACCGTGCGATTTCGATCAATCCAAAATTCACGCTCGGTTACTACAATCGGGGCACGCTTTTTTACAAAATAAAGGACTTCACGCGCGCCATCGACGACTTTACAGTCGTCATCAAGAACGCGCCAAAGTTTGGGCCGGCCTACAACAATCGCGCCTCGGCCTATACCTCGCTGAAGCAATACGACCGCGCCATCGCAGACTCCACCATGGCGATTTCGTTACTGCCGTCCAACGCCACCGATGTCGACCGCGCCATCCTTTACGGAACGCGTGCCGTACCTTACGCCAAAAAGCTGGATTATGCTCACGCGATCGCCGACATAAACGACGCGGTGCGGCTCAACCCATCGTCACGAACCTATTTGGTGGCGCGACAGGCCATGTACGACATCAACGGCCAGTCCGCGCTCGCGCTTCCCGATCTCGACGAACTACTCAAGCGCGATCCGAAAGATGCTCCGGTCTGGGCAACGCGCTGCATCGTGCGCGCCCGCATGGGCGAACCGGAACCGGCCCTCGCAGACTGCAACCACGCGCTTGAACTCGATCCGCGCTTGGCGCAGGCATTTGCCAACCGCGGCTACGTTTACGCAAAGCTCAAGCAATACGAAAAGGCAATCGCCGAATACGACATAGCCCTTGAAGAGAAGGGCTATGTCGAAGGCAAAGCGGTGTCCGACGACATCGCGGAGTATCTCTACCAACGCGGCGTCATCCGTTTGCGCAATGGCGACGCGCTCGGCGGCGCAAGAGACATCGCCACCGCCAAGGCCGCCAACCCGGATACCGTTGAATTCTACGCGCGCTATGGCATCTAGCGGCGCGCGCTGACGCTAGCGGTTCGACGGCACCGACGAGCCGAGAAGTTTGTCGCCACCGAAATCATTGGCGAAGCTGCCGTTCTCCGGCACGCCGACATCGACACCCTGCCCGAGATTGCCGTCACGGCCCTGCATGTAATTATCGTATGCTTGGTCGTTGAGCGACTTACCATCGCCTGTCTTCGGGCCGCCCGCCTTGGCTTGGTCGATGGCCGCGGTCATTTGATCACGGTCGGCGCCAGGAGGCAGTGCATCGCGCGCCGCCTCCATGTTGCTGATGTCCTCTTTTCCCGGAATCGTGTCCGGTATCGCATTCAGCCTGCGTCGCAGTTCTTTGCGCAATTCCGATTCGCCCTGCGGTTTCGATTTTGCCGCAACGGCGCGTCCACCGCGGCCGCCCGGATGACACGGCTTGCCGTGCTCATCGTAATAGCAGTTCGACGGATCGCCGAACTCAGAATCGTTTTTGCCCTGGTTGGCGGCCCAGTAACGATTGAAGATGCATTGCTGCCGTGTGGCGCGGTCAGCGATCGACTGGCAGGCGTTGCGGATCGACGGGTCGCTGGCCATGACCAGTTCACCTTTGCGTGCCGCCACGCAAGCATTCCACTCCGGTGTGTCCTGCGAGAACGACTTGCAAGCCTCACGCGCCTGCCGATCCAGCAGTGCCGGCGGGAGCTTAGTCGGACCGGTCTCCTTCTTTCCGAAGATGGTCGTGTCCGCCACGTCGGGATTGACGAGGCTGGCGAATTGCTGCCGCGCGGTAGCAAGATTGCCACGCAGCTTGCCCAAATCCGCGCGCTGACCGCAGCTTCCCAGCGTGCTGAGCGCCCGCTCGAACAAACCGAAGGCCTTGTCCGGCTGGCCCCCTTCCGAAAGGCGGCGCGCCTGTTCGTTGATGGCGTAAGCTTCCCGATATTTGGCCTGGCAGGCGTTGAACCGTCGGCGCGCAGCCTCGTCGGCGGAATTGCGCTCCTGACGCTGCTGCTCTTCGGCCGCCGCGATCGCCATGTTGAGGAAGCCGATCGCGACATTGCCGGCGCCGATAGCCGCGGCATAATTGCCACCGCCGCCACCCGACCGTTGGCCCCCGCCACCACCGCCACAACTGCCCCAGGCCCACTGGTTCGCGGCCAAGCATTGGGCGTTGGCGTGTCCCGGAAATGCTGCGGCGAGCAATAGAAATGTGACGGCGGTGACCGACAGCCGCGTAGCCAGACGCCTCGCCACTAAAAGATACAGTGCCGCCATCCGCCCCTCCCGAAGCCTCGGCTTGCCATTTCAAGGCTATCAGAGCCGCGTCCGGTTGTCCTCGGCTAACAAACTACACTTGGCTCGGATAATTCGGGCTCTCGCGCGTGATCAGCACGTCGTGGACGTGGCTTTCGCGCAGGCCCGCCCCCGAGATACGCACGAACTGCGCCTTCTGGTGCAGATCGGCCAGATCCTTGGCGCCGACATAGCCCATGGCGGCGCGCAGGCCGCCGGCCAGTTGGTGCAGCACACCGGACACCGGGCCCTTGTAGCCGACCTGGCCCTCGATGCCTTCGGGCACCAACTTCATCGTATCCTTGATGTCCTGCTGGAAATAGCGGTCGGCCGAGCCGCGCGCCATCGCCGTCACCGAGCCCATGCCGCGATAGCTCTTGTAGGAGCGGCCCTGGTACAGAAACACCTCGCCCGGCGTCTCGTCGGTGCCGGCCAGCAGCGAGCCGACCATGGCGACGTCGGCGCCGGCCGCCAGTGCCTTGGCGAGATCGCCGGAATACTTGATGCCGCCGTCGGCGATCACCGGCGTGCCGGTGGCCTGCGCCGCCTCGACCGCATCCATGATGGCGGGCAATTGCGGCACGCCGACGCCGGCGACGATGCGCGTGGTGCAGATCGAGCCCGGGCCGATGCCGACCTTGATGGCATCGGCACCACTGTCGATCAGCGCCTTGGCGCCTTCGGCGGTGGCGACATTGCCGGCCACCACCTGCACCAGATTCGACAGCCGCTTGATGCGGGTGACAGCGTCGAGCACGTGCTGCGAATGGCCGTGCGCGGTATCGACCACGACCAGGTCGACGCCGGCGGCAATCAGCTGCTCGGTGCGCAGGAAGCCCAGATCGCCGACCGTGGTGGCGGCGGCGACGCGCAGGCGGCCCTGCTCGTCCTTGCAGGCGTTCGGGTTGGCGACCGCCTTCTCGATGTCCTTGACGGTGATCAGGCCAACGCAGCGATACTGGTCGTCGACCACCAACAGCTTCTCGATGCGGTGCTGATGCAACAGCCGCTTGGCCTCGTCCTGACCGACGCCTTCGCGGACCGTGACCAGATCGTCCTTGGTCATGAGTTCGGACACGCGCTGGCGCGGATCCGTCGCAAAGCGGACGTCGCGGTTGGTCAGGATGCCGACCAGCTTGCCGGCTTTGCCGTTGGTGGCGCCCTCGACCACCGGCACGCCGGAAATGCGGTTGTCCCGCATCAGATCCAGCGCCTGCTGCAATGTCGCCGTCGGTTCGATGGTGAGCGGGTTCACCACCATGCCGGACTCGAATTTCTTGACCTGGCGCACCTGCGCGGCCTGTTCCTCCGGCTCCATGTTGCGATGGAGCACGCCGATGCCGCCGGCCTGGGCCATGGCAATCGCCATGGCCGATTCGGTGACCGTATCCATCGCGGAGGCGATAATCGGGATGTTGACCCGGATCGAGCGGGTGATGCGCGAGCGGACATCGACGGCGGACGGCAACACGTCGGACAGGCCGGGCCTGATCAGGACGTCGTCAAAGGTGAGCGCTTCGCGCAGATTTCCGTTGTTTCTTGCGGCCATTGCCAACTCCGTCTCACCCGAAAGGGAAAAGGGCCGTTTGTCGCGGGATTATGAGAATCCCGGCGGCGAAGAGGATGCTTCGCCCGACGTGTCGGCCCGCTTTTGGGTTGGCGGTGGTCGTTAGCATGGGAATGCAGTGATTCCTAGGGTATTCGGCGGTTGGCAGCCATGAATTCGACAGCCAAATGGGCCTTCCTTCCGCCACCGCTTTCCGGTTCAAGTGCACCGGTTTTCGGCCTCTCCCAGCCCTGCCGGGTCCATTATTACATGACCGTGCGCCATGCGCCGTGACCGCATTGTTCCGCTGATCATCGCGGTCGCCTTGTTCATGGAAAACATGGACTCGACCATTATCGCCACCTCGCTGCCGGCGATCGCGGCCGACCTCGACACCAACCCGCTGGCGCTGAAACTCGCCATCACCTCCTATCTGCTGTCGCTGGCAATCTTCATCCCGGCGAGCGGCTGGACCGCCGACCGGTTCGGCGCCCGCACCGTGTTCCGCGCCGCGATCGCCGTCTTCATCGTCGGTTCGATCGGCTGCGCGCTGTCGAGTTCTCTCGGCGACTTTGTCGTCGCCCGCATCGTTCAGGGCATGGGCGGCGCGATGATGACGCCGGTCGGCCGCATGGTGCTGGTGCGCAGCATCCCCAAGCGCGAACTGATCGGCGCCATGGCCTGGGTGACGACGCCGGCGCTGATCGGCCCGGTGATCGGCCCGCCGGTCGGCGGCTTCATCACGACTTTCGCCAGTTGGCACTGGATCTTCCTGATCAACGTGCCGATCGGTCTGATCGGCATCGTGCTGGCGTCGCGCTACATTCCCGACATCCGCGCCGACCGGCAGGAGCCGTTCGACCTCGCCGGCATGATCCTGATCGGCCTCGGCATTGCCGGCGTCGCGTTCGGCTTCTCGGTGCTCGGCCTGAACTTCCTGCCGTGGACGGTGGTGGCGGCACTGGTCGTTGGCGGCGGCTGCTTCATCGCCGCCTACCTGGTGCATGCGCGGCGCACCGACAACCCGGCGCTCGACCTGACGCTGTTCCGCTTGCCGACCTTCTTCGCCAGCGTCGCCGGCGGCTTCGTCTTTCGCCTCGGCCTTGGCGCCTTGCCGTTTCTGCTGCCGCTGTTGTTGCAGATCGGCTTCGGCATGAACCCCTTTCAGTCCGGCATGATCACCTTCGCCACCGCGCTCGGCGCCATGGGGATGAAGTGGGCGACGGTCAAATTTCTGCGCCGCTTCGGCTTCCGCACCATTCTGATTGTCAACAGCCTGGTCAGCGCCGCCTTCCTCGCCGTCTGCGCCACCTTCACCAGCGCAACACCGGTGGCGGTGATGGTGACGATGCTGTTCGTCGGCGGCTTCTTCCGCTCGCTGCAGTTCACCGCGATCAACACCATCGCTTATGCCGAGGTCGAAACGCACCGCGTCAGCCGCGCCACTGCGCTGGTGAGCGTCGCACAACAACTCGCCATATCGTCCGGCGTCGCCGTCGGCGCACTTGCCGTGGAACTAAGTGTCCGATTTCGGGACACCGGCCCGCTGTCAGCGGCGGACTTTCCGCCGGCCTTCCTGACAGTCGCCGCCATCTCGGCGATGTCGATCTTCATTTTCATGCGGCTTTCGCCTGATGCCGGCGCGGAATTGGCCAATCGCCTTCCCGCAAACAAAGAAACAACTGATCGGCGCGACGCGTGATCTGCCGCCTCTCGTCACTGTTGCATCCCGGTCACGTGCGACAACGCGTTAACCATATTCCGACGTTAACGTATGGAAAGCGCCTGTCGTTGCAGCTATTTTGGCGTCTCGATGGTTAATGGTTGCGTAGGTTCGCTGGAAATTAAGGTTACAGTTCAATGCGTGCGACACGGCCACAGTGGCTGATCGGGACAACCGCACTTGCGGCGCTGGCTGTTGCCGCCGTCTGGTCCGATGACGCGCTGGCCCAAAGGCAAACGCAAACGAACAGCACGCGCGACTTGCGCATGTGCGCAACGCAAACCGAATCTCTTTCGACCGAACGCATCAATGCCTGCGGTGCCGTATTGAAGTCGGGACGCCTGCGCGGCGAACCGCTCGGTGTCGCCTACGCGTTGCGCGGTCTCGCCTTCCTCGACCGCGGTGATATTCCGAACGCCATCGCCGACTTCAACAACGCGACTAAGTTTGCGCCCGAATTCGCACCCGCCTATCAGAACCGCGGCAATGCCTGGTATGCGCGCGGCAATTACGGCGAGGCGCTGTCCGACTACGACGCGACGATCAGGCTCGAACCCGAGTCCCCCTCGCCTTACATCAATCGCGCCATTGCGCGCCGCGATCTCGGCTACACCGAAGGCGCGCTGGAGGATTTCGAAAAGGCAATCGCCCTCGGCGCCAACCGCGCCGCGCCCTATAGCGGCCGCGGCCAGCTTTATCTGCGGCAACGCAACTACGCGATGGCGGCGGCCGACTTCGACCGGGCGGTGCGGCTGGACCCGGATGCGGCGCATTATCTGCTGCGTGCGGAGGCCCGTGAAGGCGCCGACGATCTCGATGGCGCGCTGCGCGACTACCAGGAAGCGGCGCGGATCGACCCCAAGAACCCGGCCGCGTTCAACGCGCAGGGCCAGATCTGGCGGCGCAAGGGCGACATCGACAGAGCGATCGCGGCCTATGATCGCGGCATTGCCGTCGACGAGCGTCCGGCGCTCGGCTACCGGTTGCGCGCCGAGGCTTACATCGCCAAGGGCGATCGCAAGCGCGCCTACGCCGATATTGCCAAGGCGCTCGGCCTGGCGTGGTCAATCAACGGCTTACGGGTGCGCGGCACGCTGCGGCTGGAAGACGGCGACCTCGACGGCGCCATCAGCGACGCCAACGGCATCTTCAAGATCGACGCCCAGAACCGCGATGCCTATACGCTGCGGGGCACCGCCTATGCCCGCAAGAAAGACTATGCCGCGGCGCTGGCCGATCTCGACAAGGTACTGACCGAGGATTCCCAGGACGCGTCCGTCTTTGCCGAGCGCGGCCATGTCTATTTTGCCAAGAACGACACCGAGCGGGCGCTGATCGACTTCAACCAGGCCATCGCGCTGGGCGTGGAAGGCGCGGCGCCGTATCGGGCGCGGGCCACCATCTTCAAAAGCAAAGGCGATGCCGCCAAGGCGATCGGCGATCTCGACATTGCCATCAAGCGTGAGCCGAAGCCGGCTGACGCTTATTTCATGCGCGCCGAACTTTGGCAGGCCAAAGGCGATACCGAACGGGCGCTGGCCGACCTGAATGACGGCCTGTCGCGTCAGCCCGCCAATATCGCGGCGTTGCTCGCCCGCGCGCAGATCAAGGAAGGCAAGCGCGATACCGCCGGCGCCATCGCCGACTACGATGCGATCATCGCCCGCGAGGCCAACAATGCCGGCGCGTTGCGCGCACGTGTGGCGCTGCTGATGGAAAGCAAGGACTACGCCCGGGCGGCGGAGGACTACGACCGCCTGATCCGGCTCGATCCGCGCAACGCGCAGACGTATTACCTGCGTGGACTGGCGCGCGAACAGAACAGCGAGCGTGACAAGGCAATTGCCGACTACAAACTGGCGCTGGCCCGCGACCGTACCATGGCCGACGCCGGCAAGGGGCTGGCCCGCATCGCCGCCGAAGAGCGCCGCATCAAAAAGGCCGAAGAAGAGGCGCGCATCAGAGCAGCCGCTCTGGCCGCCGCCGAACAACGCCGGCTGAAACAGCAGGCCCCCACGCGCCTTCCGAATGTCGAAGCGGCACGAGCACCGGTGCAGGTGCCGCCGGCTGCCGAGCCAACGGTCACAGCGTCGATCCCCCTGCCCCGGACGGCGCCGAACGCCGTCGCACCGGTTGCTCCGGTCGCCGAGAGCACACCGGCCCGCCGCGATGTCCCGGTTCCGAACCCGCGGCCGGTGGCTGAATCGCCGACGGTCGAGCCTGTCACTGAGCGCACCGCCGTTCGTCCAGCCATCAACGACGAGCGGGAGACGCGACGCAGCGAACCGGCACAGAAAAGGATAACTGCGCGCGAACGCCAGATGGCCGAACGCGCCCAGGAACGAGAACGCGAGCGCGCGATCGCCGAACGCCGGCAGCAGCGTGCGCGCGATGCCCGTCGCGACGCCGTTCAGCGGCAGCGAACGGCAGCACCTGTGGTCCCGCGTCAGGCGCCTGCCGACGTGCGCTACTATCGCGCCGGTTCCAGTGAGGCGCGCCGCCGCGAAACCCGCTTCACCGATATCTGGCGCTAACCGCGGTAACCTGTCGCCAGCAGGTAGAGCTCGGCCGAATCCGACCGGCTCGCGCCGGGCTTCACATGCTTGACGGTGGTGAAGTCGCGCTTGAGCCCGGCCAGCAGTTCGGTCTCGGCGCCCCCCTGCAGCACCTTGGCGAGAAACGTGCCGCCCGGCGCCAGCACTTCGCGGGCGAATTCGCCGGCCGCCTCGACCAGCGCCACGATCTTGATGTGATCGGTCTTGCGGTGGCCGGTGGCGTTGGCCGCCATGTCGGACAGCACCACGTCGGCTTTGCCGCCCAGCATCTCCTTGAGCTGGTCGGGCGCGCTGGGATCGAGAAAATCCATCCGGGTGAACTCGACGCCGGGGAGCGGATCGATCTCCAGCAGGTCGATCGCGATGACGCGGCCCTGCTGTGGGGCGGCGACGCGTTTGGCGGCGACCTGGCTCCAGCCGCCGGGCGCGGCGCCGAGATCGATGACGCGTTGGCCCTTCTTCAGGAAGCGCGCCTTGTCGTCGATTTCCGACAGCTTGAAGGCGGCACGCGAGCGCAGGCCCTCGCGCTTGGCGCGGGCGACGTAAGGGTCGTTGAGCTGGCGCTCCAGCCACAGCTTGGATGACAGCTTCCGGCCCTTGCCGGTCTTGACGCGCACCGCCAGTTCGCGCGAGCCGCTGCCTTTGCCGCCGGGCGCGGTCACGACGCCGCCACCTGGCTGCCGCCGCCCCAGACGTCGTCATCGCGCATCATCTGCACCAGCATGCCTTCGCGCAGGCCGCGATCGGCGACCCGCAGACGCGCCACCGGGAAGGCGCGGCGGATCGCCTCCAGGATGGCGCAGCCGGCCAGCACCAGGTCGGCGCGTTCGGCGCCGATGCAGGGGCTCGCCACCCGTTCCTGGTAGGTCATGGCCAAAAGCGACTCCGACACCCCATCGATGTCCTGCGCACTCAGCCAGCAGCCGTCGACGCGGCTGCGGTCGTAGCGGGTGAGGTTGAGATGAACGCCGGCGATGGTTGTCACGGTCCCGGACGTACCCAGCATATGCACGCCGCGCAAGCTGTCGCCGCCATGCTGGTCGGCAAAAGGCGCAATCGACACCGCCACCTCGGCCACCATGGATTCATATGTTTCACGGGTAACATTGTGCCCGCCATGGCGCTCGGCCAGCGTCACCACGCCATGCGGCAGCGATACCCAGCCGCGGATCTGCGGCAGCGGCGGCCCGCGCCGGCTTGCCCGAGAGCGGCTGAGCCGCACCAGTTCGGAAGAGCCGCCGCCAATGTCGAACAGCACAACGCCGTCGGCAGCCGGATCCATCAGCGACGTGCAGCCGGTGGCGGCCAGCGCCGCTTCGGTACCGCGATCGATGACCTCCAGCACCAGCCCGAGTTCCCGCTCGACGCGGTCCCGAAACGCGGCGCCGTTTTCGGCGGCGCGGCAGGCTTCGGTGGCAATCAGACGGGCGCGGGTCACGCCGCGGTTTTTCATCTTGTTGCGGCAGATTTCCAGCGCGCCGAGCGCGCGGTCGATCGCCGCCTCGCTGAGGCGGCCGGAGGCGGTGACGCCCTCACCCAGCCTGATAATCCGGGAAAACGCGTCGATGACGCGGAAACCGTCGCCAGCCGGGCGCGCCACCAGCAGACGGCAATTATTGGTGCCGAGATCGAGCGCGGCATAGGTCGGTCCGCCCCGATCCCCGGTAAAACCAGGCTCGATCCGCTCAGCCGACCGCCGACCCCACCGGGGCCGCAGCGGCGGCACCCGATCGATAGCAGGGTCGAGGCCCGGGATGTCCCCGGCCTCGCCGCTCATAGCCTCTAACCTTCCTACCGCGTCCGACCGCCTTCGCCTCCCGACGTCCTACGGCCCACGGCATTGTTCCTTATGGCGAAAAGTGTAACAGCGCCCCGGCTTCGCGCAACCCTCGTAACCATCTGGCATTCTTGTGGAAGCCCCCGGTCTGCTTTATTTGGGAAGCTCCCGGCTCAACCGCATTGGCAAAAATCAATATGGACGACAGAACCTCCGAAAACACGCTTTCGCTGACCAAATTCGGGGTCGGCCAGCCGGTTCGGCGCACCGAAGACCCCAAACTGGTCAGCGGCCACGGCCGCTATAACGACGATATCAACCGGCCGGGGCAAGCTTATGCGGTCATGGTGCGCAGCCGGGACGCCCATGGCGTGATCAATTCGATCGATACCAGCGCCGCGCGGGCGATGCCCGGGGTGCTGGCGGTGCTGACCGGCGCGGATCTGGCTGCCTATGGCGGCCTGAAGTGCACGCTGCCGCTGAAGAACAAGGACGGTACCCCGCTCCGCTACAAGCCGCGGCCGGCCCTCGCTACCGACAAAGTGCGCTTCGTCGGCGATCCGGTCGCCTGCGTCATCGCCGAAACCGCGGGCCAGGCCAGGGACGCCGCCGAAGCGGTCGCGCTGGACATCGAGCCGCTGCCGGCCGTGGTCAGCGCCCGTGACGCGGCCAAGGCCGGCGCGCCCGTGCTCTATGACGAAGTGCCGGGCAATATCGCGCTCGACTACCACTATGGCGACGCCGGCAAGGTCGCCGAGGCGTTCTCAAAAGCCGCGCACGTCACACGGCTGCCGCTGATCAACCAGCGTCTGGTGGTGGCGTCGATCGAGCCGCGTTCCGCGATCGGCGAATATGAGGCCGGCAGCGAAAAATGGACGCTGCACTCGTGCAGCCAGGGCGTGTTCGGCCTGAAGAACATGCTGCGCGACATTCTCGGCGCGCCGGCCGACAAGGGGCGCGTTCTCACCGGCAATGTCGGCGGCTCCTTCGGCATGAAGGCCGCGGTCTATCCGGAATATGTCTGCGTCCTGCACGCCGCGCGCACCCTCGGCCGGCCGGTGAAATGGACCGACGATCGCTCCGGGAGTTTCGTGTCCGACCATCATGGCCGCGACTACGACATGACCGTCGAGGTGGCGTTCGATAAAGACGGCCTGATCCAGGCGGTGCGGCTTTCCGGTTACGGCAATCTCGGCGGCTACTGCTCGGCCTTCGGGCCGCTGCTGCCGACCGTCAACGTCACCAAGAACATCATCAGCATGTACCGCACGCCGCTTCTGGAAGTGGCGACGCAATGCGTGTTCACGAATACCACGCTGGTGTCGGCCTATCGCGGCGCCGGACGCCCTGAAGGCTCGCTCAGCATGGAACGCGCGATGGACTTCGCGGCGGCCGAACTCGGCATCGACCGGTTCGAGTTGCGCCGGCGCAACTTCATCAAGGCCAAGGAGATGCCGTTCAAGGCGGCGTCCGGCGTGGAATATGACTGCGGCGACTTCCCCGGCCTGTTCAAGGACGCGATGGAGCGCGCCGACGTCAAGGGCTTCAAGGCGCGCAAGCGCGACAGCAAGCGCGCCGGCAAGCTGCGCGGCCTCGGCCTCGCCTGCTATGTCGAAACCACGGCGGCGATGACCACCGAACAAGGCGGCATTCGCTTCGAGGCCGACGGCACCGTCACCATCGTCACCGGCACACTCGACTACGGCCAGGGCCACGCCGCGACCTTTGCGCAGGTCCTGACCGACAAGCTCGGCATTCCGTTCGACCGCATCCGCCTGTTGCAGGGCGACAGTGACGAACTGGTGACCGGCGGCGGCACCGGCGGCTCGCGCTCGGCCACCATGAGCGGCACCGCCATCGTGCAGGCGTCCGACAAGGTGATCGAGAACGGCAAGCGGATCGCCGCGCATGTGCTGGAAGCATCCGCCGGCGACATCGAGTTCAAGGCGGGACGCTTTGTCATTGCCGGGACTGACCGCGCCGTCGGCATCATGGAACTGGCGGAGCGCGTCCGCGGCGGCCTGACGCTGCCGGACGGCGTGGCGGCGACTCTCGACGTCACGCATGTGACCGAAGCCGTGCCGGGCACCTACCCCAATGGCTGTCACATCGCCGAAGTGGAGATCGATCCCGAGACCGGCGCCGCACAGGTGGTGCGCTACAGCGCCGTCAACGACTTCGGCACGGTGATCAATCCGATGCTGGTGGAAGGCCAGATCCATGGCGGCGTGGCGCAAGGCCTCGGCCAGGTGCTGCTGGAGAACGCGGTCTACGATGCCGACGGCCAGTTCGTCAGCGGCTCGTTCATGGACTACGCGATGCCGCGGGCCCACGACCTGCCGTCGATTGCGGTTGCCAACCACCCCGTGCCGACCAAACTCAACCCGCTCGGCGCCAAAGGCTGCGGCGAAGCCGGAACTTCCGGCGGCCTGCCCGCGGTCGCCAACGCGGTGATCGACGCGCTGGCGGAACACGGCATCCGCCATCTGGAAATGCCGATGACGCCGTCGCGCATCTGGCACGCGCTCGACGACGCCCGGAAAAAGCAGACGGCCTGATCGACACTGGTGCAGCGCAGCATGGCTCTTCGGCCGTGCTGCCCTGCCCGCCGCACATAGCGCGGCCGCGGCAAACGCGCTGGAACGGCGCGCGGCCACGTCATAGTCTGCCTCCCTGCCGGGAATCGATAATGACCCAAGCGACCGAAACTCTGGGCGCCCGCCCCGCGTCCTACGGCCGTGTGCTTGGCGCGGTCAGCGCCGCGCATTTCGTCTCGCATTACTACATTCTGCTGCTGGCGCCGCTGCTGCCATTCGTGCGCGCGGAGTACAATGTCAGCTACACCGAGATCGGCCTCGCCTTCGCCGCCTTCAACGTGGTGTCGGCCGCTTTGCAGACGCCGGCCGGCTTTCTGGTCGACCGGCTGGGCGCGCGGCCGCTGCTGATCGCCGGCCTCCTGATCGGCGCCTGCGCCTTCGTCGTCGCCGGCCTGGTCGATTCGTTCTGGGTGCTGGTGGCGATGTTCGCGCTCGCCGGTGTCGGCAACACGGTCTATCACCCGGCCGACTACGCACTGCTGTCGCAACACATCCCGCACGACCGCATCGGTCATGCGTTTTCGATCCACAGCTTCGCCGGCATGATGGGCTCCGCGGTGGCACCGGTCACGCTGCTGACCATGCACGGTCTGTGGGGCTGGCGCGGCGCCTTCATCGGCGCCGGCATGCTTGGCTTTGCAGTGGCGGCCCTGCTGCTGGCGGTGCGCGCGCAAGGTGCCGCACCGGCCCCGGCTGCGCCAGCGCGCACCGGCGGCAACGCCAGCGCCACCGGCTGGCGGCTGCTGATGTCGCCGCCAATACTGCTCAATCTGGTGTTCTTCATGCTGTTGGCGATGATGAGCGGCGGTGTTTACAACTATTCGGCGGTCGCGCTCGGCGCCCTGTACGGTACGCCACTGACCACCGCCAACGTGGCGCTGTCGATGTATCTGCTGCTGTCGGCGATCGGCGTGCTGGCCGGCGGCTACGCCGCCACGCACACCGCGCGCCACGCGCTGGTCGCCACGCTGTCGCTGGTCGCTATTGCCCTGAGCACCGCGTTGATCGCCAATGTCGACCTCGGTTCATCTTTGATCGTGGTGGCGATGGCCTTCGGCGGCTTCTTCTTCGGCTTCATCATGCCGTCGCGCGACATGATCGTGCGCGCCATTACCCCGCCCGGCTCTTTCGGCAAGGTGTTCGGCTTCGTCACCACCGGCTTCAATATTGGCGGCATCATCTCGCCGCTGATGTTCGGCGCCATCATGGACCACGGCAGCCCGCAGTTGGTGTTCATGCTGGTGGCGGCGTTCGCGCTGCTGGCCATCGTGCTGGTGGCGACCGGGCCGAAGCGGACGGTGGCGGGCTGAGTCGTCGCCACATCTAAGCTATTGAAATATTTATATTAAATGGCTGGGGGACTAGGATTCGAACCTAGATTGACGGAGTCAGAGTCCGCAGTTCTACCGTTGAACTATCCCCCAACGGAGCCGGTGGCACGGGCAGTCGACGAGTTCCGCCGCCGGGCCGTCAGCGCCCCTGACATGGGGCAATTCAGCCGATTTGACAAGTCCATAAGCGCAGCCGTCGCGGCGCCCGGCAAGGTGCGGCAAGCCGGCCTTCAAGCACCCCTTGATCTTGCCTTCCCTCAAGCATAATCATTCTAACCTAACGAATTTGCGGCAGAAAAATTGGGGGACGCCATGAAGTCATTCGTCATCGCCTGCGTGGTCGCCATTGTCGTCGCTCTGGGATCCGCCGTGGTGCTGGACCGGTTCAATCAGACGGCCGAGAACGCGTATTCCTCGCCCACGGGCGCCCGCGTCTAGCGCCAGGAAGCCGCGACGGCGTCGGACGGCACCACACACCGATCGAATGCAAAAAAACGCCCGGCGGTCATCCGCCGGGCGTTTTTGCTTTCTGGCCTGTGCCGCAGGCTACTCGGCCGGCGTTGCCGCCGTGCGTGCCCGAGACTGGGCCTCGGTGTCGTTCGGACCGACGCGGGCGGCTTCTTCCTCAAGCCACAGCCGGTGATGCTGCTTGGCCCAGTTTTCGTCCACCGTGCCGGTGCCCATCGCCTCGAACGCACCTTCCATACCGATTGTGCCGATATAGATGTGGCCCAGCATCGCCGCCACGAACAGCACGCCGACAATGGCATGAATGGTCGACGAGAGCTGCATGCCGGCGACGCCGGTGCCGTAGAACGGGAACATCAGCAGATAACCGGTGATGGCCACCGCGGCCCCGCCGATGACGACGATCCAGTAGATCATCTTCTGACCGGCATTGAAGCGGTAGGCCGGGGGGTGATCGTCGCCGATGATGCCGCCACCGCGCTTGAGCCACTCGACGTCGGTCTTGTTCGGGACGTTGCCGGCGATCCAGATCAGGCAGATCAGGACCACGCCGATGGTGAAGGGGAAGCTGAGATAATTGTGGGCGTATTTCAGCCATTGCGACCAGCCGGTGAAGGCCTCAGGCCCCATCAGCGGCAGCAGCAGCGACTTGCCGAACGTGATGTTGAGGCCGGAGATCGCCAGGATGATGAAGCAGGCCGCCGTCATCCAGTGCACAAAGCGTTCGAAGGCGTTGAAGCGCACCACCACCCGCCCCGACCGGCCGCGTTCGATCTTGATCATGCCGCGGAACAGATAGAAGGCGACCAGAACAACCAGCATGCCGAGAACGGAGATGGCGCCGATCCATTTCAGCGTCCGTTCGTGAAACGACCGCCAGTCCTGACCCGCCGGCTGAATCAGGGTGGCCGACCGTGCGTCCGGAATGGTGACCCGGCCGCTGATGATGCCGCCGCTGTTCTGCAGCGCGTTCAGCAACTGGTCCTCGCTAACCGCCTGCCCCGACGGGTTGACCGAACTCGGCTGCTGCGCCGCGACCGGCCCTGCGGCCGCAACAACGAACATGAGCGCCAGAGCGCCGATGATGAGCCGAGCGTGTGCGAGAAATCCCGCCATGCCTCGTCCTCCCTTGAAAATTCCTGCCCCACCGAACCGAACGATCGACCGGCGCCGCGAAGGCAGCGCCGATCGTCTAAGTCGTGCCTTACGAAGCGATCGTCTCTTTGTAAGCCGTCTTCCAGCCCCACGCGCCGGAGCCGTAACCGCGCTTCACCACCCGCTCCTTGTAGATCTGGGCAATGATGTCGCCGTCGCCGGCCAGCAGCGACTTGGTCGAGCACATTTCCGCGCACAGCGGCAGTTTGCCCTCGGCCAGACGGTTGGCGCCGTATTTGACGAACTCGGCCTGCGAGCCATCGGCTTCGGGGCCGCCGGCGCAGAAAGTGCACTTGTCCATTTTGCCGCGCGAACCGAAGTTTCCGACCTTCGGATACTGCGGCGCGCCGAACGGGCAGGCATAGAAGCAGTAGCCGCAGCCGATGCAGAGATCCTTGGAGTGCAGCACCACCGCGTCGGCGGTGGTGTAGAAGCAGCTCACCGGGCACACCGCCGCGCAGGGCGCGTCGGTGCAGTGCATGCAGGCCATCGAGATCGACCGTTCGCCCGGCTTGCCGTCATTGATGGTGACGACGCGCCGGCGGTTGATGCCCCACGGCACCTCGTTTTCGTTCTTGCAGGCGGTGACGCAGGCGTTGCACTCGATGCACCGGTCGGCGTCGCAAAGAAATTTCATTCGAGCCATGGTCGTTGCTCCTTAAGCCGCTCTGATCTGACAGAGGGTGGCCTTGGGTTCTTGCATACCGGTCACCGGGTCGTAGCCGTAGGTGGTGAGCGTGTTCACGCTTTCGCCGAGCACGATCGGATCGGCACCCTTCGGATACTTGTCGCGTTGATCGACGCCCTGGAACCAGCCGGCGAAGTGGAAAGGCATCCAGGCTACGCCCCTGCCGACGCGTTCGGTCACAAGCGCCTTGACCCGGGCCTTGGCGCCGAGCGGGCCGTCGACCCAGACCCAGGCGCCGTCCCTGATGCTGCGGGCCCCGGCGTCGGCCGGGTTGATCTCAATAAAGGCATCCTGCTGCAACTCGGCCAACCACTTGTTGGACCGGGTTTCTTCGCCGCCGCCTTCGTATTCGACCAGACGTCCCGACGTAAGAATGATCGGGAATTTCTCGCCGACCTTGTTCTCGACGTTGGCCTTCTGGATATCGAAACCGATATTCGGCAGCCGGAATTCACGCCGGCTTGGCAGCGTAGGATATTTCGCCACCAGGTCCATGCGCGGGGTGTAGATCGGTTCGCGATGCACCGGGATGGCGTCGGGCAGACCGAACGCATTGGCGCGCGCCTTGCCGTTGCCGTAGTGGATCACGCCGTGATTGAGGCAGACCCGCTGGATGCCGCCGGACAGATCGATCGCCCAGGACACCGCGCCGGGATTGTTGCCGCCGATCTTCTGGATGGTGGCGAGTTCCGGTTCGGTGAGGTCCTTGTCCCAGCCGAGCTTCTGCAGCACGGCGTAGGTGAACTCCGGATAGCCGTCCTGGATTTCCGAGCCGAGCGAGTACGAGCCCTCGGCCAGCATGTTGTGCTTTTCTTCTTTTTCGACCTCGACGCCGTTCTCCATCACCTTGGTCTTGATGACGCGCTCGACGCCGAAACGGGCGCGGAAGGTGCCGCCGCCGTCCTTGACGTGGAGATGGGTGTTGTAGAGCTGGTGCGTGCCGGGATGCTTGATCTCCGGCGTACCCCAGCACGGCCACGGCAGGCCGTAATAGTCGCCCTTGGCCGGACCATCGGCGGCCCGCAGGCTGACCAGATCAAAGTCCTTCTGGTTGGCCATGTGGACCTTGAGGCGTTCCGGCGACTGGCCGCAGTAGCCCGTCGAGAAGCCGCCGCGATTGATCTCGCGGAGAATATCCTCGGCCACCGGCACGTTGTTCTCGACCTTGATGTTCTTGAACATCTGGTCGGCCAGGCCGAGCTTCTTCGCCAGCAGATACATCACTTCGTAGTCGTTCTTCGATTCGAAGACCGGCTTGACGATCTGTTCGCCCCATTGGATCGAGCGGTTCGAGGCCGTGCGCGAGCCCGAGCATTCGAACTGGGTGCAGATCGGCAGCAGGTAAGTGCCGTTCTTGCGCTCGGACAAAGCCGCCCAGGTGGTCGGATGCGGGTCGGCGACCACCAGAAGCTCGAGGGCTTCAATGCCCTTGGCGGCTTCCGGCATGCGGGTGACGGTATTGCCGCCATGGCCGAACACCATCATCGCCTTGATGTTGTCTTTCTGGCTGACCTGATCCTTCGGCAGCAACGTGGCGTCGAACCAGCGGGTCGACGGAATACCCGGGATGCCCATGTTCTTCGGGGTTTCGAAACGCCCCTCAAGGAAGGCGTAGTCGACTTCCCAGACCCGGCTCCAATGCCGCCAGGCGCCCTCGGCCAGACCGTAATAGAGCGGCAGGGTGCCGATATCGAGGCCGAGATCGGTGGCGCCCTGCACGTTACAGTGACCGCGGAAGATGTTGGCGCCGACGCCGACGCCGCCGACATTGCCGGTGGCGAGCAGCGCAATGCAGAAGGCGCGGACGTTGGCGGTGCCGACGGTGTGCTGGGTCGCGCCCATGCACCAGATCAGCGTCGCCGGTTTCTCGGTCGCGAACAGCTTGGCGACGCGCTCAAGCTGGGCGCCGGGTACGCCGGTGACGCGCTCGACTTCTTCCGGCGTCCACTTTTCGACTTCCTTGCGTACGTCATCCATGCCGTAGACGCGCTGACGGATGAACTCCTTGTCCTCCCAGCCGTTCTTGAAGACATGCCAGAGGATGCCCCACATCACCGGAATGTCGGTGCCGGGACGGATGCGGACATATTCGGTCGCATGCGCGGCGGTGCGGGTCAGGCGCGGATCGATGACGATGAAGTTGGCCTTCTGCAGTTCCTTGCCTTCCAGCAGATGCTGCAGCGACACCGGATGCGCCTCGGCCGGATTGCCGCCCATGATGATCAAGGTCTTGGACTTGCGAATATCGTTGTAGCTGTTGGTCTGGGCGCCGTAGCCCCAGGTATTGGCGACGCCGGCGACGGTGGTCGAATGGCAGATACGGGCCTGGTGGTCGACGTTGTTGGTGCCCCAGAAGGCCGCGAACTTGCGATAGAGATAGGCGCCCTCGTTGGAGAACTTTGCGGAGCCGAGCCAGTACACCGACTCCTGGCCGGACTTGGCGCGGATTTCGCCGAGCTTGTCGCCAATCTCGTTGATCGCGACATCCCAGGAGACGCGGGTCCACTGCCCGTTCACCAGCTTCATCGGGTAGCGCAGGCGGCGGTCGCCGTGCACCAGTTCGCGCACCGAGGCGCCCTTGGCGCAATGCGAGCCGCGGTTGATCGGGCTGTCCCAGGCCGGCTCCTGGCCGATCCAGACGCCGTTCGACACTTCGCCGATCACCGTGCAGCCGACCGAGCAATGGGTGCAGATGTTCTTGCGGATCGTTACCTGCGCGCCGGCCGCGGCCGGCGGACCAGCCTCGGCCTTGCGCATGCTGACGAGCGGCAGCGCGCCGACGGTGGCGAGCGCGCCCGCGGCGAGACCGGAGCGGCGCAGGAAGGTACGGCGATCGAGCGCGCCGCCCGATTGCGAGGCCAGTGCACCGGCGAGCGTGGCGCGGCGGGCCTGACGTTCTGTTCTCTTGATCAGCATGTGCGCGTCTCCCCTCAGGCCGGATAACGGTTCGTGCGATAATACGCCTTCACGTGATCGGTCTCTTTGTAGCGAGCCTTGCGCTTTTCATCGTTGGTCTCGGTGTCGGCCTTGGCCACGGTGGCAAGCGGCACCGCGGCCGCTGCGACACCAGCGCCTGCGCCCAATCCCTTCAACAGATCGCGACGGCCGATTCCGGTCTTGCTGTCCGTTTTCATTGTCGTTCCCTCCATGACGTAGGGCGAAAGCGGCGTCCTCAAGCGGACAACGCGAACGCCTCGGTCTCTATCTCGATGAACACACGCCCGAGCGCGCCGACGTGACGATAAAACTTCGCGGTTTCGGTCCGCTCCAGATCGCTGAAGAAACGCCCCATCCAGGGCGCAATGTGCTTTTCGAAAACCTGTTCGTCGCTACCAGTCGGGGTGCCGAAGCGGCGTGACGCCAACCCGGCCATGATCTCGCAGAGAATCGCGGCGTGATCCTCCGGTTCGATCTCGCCTTCAGCGCGTTCGACACCAAGCATCTGCAGATCCGCGCGCAGGCGCGCCAGCGGACGCTCGTGCAGGAATCCGGTGAGATAATAGGAGCCGTAGGGCATCAGTTCACCGCGACCGAGCCCGATGAACAGATCGAAATATTCGCGTTCAACGTTTTCGACCTTTGCGCCCGCAGCCGCTTCAGCAAGAGCGATATGCGCCATGCCAAGCGGACTGGCGTCGCCGCGCAATTGCGCCACCTTGCTGAGGAAGGCCGCATCCGGCGCGCGCGCCAGCAAAGCCGACAACAACGCGTACTCCTGGGCACGCGCGACATCGATCTCGTCGACATCGCCGCCACTGAAGCTGGCGAACAAATCGGGGCGCAACGTGGCGCGATTGATGCCCGTAGCGGTCTCCACCGCGAGAACGCGCTCAGCGGGTATGCGATCCCAGTTCGAGACTGACGGTTGCGCGATGCCAATGCGGCGCGCGAGCTCGCTCACACCGCCAACGGCTTGGATCGCTTCCTGCAGTCCGGAGTCTCGCATCGCTTTTGCCTAAATTAACGGCAGATAGATTCACATAAGAACAGTTCGAAACGGTACTTCCGCTCCGCAACCAGAGCAATAGTCAAAAGCTATAGGATCGAAAATTACTGAGGTAATGCACGGCCATGCAGGCGTCTCGGCGGCGCCTCTGATTGACTCGGATCGGCGTCAACATGCTGTGACGCAACAAATTCCACTTCGCGATGCACAATAGTTGGGCGGAACTCGACGAGCGCCTCTTCGGGGGGCGGAGCGGGAGGCCGTTCCTCTTCGGTCGGCGCTATGTCCACCGCGCCCGGTTCGTTCACCGGATCGGATTGTGTTTCAGACTCCGTGGTTTGCTGCTCGCCTGCCGGTTTTTCCTCCTGCTCGCCGTCCCGGGCGGGGTGCGGTTCCGGCGCGGATTCCGCCTTGGGCAGCGTCCGCGGAAAGCCCTCGGTGGTGATCTGCGACACCATGCGAACGATATCGTCCGACGCAGTCAGCGGGCCGAAACCCGGAATGTCGCCGCTGGCGAAGTCCCATTGGTTCTCGGCGATGCCGATAAAGTTGCGGATGGCGGGATCTGCCGTCCACGCGCGGCTAAGCGCCGCACGGGTCAGGTTGAGCGGCACACCCTTTTGCAGGAAGCCCCGGACATCGGTGTCGGCGCCGATCGTGTCCAGCGATGGCAGCGTGGACAGATCGACCTCCGGTTCCTTTTCTTTGTCACCAGGTTCGCCGTCGACAATTTCTTGCGGCTCATCCGTCGCGGCAACCGCGCCGGGCTCAGCCGGAGCCGCCTGGGGATCGAGCGCAACGTCAGGCTCATCCGGTTTAAGTTCGGCCTGCTGCTTGCGGCGCGACCAGCGCGTCAGGAAATTTTCCGGCTCGCTCATGTGTCATACTCATCGACAATACCGCGGCGGCTCATCGCCTCGGGATCGGCGCGGTTGCGCTTGCGCTTGAAGAACGGCCTGTCGACATGGTGCTGAGCGATGAAGGCATCGATCGCGTCCCAGATCGGCTCCGGCATCGGCACCGTATCGACTATATCGTCGCCGGCCGACATGAACCCTTCGCCCTCGGAGCCGTCGGCGGTCACACACACCACATCATAGGGGGGCTCAAGGCCAGTCGGCCGCATCACGACCCAGAGTTTCGGTTGCCCGGTCGAAAGATTGTCGCGGTAATTGCCGGTATCGGACGGATGCAGTTCGATTTCCACGGTGCCGGCATAGAACGTTGCCGCCTCCCCGCTTTCGCTCAGCTTCGTCCAGCGCTCCGCCGCCGGCACCCCGTACATTACCGACACCGGCTGCCAGGTGAAGTCGATCCACGGCGAGTCGGCCTTGCGCCGCTCGATCACCACGCCGACTTGAATGCGCACCGCGGCGCTCATGTCACCACCTCCAGATGCTTGATCGGCAGGCCGGTGACCAGATTCTGCGGCTTGAAACGCACCACCTTGTCGGCGCCCTGCGCCAGGATCAAATAGACCGGCTCGCCGCGCTCGCGCTCGGTCATCACCGATGGATCGCGGAACGTCAGCCGATAAAGCCCGACCACGCTGGCGCGTTTCGCCTCATCCAACTCCTCGCCGCGCCACAGCGCATCGCCGATCTTGGTGCCGTCGGAATCGAGGCCCACGTACCAGGTAAGCGTGGCGTCGTTCACCTCGGTGAACGGCTCGATCGTCACATCGACCGAGAGCAGATGCGCGATCCACATTTCCATCGCCCGTGCCAGCGCCTCATGGCCGCGCTTGCCGCCAGTGAGATCAAGCGCCATGTGGAACTGGTCACTGTGCTCGAAATAATGATCGGCATTATCGTCATTGATAACGTCGACCTGCGCCTCGTCCGGAATCCCCAGCATCGACACCAGCGGCGACACCGGTTTGGTGCTGGTGCCGGCAATGGTTTCCTCGTCGCCGGCGACCAGCGAGCCTTCGTGCAGCGTCATCTTCTGCGGCCGGAAGAACAGTTCGGCAGCGCGCAGCACATAAGGGTCTTCGCAGCCGTCCAGCGCGTTGCGCAGGATGACGTGCACCAGCTGGTTCAGGAACAGATGCGGCACCTTCACGCCACGCCGGATGATATCGAGATAGGCGGCTTCCAGCGTCCGATGAGCGGCCAGCAAAGCGCGAAAGGCCAGCATCACCTCCCAGTTCTCGCGCGCGTCGGCGTCGGCCAGCGAGGCAATGTCGGCAGCCGACACTGGCCGACGCGGATCGGCCAGCAGCGCGGCGTGCAGCGCGCGCTCGGCGTCGCAGGCCTCCGGCGGCGGCGTCAGTTCCGGCCGCGCCAGGTAGACCTTAAGAAACTCGTCGGTCGGCAGCAGGCCGCCACCCTCGTCGCGGTCGAGCAGATGATGGCCGCAGGACAGCCAGAAATCCTTCATGGCTTGGTCTCCTGGCCCAGGGTGGCGAGATCGATGCGCTCTTCCACCGTATCATCCTCGCCTTCAACGTCGAGGAACGCAAAGGCCCGCGATGGCTTGGGACCATCCTTGGCGCGCAGGCTGCGAAACGCCTCGCGGATCTCGCCATTGTCCTGGGTGCGGTGGATTGCAATCAAGGTGTCGATCGGATGGACGCAGAGCGAGTTGGCGAAGGCGAATTCCTCCTCCGCCGCGGCTTTGGCATCGGCCGGCGTCGGCGCGCCGAATGTTTCCAGCAAATGTTGCGCCAGCGTGTCGACCGCCGCCAGCCGGTCCTCGTCGCTCGCCTCGACAATTTGCACCAGCGTCGACCAGCCGAGCGACTGCACGCCGAGAAAGCCGCTGCGAAATGCGGAGCGCGCCTTGCCCTCGAGGTTCGCCGGATCCTCATTCCAGAACAGGAACGAGCCGGACACCGCCCATTCGCCAGGCTCGGCCGCCCGCTCGAACACGAAGGTGTCCGACGGATCGAGCCTTATGGTGCGCAACAGCTTCATCGCGGCGCTCCGGTGATGGGGTCGAGCCAGCTCGGCGCCGCCAGCAGCGGCAGCAGATTGCGGCGTTCGATGTCGACCTTGCCCATGCGCCGCACCAGCAGATCGCCATTGTCGGCGATGTTGCGGCTGACGCCTTTTTCCGGCTCAAGCCGCGGCAGATAGTCCTTGGCGACGGCGTTGAAACCTTTTTCCTGCCAGGCATCGACCAGCGTCATCAGATGGCGCGTGAAACTTTCCGCCAGATGACCGGCCGCCAGGGGATCGAAGCCCTCATCGTCGAGCGCCGCGGCGAGCGGACGCAGACCCGGCTCACCCTCCACCATCGACACGGTGCGGATGGTGGCGCCGAATACGAGCCACTGCGGCGGCTCGTCCTCGGGGCCGTCGGACCACGCCAACCGGCCGCCGCCGACCAGCCCGCTGTCGACGTGAACCGCATCGGGCCAGACAAAGGCGATGGGTTTTTCCGGCGGCGCATGGGTTGCCAGCGCGTCCGCCAGCGCCGACATGCCGGCATAGAAAGCGCGGCGCGCGGTACGCAACGGCTCGTCCGGTTCCAGCACGACGGCGAATTCCGACATGTCGAAGCGGCCGACGAACACCAGCGTCCCGGCGCCAAGTTCCGCGGCGTTCGCCTTGGCGTGGGCAAAGGCGTCGCCCATCTCGCGCAGCATCACCAGGCGAAATCCTGGCGGCAGGTCGAGTTCGGGGCCGAGCGGCGAACTGGTGCGAAACTGAGTAGCCATTGCGCCTCGATTAGTACTTTTTCTTTGGGATAACTATAACCTAGTTTGGTCGCGGCCAGCCGGGGGGCAAGGCCGCAGGTCTTATCGGGAGCGGGATGACGGAAAAGCGGACCATATTGGTGTGTTCTTGCGAAGACACCATGGCGATCGACGCCGGCGCAATCGGCCGCGGCTGCAAGGGCGCGACCGTGGAGACGGCGCGGTATCTGTGTCGCGATCAGCTCGACCGCTTTCGCACCATTGCGGCGGCGGGAACGCCGCTGACGGTCGCCTGCACACAGGAAGCACCACTGTTTGCCGAAGTCGCCGGCGACCGCGCCACCCTCACCTTCGCCAATGTGCGCGAAACCGGCGGCTGGTCGACCGATGCGGCCAAAGCCGGCCCGAAAATGGCGGCCCTGCTCGCCGCTGCCGCCGAGCCGCTGCCGGAAATTCCCTTCGTCACGATGAACAGCGAAGGCGTAATCCTGGTTTACGGGCGCGACGAGCAGGCACTGGAAGCGGCCGCATTGCTCAAGGAACACCTCGACGTCACCGTGCTGCTGACGCGGCCGGATACTGTATCGCCACAGCGCGTCACTGAATTTCCCGTCGTGCGCGGCACCGCCAAATCGGCGCGCGGTTATCTCGGCGCCTTCGAACTCGTCATCGACAATTACGCCGCCCCGGCGCCGTCGTCGCGCGATCGGCTGGTGTTCGGCACGCCGCGCAACGGCGCGGTGTCGCGCTGCGATCTGATCCTCGACATCTCCGGCAATCCGGCGCTGTTTCCGGCCGCCGACCTGCGCGACGGCTATCTGCGCGCCGATCCGGGCGATCCGGCGGCGGTGCTGCGCGCGGTGCTGAAGGCGCGCGACATGGTCGGCACCTTCGACAAGCCGCGCTACATCAAGTTCACCGAGGACCTGTGCGCCCATTCGCGCTCCAAAATCGTCGGCTGCCGCCGTTGCCTTGACCTGTGCCCAACCGGCGCGATCACGCCGGCCGGCAATCATGTCGCCATCGATCCGCAAATCTGCGCCGGCTGCGGCCAGTGCGCCGCCGCCTGCCCGACGGGTGCCGCCGCCTATGCGCTGCCCCCCGCCGATGCGCTGATGCGCAAGCTGCGCACGATGCTCTCAACATATCGCGAAGCCGGTGGCGCGCATGCGGTGGTGCTGCTGCATGACGAGACGCACGGCGCCGAGCTGATCGACGCGCTCGCCCGTCACGGCGACGGGCTGCCGGCCAACGTGTTGCCGGTTGCCGTCAATGAGATCACCCAGGTCGGTCTCGAGGCGATTGCGGCGGCCTTTGCCTATGGCGCCACCGGCCTGCATTTCCTGCTGCGTGGCAAGGCGCGCCACGACATCACTGGCCTGAACCAGACGCTGGCGCTGGCTGAACCGATCCTCTCCGGCCTCGGCTTCGGCACCGGCCGCGCCGGCAAGATCGAGACCGACGATCCGGATGCGCTCGGCGCGCAGCTGCGCGCGATTGCACCGGCTGATGGCGCACCGCGGCCGGCGAGCTTTGCCCCGGTCGGCGGCAAGCGCGACGTGATGCGGCTGGCGCTGCGCGAACTGCAGCGCGCGGCACCCACGCCGGTGGACATCGTCCCTCTGCCCGCCGGCGCGCCGTTTGGAACCCTCAACATCAATGTCGCCGGCTGCACGCTGTGCCTGTCCTGCGTCTCCGCCTGCCCGACCGGCGCGCTGTCCGACGATCCGGAGCGGCCGACGCTGCGCTTTGCCGAGGACGCCTGCGTGCAATGCGGCCTGTGCGCGTCGACCTGCCCGGAGAAGGTCATCAGCCTGACGCCGCAGATCGACTTCCGCGCCGCCACCGCGTCGGCGCGGGTGATCAAGCAGGAAGAGCCGTTCGCCTGTATCCGCTGCAGCAAGCCGTTCGGCGTCAAGAGTTCGGTCGAGCGCGTACTGGCCAAACTCGAAGGCAAGCACTGGATGTTCAAGGGCTCGGCGCAGCGCCTCGATGTCATCAAGATGTGCGACGACTGCCGCGTGGCGGTGATGACCGAATCCGATTTCGACCCCTACGCCGCGCCGCGGCCGAGCCCACGCACCACCGACGATTATCTGCGCGAGCGCGAGCGTCTCAAGGCCGAACACGACAGCAAGAGCTGACGTCTATTTGGTCGTCGTCTTCTTGAGGAATTCCACCAGCGCGGCGCGGTCTTCGGCCGAACCGATGCGTTGTTCCGGCATCTTGGTGCCGGGCGTGTATGCCATCGGCCCGACCTCGAACAGCTTCGAGACCGTTTCCGGCGTCCAGACGATGTCGAGTTTCTTCAGTGCATCCGAGAAGCGATACCCCTCGAGGCTGGCGATGCGGCGGCCGAAAATGCCGTGCAGCGTAGGCCCGGCGCGGTTGCCGGCGTCGGGCGTCAGGGTGTGGCAGGCGATGCAGGCGCGGTAGACCTCGGCGCCGCGATCGCCGGCATGTTCCGCCAGGGGATCGTCGGCGGCCGCCATCGCCACCGCGCCGATGTGATCGCCGGTGACCGCGTTCCAGCGGCGCACCATGCGGTCGGTGCCGCCGGTGACCAGCGTCTCATTATCGGGCAGGAATGCCGCCGCCCAGACCGGCAGGCCGGGGCCAACCAGCGTGCGGGTCAGCGTCCGCGCCACGCGGTCGACGATGGCGACCGAACCGCGAATGCCGGAGGCGGCGATCAGTCGGCCATCATTGGTGATCGCGACAGATATCAGCGGCGTGTCGGTGGCGGCGAAATCGCCGCGCGGCTCGCCCAAAGCCGAAAAGAAGAACACGCGGCCGTCGGCGCCGCCGGCGACGATCTCACCGTCGCGCGACACCGCCACCGCATTCAGCGGCGTCGGCAGCGTGACGATGATGGTCTGTCCGCCGCCAAGCGGCCAGATGCGCAGTTGCGGGTCGTGGCTGACGCTGACGACCGATTTGCCATCGGGCGTGAAGGCGACGCCGTTGACGTTCTGCTGATGACCTTCCAGCACCTGCGGCGCGCCACCGTCGACCGGCCAGACGCGCACGGTGCGGTCCCAGGAGGCGGAGGCGATGCGCTTGCCGTCCGGCGACACCGCCAGCGCCGCAATCGGCGCGGTGTGGCCGGTGAACACGGTATGGGGCTGCGCGACACCCGGCCGCCACATGGCGATCTTGCCGTCCTCGCCGCCGGTGACCAGCCCGCCGTCCGGCACCATCGCGACCGCATTCACGGCGCTTTCATGGAAGCGCAGCACCTGCTCGGCCGAATTGCGCGCCAGCGACCAGACGATGGCCGAGGTGTCGAAGCTGCCCGACATCGCGGTGGCGCCGTCGGCGGATACCGCAAGCGCCTTCACCGGCCCGCCATGGCCGCGCAATTGCGCCTGCGCTGGCGCCAGCAACAAAGTCACCAGCAATCCAGTTGCGATCGAGACCTTCGCTCTCGCCATGGCGTCTTCCCGATACCTGCCCTGCCTTCGTCTAACGGCCGCACAAAAACGATGCAACGGATTCGGGCTTCACGCGTTGGAACTGGAACTCACAGGGGAGACGACCATGCGCAAGACGATGTGCGGAGGCGCTATTGCCGTGTTTTTGCTGGCGACGGGGGCGGCCTCCGCGCAGGACACCAAAGCTCCGACGGAATCGAAGGAGATGACGCCGGCTCAGTCCGACTCGGCCAACAAGGCCGCGCCGGCGCAGGATACGGTACAGGAGTCGCAAAAGCAGAGTTTCCCGGCCCAGCCGCAGCCGCAATCCACCTCCACCGCGCCGGACGGCACCACGCCGGCGCCCGGGCAGAGCCAGCCGCAGGCGCCCATCGCCGATCAGCTCGCGCCCGCGGCAGTCGGCCCCGCCCAGGCCGCCACGACCGACAATGCTGAAGGCCCGAAGGCGCCAATGGGCTCGACCCGCCAGACCACCCCGTCGACCATTTCGCCGGAGAATGCCGCGCTCGACAAATTGTCGACCACCGCATGGGCGTTCCGGATCAGCGACGACCAGAAGAAACTGATCGTCGCCAGCGTCGCCAACGCGCCGAATGCGCAAGGCGACCTGAAGAACCTTGGCGTCGCCAATTTCGTCACCAACGACCTGCCGCTGGTGGCGTTTTCGGACGACGTGCAGAAGGCGATCCCGATGGGCGCCCGCTACAAATACCTCAAGGCCGACGGCCGGCTGCTGGTGGTCGACTCGGCCAACCTCATCGTTGTGAGCGAAATCAAGCTTTAGGCGGCGCCGCGCCCGCGAATCGGGGATACATCTCAGTGCAGAACCGCACACCGGATGTATCCCCGCCATGCTTCTCGTCAAAACCTATGTCGACCGCAGCCCGATCCACGGCCTCGGCCTGTTTGCCGGCGAGACCATTCCCAAGGGCAAGAAGATCTGGCGCTTCGTCGAAGGCTATGACCGCTGCTACTCGCCGAAGCAGTTCGCGCGCCTGCCGAAGCCTGCCCGCGATTTTCTCAAGCTGTACGGTTACCGCGTCGACGGCGAAGTTCTGTTTACCGTCGACAACGACCGCCACATCAATCACTCCGACGACGCCAATACATTCTGGCGCGCCGGCTACAGCATTGCCAACCGCCGCATCCCCAAGGGCACCGAGATCACCAATAATTACCGTGAATTCGACCCGGTACTGTGCGCATCTTTTCTAAAAGAAAAGTAGACGCTAATCGGTGCTGCCCAGAAGCAGCCGGTCGGAATCGTCCTTGAGCCGGATGCCGGACAGCCGGCGTTCTCGCATCGCCTTCAGCAGATGGCCGATCTTGAAGGCGGCGTCAGCATAGCCAATGCCCTCGGGTCGGATATTGGAGATGCAGTTTCGGTCAGCATCGGTCGTGTCGGCGCCCGGTTGCCAGGTGAGATAGACGCCCATGCTGTCCGGCGCGCTGAGGCCCGGTCGCTCGCCGATCAGCACCAGCGCGATATCCGCATTCAGCGCCCCTGCAATGGCATCGCCGATGGCAACGCGGCCGTAGCGCACCAGAACCAGCGGCGCGATGCGCCAACTTTCCTTACGCAACAGCGGCAGCAGCGCCTTAAGCACCGGCGCCGCATGCGACTGCACCGCCCGTGCCGACAGGCCACCGGTGATGACGATGGAAAGATCACAAGCGCCGGTCTGCGGCGCAAGTCGGACGGCCGCGTCCGGCGCCAGCGTACGGCCAAGATCGGGCCGCATCAGGTACGTCTGGGTGTCCTCGACTTTGCTGGCGACGTCGAGCACCGGCAAACCGAAGCCGGCGAGATCGGCGGCCAGTTGCTCCAAATCCAGCGGTTGATGCACCGCATCGCGCGCCTGCGCATGCGCCAGCTGAAACGCGAGCAGCGGGGCGGTCGCCAGCGACGCCCCCGAGCGCTTCAAGCCAATGCGCGCCGCGGTCAGCTTGCGCAGGCGCACCCACAGCGCGTCGTCATCGGCGGGCGACACCGGAAGGAGTTCGTCGCTCATGCCGGCAACAGCGCCTGGAAGCGGGCTGGCAATTCGCCCGGACGGATGCGGTTGGCTTCGTCCATCAAGCCCTGACGTTGCAGCCAGGCTTCGAACTCCGGCGCCGGACGGCGGCCCAGGAGATCGCGCATCGCCAGCGCATCGTGGAACGACGTGCTCTGATAGCCGAGCATCACGTCGTCGGCGCCCGGCACGCCCATGACGAAGTTGACGCCTGAAGCGACCAGCAAAGCCAGTAACCCATCCGCGTCATCCTGATCGGCCTCGGCGTGATTGGTGTAGCAGACGTCGACACCCATCGGCAGGCCCATCAGCTTGCCGCAGAAATGATCCTCAAGGCCGGCCCGGGTGATCTGCTTGCCGTCGTACAGATATTCCGGGCCGATGAAGCCGACCACGGTGTTGACCAGCAACGGATCGAGCGAGCGCGCCACCGCATAGGCGCGCGCCTCGATGGTCTGCTGGTCGACGCCGTGGTGCGCATTGGCCGACAATGCGCTGCCCTGCCCGGTTTCAAAATACATCACGTTCGTACCGACCGTGCCGCGCTGGAGCGACAGCGCCGCCTCGCGCGCTTCCTTCAGCAAGGCGAGGTCGATGCCGAAGCTTTTGTTGGCGGCCTGCGTGCCGGCGATCGACTGAAACACCAGGTCGACCGGCGACCCCTTGCGGATCAGTTCAAGCGTGGTGGTGACATGCGCCAGCACGCAGCTCTGGGTCGGAATGTCGAGCCTGGTTCTGATCTCTTCCAGCATCGACAGCAGCCGGTGCGTCCGCTCCGGGCTGTCGGTGGCCGGGTTGATGCCGATCACGGCGTCGCCCGAACCGAGCAGCAGGCCGTCGAGAATGCTGACGGCGATGCCGCGGGCGTCGTCGGTCGGATGGTTGGGCTGCAACCGCACCGACAGGCCGCCGGGCAGACCGATGGTGTTGCGGAATTTCGTCACCACCGAGCATTTAGCCGCCACCACCATCAGATCCTGCAGCCGGCAGATCTTGCTGACCGCCGCCGCCATCTCCGGCGTGACGCCGGGCGCCAAGGCGGTCAGGACCGGCGTTGTCGCCGCGTCGGACAGCAGCCAGTCGCGCAAGCCACCGACGGTCAGATGGGCCACCGGCGCGAACGCCGTCCGGTCATGGCCGTCGACAATCAGCCGGGTGACCTCGTCTCTCTCATAAGGAACGACCGCCTCGTTCAGGAAGGTGGTTAGCGGCAGATCGGCCAGCGCAAACTGCGCCGCCACCCGCTCCTCGCGGCTTTCGGCGGCCAAGCCGGCAAGCCGATCGCCGCTGCGCTGCGGCGAGGCCTTGGCCAGCAGATCCTTCAGATCGTCGAAGCCATAGCGGTGCGCACCGATCGTGGCGCCGTACTTCGTTCGGCCTTTGGCCAGATGCGCATCTGTGTTTTTCACCGGCCGAAATTAGCACAGCGCAGGCCCGCCTCCGAGGCAAGATATTCGGCAATTGCCGCCAAATGGGTCTGGCTTGGCCGCCAATTGTCCTCCATCTTCACGGTCAACGAGCGGGCAAAAAAAGACGGTAGCCGGAACGGGAGAGCGCCAAAAAATGACTGCCAAATTCGGCCGGCTGGCCCTGCACACCTGGACCATCGACACCACGCCGCTGGCCACCGCTTTGGATGCCGCCAAACAAGGCGGCTTCGACGCGGTCGAATTGCGCCGCACCGACTTCAAGCGCTGCTTCGATGAAGGCATGAGCAACGATCAGGTGCTCGACCTGATCCGCGAGTCCGGCATTCCGGTCGGCGTGCTCGGCGTCGAATACGGTTGGCTGTTCGAGACCGGTGACGAGAGCAAGCGTCTGTTCAAGGTATTCCGCGAGTCCTGCGAGAACGCGGTCGCCCTCGGCTGCGACACGCTGATGAGCGCGCCCGGCCAGGTCAAAGGCCCGATCAAGGACGCGATCAAGTATCTCAAGGAGGCCGGCGACATCGCGGCCGAGTACAAGCTCAAGCTCGCGATCGAGTACAACTCGCAGCACGACGTGCTCAACAGCCTGCCGGTGCTGACCGAACTGATCGAAGGCGCGGCCAAGCCGAACTGCGGCTATCTGATCGATGCCTATCACTTCACCCGCAGCGGATTCGGCGGAAGAAGCTTCGAGAGCATTCCGGCCGATAAAATCTTCTGTTTCCAGTACAGCGATGTCTCGCCCAATCCGTCGGTCGGCGTCCGCCGCCCGACCGACCGCCTGCCGCCCGGCAAAGGCGTAGTCAAATGGCGCGAGATGCTCGGGCTCTTGGCCGAGAAAGGCTACACCGGCTACCTGAGCTACGAGGCTCCCAACCCCGATCTGTGGGCGCAATCGCCCTATGACGTCTGCCGCGAAGGCGTCGAACTGACCCGCAAGCTGCTCAACGAAGCAGTGCCCACCTACTCCGTTTGAGGAAGCGACCATGAGCGACACTGCCACCGACACCTTGTTCGCCGGCCTGAACGACAAGTCGATCACGGCCATTCCCGCCACGGTCGAGAAGCAGCGGCACAATGTCAGTTCGGCGCCGAAGGCGGCCAATCCCGGCCGCTGGGTCGAACAGCCGCGCATGCCGATCGCGACTGGCGAGCATGCCGTGATCGAATGCGAGGGCAAAATTCATTGCATCGCCGGCTATGCGCGGCATCGCGTCGACGGCAATTTTCATCAGGTCTACGATTCGAAGGCCAAGAGCTGGTCGCTGAAGGCGCCGTTTCCGATTGCCTGCAACCATGTCGCCGGCGCCGCGGTCGGCAACAAGGTCTACACCTTCGGCGGCTTCCTGGAGCAGAACCGCTGCCCCCACTCCAAGTGCTTTGTCTATGACACCGCAACCGACCAGTGGGCGCCGATCGCGCCGCTGGCGCGGCCGCGCGGCGCCATCTCGGCGATCACCGTCGATGGGGTCATCCACTTGCTTGGCGGCCGCGACGTGCGTTCGGTGGAGTGGCACGAGATCTACGATCCGGCGACCAACAAGTACACGACGCTCGGCGGCATGCGCGGCTCGACCGCCACGCAACCTTATGTCGGACAGCGCGACCACATGGGTGTGGCGCTTGTAGATGGAAAAATCCACGCCATCGCCGGCCGCATGGATTCCTACGACTTCAACACCAGCCTGAACGCGGTCTACGACCCCAAGACCGATGCATGGTCATTCCGCGCGCCGCTGCCGACACCGCGCAGCGGCGTCTCAGCGGTCTACATCGGCGGCAGGATCATCGTGTTCGGCGGCGAAGCCACCGGCAAGGTGTTCGGCACCAACGAAGGCTACGATCCGAAGACCGACACTTGGGAAGAACTGACGCCAATGGCGATCCCCCGTCACGGACTGCATGGTCAGACGGTGGCGGTGATCGGCAACATGGTGCATGTGCCGGGCGGCGGTCCCGTTCCCGGCGGTAGCGTCCAGGGCGCCTATCACGACGCCTTTACGTTCGACTGACCGCAGCGGCCGGGTAACGAGAATCAGCGTTCGCGAGAGCGGCGCCTGAGCCGTTCTTGGCGGCGCCGGCTGCACATAGTCGTCGCACTGCACCGGCGAGCGTCATCGGATCGAACGGCTTGGGAATGACGCCGGCGGCGCCGAGCGAGATGAAGTGCGCCAGTTCGAGCGTTTGTGCCCGCGCCGTCATGAACACCACCGGGATAGCCGCTGTGCTCGGCTGCCCGCGCAAACGGCCGAGCGTTTGTGGCCCGTCCATGACCGGCATCATCACATCCATCAGGATAACGTCCGGCGACCAGTCAGCGGCCGCCGACAATGCGGCCAGACCGGATGCGCAGCTTTTCAGCGACAGTTCGGGATCGAGGCCGAGGGAGATCTCCACCAACTCGCGAATGTCGGGTTCGTCATCGACGTGCAGGACTCGCAATACGGTCATGCTGCCTCTTTTTGGCGTAAGCTCTCCGCCCCGCATTTATCGAAATTGTCGTCGAAACCTAAAATGCGGCCGTCTACATATCATGAAGGGCAGCAGCTAAACCCCTAAGTACAAACACGCAAAGGCGTGCAGCCGCGCTGCATTAGTGGCGTCTTGTAGAATACAAGCGCACCGCCGGCCGCTGCTTTGTCGAATTTTACCGTGCGGGATGCAATTCCAGGGCAACGACGCTGGTGGCCAGATTTGCGCCGCCCTCCCCTTCCGTCACCATCGGTTGCAAGGTAACGGCCGATGCCGAACCGCCCACAAGCGTATTGCCACCGGCGCTTTTTCTGGCAGCGGCCCCACCGTATTGCCCAGCCAATATGCCAAACCGGCGATTGGCCGGCGCATAGACGGTCCAGACCATTTCAGCGCCCGCCGCTTTGGCGGCATCGGCACCAAATTTGACGATGGCTCCCGAATAAACCTCGCGAGGGCCGGGCCGCGCAGGTGTGAAGAGGCAGATCAGACGTTTCTTCGCCGTGACGATCAGTCCAATATCGCCTGAAGTGTCGCAGGTGAGCGTGCCGGTCTTGGCTCGCAGCGGAGCCTGAGCCGCGGCGTCGACCGGCACCGCGGCTGCCGCCAACATCCCGATAGCAAGACAAGCGATCAGATGATTATGCATCGCGGCCCTGTGTGCGAAACTGCGCCGGCCTCGATCATAGAACGAATAGTTGGCTAAGCAACGCAGCGGGCGGCAAAATTGACAGCGGCCGAGGTCGATAGCGGGCTGAAGGCCGGATCGCAACCTGCCATCATGCGCGGCCGCTCCAGCGGCTGCGGGCGCACGGCGGTGGCCGGCGCCAGGCGGTCGCCCTTGTTGCTGCGATCGACCGTTTGCAGCGGCGCCTTGGACATCGAGGTCATGGAGGCCCGTTCGGACGCGGTATTGGCGTCGCCCGGTTGCGCGATGACAACGATGGCCAAGGCAGCCAGCGCACCGGCCGAGAAGTAGGACACGAAATCGCGCATCGGTTTGCTCCATCCACCGGCGAACTTCGCCGTGCCGATATCAGAAGAACAACCGCGATCGTCCTGTTATGTTCCTACGGGCTAATGCGGAAGGCTGCGCGCGAAGGACGCGGAACTTTGTTCCAGCACTTACGGAACTTTCCTCTCGACCAATCGTTCACCCGGCGAGATGCAGGACAAATCAAACGCCTGAGGTGTTCAATGAGCGCGCGTACAGCTAAATCCGTGGCCGCCGATGAGATCGCGGCGATCGAAGACCTGATGGGCGATCTGGAAAAGCGGCTGCGCCGGCTCTCCAGCACCGCCAAGACCGAAGCTTCCGGCGCCTCCAGCGATGTCGGTGACTTCGTCAGCGAGGCTTTGGCCGGCATCATGGAGCGGGTCCGTGACAGCGCCTCCGGGGTCAGCAAGTCCGTCGCCGACGAGGCGACCAAGATCGGCGCCGATGCGTTCAAGAAAATCACCGATGAGGTCGAGCACCGGCCACTGCTGATGCTGGGCATTGCCGCCGGCATCGGCTTTCTCGCCGGGCTGGCCAACCGCCGGTAATCCCATGCGACTTGATCAGATGGTCACGGCGGCGGCCGGGCAGTTGCTCGGCCGCGTGCTGCGTATTTGCTTGGTGGCCGCTGTCATCGGGATTGCGGCGCTGATTGCGATTTATCATTTTACCATCGCCGCCACCTTGGCGCTGGAATTGCAGTACGGGCTGATCAACGCCCGGCTGATCATTGGCGGGATTTATGGCACCGTGGCGCTGATTGCGCTGATCGTCTTTTGGGCGATGCGCCGCAAAACCGCCGAGGCCACCGCCCCGGCCCTGGCGCCGCAACATCAAATGCAGTTGGCCATGCTGGTCGAAGCTGGACTGCTCGGCTATGCGCTGGCGCGCAAGGATCGCGTCCCCTGAATTCGGTTTGAACGCCCCACGAAAAAGCCCGCCGCGGACACTCCCGCGGCGGGCTTTTCTTTTAAGGCCGTGCGCTGGTTAGCTGGCCTTGCGCTCGCGCCGTTTGGCGTTGCGCTCGAAAAACAGCGCCTGACTGAGCACGGCCGACACGGTTGCCGGCTGGAACGGCTTGGCGATCAGGAACGCCGGCTCAGGACGTTCACCGGTCAGGAAGCGCTCCGGATAGGCTGTGATGAAGATCACCGGCACTTCGAAGGTGCGCAGCATTTCGTTGACCGCATCGAGACCCGAGCTGCCGTCGGCGAGCTGGATATCGGCGAGAATGATGCCCGGCCGCTTCACTTTGGCCAGAGCGATGGCTTCGGAATGGGTCCGGGCGACGCCCAGCACCTTATGGCCGAGACCTTCAACCAGACCCTCGAGATCGAGCGCGATGAAAGTCTCGTCTTCGATGATCAAAACGTCAGTGGCGATTTCGGCGGCCAGTTCGCGCCCGGACTCTTCAACGAGTTCGCGCAGCTTCGGCACATCGATGTCCAGCACCTTGGCGGCATCATCCTCCGACAAGCCTTCCAGCGCCACCAGCAGGAACGCCTGACGCGGCATCGGCGCAATTTGGGCGAGATGCCGTTCGACGGGCTGGTTCGGGTCGATGCCTGGGGCCACGGTTGGCCGGCCGTTCAGAGCGACCGAATTCCAGATTTTGGTGAAAAGCCGGTACAGGGCGATCCGGGTCGAGGCGTTGTCCTCCAGGACCTTGGGATCCTGCACCAGCGCCTCAAGCGTGGCCGCTACATAGGCATCACCGGACGGCTGGCTGCCGGACAAGGCCCGGGCATAGCGCCGCAGATACGGCAGATGTTGCGCAACTGATTGAGATGTCGACAAAAATCCCTCCCGAAACCGATTAGAGCCCTGCTTAGATGGGCATCGCCCCGAACATTCGTAAGCTGTTCACAGCTCCCAACGTCGTCCTTTGAAAAAAGTTCCCTCATTGTGGAACCAACTGTCCGGTCAGCGGTTTTGAATAAACGTCAGAGGGGGAAACCTAAGCTCCGGTTGGGGCAAAGGGAATTGGGGCCACACATGAACGAAGAAGATCGTAAGCCCGTGGGACAGCAAAAACCAATGGAAAGCGCGGCCAGTCGAAAAAAGTCAGAGGCCAAGCCGGCAAAACTGGGCCGAGAGGTCCAGGCCCGTCTCGGCCAGCAACTCCGCGCCATGTATGATGACGTGGTCAACCAGGGCGTGCCGGACCGGTTCGCCGATCTGGTCAGCCGTCTGGACGGCACTGACAAGAAGGACAAGCACTGATGGATGAATCAGTCCGCAAGTCTGTCCTTGCCGCGGTGCCAAGTCTCCGCGCATTTGCGATCTCGCTGTGCGGGAACGTTGATCGCGCCGACGATCTCGTGCAGGAAACGATGGTTCGCGCGCTGGCCAACATCGACTCATTTCAGCCCGGCACCAACATGTCGGCCTGGCTGTTCACGATCCTGCGCAACCATTTCCGCTCGGAATACCGCAAGCGGCGCCGCGAGGTCGAGGACAGCGATGGCCATTACGCCGACTCGCTGAAGTCGCAGCCCGAGCAGCATGGCCAGGTGGAGTTCACCGAATTCCGCAAGGCGCTGGCGCAACTGCCCTCGGACCAGCGTGAAGCGCTGATCCTGGTCGGCGCGTCGGGCTTCTCCTACGAAGAAGCCGCCAACATCTGCGGCTGTGCGGTCGGCACCATCAAGTCGCGCGTCAATCGGGCCCGCACCCGGCTGGCCGAGTTGCTCTCGATCGACGGCGTCAATGACTTCGGCCCGGACGAACAGACCCGCGCCGTGCTCGCCGGCGGCGAGTAAGCCCGGTCCGTCGTCAAACACCGCGTGATGTTGAGCGGATGGACGCCGGCGTTGTTTTTCGCAGCGCCTGCAGCTCAAATTCGTCCGAGCAGAAGCAGAATCAGAATGACAATCAGCACTGCACCGATGATACCGACGCCGCCGTGGCCATAGCCGTAGCCGTAGCCGCCGAAGCGGCCGCTGAAACCGCCGAGCAAAAAGATGACAAGCACGACGACCAGAATGAGCCCTAGTGACATCGCCTGATCTCCATTTCCTCGGGGCCATAAGCATGACCCCGGCTGGGGTCGCCAGCCGGGGTCGTTGACCGAACGCGGGGGATCGATGGGGGAATCGGATACGTTCGGGCAACAGTGAAATTCTGACGCGCCGGCCGCTTCCCGTCTGAGCTATATTATACAACTGGTGGATAACTTCGCTGCGCGATTGGCAGCGCCGTCAGCGACCCGGAGCGGCCGTCGCCACCCCGGAATCTGCTGACAGATCAGACGGTTCTAACGCCAGCGGCACTGCCTGTTGCCGTTGCGATTGGTCCAGCACTGGCGGTAACGCTTGCGCGGCACGACATTCGGGCCGCCGACCACACCGCCAATCACGCCGCCGACAATGGCGCCCGGAGGCCCAGCAATCAGCGCGCCGGAACCGGCGCCGATGGCGACGCCTTCCAGCGTGCCGGCCTGAACCGCGACGGGTATCGCAACCAGCGTGAACGCCACCAATCCTGCCGTGAACATATTGCGCATTCGATTTCTCCTGGCTGAGCTTAACCCGTGAGCACACGCCAATCCGCCGTGCGGCAAAGCCGCGGCCAATGCCGTTGCAGAGTGTCGTGAAAGCTGGGGTTACGTCTATCAAGCCGACCGGTGACGCTTGGTTCCGGTCACGCCGCCAGAATTCCCGGTCATGAATACGTATACCGCCAAAGCCGCGCGCAGACTTGGGCGCGGCACATCGGGAGTGGCTTACTTTCCAGCGAGTTCAACCGGCGTATAGACACGCTTGATCGCGTCATAGACCGAGACCTGGATCACCGGATACGCCTGCTTGAGCTTTTCGGCAGCCGCGGTGGCATCCGCTTCGGTCTCGAACTGCGTCTTCAGTTTCCCGTCGACGGACAGAACAAACCCATCCGTCGGCATCGCATTGGCGCGTAGATTGACCGGCTTTTTCGGATCCTGTCCGACGTCGCTTTTCTTGGCGTCCGGGCTCATGTCGTTCCTTTGTGGCGTGGTCGGCTTGGCCTTGCTCATGTTCTCTGTCCATTTTCGTTTCGCTAGCCCCAAAGGCCGCTGCGGCGTCCCCGCGGCTGCGAGCCTTCACGACGATTTTTAGATAAGAGGCATGCGCTCGTCGCTCAAGGAAGTCGAGGATTACCACAATCCGGGCCTCGGCCATCCGGCGTATGGGAAGACAATTTCCCGTCGACCGTCGCAATCGGCTGGTACCATCCCTATATATGAAAATCGAATCTGCGCCCTGCCATCGGGCACCTGATTACCTTTTTCGAACGAAAGGAGTTTTTGTGACGCACAAATACAGTATCGGCCAAGTCGTCGATCTTATGCCGAAAGTGCTGCGTGAGGCCGCCGCCGGCGCCTATCAGATCACGTTTCTGGTGCCGGTGTCCGACAAGGACCCGGGCGATCCGATGTACCGCATCAAGAGCGCGACCGAGAAACACGAGCGGGTCGCCCCCGAAAGCGAACTGACCCTGTCGGAAAAAGAGTTCGCCTGACCGGCGTGCCGAACGAGAAAAAGCCCCGCGCGACGCTGGGTCGCGCGGGGCTTTTCTGTGTGCGTTCCCGTTAGGGCGCCGTCGAGCGGCCCCGGAAGAGCCCCACGATCGCGGAAATGACGAACAGAATGATCGCGACGAAGAACACGATCTTGGCCGCCTCGACGGCCATGCCGGCAATCCCGCCGAAACCGAGCAAGGCGGCAATCAGCGCGACGATCAAAAACGTAATGGCCCAACCCATCATGGCAGGTCCCTTTCTCTAAGGTTGCGACATGAATTCCATGCCGGATAAAACGCGACCGCTAAAAGAAAGTTCCGCGGCTGGCCGGAAACCGGAACCCTCGGTATAATCAGGCGTTTAGGTCGCTAAACCGAGTGCGCGTAAGCCATGGCCGGCCTGACAACCTATCGTTCGAAGCGCGCGTTCGGCATCACCGCCGAACCGAAAGGCAAGGTTGGCCGCAGGCGCGGCCAGGCTTTCGTCGTCCAGCAACATGACGCGACGCGGCTGCATTATGACCTGCGGCTTGAACTCGACGGCGTCATGAAGAGCTGGGCTGTTACGCGCGGCCCCAGCATGGTGCCCGGCAACAAGCGGCTGGCAGTGCAAACCGAAGATCATCCGATCGACTACAACAAGTTCGAAGGCACCATTCCCAAGGGCCAGTATGGCGGCGGCACGGTGATGATCTGGGATCGCGGCACCTGGCAGCCGGAGGCCGATCCGCAGAAGGGCATGAAGAAGGGCCACCTCGCCTTCACGCTCGACGGCGAAAAGCTGCAGGGCGGCTGGCATCTGGTGCGCATGCACCGGCGGCCCGGCGAGAAGCGCGACAACTGGCTGCTGATCAAGCAGGACGATGCCGCCGCGCGCAGCAAGCGCGACAAGGATATTCTCGCCGAGATGCCGCTGTCAGTCACGACCGGCCGCACTCTTGACGAAATCGCCAAAGGCGCGGCGAAGAAAAAATCGACGGCGGAAAAGCCGGCCAAGAGCGCAAAGCCGACGAAGCGCGCCAGCACAGCGTCAACGCCCCGAAAAAAGGCCGCCAAAAAGCAAGCCACTCGCGGCGCGGCCCTGCCGGACTTTGTCCCCCCTTCCCTTGCAACCCTGGCCGAGAATGCGCCCGACAGCGCCAACTGGATTCACGAGATCAAATTCGACGGCTACCGCATCCAGGCCCGACTCGATGGCGGCAAGGTCAAACTGCTGACTCGCAACGGCCTCGACTGGACCGGCAAGTTCGCCACCGTGGCCGGGGCGGTCGCGGACTTGCCCGCGGAAACGGCGCTAATTGACGGCGAGATCGTGGTGGAGGACGACGACGGCGTCTCCAGTTTCTCGCTACTGCAGCAGGACCTCAAGGCTGGCCGTCATGATCGTATGGTGTTCTATGTGTTCGACCTGCTGCATCTCGACGGTGCCGATCTGCGTCAGCGGCCGTTAAGTGAGCGCAAGGCGGCGCTGACCGAGTTACTCAAGCGCGCGCCGGCCAAAGGCGCCATACGCCTGAGCGAGTCGATCGACGAAACCGGCTCGGTGTTGCTCAAACACGCCTGCCGCATGAATCTTGAGGGCATCATCTCGAAGCGCGAAGATGCGCCCTACCGGTCGGGCCGCAGCCGTGACTGGATCAAGACCAAATGCTCCGACCGGCAGGAATTCGTCGTGGCCGGTTTCATGCCCTCGACGGCGGATGCCCGCGCGGTCGGCGCCTTGGTGCTCGGCGTCTACGAAGGCGACAAACTGCGCTATGCCGGACGCACCGGCACCGGCTTCACCCACCAAATCGCGCGTGACCTGTATCGCAAACTGAAGGCGCTGCGGCGGAGCGACACGCCATTCGCCAGTCTGCCGGCGGAGGAGCGCGGCGTCCGCGGCCCGGTCTGGGTCGCGCCGACAACCGTCGTCGAAGTTGACGTTCGCGGCTGGACCCACGGCGACCGCGTCCGGCACGCGTCGTACCAGGGATTGCGGGAAGACAAGGATGCGCGAGAAGTTGTGCGCGAAGTGAAGAAAGTCGCCGCAGCGAAGGCTGCAACGGACAAGCGACGAAGTGCCCCCGTCACCAAAACCAAAAAGCAAACGGCGAAAAAAACCACTGCCGTCAAATCGAGCAACTCCAAGGTGTCGGTCGGCGCCATCGCGCTCAGCAATCCCGAGCGCGTCTACTGGGAAGATGCCGGCGTAACCAAACGGGACCTCGCCGAATTCTACAAGGCGATCTGGAAATGGATGCGCCCGCACGTCGCGGGCCGGCCGATCTCGCTGCTGCGCTGTCCGGAAGGTGCCGCCGGTCAGTGCTTCTTCCAGAAACACGCCGCCGCCGGCATCTCGGCCGATCATCTGAGTCTGATCCCGGAGGACGACGACAAGATTATCTCGATCGAGGACATCGACGGCCTGATCTCCCTGGTGCAAGCAGGCGTGTTGGAGGTCCATGTCCGTGGCAGCAAAGGCGATAATCTCGCCAATGCCGACCGGCTGGTGTTCGACCTCGATCCCGGGCCCGGCACCGGCTGGAAAGACGTGGTTGCGGCGGCCCGCGATGTCCGCGAACGCCTCGCCGGTATCAAGCTCACCACATTCCTCAAGACCACCGGCGGCAAAGGCCTGCATGTCGTGCTGCCGATTGCGCCAACGCCGTGGGACGAGGCGAAGGCCTTCGCGCGCGGCGTGGCCGAGGCGATGGCGGCGGATTCGCCGGATCGCTACACCGCAGCGATCAGCAAAAGCAAACGCAACGATCGCATCTTCATCGACTACCTGCGCAACAGCCGCGAGGCCACGGCCGTGGCGCCCTACTCGACCCGCGCCCGGCCCGGCGCGCCGGTGTCCGTACCGATCGACTGGGCAGAGTTAGGCAGCCTCAAAGGCGCGAACGCGTACACCGTGCTCAATCTCCCGGCGCGGCTGTCGCGTCAGCGCAAGGATCCGTGGGCGACGATCGGACGGTTCAAGCAGAAACTGCCCAGGTTGAAATAGCCGTCTGCGCCCGGCCGCCATCTACCATTGGCCGGCCATCCAACTTTTTGACGATAGCAGACACCGGAGACACCCATGCCGTCAGCGACGGATCACCATCCCCACGGCCTTGAAGAATACAACGGCACGCATGCGCTGACCCGGCGATTCACCAAGTTTGCCCAGGCGACGGCGATGTGGAGCGGACATCCGACAGCATTCATCGTGGCCGTGGCGGTCGTGGTCACATGGGTCGTAACCGGACCGATCTTCAACTACAGCGACACCTGGCAACTGGTGATCAATACCGGCACCACGATCGTGACGTTCCTGATGGTGTTTTTGATTCAGAACACCCAGAACCGCGACATGATGGCGGTGCAGCTCAAGTTGTCCGAACTGGTGCTGGCCATGAAAGGCGCCAAGAACGAGTTTGCCTCAATCGAGGATCTCGATGACGAGGAACTGGAGGCTTTGCATCGCGAATTTCGCTCCCGCGCGGAAATGGCCTCGCACCACCTGGCAAAACGCAAATCACGGCGCCGGTAGCCCGAAAAAAGCTGCACGCCCGCCATGGAACCATCGATACACCGTGGCGTTATCGAGGCGGCATTCAGGCTGGACCGACCCGCGTTTGCGGCGCGCGTGCCATTCGGTTGTCGGGATCGGGCACTACCATTTTAGGGAGATACCAGATGAAGAAGTTTCTCATTATCGGCGTTGCGGCGTTCGCGCTGGCTGGCTGTAACACCGTGCAACAGGATCGCGCTCTGACCGGCGCGGCGATCGGCGGCGTTGCCGGTACCGTGGTCGGCGCGGCGGCCGGCGGTTCGGTCGGCAGCGCGGTTGCAGGTGGCGTTATTGGCGCTGCCGGTGGTGCGATGATCGGCGGCGCCACCGCTCCGCAGAACTGCTATACGCGGACGCGTTCGGGCCGCACTGTTCGCGTGGCTTGCTAATTTTGACGTGATGAATCGGAGGCCCGCAATTGCGGGCCTCCGATTTCTTTGATACGTGCGTCATCAGCTGAAACCTCGACGCACAGGACATTGCAAATGCCGGGCCGTTGGGTCGTGGTCGCTGCTGCACTCATGTGGAGCGGCGTTTCTGTGTTTGCGCAGGATGCGCCGAGCCCCGTTCCTGCACCAACCCAGATCGTTGGCATAGCTTCGTTCTACGGCGTCAACCACAAAGGCCGCACGGCCAGCGGCGTCGCCTATGACGGCTCAGATTTCACCGCTGCTCATCGCACCTTGCCCTTTGGCACCCGCCTGCGCGTTACCGCTCCGCACAACAAGCGCAGCGTCGTGGTGGTGGTCAATGACCGCGGGCCGTTCATCAAAGGTCGCGTGCTCGACCTGTCGATGGCCGCGGCCAAGGAACTGCAGATGGTCGACCGCGGCCTTATCAAGGTGACGGCGGCGGTGGAGCCTGAGCCCTAGTCGACCTTGGTCTCGTCGCGGTACATCACCTTGTGGCGGGTTTCGCGCACCCAGGCATCGATGTCCTCCACCGTCATGTAGTTCGCCATGTCGAAACGATCCCAGTTCATGATCTGCGGCAGCGTCTTTTTCCAGCGCTTGTATGGGGGCTTGGCCGGCACGCCAAACAGCATGATGTCGATAATGGCAAGGTCGTCCGGCACGCCGAGCAGCGGCCGCAGCGAGGCCTGCGCATCGTCCTGGCCGATCGCCGTCACCCACCAGACCTGATAGCCGAGCGCGGCGGCGGCCAGATGCGCCGACATGGTCGAGGCGGCCACGCTCTGCAGCAGAATGCGCTCGGCATTGGCCTGATAGAGCTTGTCCAGTTCAGAGCCGTCGAGCAGCACCGGAAAGGCCCGCAGAAAGCGGAAATCGGCCGCCACCACCACAAAGCCCGGCGCATTCTCCAACCCGCGATAATTCGGGGTGGGGAACTTCATTTTCATCTTCGCCCGCTTGGTCGCCTCGGCAACGAAATAGTCCGCAATCTGCTTTTTGACGGCCGGATCGGTCACGACGATGTAGTGCCAAGGCTGTGCATTGGCGCCGGACGGGGCATGACGGGCCGCCTCCAGCACCATCTCGATATGCTCCCGCGGCACCGGAATGTCCTGCCGGAAGGCGCGCGTGGTCAGCCGGTTGCGGACCACATCCATCAGAGCGTGGTAGCGCGCGAGATTGGGCTTGAATGCGGTGACGTCGTCCATTGCGTTTCCCCGTGTTATGTCGCTTTTGCTCATCCTAATCTGCCGCTGACCCGCCTCATACCCTCCCCTGCCAAGGACATCCCATGCCGGCCAAACGCCCTGCCAAGAAGAGCCCCGCCAAACCCGCACCACAGCGCCCTGCCAAGCGCCCTACACCCCGCCTCGCGGTGCTGAACGAAGACAATCTCGACACTACACAGCGCGCGCTGCTCGAATCGATGCGTTCCGGGCCCCGGGGCAAAGGCGTGATCCCGCGTGGGCCGTTCGCGGTCTGGATGCATGCTCCGGCTGTCGGACAGCTGGCGCAACAGCTGGGCGGTTTCTGCCGCTATCAAACCGCGGTGTCGCCGCGGCTGTCGGAATTCGCGATTCTCTGCACGGCGCGGCTTTGGCGCGCGCAATACGAGTGGTTCGCGCATGCGCCGATTGCCGAAAAGGCCGGGGTCAAGCCGAAGACAATCGCCGACCTGCGCGCCGGTCGGGTGCCGAAATCGGCGGCCAAGGACGAGCGCGCCGTCTACGATTTCATCACCGAGCTTTACCAGAACAAGCGTGTCAGCGACCGCACCTACAAGCGCGTCAGTGCAATCCTGGGCGACGCGGCGACCGTCGAGCTGGTCACGATTCTGGGCTACTATTCGCTGGTGGCGATGGTCCTGAACGTCTTCCAGATGATGCCGCCGGAAGACGCCCCGCTCGGATTTGCCGAGCCGTCCAGCAAATAGCCCCCTCGCCTCAGACGCATGCCCGTCTCTGCCTATTAATTGAGCAGCGGCGGCCATTTTTTATGCAAGCAGGAGGGGGCTACCTGTTTGGAAGGCTTGTTCCACGCCACACCCCTCAAATTCGGATGATGGCACGTGGTTTGCGAGCGATCCCTGCATTGTCAGCAAGACTTGGAGGGTTCGCATGCGACGTCGAGACTTCACCCGTATGGCTTTGGCCGGCGCCGCCGGCACGATCGCCGCGCCTGCGATTGCCAAGGCGCAAACCAGTTTCAACTGGAAAATGACCAGCTTCTATGGCCCGAACGCCGCGTTCTATTCGACCGGCCCCGGCGGCGCCAAGGATCTCTGCAAGCGCATCGAGGACATGTCCGGCGGCCGGCTGAAGATTCAGTTCTACGGCGCCGGCGAGCTGATCCCGGCAGCGGAAGGCTTCGACGCGGTATCGTCCGGCACCGTCGAAATGAACTACGCCAACTCTTATTTCTGGACCGGCAAGAGCTTCGCTGCGCAGTATTTCACCGCGGTGCCGTTCGGGCTGAATTTCCAGGGCTTCAACGGCTGGTATTACGACGGCGGCGGCGCCGATCTGTGGCGCGAGGTCTATGACCGCTTCAATCTGGTGCCGTTCGCCTGCGGCAATACCGGCGTGCAGATGACCGGCTGGTTCCGCAAGGAGATCAAGACGGTCGATGACCTCAAGGGCATCAAGATGCGCATCCCGGGCCTGGCCGGCCGCGTCTACCGCGAACTCGGTGTCGATGCGCGCCTGATCGCGCCGGGCGAAATCTTCCCCAACCTCGAGCGCGGTGTGATCGACGCCGCTGAATTCGTCGGTCCCTATCTTGATCGCCAACTCGGCCTGCAGAAGGTCGCCAAATACTATTACACGACCGGCTGGCACGAGATGGCGACCGCCAGCGAACTGATCATCAACAAGGCCAAGTGGGCGAGTCTGCCTCCAGACCTGCAGGCCATCGTCTCGAACGCCTGCGCCGCCTGCAATGTCATAAGCGAGGCCTGGTGCCAGAAGAACAACGCCGAGGCCTACGAGGACCTGGTCAAGAACCACGGCGTGATCGCCGGACCGCTGCCCGACGACGTCGTTGCCGCTTTGCGCACAGCGACCACCAAGATCCTCGCGGAAGCTGTCGCGAAGGACCCGGTCACCAAGAAGGTTCACGACTCCTATTTCGCTTACAAGGCCAAGTACGACGAGTGGGCCGACAAGAGCGAAACGGTCTATCACAACAAGATCCGCAAGGCGTCCTAAGTGAGCTTCGCCGAACGCCTGGCCGGTGGGATCGACACGGTTGTCGATCTCATCGGCCGCGCCGCTGCATGGCTGTGCCTCACCCTGGCGCTGGTGATGGGCGCCAATGTGCTGTTGCGCTACGCCTTCTCCATCGGATCGATCTGGATGCAGGAACTCGAGTGGCACCTTCTGGTGCCGATCTGTCTGCTCGGGATCTCCTACACGCTGCTCAACCGCGAGCACGTCCGCGTCGACGTGGTTTTTCAGTACCTCCCGCCCAAATCCAAGAGCCTCGTTGAGGCAATCAGCGCCGTGCTCGGCATGCTATTCGCGGCGGCGGTGATCTGGCTGTCGATCGCCTACGTGTATCAGTCGTGGAGCAACAATGAAGGCACCGCCAATCCCGGCGGCATCGAGGCCCGGTACATCATCAAGTCACTGATCCCGATCGGCTTCGCCCTCTATTTTCTCCAGTCGCTCTCCGAAGCCATCAAGCACTGGCTCGCATACCGCAAGGCCTGACCATGTCGCTTGAAGTTCTCGCCATTCTGATGCTGGCGTCGTTTTTCGTGCTGCTGCTGGCCGGCATTCCGGTGGCGCTGACACTGGCGATATCGGGGTTCGTCTTCGGTCTGCTCGGCTTCGGACCGCTGCTGTTCAATCTGCTGCCGCACCGTCTGTTCGGGGTGGTGACCAACACCACCATGGTGGCGATCCCGCTGTTCGTGTTCATGGGCATGATGCTGGAGCGATCGAGGCTCGCCGAAGACCTGATGGATGTGATCGGTCATCTGGCCGGCTCGCTGCGCGGCGGCCTCGGCATCGGCATCGTGCTCGTCGGCATCCTGATGGGTGCCACCACCGGCATCGTCGGCGCCACCGTGGTCACGCTCGGGCTGCTGACCCTGCCCGGCATGCTCCGGCGTGGTTACAACAAGGGCCTCGCCTGCGGCGTCATTTGCGCCTCCGGCACGCTCGGCCAGATCATCCCGCCGAGCCTTATTCTCATCCTGCTGGCCGACATTCTCAATGAGTCGGTCGGAACGCTGTTTGCCGCGGCAATGCTGCCCGGGCTGATGCTGGCCGGCATCTATTGCATCTACATTCTCGCTCTCGGGGTCTTTACCCCCAACGCCGTGCCCGCCATCCCGGTCGAGGAGCGCGCGCTGCTGTCGCGCCGCCAGCTTGCGACCAAGCTGTTCAAGGTGGTGCTGCCGCCGGTCGGTCTGGTCGGTGCCGTGCTCGGCTCGATCATTGCCGGTATCGCCGCGCCGTCGGAGGCGGCCTCGATGGGCGCGCTGGGCTCGATCCTGATTACCGCGATTACCGGCCGCCTGAGTTGGCAGGTGCTGCGCGAAACCTGCCAGTCGACGCTGAAGATCACGGCGATGATGATGTTCATCCTGATGGCGGCGCAGGTGTTCGCCCTCTCCTTCCGCGGCCTTCAGGGCGAGCGGCTGGTGCACGATTTCTTCGCCTTCCTGCCCGGCGGCATCAACGCCGACATCTGGTTCCTGATGCTGATCATCTTCATCCTCGGCTTCTTCATCGAGTGGATCGAGATTTCCTACATCGCCGTGCCGCTGTTCCTGCCGGTGTTCGCCGCCGCCAATGTCGATATGGTCTGGCTGGCGACGCTGATCTGCATCAACCTGCAGACCTCGTTCCTGACGCCGCCGTTCGGCTGGGCGCTGTTCTTCCTGCGCGGCGTCGCGCCGCCCGAGGTGAGCACCGGCGACATGTATCGCGGCATCCTGCCGTTCGTCGGCATGCAGGCAGTGGCGCTGGGGCTGGTGTTCTCGTATCCAGGCATCGCCACCTGGCTGCCGAAGGCGATCGGCTGGTAGCCCATTGTCCGGCGTCAGCGCATGAATTGTGGTCCTACGCGGAAGCCGGATAGCGCCGGATCAACCGGGTTTGCCGGATCAGGCTGCCGATGAAATCGCCGGTCCCGGTTGGCCTGAAGCCGCGCGCTCGGTTGCCGCAGCCGATCTGGAACAGCAGCCGCTGCTGCTCCATCAGTCGGCGGTAGACCTCGCGGACCGACAGCCGCGGATCCCAGCAGTCGATGCCCTCACCACCGATACCGTTGATCTCAACGATCGACAGATCCTCGCCGCGCATCAGCGCCGCGATGCTATCGAAGCGCAGATCGAAGCGGCCATAGTGAAACTCGGTCATGCTGCGGGCGATGGCATCGAATCGCTGTTCCAGCGAGGGGGTAATGTACGAACGGCCGTCGCGGTACAGCGCGCCGGCGCGCTGGTTGCCGATCAACGCGATCTGCACCACTTCGCCGCAAGCCGGATTCCGGTCGAGATCGCAGATGCCGCGGTGGGTCGGGTCGATTCCGAGATGCAGGTCTGACTTCCAGCTTGCCCGGGCGTCGCGCCGGATCAGTTCGCGCACGGTGTTGCGACCGTTGCCGACGACGTGCGGGAAGTACCTCAGCGTAAGTGACAGAATACGGCCGGTCGCCTCGCCCGGCAGCCGGGCATAGAGCACGGCCGCTTCCGCGGCATAGGGCACATAGCGCTGCAGCATCAGTGCGTGATCGTGCGGGAAGTGCGCCAAGTAGTGCGCCAGTTGCGCCGGCTCGTCGATCCGGCGGACGCCGTGGCCATGCCACCCGATGTCGGGCTTAGCCATCAGCGGAAACGTCAGACCGGCTCTGAGGATGGCGTCATTGGCTTGCCCGACGTCGGCGGCGAGGCCGGACGCACGCTTCACCACCACATAGTCCGCGATCCAGCCGCGCTCTGAAGGAGCGACGTCGTCGAAATAGGAGCTTTTGGATTCGCCCCACATCCCCCCGGTCATGATTTTCGGATTGGCGGCGGTCGGCAGCGTCAATGAGCCGTAGCGCAGACCGAGGCAAAGCCAGTTGATCACCAGCGGCAAATAGAACAATGCTGGCGGAATACGCTCGGCCACCGCCACCCTGCAATCATTGCGCGACAAAGGCGGCATGCCGAGGCAGGTTTCGGTCATTACGGTATCGACGGCGGATACGGCTTCCGAGGAGCCGCGGAACGAGAATATCCACTTCCGCAGCAAACTCGATGCAACGATGGCAAGGAACAAGAGCGGCCAGGCCCAGATCCCGATCCAGTCACTGAGCACGGCGCCGAACTCGATCACGAGATACAGCACTAACGGCAGGTATATCGCCGAAACGATCAGGCTGGCGGCGGCGAACCGGGCTAGCGAAACCCGGGCCCAGCCGCAGGCCACGAAGGCGACAAACACCACGCCCGGCACCACCCTGGACAATGCGACGATGCCGAACACGTTTCGCTGCAAGGTGTCACTGAACTGGAGCACGCGATCGTCAACGGCGTAACGGTGGAGCCAGGGCACACGCCGCGCTGCAGCGCCAATGCCATAGAGCGCAAAATCGCTGGCCACCATGCCGATATAGATGCTGACAGCGACCATGCTGACCGGCATCACGTTGTTCACAATAAGATAGCCGCCGAGAATGATCGCAAGATCCTCATGCGCAAAAGGCAGGATCAACAGCGATGTGAATCGAGCAAAGGCGGAAATATCGAGCGCTATCTCTCCCACCACAGCCATGGACTGAAACAAGTGCGTCCCCCCAGAACGTCCTTTATCAGCGAAAAGACCGAATATCACTCACGCGCGGCGGTTCCCCAACCGCCGACCCCACGATTAAAGCATGCCTGATGAAAGGCAGGACCGCGTTGTTGTCTTTTTGGTCCCGCGCCCAGTCTGGCTCAACGCGTTGTTCCAAAAAAGAAATTTCACATTCCCAGATCATCCGCGTGAATTAGGCTTGTGTGCCTATTCGCCGGTGGACTTGACTGTCCCGACTTTGCCACCTGGCTTGCCGAAGGCGAGCGGCTGGTAGCCTCGCGCCTTCGGCCTGCGCCGGCTAGTGGCCGTGTGCGCCGTGTCCGGAAGGCTGGCTGCCGATCGCTTCGACGGCGAACTCGACCTCAACCTTGCCGGCCTTCTCGAACTCCAGCGTCGCCTTGATGCGCTGACCTTGCTCGAGCGGCCTGTTGAGGCCGACGAACATCACGTGATAGCCGCCAGGCTTGAGTTCGAGTGTGTGTCCCGGCTTGATCTCTAGGCCCTTTGGCAGTGCGCGCATCTTCATGACGCCACCATCCATGCTCATCTCATGGATCTCGAAGCGTTGCGACACGTCGGAAGTGCCGCTGACAAGCCGGTCCGAGGTCTCGCCGGTGTTGGCGATCTTGAGATAGCCGCCACCGACGCTGGCGCCCTTGGGCGTCGCCCGCGCCCAGGGGTGGTCGATCTTCAGACCGCCAATTGAGTAGTCGTGAGCGAACACCGCTCCGGACACGAAGTAGCTGGCCAAGGCGGCGAAAATGACAGCACGATTCAACATGGATTGCTCCTGACGGTGCAGGCACGCGTTCTTTGGCGCGGCCGGCAATTATTTCGAGAAGGGTGAGGACGGCGTCAGGCGACGGGGGGCGCGCGCGGGTTCTGCGGGCGTTTCTCGCACGTCCGGGCCACCGCTTCGATCGGGGGTGCCGGCGCCGTGACCTGCGCAAAGGCAGGAAGCAATCCGGTAAACGAGGGCGGCGGCTCACCCATCGACTGCGCACCACAATGCATGCCGCAGCCGGCGGCACAGCCGCAGCCGGGGTCGTGGGAGGCCGGTGCGCTCTTGCCTGTGGGCTCAGAGGCCACGCAGATCGACGAATCGAAATGGGCCCCGGCCGCGACGGTCAGCGGCAACAGCAACGCCTGCAGCACGACCACATAGGCCGCGAGCAAAGCGAATACCCGGCGAGAGGCGCTGGTCCCGTGCATCGGCCGTATTTAGGCCAGCCGGCCGTGGCCGTCCACGGCCAAACCAGAGCTTTTCGGCAGCCGCCCGGCCTGTTAGCCAGTTCCAGCCTGAAAAAGCCCGCACCATTGAACTTGCGGCGACGCTTCGCTATACGGGCTGCCACGCTTGCCGGTGGAAGGCCGGGCTCGGGGGCCCAGCGGCAGACGTCCAGCGCGCCGCCCCACCAGATCGCAAGAATTCATAAGAAATCAGAGAGTTAACGATGTCCACCACCTACGACACGATCGCCAATATTATCGCCGAGACGTGCGATATCCCGCGCGATTCTATTACGCCCGAAAGCCATGCGATTAACGATCTGGGCATCGACAGCCTCGATTTCCTCGATATCGCCTTTGCCATCGACAAGGCGTTCGGCATCAAATTGCCGCTCGAACAGTGGACCCAGGAAGTCAACGACGGCAAAGCCACCACCGATCAGTACTTCGTGCTGAAAAACCTCAGCGCCCGCATCGACGAACTCGTCGCCGCCAAGGGGGCCTAGCGCCGTCCATGCGCCTCGAGTACTTCCAGCTGATCGACCGGATCGTCGACCTCAGTCTTGCCGACCGAAAGATCTGCAGCGAGGCCACGGTTCCCACGGCCAGCACGATTTTCGAAGGACATTTCCCGGGCTATCCATTGATGCCCGGCGTGCTGCTGATTGAAGCGATGGCGCAGACCTCCGGCTGGCTGGTGATCGCCGCCAACCGGTTCGAACGCGTGCCCTTCCTGGCCTCGGTCAAGGAGGCCAAGCTGCGCACATTTGTCACCCCGGGCGAAGTCCTGTCGGTCGAAGCGCAACTGATGCACGAGGGGTCCGGCTACGCCGTCACCAAGGCCAAGATCGTGGCCAAAGGCAAACCGGTCTGCGATGCGACCCTGACGCTGCGGGTTATGGATTTTCCTAACGCCGAGATGGAAACGGAGATGCGCAAGCTCGCCTCTCGCATCGGGCTTGCCCTTGAGGCGCCGGTCAATGGCTGATGTCGGACGGGAAACCTGGATCACCGGCATCGGCATCGTCTCCTGCCTCGGCGAAGGGCCGCAGGCTCACTGGCAAAAACTGATGGAGGCGCAGCCCGGCGCCGACGCGACAGCGTTCGCGCCCTTCCTTGTGCATCCGCTTGCCCCGATCAATTTCGACGCCCAGATCCCCAAGAAGGGTGATCAGCGGCAGATGGAGATGTGGCAGCGGATCGGCACCTATGCCGCCGGGCTGGCCCTCGACTCGGCCGGCGTCAAAGGCCAGACCGACATCCTCTCCCGCATGGACATGATCGTCGCCGCCGCCGGCGGCGAACGCGACCTCGCGGTCGACGGCGCCATTCTGACCGGCATGCCGAAAGCCGCCAATCCCGCCGCTTTCCTCAATGAGCGGCTGATGAGCGATCTTCGTCCGACGCTGTTCCTGGCGCAGCTCTCCAATCTGCTGGCGGGCAATATCTCGATCGTGCACGGCGTCACCGGCTCGTCCCGAACGTTCATGGGCGAGGAATCGGCCGGCGTGAACGCGGTGCGGATCGCGTTGTCGCGCATCGCCGCGGGACAGAGCGATATCGCGCTGGTCGGCGGCTCGCATAATGGCGAGCGGCCCGACCTTCTGATGCTCTACGAATTCGCCGGTCTCGGCATGAAAGACAAGTACGCCCCTGTCTGGGAGCGCGGCGCCGAAGGCGGCTTTGCGCTCGGCTCGATCGGCGCGTTTCTGGTGATTGAAGCGCGCGAACACGCCGAAGCACGTGGCGCCAAACCGATGGCGCGTCTGACCGCCGTTGTCGCCGACCGCGCCAAGCGCGAACCGGGCGGCATCACCGCTATGCTCGAGAAGCTGTGGAGCTCGATCAAGAACAAGATCGTGCCGGACCGCGCCGCGGTCCTGTCCGGCGCCAGCGGCGCGGGCCCGGCCACCGCCGAAGAGCGGGCCTTCCTGGAGCGGCACAGCGACCTTGCCGTGCGCGCTACCGGCTCCTATCTCGGACATGGACCGGATACGCAGTTTCCCATGAATGTGGCGCTGGCCACGATCGCGCTCGCCCATGGTAGTCTGTTTCCGCCCTCTGACACGACCGGCCTCGAACGGCCGATGACCGGGGATCTAAGCCAGGTGCTGGTGACCGGCGTCGGTCATTGGCGCGGCGAAGGGCTCGCGTTGATCGAGCGGGTTGACTGAAGGAGCGCACGGCGATGACATCGCGCAAGGACAAGTTCGGCCGACCCGTTGTCGTTGTCACCGGCGTCGGCGTTGTCACCTCGCTGGGCGCCGGCAAGGTCGATAACTGGGCCAAGCTGACCGCCGGCGAATCCGGCATCCGCGCCATCACCCGCTTCGCCACCGACGGCCTCAAGACCCGCATCGCCGGCACCATCGATTTCCTGCCGCCGCAGTCCTGCACCGCGGCGTTGTCCGAGCAATTCGCCGATCTGGCGGCGGAGGAAGCCGTGACCCAATCCGGCATCGGCACGCGGGGCGCCTTCCCCGGCCCGCTGTTCGTTGCCGTGCCGCCGATCGAGGTGGAATGGCCGCAGCGGCTTGAGGTCGGCGCCCAGACCGGCGCCAACGACAAAGTCGACTACAATGATCTGTTGCGCGTCAGCGCGCAGTTTCCCGCCTTCCACCGCCGCTTCATGTTCGGCTCGGTGGCCGAAACGCTGGCGGAAAAGTTCGGCACCCAGGGTTCGCCGATTTCGCTGTCGACCGCCTGCGCCTCCGGCGCGAGCGCGATCCAGCTCGGCGTCGAGGCCATCCGGCGCGGCGAGACCGATGCCGCGCTCTGCATCGGCACCGACGGCTCGATCAATCCGGAATCGGTCATTCGCTTTTCGCTGCTGTCGGCGCTGTCGACCAGCAATGACGCGCCGGCCGGCGCCGCCCGTCCTTTCGCCAAGAACCGCGACGGCTTCGTGATGGCCGAGGGCGCCGGCGCGCTGGTGCTGGAAAGCTACGACGCGGCGCGCGCGCGCGGTGCGACCATTCTCGGCGTGCTCGAAGGCTGCGGTGAAATGGCCGACTCCTTCCACCGCACCCGCTCGAGCCCGGACGGCAAGCCGATCATCGGATGCATTGCCAATGCCATCAAGGACGCCGGATTGACGCCCGCGGACATCGACTACGTCAACGCGCACGGCACCGGCACGCCGGAAAACGACAAGATGGAGTATCTTGGCGTCTCGACAGTGCTCGGCGAGCGCATGAAGAGCGTGCCAATCTCGTCGAACAAGTCGATGATCGGACACACGCTGTCCGCGGCCGGCGCCATCGAGGCGGTGATTTCCATTCTCACATTGCAGCATCAGCGCATTCCGCCGACCATCAACTACGAACAACCCGACCCGGCGATTCCGCTCGACGTCGTGCCGTTCAAGGCGCGCGATGCGCGCGTCACCCACGCCATTTCCAACTCCTTCGGCTTCGGCGGGCAGAACGTCTCGCTGGTCATGGGGCTTGAGCCCGCGTAACCGGACTATCCCGGGCCGCTGTCGGACCGGGCTCTCCGCATTCTCATCTAAAAAGGCAGCAACCCCGCGATGCGCGCATTACAGCTTATCGGCGACCGCCAGCTTGAACTGGTCGACTTGCCCGCGCCGCCGCCGCCCGGCGACGGCGAAGTGCAGGTCCGCATCAAGGCGGTCGCGCTCAATCACCTCGACGTCTGGGGCTTCCGCGGCATGGCGTTCGCCAAGCGCAAGCTGCCGCTCGTGGTCGGCGCCGAAGCGTCGGGCGAGATCGCCGCTGTCGGCGCCGGCGTCTCCGGCTTCAAGGCCGGCGACAAGGTGGTGTCCTACGGCGCCATGACCTGCGGCAAGTGCACCGCCTGCCGCGAGGGCCGCGACAATCTGTGCGAGAACGTCGCCGGCATCATGGGTTTTCATATCGACGGCTTCGCCCGTGAACTGATCAACCTGCCGGCGCGTCTGATCATTCCTGTTCCTGACGGTGTGTCGCTGCGCGATGCCGCCTGCGCCCCGATCGCCTTCGGCACCACCGAACATATGCTGTTCGACAACGCCAAGCTGCGGCCGGGCGAGACGATTCTGGTGCATGCCGGCGGCTCCGGCATCGGCTCCGTCGCCATCAAGATGGCCAAGGCCATCGGCTGCACCGTCATTACCACCATCGGCGACGACGCCAAGGCGGAAAAGGCGAAGGCGCTCGGTGCCGACCACGTCATCAACTACAAGACCGAGCGCTTCGAAGGCGTCACGCGCAAGCTCACTGCCAAGAAAGGTGTCGATGTCGTGTTCGAGCATGTCGGCGGCGAAGGCTTCAACGCCTCGCTTTTCGTGCTCAAGCGCGGCGGCCGGCTGGTCACCTGCGGCTCGACGGCGGGACCGACCGTGACCATCAACCTGATGCAGCTGTTCCAGCAGCAGTACAAGATCTTCGGCTCGTTCGGCTGCGTCATCCGCAACGTCCGCGACAGCCTGTCGAAAATCGCGGCCGGCATGGCGCCGATCATCGACAGCGAATTCGCGCTGGCCGATTTCGAACTAGGCCTGGCGCGCCTCGAAGGCCGCCAGGTGTTCGGCAAGGTCATCGTCAACTTCTGAGGCGCGAACCATGAGCGCGATCAAACGGCGGCTGCGCCGCGGCGCCAAGCGCGCCGGCGATGCGCTGGTGGGAGCGCTGGCGATCGGCCTCATCAAAGGCCTTCGCCTGGTCAAGCCGGACTGGATGATCAATACCGGCGGCTGGCTGATGCGCCAGGTCGGGCCGTTGTTTCGCGAGCACCGCATCGCCCGCGCCAATCTGGTTACCGCCTTTCCGGAGAAATCGCCGGCCGAAATCGACGCCATTCTGCGCGGCGCCTGGGACAATCTCGGCCGCATGGGGGCGGAGTTCGCCCATCTCGACCGGCTGTGGGATTTCGACCCCGATCATCCCGAACGGCCGAGCCGCATCGAGATCCGCGATGAACACGTCGCGCACTTCAAGGATTTGCTCGAGGACGGCAAGCCGGCCCTGATTTTCGCCGCCCATCTCGGCAATTGGGAACTGCCCGCCATCGCCGCCGCCACCTACAAGCTCGACAGCGCCGTGCTGTACCGCCGCCCCAACATTGCCGGCATCGACCGCTGGCTGCAGGAAACGCGGGCAGCCAGCATGGGCACACTGATCGCCACCAGCCTCGATGCGCCGATGAAGATCGCCGAAGCGCTGGAGCGCGGCGCCCATGTCGGCATGCTGGTCGACCAGTATTACGTGCGCGGCGTGCCGGTGACGTTCTTCGGCCGCAGGACCCGGGCCAATCCGCTGCTGGCGCGGCTGGCGCAGCATTTCGACTGCCCAATCCACGGTGTGCGGGTGGTGCGGCTGCCCGGCAACCGGTTTCGCCCGGAATTGACCGAAGCAATCGCGCCGGTGCGTGACGCGGAGGGCAGGATCGACATCGCAGGCACCACCCAGGTCATCATCACTGTGGTCGAAGGCTGGATCCGCGAGCATCCGGAGCAATGGCTCTGGCAACACCGGCGCTGGCGGCCGGAAGACGATGCGAAGCAGTCTGACGGAGTTACGGCCGGCTGATCGACCGCGCGTCGGGACCCTGTTGGCAGCCGATTCGCAACTGAAATAATGCTTTTTTCCCCTGCGAATCAGATAGGTATTATTTACCCGTATTTTTGAGATGAGGATCGCTTCTTCGAATTAAACCTTTCAGGGGACTCACATGCGCCTGACCACAAAGATTTGTGCAGTTGGTGCGTTTGTAGCGTTTTCGTTGGTTACTTCAGTTCATGCCGCCGATTTGCCGCGGCCCGTTTATAAAGCGCCTGCCTACTATAGCCCCGTCTCCATCTTCAGCTGGTCGGGCCTCTATCTAGGCGTACACGGCGGCTATGGCTGGAGCAGATGGACCGGCACCGGCCCGCTTGGCACCGACTCCGTGAACGGGGACGGGTGGCTCGCGGGCGGCCAGATCGGTTACAATTTCCAGACCGGCAGGTTCGTCCTCGGTATCGAGGGCGACTACTCATGGGCCAACGTCAAACACGAAACCGCTTTGTTTGCCGGCAATCTGACGCTCAAGAACGACTATTACGCCACGCTGACGGGCCGGCTCGGCTACGCCTTCGACAACATCCTGGTCTACGGCAAAGGCGGCGCGGCCTGGACCCGCGACAAATGGGACGTCACCGACGGCACTGGCGGCACCGCCACCGGCGATTTCAACCGCCAGGGCTGGGTGATCGGCGCCGGCGTCGAGTATGCCTTCTGGGGCAACCTGTCGGCTAAACTCGAGTACAATTACCTGTGGTTCAAGTCGATTTCCCAGACTTTGACCACCACAGGAACGCTGACTGTGGCCGGGACGCCCGACGTCAAACTGCAGACCCATCTGGTCAAAGTCGGCCTGAACTACCGGTTCAACCTGTTCTGATCCGCTCCATCCGTAATGCCCCTGGCCCGGCCCCTCGCCTGGCCAGGGGTTTTGCGTTCAGCTTTCGGTCGGCAGCCCAGCCTCTTTCCAGGCAATGATACCGCCAGCCAGATGCGCGCTGTAGGGATAGCCGGCGTCCTGTGCCGCCACCGAAGCGGTGATCGAGCGGCGGCCGGAGCGGCAGGCAAACACAACCTGTTTGCCGCGCGGTTCGGGAATGGCGGCCGGATCGAACGCCGACAGCGGCACGATGACCGCGCCGGGGTAGCGCTCGACGGCGGTCTCGTTCGGCTCGCGGACATCGACCAGCAGCATGCTGCCTTCTTTCAATCCGCGGGCCACCTCGTCCGGCGTCAGATTTCGCACCTCGTCGGCGCGCGGCATTTCGTCGGCCATAACGGCTACTCCCTGTGACTATTCCGCTGCTTACCTGAAATTGGCCTGCACCGCACCCCGCCCGCCTACACCGTCACCTGCGTGCCGACCTCAACCACGCGCCCGGTCGGAATCTGGAAGAAGCCGCTGGCGTCGCTCGCCGAGCGGGCCAGCGCGATATAGAGGTGATCCTGCCAGTACGGCATGCCCGATTGCGGCGACGGCCGCAGCGAGCGCCGCGACAAAAAGAACGACGTCGACATGATGTCGAACTGCCAGCCGTGCTTGCGCGCGATCGCCAGTGCTTTCGGGACGTTCGGCTGCTCCATGTAGCCGAATTTCAGCGACACCCGCGAGAACAAGTCCGACAGCGGCGTAATCTGCACCCTCTCCTCCTCCTTCGCCCGCGGCGTGTCGGCGGTGACGATGGTGAGGATCACATTGTGCTCGTGCAGCACCTTGTTGTGCTTGAGATTGTGGAGCATCGCGGTTGGCGCGAAATCGGGATCGCTGGTGAGAAACACCGCGGTGCCCTTGACGATATGCGGCGGTTTCTTTTCCAGACTGCGGATCAGCGTGTCGACAGGCACTTCGGTGCGCCGCGTCTTGTTGAGCAGGATCGCGGTGCCGCGCCGCCACGTCAGAATGATCACCACGATGAGGATGCCGAACAACACCGGCACCCAGGCGCCCTCCAGAATCTTCATCGACGCGGCGACGAAGAACAGTCCGTCGAGCGCGATCAGCGGCGTCATCAGCAGCGCCGTGGTCCAGAACGACCAGCGCCACAGCTTCCAGATCACGATGAAACCGAGAATGCCGGCGACGAAGCCGGTGGTCGTCACCGCCAGAACATAGGCGTGCGCCAGCGCGCTTGAGGTGCGGAACAGAATCACCAGCAGCAGCACGCCAATCAGCAGCGTCAGGTTCACCCGCGGCATGTAGATCTGGCCGTAATGCGCCGCCGAGGTGTGGCGGATCTCGAAGCGCGGCAAGAGGCCGAGCTGGATCGCCTGCTGGGTGAGCGAATAGGCGCCGGTGATCACCGCCTGGCTGGCGATCGCTGTCGCCAGCGTGGCGAGGCCGACAAGCGGCAACAGCAGCGACTCCGGCACTAGCCGGTAAAACGGATCGACCATCGCCAGGGGATCGGCGAGCACCAACGCGCCCTGGCCGAAATAATTCAGCAGCAAACACGGCAGCACCAGCACCACCCAGGCGGTCTGGATCGGCCTGCGGCCGAAGTGGCCGAGATCGGCATAGAGCGCTTCGCTACCGGTGATCACCAGAAACACCGCCCCCAGCGTCACCAGCGCGATAGTGCCGTTGCTGAGCATGAAGCTGACGGCGTAATATGGATTGAACGCCGCCAGCACGCCTGGATTGTCGACGATGTGCACGGCGCCGGCGGTGGCAATCACCACAAACCAGACCACCATGATCGGGCCGAAGAACGTCGCGACCCGCCCGGTACCATGCGATTGCACGGCGAACAATGCAACAAGGATGGCGGTGGTCAGCGGCAGCACGTAGGGCTCCAGAGCCGGCGTCGCCACCTTGAGACCTTCGATCGCCGACATGACCGACAGCGCCGGCGTGATGAAGGATCCGCCGTAGAACATCGCGGCGCCGACAATGCCGAGCATCAGGACCGGCGTGCTGCGGTGGCCAAGCGCACGGAACGCCAGCGCCGTCAGCGACAGCGTGCCGCCTTCGCCGTTATTGTCGGCGCGCAGCAGGACCAGAATGTATTTGACGGTGACGACGATGATCAGCGACCAGACGATCATCGACAGCACGCCGAGCACCACCTCGCGCGTGACGATCTGCTCGCCGCTGGCGGCGAGCGCCGCCTCGCGAAAGGCATAGAGCGGACTGGTACCGATATCGCCGTAGACGACTCCGACGCTGCCGAGCGTGAGCGCGGCGAATTTCTTGCGCGTCTCCCGGCTGGTTTCGCCCGTGCTGGAATCTGCGGTCTCGGCGGCTTTGTTCGCGCCTTCGCTCATGAAATGTTCGCTCTGACTGACCAGCACCGGCCCTGAAGCCGGGGCTTATATCACCGCAAATCGAGAGAAAATACTGGCCTATATGGGCAGGACGCGGCCGGGGGATAACCTCCGGGGCAGGATCGCCTGGCGCAGGTCAGGGCTTCAGATCGGCCGGAAGCGGCGGCTCTTCTTTCATCAGGGTAATCGTGATGCGCCGGTTGGGCGACATCGACGGATTATCCGGGAACAGCGGGTCGGTATCGGATTTGCCGGCCACCAGGAAGATATTGGCCGACGGCAGTCCTTCGGCGGCCAGAATCTGGCGCACCGCGTTGGCGCGATCGGCAGACAGTTCCCAGGGTCCGTATCCGGGTGCCGCCGGTACCCGGCTGGTGGCCGTATGGCCAACGATCGAGACGCGGTATGGCATCGCCTTGAGCGCGGGCGCGAGCTTCTCGATCAGCTTGCGGGTGCGCTCGTAGGGAACTTTGGAGCCATCGGGAAACATCGAGCGGCCGTCCTGATCGACAATCGCGATGTTGAAGCCCTGCTTGGTCTCTTCCATCATGATGTGCTTGGAGGCTTCCGCAATCTCCGGCATCGCCTGCAAAGATTGGCGCAGCGAGGCCGTTGCGAGCGCGAACTGCTGGTCCTGGGCAAAGCGGCCGCCATAGGTCCGCTTGTTGTCGTTCTGGTCCGGCGCCGGATTAGCCGAAGCCTCCGAAGGGTCGATCGGCGCCGCATTCTTGAGCTTGGGCCTTGTCGGCAGTCCCATAACCTCGATGACGCCGGAATAACGCACCTTGTCCTGAACGCCGAAAGCATCGCGCATCGAGCCGGCGACGACCTGAAGCTTGGCCTGGTCCTGGGTGGAGAACGCCACCAGCATGACGAAGAACGCCATCATCAGCGCCATCAGGTCGGCGAAGGTCACGAACCAGCCGTGCCCGCCCGAGTGTCCGCCGCGATGTTTCTTGGCCATGGTGCGCCCGGCTTCCTGGGATCAGGCCGCGACCGCGACGGCGTCGTCATCCGCGGCGGCGTGGCGATGCTTCTCCGGCAGATAGGCCAGCAGCATCTCGCGCACCAGGCTCGGGCTCTTGGCTTCGCGGATCATCAGGATGCCGTCGATGATCAGCGTGCGGTTGATTTCCTCGTCGTGCAGCTTGAGCTGCAGCTTGTCGGCGATCGGCAGACAGAACAGGTTGGCGACGGCCGCGCCGTAGAACGTCGCAAGCAGCGCCACCGCCATATAGGGGCCGAGTTTGGATGGATCGGTCATGTTGGCGAACATCTGCACCATGCCGATCAGCGTGCCGATCATGCCGAAGGCCGGCGCGCAGTCGCCGATGCCGCGGTAGATCTTCTGGCCTTCGTCGAGATGCGTCAGGAAGTTGTCGCGGTCGCGCTCGAGGTTGTCGCGGATAAACGCCGTGTCGTAGCCGTCGGCCACGAAACGGATGCCCTTGGCCAGAAACGGGTCGTCAATGTCGACTTTTTCCAGGCCGATCGGTCCCTGCTTGCGGGCGATTTCGGCAAGCCCCGCGAGTTCGTCGACCAGATCGCGCTGGCTCATGCGGCGGATCGTGAAGGCGAACTTCATGCCGAGCGGCAGGCCATGGAAAATCGCCGTCAGCGGAAAGCGGATCAGCGTGGCGGCGGAGGCGCCGCCGAAGATGACGACGAAGGCGTGCATGTCGAGGAACATGCTCAGGTTGCCGCCCATCAGAATCATGGCGGCCAACACCACCATGCCCGAAACGAGCCCTAGACCGGTCGCAATATCCATGACTGTACCCCACCCACGCGCATCACGTGCACAATGCCGGCATCGACACGGATCGACCCTAGACTGCCGCTGTTAAGAGGCGGTAAAGGCTAACCGTTGGTGAAAGAAAAAGTCGCCATCCGAGACGCCGCCGGCCCGTGACCCGCCGGCCAAAACCTGCAAAAGTCGTCGCAAATCGAGGCGATAACCACCGTTCAAGATCAGGAGAGCGACCCATGCGCGATATCGGCCATTTCATTGGCGGCAAGACCGTCAAAGGCACCTCTGGCCGATCCGGCGACGTATTCGACCCCAATACCGGCGAGGTGCAGGCCAAGGTGGCGCTGGCGGCCAAGGCCGAGGTCGAGGCGGCCATCGCCAACGCGCAGGCGGCGCAGCCGGCCTGGGCCGCCACAAATCCGCAGCGCCGCGCGCGGGTGATGTTCAAATTCCTGGAACTGGTGGCGAAGGAATATGACGATCTGGCCCGCCTGCTCTCGTCCGAGCACGGCAAAACCTTCCCCGACGCCAAGGGCGACATCCAGCGCGGCCTCGAAGTGGTCGAGTTCGCCTGCGGCATTCCGCACCTGATGAAGGGCGAATACACCGAAAGCGCCGGCCCCGGCACCGATCTCTATTCGGTGCGCCAGCCGCTCGGCGTGGTCGCCGGCATCACCCCGTTCAACTTCCCGGCGATGATCCCGCTGTGGAAATGCGCGCCGGCCATCGCCTGCGGCAACGCCTTCATCCTCAAGCCGTCGGAGCGCGACCCATCCGTGCCGATGCGCATCGCCGAATTGTTCCTCGAGGCCGGCCTGCCGCCGGGCATCCTCAATGTCGTCAACGGCGACAAGGAAGCGGTCGACGCATTGCTCACCGATCCGCGCATCATGGCGATCGGCTTTGTCGGCTCGTCCGACATCGCGCAATACATCTATTCGACCGGCTGCGCCCACGGCAAACGCGTGCAGTGCTTCGGCGGCGCCAAGAACCACATGATCGTGATGCCGGATGCCGACCTCGACCAGGCGGTCGATGCGCTGATCGGCGCCGGCTACGGCTCGGCCGGCGAGCGCTGCATGGCGATCTCGGTGGCGGTGCCGGTCGGCCAGAAGACCGCCGACGCGCTGATGAAGAAGCTGATCCCGCGCGTCGAAGCACTGAAGATCGGCCCCTCGACCGATCCGCAGGCCGATTACGGTCCGCTGGTGACCAAGGCCGCTCTCAACCGCGTGCGCGACTACGTCGACCTCGGCGTCAAGGAAGGCGCCACGCTGGCGGTCGACGGCCGCGGCTTCAAGATGCAGGGTTACGAGAACGGCAACTTCATGGGCGGGTGCCTGTTCGACAACGTGACCCCCGACATGCGCATCTACAAGGAAGAGATTTTCGGCCCGGTGCTGTCGGTGGTGCGCGCCAAGGATTACGACGAGGCGGTCCGTCTGCCGTCGGAGCATGAATACGGCAACGGCGTCGCCATCTACACCCGCGACGGCGACACCGCGCGCGACTTCGTCAACAAGGTGCAGGTCGGCATGGTCGGCGTGAACTTCGCCATTCCGGTGCCGCTGGCCTATCACACCTTCGGCGGCTGGAAGCGCTCGGGCTTCGGCGACCTCAATCAGCACGGTCCGGACTCGATCCGCTTCTACACCAAGACCAAGACCGTCACCGCGCGCTGGCCGACCGGCACCAAAGAAGGCGCCGAGTTCGTGATCCCGACGATGAAGTAAGGCCGCTGCCATGCGCAAGGTGGCGATCATCGGCATGCTGGCGCTGCTCACCGGCGGCTGCGCCGGCGACCAGCTCGCCACCGGCGCATCGCAGCCGGCGGCGGTGCTGGCGAAAGCGCCGGACACCATGAGCGGCCGCTGGATTCTGGCGGCGCCGAACGCGCCGACCTGCGGCCTGAATTTCACCGGCACGACGGCGGCGCGCGAGGGCCGACTGGCGCCGGAAGGCGGCTGCCCGGAACGCTTCTTTCTGGCGCGGCGCTGGACCCTGAACGACCAGGCCCTCACCATCGGCGATGAAGACAATACCGCGCTCGGCGAATTCAGCTTCGCCGCAGGCCGCTTCGACGGCCGCTCCGCCGCCGACGTGCCGCTCACTCTGTCACGCTAATCGGGAAACCACGCATGTCCGACTACCAGCTCATTTGCTTCGCCCAGTCCGGCAATGCCTATCGCGCCGCGCTGATGCTCAATCTGATCGGCGCCTCGTGGAAACCGCAATGGGTCGATTTCTTCGGCGAAGGCGTCCAACGCAAGCCGGAATACCGGGACGGCGTCAACGAGATGGGCGAAGTACCGGTGCTGATCGACGGCGACAAGCGGCTGACGCAGTCCGGCGTGATCCTCACCTATCTGGCGCGCAAGTCCGGCAAGTTTCTGCCGCAGGGCGAAGACCAGGAACTGGAATCGCTGCGCTGGATCATCTTCGACAACCAGAAGGTCAACGGTTTTCTCGGCCCGTACCGGTTCCTGAAGAACTTCGCCAAGCCCGCCGGTGATCCGGCGGTGATGGGATTCCTGAAAGCGCGCATCGATGGCAATCTCGCCATCGTCAACAAGCGGCTGGAGAAGGCGCCATTCCTGCTGGGCGACAAGCCGACCATCGCCGACATCTCGATGTGCGGCTATCTGTATTACCCAGCCGACGAATTCGGCTTCGACATCGCCAAGGATCATCCGGCCATCGGCGCCTTCCTCGATCGCATCAAGGCGCTGCCCGGCTGGGGGCATCCGTACGATCTGATGCCGGGTTATCCGCTCGGGACCAAGGGGTAGCGGCGCGGGCCATCCGCAGGCTACGGGCGGCGGTTAATGCTCGTGGTCATGCCCATGGGCATGATGATGCCCGTGATGATGCCCATGCGCCGCCGGCGTCGCATAGGCACCGCCTTCGGGATCAAAGGGCGCGTCGATGGCCACCACCCGCGCGCCAAGCGCCGTAAGCAAGGCCTCGCTCGCCGGTTCGCGCCGCGCCCGGATGCGGTTCGGCAATATCTGCACCGGCACATGGCGGTCGCCGAGATGCCAGGCGAGCCGCGACAGCGCCGCCACATCCGGTGCCCGTGCCTCGAGCAAGGGCTCTGGCGCCGCCACCACTTCGACAAAACGCCCGTCATCAAGCACCAGCAGATCGTCGGTGCGCAGCCGCACCGCCGCGTGGAGGTCGATGTCGATGCGCGCGCCCGTAACACTGGTGACCGAAATAAGGCCAGCGCTGCGCTGGGCATAGTCGAGGATCACGGTGTCGGCGACCGGCTGTTGCGTGCGCTCGGCGGCGGCAATGACACTCACGGCGCGCGGCATGGCTGTCCGGCGATCAGTTCAGCCGCGGCGGGCGGTCGCCGGCCTCGCCCGCCACCGGCTCAACCACCGTGCCGGCATCGTCGGCCGGCGCCGTCTCGCCCTCGGGCGTGACAGGCGCCGCGGCCGCATCCTTGCGCTGGTGGTCGCGGTACGACATCCAGCCGAGCGGCAGGCAGGCGAGAAACACCACCGAACCGATGCTCAGCACCTGCCACGGGTAACTGACCAGCAGCGCGATAAACAGCACCGCCGCCACGAACACCGGCAGCACCATTTCGGACGGCACCCTCTTGCCGACCCGCTTGCCCGAGAACACCGGCAGCCGCGACACCATCAAGAGCCCGATGGTCAGCGTGAACAGCAGCGCCAGCCAGGTGCCGAACAGGCCGCCCGACAGGCCGAGGAAACTGAGATAGATCGGCAGCAGCACCACGATGGCGCCGGCCGGCGCCGGAATGCCGGTGAAAAAGTTGTCGGCCCAGACCGGCTTGTTCGGATCGTCGATCATCACGTTGAAGCGGGCCAGCCGCAGCGCCGCGCAGATGGCAAAGATCAGCGCCACGATCCAGCCAACGGAGCCCAGCGCATGCAGGCCCCAGAAATACAGGATCAGCGCCGGCGTCACGCCGAAATTGACGAAGTCGGCCAGGCTGTCGAGTTCGGCGCCGAACCGCGAGGTGCCCTTGAGCATGCGGGCGACGCGGCCGTCGATGGCGTCGAGCAACGCGGCGAACACGATCGCCGCCAGCGCCAGTTCGAGCTTGGCTTCGATAGCAAGGCGGATCGCGGTCAGTCCGGCGCACAGCGCCAGCAGCGTGATCAGATTGGGCAGCAGCGTGCGCACCGGGATCGCCTTGAAGCGGCGGCGGCGGGGCGACGGGGCGGGGTCGAAAGGCGGAAACACCATAAGTTCCAATATAGCGGCATTGCGGCGGCGCCGCCATGGCGCTGCGACACCATGCCAACGCGTGTCGGGAACGGATGGTTCAGCCGGCGCGGTAGGCGCGGTCGCCGTCGGCCGATTTCAGGTCGGCCAGCACGGTCTCGCCGGCCAGCGAGGTCTGCCCGACCGCCACCAGCGGCGTGGTGCCTTCCGGCAGATAGACATCAAGCCGGGAACCGAAGCGGATCATGCCGAAGCGCTCGCCGGCGCCGACCGGTTGCTGCTCCTTGACGAAGCAGACGATGCGCCGCGCCACCAGGCCGGCGATCTGCGTCACGGCAATACGCGTGCCGGCGGTGGAAATCACCAGCGAATTGCGCTCGTTGTCGAGGCTGGCCTTGTCGAGGTCGGCGTTGAAGAACTTGCCGGGCTGATACAGGATGCGCTCGACCCGCCCGGTGACCGGGCTGCGATTCACGTGGCAGTCAAACACGCTCATGAAGATCGAGACGCGCGGCAGCGGCGTGGCCCCGAGGCCCAGTTCATGCGGCGGCGCGGCGGTGGTGATCTGGCTGATGCGGCCGTCGGCCGGCGCCACCACCAGGCCCTCGCGCACCGGCGTCACCCGCGGTGGATCGCGGAAAAAATAGACGCACCACAATGTTAGCACCGTTCCGATCCAGCCGAGCGGGCTCCAGATCCAGAACAGGATCAGGCTCGCCAGCGCGAAGGCGCCGATGAACGGATAGCCCTCCGGCGTGATCGGCACCATTTGCTGGCGGATGGAATTGGCAATCGACATAGGCCTATCTCGGTGCTGCTAAGTTCCCCTCGCCTTTGCGGGCCAAGGGTGGCGCCAGACGCGCCAGGATCGGATCTTCGAGCCCGTACATGCGCCGGAAATGCCCGCCACGCAATATCGCTGCCGGGCGGCCAAAGCGCCTACTCCGCGGCGTCCACCGGCGCCTCGACCGGCTTTCTGGCGACGGCGGTGATCTCGTCCTCGACCGGCGGCGGATTGCGGTTCGGCGCCATAGCCTCCTCGCCGGCCCGTGCCAGTTTCTCGCGCGCCTCTTCGGCCTCGCGCTGACGGTTCCACATGCTGGCGTAAAGCCCGCTTTTGGCCAGCAGCGCCTGATGGGTGCCGCGCTCGACGATCTCGCCCTGGTCCAGCACCACGATCTCGTCGGCGCCGACAATGGTCGACAGCCGGTGCGCGATCACCAGCGTGGTACGGCCCCGCGAGACGCGTTCCAGCGCGTCCTGGATCTCGCGTTCGGTATGGCTGTCGAGCGCCGAGGTCGCTTCGTCCAGCACCAGAATCGGCGGCGACTTGAGAATCGTGCGGGCGATGGCGACGCGCTGCTTCTCGCCGCCGGACAGTTTCAGCCCGCGCTCGCCGACTTCCGTCTCGTAGCCCTTCGGCGCCATGCGGATCAGCGGGTCGATCTGCGCCAGCTTGGCTGCCTCTTCGACCTCGGCATCGCTGGCCTCCCAGCGGCCATAGCGGATGTTGTAGCGGATGGTGTCGTTGAACAGCACGGTATCCTGGGGCACCATGCCGATCGCCTGCCGCAGCGACTTCTGCGTCACCTTGGCGATATCCTGGCCATCGATCAGGATGCGGCCGCCGGCCAGATCGTAGAACCGGAACAGGAGCCGCGAGATGGTCGACTTGCCGGCGCCGGACGGGCCGACCACCGCCACCGTCTTGCCGGCCGGCACCTCGAAGCTGATGCCCTTGAGGATGCGGCGGTCCGGCTCATAGGAAAATGCCACGTTCTCGAAGCGTACCGCGCCCGACGTTATGGCAAGCGGCGGCGCGGCGGGCGCGTCCTTGATCTCCGGCTCGCGCGACAGGATCGAGAACATCAGTTCGATGTCGGTGATGGCCTGCTTGATCTCGCGGTAGACCATGCCCATGAAATTCAACGGCTGGTAAAGCTGGATCATCATGGCGTTGATCAGCACGAAGTCGCCGACCGTCTTGGTGCCGGCGCGGACTTCCAGCGCGCACATGACCATGGCGCCGCCAAGCCCGAAGGTGAAGATCACTGCCTGCCCGGCATTGAGCACCGCAAGCGAGGTATAGGCGCTGACGCTGGCGCTCTCGTAGCGCGCCATCGACTTGTCGTAGCGCTGCGCCTCGCGCTCCTCGGCGGAGAAATACTTCACCGTCTCGTAGTTGAGCAGCGAGTCGATCGCCTTGACGTTGGCGTCGGCGTCGCTGTCGTTCATCTTGCGGCGGATGCCGATGCGCCACTCGGTGGCGTAATAGGTAAACACCATGTAGGCGCTGACGGTGACCAGGATCAGCACAACGTAGCGCCAGTCGAACTGCCACATCAGCACGCCGACGATCAGCGCCAGTTCGATGATGGTCGGCGACAACTGCAGGATCACCATCCGCACGATGGTCTCGATGGCGTTACGGCCGCGCTCCAGCACCCGGGTCAGGCCGCCGGTCTTGCGCTCGAGATGGAAGCGCAGCGACAGTTCGTGCATGTGGACGAAGGTGCGGTAGGCGAGCCGGCGCACCGCGTGCATCGACACCTTGGCGAACAGGCCGTCGCGCAATTGCGTCAGCGCCGCCATCAGGATGCGCATGCCGCCATAGGCGATGGTCATGGCGATCGGCGCGGCCATGGCCCACAGCAGCCAGTCGGACGACGCCACCGGCGCAGACCCCGTGCCGGCCAGCGCATCGGTCGCCCATTTGTAGGTGAACGGCACCGCCACGGTGGCGAGCTTGGCCGCCAGCAGCAGGATCGACGCCCACAGCACGCGCAGCTTGAGGTCGCGGCGGTCCGACGGCCAGATATAGGGCCACAGCCGGATGACGGTCGCCAGCAACGCCCCGCGTTCGCCAGGGGCGGACGTCGGCGGCGCGGATCGATGGTGATAGTCGCTCATTCAGGGCCCGGAACGGACGGGCCTGGAACCGGCGCCGTCGAGGCCTCTGATATAGGGAGATTCTTTCCCATAATCACCCTTCCGCGGAACGGCTATTCCGGCGACCATCTTGACGCGGTCATTGCTGCAATGCACATAAATGGGCATGAACAAAATGGACCAATCGAGCCAAATTCGCACCGTCTGCGTCTATTGCGGCTCCGGCGGCGGCACCAGCCCGGCCTTCGTCGCCTCGGCCAAGGCCTTCGGCAAGGTGCTCGCCGACAACGGCATCACCCTGATCTATGGCGGCGGCAATATCGGCATGATGGGCACGGTCTCCGCCGCGGTCATGGAAAACGGCGGCAAGGTGGTCGGCATCATCCCGGAATTCCTGCTGACCAAGGAACGCGCCGGGCGGCACGGCGCCGATAACCTGATCGTCACCCGCGACATGCACGAGCGCAAACAGAAGATGTTCGAGATGTCGGACGCCTTCGTGGCCATGCCCGGCGGCGTGGGCACGCTGGAAGAGATCGTCGAGCAGATGACCTGGGCCCAGCTCGGCCGCCACAAGAAGCCTATTTTGCTCGCCAACATCGAAGACTTCTGGCAGCCGCTGTGCGCTTTGCTGGACCACATGCGGGCGCTCGAATTCATCCGCGGCGATTTCAACTTCAACCTGCTGGTCGCAGACGAAGTCGAGGACATCCTGCCGACGCTGCAGGCGGCGGCTGCCGAAACGCCGGAGTCTGCCAAGGACATGAAAGCGGTCGAGCCGGAAAAGCTCTGAGCGTCATTTGACGAAGGTGACCGCCTCGATGCGGTTGCCGTCGGGATCGCGGATGAAGGCGGCGTAGTAGCCCTCGCCGTGCTGCGGCCGCAGACCCGGCGCGCCGTCGCTCGCACCGCCGGCCGCCAGCGCTGCGGCGTGAAACGCATCGACCAGGCCGGTGCTGCGGGCGCGGAAGCAGACGTGGGCACCGTGGCCATCCGGCAGCGTGGACGTATCAACCCGCAGATTGATCCAGAACTCCGGGTAGGTTTTGCCGAAGCCGATAGTGGCCGGCCGCCGCTCCAACGCGGTCAACCCGAGCGTATCCAGCACGGCGTCATAGAACCGCGCCGCAGCCTCCAGATCGCGCACCGGAATGGAGACGTGATCGATCATGGGTATTCCATCGTCACAGACTCAATCCGCCTCATCCTGAGAGCCTGACTGAAAAAGCGGTGAGTGATCCCAGCGGGCTGTGATTCCATCGGATTTGCAAAGATTCGAGGGAGATCACGATGGCCTGGACTGGGACCACTCGCGCACACTATCGACGGGACCGCCC
>JAUXXH010000029.1 GCA_030684935.1 Pseudolabrys sp. | reverse complement strand
GACATGTCGTCGGCCTCGGTCGCCAACCTTCTCGAAAACTACAACCGGGCGATCGGCGTGACCAAGACCGCCGTCACCGCCGCGCCTCCGAGCGGCACGGGGAGGGCGGTGCCATGACGGGTCCGGCAATTCAGGACTTGCTGCCGATTCTGCCGGAAATCGTGCTGGCGCTCGGCGCCATGCTGATGCTGATGGTCGGCGCCTTCTCCGGCGAGCGGTCGTCGGCCGTCGTCAACGGCTGGTGCATCGGCATCATTGTCATTACCGCCGGCTTCCTGCTGTCCCTGCCGGCCGGCCGCTTCGTCCTGTTCGGCGGCAGCTTCGTGGTCGACGACTTTGCCCGCTTCCTGAAATTCCTGACGCTGGCGGGCTCCGGCGGCGCGTTGATGCTGTCGATGAATTATCTGACGCAGGAAAAGAAGCAGAAGTTCGAATACGGCGTGCTGATCCTGCTGGCGACGCTCGGCATGATGCTGCTGATCTCGGCCAACGACCTGATCGCGCTCTATCTCGGGCTCGAGCTGATGAGCCTGCCGCTCTACGTGGTGGCGGCGTCGAACCGCGACAGTGTCAAGTCGACCGAGGCCGGTCTGAAGTATATTGTGCTCGGCGCGCTGTCGACCGGCATGCTGCTCTACGGCGCTTCGCTGATCTACGGCTTCACCGGCACCGTCGAGTTCGCCGGCATCGCCAAGGCGACGCAAGGTGGCGCCAGTATCGGCCTCGTCTTCGGGCTCGTGTTCCTGTTCGTCGGTTTCTGCTTCAAGGTCTCGGCCGTGCCGTTCCACATGTGGACGCCGGACGTCTACGAGGGCGCGCCGACGCCGGTGACGGCCTTCTTCGCCGCCGCGCCGAAGGTGGCCGGCATTGCCATGTTCGTCCGCGCCTCGATCGTCGCGTTCCCGGGCATCGCCGACCAGTGGCAGCAGATCGTCGTCTTCGTCTCGATCGCTTCGATGGTGCTCGGCGCCTTCGCCGCCATCGGCCAGACGAACATCAAGCGGCTGCTGGCCTATTCCTCGATCGGCCACATGGGCTTTGCGCTGGTCGGGCTTGCCGCCGGCACCGCCGATGGCGTCCAGGGCGTGCTGGTCTACATGACCATTTATGTGGTGATGACCCTCGGCACCTTCGCCTGCGTTCTGTCGATGCGCCGCGATGGCGGCATGGTGGAGAACATCAGCGATCTGTCGGGCCTCGCCCGCACCCATCCGACGATGGCGTTCTTCCTGGCGATGCTGCTGTTCTCGCTGGCCGGCATTCCGCCGCTGGCCGGCTTCTTCGCCAAGTTCTACGTGTTCCTGGCCGCCATCGAGGCCGGGCTTTACGTGCTGGCGGTGATCGGCGTCCTGGCCAGCGTGGTCGGCGCCTATTACTACCTGACCATCGTCAAGATCATGTATTTCGACGCCGCCGCCAAACCCTTCCAGCCGATGCCGCCGCTGCTGCGGGTGGTGCTGGGCGTCACCGGCCTGGCCAACCTTCTGTTCTTCGCCTATCCGGGACCGCTGCTGGGCGCGGCGACGGCGGCGGCGAAGTCGCTGTTCTAGGATTTAGAGCGCGCCGCGGTCTTTAGGACCGGCGGTGCTGCTTCATGAATGCACCGCGAAGCCACGGACCTGGCGGGGGTCCGGCACATATCGTACGAGACGCTCGGCTCCACCAATGCCGAGGCGCTGGCGCGTGCGCGTGCCGGTGAGCGCGGCCCGTTGTGGATCAGTGCCGGGCGCCAGAGCGCCGGCCGCGGCCGCCGCGGCAGCGCCTGGGTCTCGGGCGCCGGCAATGTCGCTGCCACACTGCTGCTGACCGATCCGTCGCCCCCCGCATCCGCTTCGCAACTCGCTTTCGTCGCCGCTCTGGCGCTGCACGACGCCGTTGCCGAGAGCGCGCCGCAACTCGGCCCGCTGCTCAAGGTCAAGTGGCCGAACGACCTGCTGCTCGGCGGCGCCAAAGTCGCCGGCATCCTGATCGAGGGCGAAAGCACGCCCAATTTCGCGGTCTGCATCGGCATTGGCGTCAACTGCGCCAGCCATCCGCACGAAACGCCGTACCCGGCAACCGATCTCGCATCGGCGGGGGCATTGGTCAGTCCGGCACAGCTTCTGGCGGCGCTTTCCATTGCCATGCAGCGGCGGCTGTCGCAGTGGCAGCGCGGCGACGGCTTTGCCGGCATTCGCGCCGACTGGCTCAAGCGCGCGGCGGGCCTGGGCGAGGACATCCGGGTGCGGCTGCCGGATCAGGAATTGAGCGGCCGCTTTCGCGGTCTCGATGACGACGGCCGGCTCTTGCTGCAACAGGCGAACGGCGTGACCGCCGTGACCGCCGGTGAAATTTTTTCGATAGGACATTGAGCATGAATCAACCGCAACAGGATCTCGTTTTCGCGCCGCTCGGCGGCGTCGGCGAAATCGGCATGAACCTCTCGGTCTATGGACTGGGCAGCGCGCGCAACCGTGCCTGGCTCGCGGTCGATCTCGGCGTGTCGTTCGGCAACGAGGAGAGTCTGCCCGGCATTGACATGATCTTCCCCGACATCCGCCATCTGGTGGCGGAGCGGAAGAACCTCGCCGGCCTCATACTGACCCATGCGCACGAGGATCACTACGGCGCGCTGGTCGACCTGTGGCCGCGGCTGAAGATCCCGGTGTTCGCAACGCCGTTCACCGCCGCGATGCTGGCGGCCAAGCGCATGAGCGAGCCAGGCGCGCCGGACATTCCGGTGACCATCGTGCAACTGGGCAGCCGCTTCAAGGTCGGGCCGTTCGACATTGAGCTGGTGTCGATGGCGCATTCGATCCCGGAGTCCAACGCGCTGATCATCCGCACGCCCTGCGGCACCGTGCTCCATACCGGTGACTGGAAGCTCGATCCGACCCCGATCCTTGGGGACGTCACCGACGAGAAGAAGCTGCGCGCGCTGGGCGAAGAGGGCTGTCTGGCGCTGGTCGGCGATTCCACCAATGCGGTGCGCGAGGGCCGCTCGCCGTCGGAGGCCGACGTCGGCAAGGTCATCACCGATCTGGTCAAGTCGGCGCGCGGCCGCGTCGCGGTCACGACCTTCGCCTCCAACGTCGCGCGGTTGCGCACCGTGGCCGAGGCGGCACGGGCCGCCGACCGTGAAGTGGTGGTGGTCGGCCGCGCCATGGACCGGACGGTGCAGATCGCACGCGAACTCGGGCTTCTCGACGGCGTGCCGGATTTCCGCTCGACCGAGGCCTATGGCTATCTGCCGCCGAACAAGGTGGTGGCGATCTGCACCGGCAGCCAGGGCGAGCCGCGCGCGGCGCTGTCGCGCATCGCCGAGGACCAGCATCCGGATGTGACGCTGTCGCGCGGCGACCTTGTGATCTTTTCCGCCCGCACCATTCCGGGCAACGAGAAGGCGGTCAACCGCATCATCAATGGCCTGATCGACCAGGGCATGGAGGTGATCACCGACCGCACCCATCTGGTGCACGTGTCGGGGCATCCGCGCCGCGGCGAAGTCGCTGAACTGATCGGCTGGGTCAAGCCGAAGATCCTGATCCCGGTGCACGGCGAGTCGCTGCATCTGTCGGAGCATGCCAAGCTGGCGCGCAGCCTCGGCGTGCCCGAGGTGGTGCAGGTCCGCAACGGCGATCTGGTGCGGCTGGTACAAGGCTCGGCCCGTATCATTGACGAGGTGCCGGCCGGGCGCATGTACAAGGACGGCCGCATCATGGTCGAGTCCGACCAGCGCACGGTGGCTGACCGCAAGCGGCTGAGCTTTGCCGGTGCGGTGTCGGTCGCCTTCGCGCTCAGCGCCAAGGGCGACATGGTCGACCTGCCGTCGGTCGATCTGATCGGCGTGCCGGAACGCGACCGCGATGGCGCGCTGTTCTACGATACGGTTTACGACGTGGTGATGGAGGTGTTCGGCTCGCTGCCGCGCAAGCGTCGCGGCGATCCCGATGCGGTCGCGGAGGCGGTGCGCCGCGCGGTGCGCGCCGCGGTCAATGACCGCTGGGGCAAAAAGCCGATGTGCTATGTCCACGTCCTGACGGTATGATATGTGCTACTTTTCTCGGGCGCAGCGCACCACGAAGGGGTGCGCTGCAGACCCGGGATCGCGACAACGAATCCGTAACGGTCCCGGCTCTGCGGTGCACCGCAAGGGCGCAGCACCGCGTCCGGGGCAAGAGGGGAAGGCAATGATCGGTCGTCTCAACCATGTCGCCATCGCGGTGCGCGACATCGCCAAGGCCACGAAGGTCTACAGCGACACGCTCGGCGCCGAGGTTTCGGCGAAAGTCGCGCAGCCCGACCACGGCGTCTCGACCGTGTTCATCACGCTGCCCAATACCAAGATCGAATTGCTCGAGCCCCTGGGCGAGGGATCGCCGATCAACAAGTTTCTCGACAAGAACCCGGACGGCGGCATCCACCACGTCTGCTACGAAGTCGAAGACATCCGCGCCGCCCGCGACACGCTGAAGGCGCAGGGCGCGCGCGTGCTCGGCGACGGCGAGCCGAAGATCGGCGCCCACGGCAAGCCGGTGCTGTTCCTTCATCCGAAGGATTTCTGCGGCACATTGGTCGAGCTCGAGCAGTCATAGGTTTTCATGGCCACCACCTACTTCGCGATTTATTTTCTGATCTGGTGGCTGACGCTGTTCGCGGTGCTGCCATGGGGCGTGCGCAGCCAGGAAGAAAGCGGCGATATCGTGCCCGGCAGCGATCCGGGCGCGCCGATGGCGCACCGGCTGGGACGCAAGCTGATCTGGACCACGCTGGTCGCATGCGTCGTATTTGCGATCTTCTATGTGGTCTATACGGCGGACCTGCTTCCTTACGAATTTCTGATGCGAATTTCAGGACCGCCGCAACGTTGAGGCGCATTGCCGCTTTGCACGATGCGGCTAATTGCGCGGCACACGGGCCAAAAAAAAGAGCAGGGCACGGTGCCCTGCTCATTTCGTATTATCGTCCCAAACCTCGATTGTTGTTTTTTTGCTTTACCGAGGCGGCTGCGTCACCGCGCCAGGACTGCTTCCCTCCCAAGACTTGGACCGCACGCCAGGAACCGGTCTTACGTGCCGGAATCCCCAATCACACGGCCCAGTAAAGGTAGCCGAAGATTTCGTGGCTGTCATCAAAAACCGAAAATAATTTCGTTTTTCAGGGTCCCTGAATCATATTCGGACCGGGCAGTGTGAAATGTCCGGCCCGAGCTGCATTCGATTGCAGATTTTTCACGCCGTCCGCGAGCATGCCTATTTTTTAGCCGCGTCTCATCGATTTTGGCTGGCGAGTTACAGTATAAATTCGCGCGGAAGGCGAGTCCGGGCGATTTGCTAACGATCGCCAAGGAACATGGCAGGGACGACGCGGCGGCTGAGGATTAATTGACCCCTGGCCGCGACGGTCGGCGGCGGGCGTGGAACAAACGAACGAACCGATCGGCGGTCAACACAACGACAAGCGACGCGCTGGCCTTGGGGCGCCGCCGCCACCATACGGCCCGGTCAAATCTAAGATCACGTTGCCGAGCACGCGGCCGGAATATTGATCGATGCAGATTGCCCGCTGTCCTTGTGGTTGACGGCATTTCCGGAGGGGGAACAGGTTCGGGCGGCCAGTTTCCTCGCCCTTGTGTTTTGGCGGCCGATCCGCTTTCACAGGGCGGCCCGTTTCCTTCCAGCCGATTCCGAGATTCTCGCCATGCGCCTGTCCCGCTATTTCATGCCGATCCTGAAAGAGCCGCCGCGCGAGGCGGAAATCGTGTCGCACCGGCTGATGCTGCGCGCCGGCATGATGCGCCAGGAAGCCGCGGGCATTTACGCGTTCCTGCCGCTGGGCCTGCGGGTGCTGAACAAGATCAGCGACATCGTGCGCGAGGAGCAGAACCGCTCCGGCGCCATCGAACTCTTGATGCCGACCATGCAGCCGGCCGACCTGTGGCGCGAGAGCGGCCGCTACGACGCCTATGGCAAGGAGATGCTGCGCATCAAGGACCGGCACGAGCGCGACATGCTGTTCGGGCCGACCAACGAGGAAATGATCACCGAGATCTTTCGCGCCTATGTCCGCTCGTACAAGGACCTGCCGCTCAACCTCTATCACATCCAGTGGAAATTCCGCGACGAGGTGCGGCCGCGCTTCGGCCTGATGCGCGGCCGCGAATTCCTGATGAAGGACGCCTATTCCTTCGACGTCGACCAGGCCGGCGCCGAGCATTCCTACAACAAGATGTTCGTCGCCTATTTGCGCACTTTCGCGCGGCTCGGGCTGAAGTCGATCCCGATGCGCGCCGACACCGGTCCGATCGGCGGCAATCTCAGCCACGAATTTATCATCCTGGCCGACACCGGCGAATCCGAAGTGTTCTGTCACAAGGATTTCCTCGACCGGGCGACGCCGCCGGAAGACGTCAATTTCGACGACCGGGCCGCGCTGAAAACGATCTTCGACACGTGGACGTCGCAATATGCCGCCACCAGCGACATGCATGACGCCGCCGCCTTCGCCCAGGTGCCGGCCGACAAGCAGGTTTCCGCGCGGGGCATTGAAGTTGGCCACATCTTCTATTTCGGCACCAAATATTCGGAGCCGATGAAAGCCGTGGTGGCCACCGGGCAGGGCGGCGACGTGCCGGTGCACATGGGCTCCTATGGCATCGGACCGAGCCGGCTGGTCGCCGCCATCATCGAGGCGTCGCATGACGAGGCCGGCATCATCTGGCCGGAGGCGGTGGCGCCGTTCAAGGTGGGCGTGCTCAACCTCAAGCAGGGCGACGCCGCCACCGGGGCGGCCTGCGAGGACCTGTACCGCGGCCTCGGCGCCAAGGGCATCGACGTGCTCTATGACGACACCGACAAGGGCGCCGGCGCCAAGTTCGCCACGGCCGATCTCATTGGCTTGCCGTATCAGGTCATGGTCGGCCCGCGCGGCCTGGCCGAGGGCAAGGTCGAGGTGAAAAACCGCAAGACCGGGTCCAAGGAGCTGATGAGCCCGGCGGCGGCGCTCGATCTGCTGACGCGCTAGGCTTCTCCTGCCGGTTCCGGGAACAGGGCGAAAGCCGGTTTGCAACGGGGGAGAGGGACGATGCGCGTGATGGTTCTGGTCAAGGCGACGGCGGACTCGGAAGCGGGATTGTCGGCAAACACTGCTGCGGAAATGGAAGCCATGGGCCGGTTCAACGACCAGCTCGAAGCGGCCGGCATCCTCGTCACGGCGGCCGGGCTCAAGCCGTCGTCGTTTGGCAAGCGGGTCGCCTTTGACGGGACCAAGCGCACGGTCATCGACGGTCCCTTTGCCGAGACCCGCGAACTGGTCGCCGGCTACTGGATCTGGAACGTCAAGGACATGGCCGAGGCGGTCGACTGGGTGAAGCGCTGCCCCAATCCGATGCCGGGGCCGAGCGACATCGAGATCCGTCCGTTTTACGAAATGGCGGACTTTGCCTAGCGCAAGCCCGTTCTGACCCGATCATGGTTCCGGCCAAGTGTCTGGACCCGGCCGCAGAAATCAAAAAGAATTAAAAATCTTCGCCGGCCTGTCGATCCTGGCGACGCCCGTTCGTCGTGGTGTCAGGGAGGCCGAAAACCGGCCTCCGCAACCGAGGAGAACGACAATGCGTGTCATGGTTCTGGTCAAGGCGACCGAGGATTCCGAAGCCGGCAGGATGCCGACGGCCGAACTGTTCGAGGCGATGGGCAAATTCAACGAAGAGCTGGTCAAGGCCGGCGTTATTCTGGGGGGCGACGGCCTCAAGCCATCGTCCCAGGGCAAGCGCGTGGCCTTCGACGGCCCCAAGCGCACCGTCATCGACGGACCCTTTGCCGAAACCCGCGAACTGGTGGCCGGCTACTGGATCTGGGAGGTCAAGGACATGGCCGAGGCGGTCGAATGGGTGAAGCGCTGCCCGAACCCGATGTTCGGCCCGAGCGAAATCGAGATCCGGCCGTTCTACGAAATGAGCGACTTCGGCGACGTGGTGACACCGGAAATCCGCGAGCGCGACGAACGTCTGCGCGACCAGCTCAAGGATCGCTAGGCCGTCCCGGCCGCTTGCCTCGCGCCCCGCTTCTTTTTAAGCGGGGTGCGTGGCGGACGCCGACACCCATAGGACGATCGAAACCGTCTTTCGCATCGAGCAGGCCCGGCTGATCGCCGGCCTGACGCGAATGGTGCGCGACGTCGGGCTGGCCGAAGAGCTGGCGCAGGATGCGCTGGTGACCGCGCTGGCCGAATGGCCGAAGAGCGGTGTCCCCGACAAACCGGGCGCCTGGCTGATGGCGGCGGCGAAGCGGCGCGCCATTGACGGGATGCGGCACGAGAAAATGGCGGCGCGCAAACACGCCGAACTCGGCCGCGACCTGGACCAGGACGCCGACAGCGCCGCCGAGGCCATCGAGGCCCACCTGGATGACGATGTGGGTGACGAGCTGCTGAGCCTCATCTTCACCGCCTGCCATCCCGTACTGTCGCCTGAAGCGCGCGCGGCGCTGACGCTGCGCCTGATCGGCGGCCTCACCACCGACGAAATCGCCCGCGCATTTCTGTCCACTGAGCCGACGATCGCGCAGCGCATCGTGCGGGCCAAGGCGGCCTTGCGCGAGTCCGGGCTGTCCTACGAGGTGCCGCATGGCGCAGAGCGGGCGCCGCGATTGGCCTCGGTGCTGGAGGTGATCTATCTGATCTTCAACGAGGGCTATGCGGCGACTGCCGGCGACGACCTGATCCGCGCCGATCTGTGCGCCGAGGCGCAACGCCTCGGCCGCATCCTCGCCGGCGTCGCGCCCGACGATCCGGAAGTGTTCGGCCTGCTGGCGCTGATGGAAATCCAGGCGTCGCGGCTCAAGGCGCGCGTCGGACCGGACGGTTCGTCCATCCCGCTGCCCGAGCAGAACCGCGCGCAGTGGGATCAGTTGCTCATCCGCCGGGGCTTCACTGCCCTGAATCGCGCGACGGCGCTCGGCGGTCAAAGCGGGCCCTATGCGCTGCAGGCGGCGCTGGCCGCGTGTCACGCCCGCGCCCGCACGGCGGCGGAGACCGACTGGGGAAAGATCGCGTCGCTCTATGATGCCTTGCGCACCGTCATGCCGTCGCCGGTGGTCGATCTCAACCGCGCCATCGCCCACAGCATGGCGTTCGGCCCGCACGCCGGGCTCGCGCTGATCGCCGAGATCGAGCAGGCCAACGTCTTGCGAAACTACGCACCGCTGCCGGCGGCCAAAGGCGACTGCCTGCTGCGCGCGGGGCGGCCGGCAGAAGCGAGACGACAGTTCGAGGCCGCGGCGGCGCTGAGCCGCAATCTGCGCGAGAAGGAATTTCTGCTCGCCCGCGCGGCGGCCTGCGATCAAGTTCCAACGGCCTGAGATTCCTGTGAAGTTCCAGTCGCTTTGCGCTCATACCGCCCGGCTTCAACCGAATCGTGTGTAAGTCATCTCCTCCGTTCGACGAGACACGATCGCTGCGTTGCATCCGTTGGCAAGGGTAGGCCGTTCGTTGCAGTCATTTTGCAGGTCCATGCGCTCCGCATTGCTCGGCCTGCTTTGCCTGTCCGCCGTTACGCCGGCCGCGGCGCAGCCCACCGAACCCGAGCGCTGCCGGATCGGCGTCTATGTCGTCGGCCTCAATGAATTCAACGTCCAGCGCAAAGCCTTCGAGGCCAATTTCTGGCTGTGGAGCCTCTGCGCCACCGAACAACGCCAACCGCTGAAGTCGATGGAGTTCGTCAACGCCATCACCTCCACCGCAACCCTCGACGCCGTGCTGCCGCGCGAGGGCCAGTTCTGGTCGTCGCGCAAGGTGAGCGGCACGTTCCGCCACGACTGGGACGTGCGGAATTTCCCGTTCGACCGGCACGTCATCGCGGTGGTGATGGAAGAGGGCATCGACGATGTCCGCGCGCTGCAATACGAGGCCGACCAGGCCAAATCAGGCGTCGATCGTCAGATCGAGCTGCCCGGATGGCGCGTCAATGGCTTCCGCCTAGTGCAGACCGAACGGCGCTACGACACCACCTTTGGCGATCCGTCGCTGCCGGTCGATGCCTCGGCGGAGTACGCGCAGCTCAAGGCGGAGATCACGCTGTCGCGCGACGGCTACACCAGCTTTCTCAAGTTGGCCTCGGTGGTCTATGTTGCGGCCACGCTGGCGCTGCTCAGTTTCCTGTTTCTGCTCGACTCGCCGAGCGCCTTCGGCTCGCGCATCAGTTTCCTCGCCGGATCGCTGTTCGCCACCGTGATCAACATGCGGGTCGCCAGCACCGAACTCGGCAGCGACGACGGGTTGACGCTGATCGATCTGATTCACATCGTCACCTTGGTCCTGATCCTGACGGTCACGGTGCTGACGATTGCCGCCGACCGCCGGCTGCACGCCGCCGACCGCGACGTGGTGCGCGGGTACGATCTGCGCAACCTCATCGCCTGCGCCCTGGTCTATGTCGCGGCGAATGTCGCCTTGATCGCCAACGCCGCGATACAAGGCTAGAGTCGACCGGCGGTGCATCGCCCGGCGGACGGGACAAGCCAACATTTCCTGTGTGCTTCCAAGGGCTTTCGCGGCATACAGGGCACGAAACCGCCCGAATCGTGTGAGACTTGGGAACCCGGGAATATAGCTATCAATGTCTGAGCCAAACGGGACGCGGCCCTTTTCGCCGTTCGAGTGGATGTTGTCGCTGCGCTACCTGCGGGCGCGGCGCAAGGAAGGATTCATCTCGGTCATTGCCGGGTTCTCCTTCCTCGGCATCATGCTCGGCGTTGCCACGCTGATCATCGTCATGGCGGTGATGAACGGCTTCCGCAAGGAACTGCTCGACAAGATTCTCGGCCTCAACGGCCATCTGCTGATTCAGCCGCTGGAAAAGCCGCTGACGGACTGGAACGAGGTGGCTTCGCGCCTTGCCGCGGTGCGCGGCATCAAGCTGGCCGCGCCGATCGTCGAAGGCCAGGCGCTGGCGTCGTCGCCGTTCAATGCCGGCGGCGTGCTGGTGCGCGGCATCCGGCTCAAGGACCTCGAAGGCCTGCCGTCGATCATCAACAATATCAAGCAGGGCTCGCTCGGCGGCTTCGACGAGGGGCAGGGCGTGGTCATCGGCCGCCGGCTGGCCGACCAGTTGTCGCTGAAATCCGGCGACAACATCACGCTGGTGGCGCCGCGCGGCGCGGTGACGCCGATGGGCACCACGCCGCGCATCAAGATCTACAAGATCGCCGCCGTCTTCGAGATCGGCATGTCGGAGTACGACGCCGCCTTCGTCTTCATGCCGCTGCCCGAAGCGCAGGCCTATTTCAACCGTGCCGGCGACGTCACCGCGATCGAGATCTATACCGACAATCCCGACCGCGTCGTCGAGTACCGCGCGGCCGTGCAGGAGGCGGCGCAGCGGCCGATCTTCATCATCGACTGGCGGCAGCGCAACGCCACCTTCTTCAATGCGCTGCAGGTCGAACGCAACGTCATGTTCCTGATCCTGACGCTGATCATCCTGGTGGCGGCCCTCAACATCGTCTCCGGCCTGATCATGCTGGTGAAGGACAAGGGCAAGGACATCGCGATATTGCGCACCATGGGCGCCACCCAGGGCGCCATCATGCGCGTGTTCCTGATTACCGGCGCGGCGATCGGCGTGGTCGGCACCCTGTTCGGATTCCTGCTCGGGGTGCTGATCTGCGCTAATATCGAAAGCATCCGCCAGTTCCTGTCGTGGATGACCAGCACCGAGCTGTTCTCGCCGGAACTGTATTTCCTGTCGCGGCTGCCGGCCGAGATGGATCCCGGCGAAACCACCGCGGTCGTGGTGATGGCGCTGACGCTGTCGCTGTTGGCGACGCTCTATCCGTCCTGGCGCGGCGCGCGCCTCGATCCGGTGGAGGCGCTGCGGTATGAGTGACGTCGACCTCGCCGAGGACGTGGCGCCCGCGCAGGACGAGCAGGAAATTCCGGTCCTGTACCTGCAGGCGGTCGAGCGCACCTATACGCAGGGCGACACGACGCTGCATATTCTCAATGGCGTCGAACTGGCGATCTGGGCCGGGCAGTCGGTGGCGCTGGTGGCGCCGTCGGGTGCCGGCAAGTCGACGCTGCTGCACATTTCCGGGTTGCTCGAACACCCCGATCACGGCGAGGTCTATATCGACGGCCGCGCCACCGCGATCCTGCCCGACCACGAGCGCACCCGCATCCGCCGCAACGAGATCGGCTTCATCTACCAGTCGCACCATCTGCTGCCGGAATTCACCGCCATCGAAAACGTGCTGCTGCCGCAGATGATCCGCGGCCTGTCGCGGTCCGAGGCGAAGAAGCGCGGCGAGGAACTGCTGGCCTATCTCGGCCTGAGCGCCCGGCTGCATCACCGGCCGGCGGAATTGTCCGGCGGTGAGCAGCAACGGGTGGCGATCGCGCGCGCGGTCGCCAATGCGCCGCGGCTGCTGCTGGCCGACGAGCCGACCGGCAACCTGGACGTCCACACCGCCGACCATGTGTTCGGCGCGCTGATGCAACTGGTGCGGGCCTCGGGCCTGGCCACCATCATCGCCACCCACAACATGGAGCTGGCGGCGCGGATGGACCGGCGGGTGACCTTGAAAGAGGGCAAGGTGGTGGAGCTGGATTAGGGCGGCGGCTTTATGGCTGTGGATTTCTGGAAGCTCGAATTCCTGCTTGCGCCATCGCGCTGCACGCTATGTTGATCACTCTGGCGACGGAGACTGGTGTCGCCAATCGTCTTTGAATGACTGACGTCCTTGACGTGATTGATGCATGGTATGTCCTTGAGAAAGGCGGACTAGGCGCGCCTCTTAGCCTTTCACTAGTCCTAGTGTCCCGGTCTGACGGAGGCTTTTCGTCATATCTTCTATGCGCCTGCGAGCCTTACCCAGCCACGAGTACACATTCGGCTGAATCTCATTCGCCACTGCCTTGAGCTGAGGTTCGACAAGTTTGTCCGTTTCTGGGGTTGAGTCCGGCGGGAGCCTTTTTACTGCATCAATTGCCGTGTCGAGTTTCCTAGTTACCTCGCCTTTCGCAGCCTCTTCATCGAGAGCTAATGCAAAACGCATCTCATCCTTGTAGCGGGAATGCTTTGTATAAACGAAATCGTTCACGCGCGGCCAAACAGTCTCTTGGATTGTCTGTCGATATTCTGTCAGGGATCGTACGAAATTATTCGCACCATTCCTGAGGAAGCCTTGATGGTTCAAAACAGCCGATTCCAACCCAAAAAAGGCCGGGGCAATCGTTTTCTCAAGTAGCTCATGTGCTTCGGTCAGCGCGTCCAGTAATTCTCGGACATCACGTTCGGTATACTGCGCCTCAGGCGGGGTAACCGCGGCATCGCTTGCAGGTTGTTTGAGCGCCAGCAGTTGCTTATTAAGACCGTCAATCTGCGCTCGAAACGGAGCAGAAATCACTTCCATCTCAGATTGCGAAATCTTAGGATTGTCTGGGCCGCGGTAGATGAGCCAGCATAGCCCTGCGGCTGCTATGATAATCACCACTGCGATGACGGTCTTCGGCCCCCAATAGTCCATCACGGCCCCCCAGTTTTTGGATAACCAAAGCGCTGTAGCCAAAAAACATACAGCTAATGAAATCCAAAAAATTAGGCCAGCAATCGCGGCCTTTGGCCATCTCACCATCGCGGCCCCGGCGGCAATTGGAAAAGCGAAGCTGAGAACCGTCCATAACCCAGACGAATCGAGATCGATGGCCATGCGTGTTTCTCTCGCACCCCCGAGCACGTGCCAAGAGGGCTCCAAGAAATCGCCCGCATTTCACTACGTGGGCCTGCCTTATCCAGCATGACCCAGGGGCCTTGACTCCAGAACAAAACCTGAACTATGTTCTCTCTACGTTCTTGGGGAGAGAGCACATGTTCAAAGCCGTTCTGCAGGAAGCCGCCGCCCTGGCCTCGTTGTCGCTGTTCGTCGGCATGATCTTCATCTGGTCGCAGGTGCTGGGCAGCCTCTAGCCCGGCGGCGCGCGAAAACCGGTTTCCCGTCCGGAGGATGGCGGGGAAAGGCCGGGTCGCGGCGGCCGGCGCGGTGGACATCGGGTGGACTCGGGGCAGCCGCATCCGCACTCTGGGTGACGACACAGAATCACCCGGAACCTTCGGACAGCCATGGCCGCGCTCGATTTCGTGCATCTGCACGTCCACTCGTCCTATTCGCTGCTGGAAGGCGCGATCACCATCGCCCGGCTGGCCGAACTGGCGAAGGCGGACAAGCAGGCGGCGCTGGCCATCACCGACACCGACAACATGTTCGGGGGCCTGGAATTTTCCGAAAAGCTCGCCGGTTACGGCATCCAGCCGATCGTCGGCTGCGCGCTGGCGATCGATTTCGGCGACACCGAACTCGGCGCCCGCACCAGCCTCGCCAACCAGCACGAGCGCACCCGCATCGTGCTGCTGGCGGCGCGCCCCGAAGGCTACCGCAGCCTGATGCGGCTCAATTCGCGCGCCTTTCTCGACAGCCCCGCCAACGAGCCGCCGCGCCTGAAGCTGGAATGGCTGGAGGGCGAGACCGACGGCATCATCGCGCTGACCGGCGGGCCGGGCGGGCCGCTCGATGCTGCCATCGCCGCCGGGCAGAGCCATCTCGCCGGCTCGCGGCTCGAGGCGCTGCAGCGCCTGTTCGGCGACCGGCTCTACATGGAATTGCAGCGCCACGGCACCGCGGCCGAGCGCATCAGCGAACCGCTGCTGATCGATCTCGCTTACACCCGCAACATCCCGCTGGTGGCGACCAACGAGCCGTATTTCGCCAATGCCGCCGATTACGAGGCGCATGACGCGCTGATCTGCATCGCCGAAGGCCGCGTGGTGTCGCAGAGCGACCGCCGCCAGCTCACCGTCGAGCATCGCTTCAAGACGCGCGCCGAAATGGTCGCGCTGTTTGCCGATCTGCCGGAGGCGCTCGCCTCGACCGTGGAGATCGCCGAGCGCTGCCACTTCCGGCCGCACACCCACCAGCCGATCCTGCCGCGCTTCTCGCTCGGCGAGGGCGGCAGCGTGGTCGACGAGGCCGAGGAGCTGCGCAAGCGCGCCGAGGCGGGACTTGCGGCGCGGCTCGCCAGCGCCGGCGTCGCCGATGGATTCACGGAGGCCGAGTACCATGCCCGGCTTGCGTTCGAGCTGAACGTCATCGCCAAGATGAAATACCCCGGCTACTTCCTGATCGTGGCCGACTTCATCCAGTGGGCCAAGAAAGAGGGCATTCCGGTCGGCCCCGGCCGTGGTTCGGGCGCGGGCTCGCTGGTCTCCTATGCGCTGACCATCACCGATCTCGATCCGATCCGCTTCGGGCTCCTGTTCGAGCGCTTCCTCAATCCCGAGCGCGTGTCGATGCCCGATTTCGACATCGATTTCTGCCAGGACCGCCGCGAGGAGGTGATCCGCTATGTGCAGGAGCGCTACGGCCGCGACCAGGTGGCGCAGATCATCACCTTCGGCACGCTGCAGGCGCGCGGCGTGCTGCGCGACGTGGGCCGCGTGCTGCAGATGCCCTATGGCCAGGTCGACAAGCTGTGCAAGCTGGTGCCGCAGAATCCGGCCGCGCCGGTGACGCTGGCGCAGGCGATCGAGAGCGAGCCGAAGCTGCAGGCCGAAGCCGACAGCGATCCGACCGTCAAGCGCGCCTTTGCCATCGCCCGCAAGCTGGAAGGCCTGACCCGCCACGCCTCGACCCATGCGGCCGGCATCGTCATCGGCGACCGCGCGCTGTCCGAACTGGTGCCGCTCTACCGCGATCCGAAGTCGGACATGCCGGTGACCCAGTTCAACATGAAATGGGTCGAGCAGGCGGGCCTGGTGAAGTTCGACTTCCTCGGCCTCAAGACGCTCACCGTGTTGCAGACGGCGGTGGCGCTGCTCGAGCGCCGCGGCATCAAGATCGATCTGACCGCGATCCCGCTCGACGACAAAAAGACCTACGACCTGCTGGCGCGGGCCGAAGCGGTCGGCGTGTTCCAGCTGGAAAGCGCCGGCATGCGCCGAGCGCTGCTCGACATGAAGCCCGACCGTTTCGAGGACATCATCGCGCTGGTGGCGCTGTATCGCCCGGGTCCGATGGCGAACATCCCGACCTATTGCGCGCGCAAGCACGGCCTCGAAGTGCCGGAATACATCCATCCCAAGCTCGAGCCGATCCTGAAGGAGACCTTCGGCGTCATCGTCTATCAGGAACAGGTGATGCAGGCGGCGCAGATCCTCGCCGGCTATTCGCTCGGCGACGCCGACCTGTTGCGCCGCGCCATGGGCAAGAAGATCCGCAGCGAAATGCAGAAGCAGCGCAGCATCTTCGTCGACGGCTGCGTCGAGTGCGGCATCGGCAAGGCGCAGGCCGACGCGATCTTCGAACTGCTGGAACGCTTCGCCGATTACGGCTTCAACAAGAGCCACGCCGCCGCTTACGCGCTGGTCGCCTACCAGACCGCCTATATGAAGGCGAACTATCCGGTCGAGTTCCTGGCCGCCACCATGACGCTCGACACCGGCAATACCGACAAGCTGTCGGAATTCCGCGCCGAGGCCGACCGGCTCGGCATCAAGCTCGATCCGCCATCGATCAACCGTTCCGACATCGCCTTCGAGGTCGACGGCAATACCATCATCTACGCACTGGCCGCGCTGAAGGGCGTCGGCCGCCAGGCAGTGGAGTCGATCATCGCCGCGCGCCAGGAGCGCAAGTTCGCCGACCTCGCCGACTTCGCCAGCCGGATCAATCCGCGCGCCGTCAACAAGCGCGTGCTGGAAAGCCTCGCGGCAGCGGGCGCCTTCGACGCCTTCGAGCCCAACCGCTCGCGCGTCTTCGCCGCCATGGACACGGTGCTGGGCCGCGCCCAGCGCGCGCACGAGGGCGCCGAGATCGGACAGAGCGAATTGTTCGGCGGCGGCGGCAAGCCGGAGCCGATCGCGCTGCCGCAGGTCGAGCCGTGGCTGCCGTCGGAGCGGCTGCGCCGCGAATATGACGCCATCGGCTTCTTCCTGTCCGGGCATCCGCTCGACGATTATGCCGCCGTGCTGAAGAAGCTGCGGGTGCAGCCATGGATCGAATTCGCGCGTGCGGTGAAGAACGGCGCCACCGCAGGCAAGGTCGCCGCCACCGTGGTGTCGCGGCAGGAGCGGCGCACCAAGACCGGCAACAAGATGGGCATCTTCGGCCTGTCCGACCCGACCGGGCATTTCGAGGCGGTGATCTTCTCCGAGGGACTGGCCGAGTACCGCGATCTGCTGGAGCCGGGCGCCGCGGTGCTGATGGTGCTGTCGGCGGAAGTGCAGGGCGACGAGGTGCGCGCCCGCATCCAGTCGGCCGAGCCGCTCGACGCCGCGGCCGCCAATATTCACAAGGGCCTGCGGGTGTTTCTGCGCGACGGCGCGCCGCTCGAAGGCGTCGCCAAACGGCTGGAGCCGATCGGGCAAAGCCGGCCGAACGGCAACGGCGATGGCGAGGTCAGCATGGTGCTGATGCTCGGCCGCGGCGCCGAGGTCGAAGTGAAACTGCCCGGCCGCTTCAAGGTCTCGCCGCAGATCGCCGGCGCCATCAAGGCGGTGCCCGGCGTGGTCCAGGTCGAGGCTCTGTAAGCGTCGAGGCCCTGCAAGCGCCGGTCCGGGCGCGTTGCGATTTCAGCTGCCATCCCCTATCTGGACGGTGACGCGTCTCCACGCCGGGAGAAAGAGGTTTCCGTGTCCGACGTCGATACGATCCATCGGCTCGACCGGCCGGTCGATCCCACCCGCGATCATATTCTCGGTCCCCCCAAAGCCCCGATCACGCTGGTCGAATATGGCAGCTACGCCTGTCCGCACTGCCGGGCGGCCAACGAACGCATCGCCGACGTGCGCGACCGGCTCGGCGAGCGCCTGCGTTATGTGTTTCGCCACCGGCCGCTGACCGGGAGCGACATCGCGCGGCGCGCCGCCGAGTTGATGGAGTGCTGCGACGACCCGGACAAATTCTGGGACGCCCATATCCTGCTGATGACGCGCTCGGAGACGCTGACCGAGGACGACCTGCGCCAGGCCGCGCAGGACATGGGCGTGCCGCTCACCGAATTAGGGAGCGATACCGAGTTGGCGCGCCGCGCCAAGGCCAGGGTCGAGGCTGACGAGCGGAGCGCGCGCGCCAGCGGCGTGCTGATCACGCCGACGTTTTTCATCAACAGCCGCCGTTATGACGGCGCTTGGGACGAGAGTTCGTTTTCCGACGCGTTGCTGAACACGCTCGGCCATCGCTTCCGCGCCGCGGCGCTGGATTTCGCCGGCTGGGCGCCGTCCGCCGGCATCCTGCTGCTGGTGGCCACCCTCGCCGCCGTGGCCCTGATGAACTCGCCAATGGGCCCCGGCTTCGAGGCCTTCTGGCAGCAATATCTCGGCATCACGTTCGGCACGGCCGCGTTCCGGATGTCGCTGCTGCACTGGATCAATGACGGGTTGCTGACGATCTTCTTTCTGGTCGTCGGCCTTGAAATCAAGCGCGAGTTCACCGTCGGCCATCTCGCCAGCCTGCGCGCGGCGGCGCTGCCGATAGCCGCCGCCATCGGCGGCATGGTGGTGCCGGCCCTGATCTATAGCCTGTTGATTCCGGCCGGTCCCTGGACCCATGGCTGGGGCGTGCCGATGGCCACCGACACCGCTTTTGCCATCGCGCTGATCGTCATGATGGGCAACCGCGTCCCGGTCGAGTTGCGCATCTTCCTGACCGCGGCGGCGATCGTCGACGACATCGGCGCCATTCTCGTTGTTGCCGCGTTCTATTCCGGCGAACTGCATCTCGGCTATCTGGCGGCGGCGGTGGCCATCACGGTGCTGCTGGCGGCGCTCAACCGGGCGCGCGTCTACAGCGTGACGCCCTATGCTTTGGTCGGCATCGCACTGTGGGTTTGCGTCTATCTCGGCGGTCTGAGTGCGACCCTGGCTGGCGTCGTGCTGGCGCTGTTCATCCCGACGCGGCCGCCGGCGAACCTGCGGGCGCTGATGATCCAGGCCAACACCATCATGGCGGCCGAGGCCAAGCACGCCGGCGAGATCCTGCGGCACGGACCATCGGTGCCGGCGCTGCGCGCCATCGACGCCATCCACGACCGTCTGGAGTCGCCGGCCGACCGGCTGCTGCGGCACGCCGGCTCGCGGTCGTCCTATATCGTGCTGCCGCTGTTTGCGTTTGCCAATGCCGGGGTGGCGCTGTCCATGAACGTGATCCACGGTCACGAACAGCTGATGCTGGCGATCATGGCCGGCCTGGTGATCGGCAAGCCGCTCGGCCTGGTGCTGGCCTCGGCGCTGGCGGTGTGGTCGGGACTGGCCGTCAAGCCGAAGGAATATTCCTGGCGGCAGCTGGCCGGGGCAGGGGCGCTGGCCGGCATCGGCTTCACCATGTCGCTGTTCATCGCCGGGCAGGCCTTCCCGGTGCCGGCCGCCTTTGCCGCCGCCAAGATCGCGATTTTTACCGCCTCGGTGCTGGCCGCCGTTATCGGTGTGGCGGTGCTGTGGCGTGCCCAGGCACCGGCGTCGGCCGCGGACCCGGAACCCCACGCCGCGCCCCCTTGAGGGCCGTTCCGGTCCTTGCTTCCGCCGGAACACGCCTATATAAGCCGCCCATCACTCACGCGGACGCTTGGCTTTAGGCCCCGACAATGGGTCAAAAAGGCCGTCCGGTGGTCCCTTCACGGGGCTCACATCGTCCGCGGTGGATCAAACCGGAGAAAGAATATGGCTGTTCCTGACTTCACGATGCGTCAGCTCCTCGAAGCTGGCGTGCACTTTGGCCATCAGGCCCACCGCTGGAACCCGAAGATGGGTCAATACATCTTCGGCACCCGCAACAACATTCACATCGTCGACCTGGCCCAGACCGTGCCGATGCTGCATCGCGCGCTGCAGGCCGTCAGCGACACCGTCGCCAAAGGCGGCCGTATCCTGTTCGTCGGCACCAAGCGGCAGGCGCAGGATTCCATCGCCACCGCGGCCAAGCAGTGCGCCCAGTATTACGTCAACTCGCGCTGGCTCGGCGGCACGCTGACCAACTGGAAGACCATTTCCGGTTCGATCTCGCGCCTGCGCAAGCTCGACGAGATGCTCGCCTCGGGCGAGGCCGGCGCCTACACCAAGAAAGAACGCCTGACGATGCAGCGCGAGCGCGACAAGCTCGACCGCTCGCTCGGCGGCATCAAGGACATGGGCGGCGTGCCGGACATGATCTTTGTCATCGACACCAACAAGGAAGACATCGCCATCAAGGAAGCGCGCCGGCTCAACATTCCGGTCGCGGCGATCGTCGACACCAATTGCGATCCGGCCGGCATCACCTATGCGGTGCCGGGCAATGACGACGCCAGCCGCGCCGTCTCACTGTACTGCGACCTGATCGCCAAGGCGGCCATCGACGGCATTTCGCGCTCGCAGGGCGCCCAAGGCATCGATCTCGGCGCCGCCGAGAAGCCGATCGTGGAAGACCTGCCGACCGCACCGGCCATCAGCGACCTCGGTTTCGAGCCGCTGTCGGGTCCGCGCGGTGTCGCCGACGATCTCAAGAAGCTGCCCGGCGTGTCGCCGGCGATCGAGAAGCAGCTCAACGATCTCGGCATCTTCCACTACTCGCAGCTGGCCGAACTCAACGAAAAGGCCGCGCATAACGTCGGCGAAGAAGTCGGTCTTCCGGGCCGCGTCGACAGCTGGGTCGCCAAGGCCAAGCAGATGACGGCGGAAGCGGAATAATCTCCGCTCATCGGCTCGATTTGGAAAAAGCGCCGGTCATCACCATTTAGGGGATGACCGGATCGCCTGCGGGCGGTCACGAATAAAGAGGCTTACAATGGCAAATATTTCCGCCCAGATGGTGAAAGAGCTGCGCGAGTCGACCGGCGCCGGCATGATGGATTGCAAGTCGGCGCTGAGCGAAACCGCAGGCGACATGGCTGCGGCGCAGGACTGGCTGCGCAAGAAGGGCCTGTCCAAGGCTGCCAAGAAGGCTGGCCGCGTCGCTGCGGAAGGCCTGATCGGCGTTGCCGTGAAGGGCACCAAGGGCGTGGTGGTCGAGGTCAATTCCGAGACCGACTTCGTCGCCCGCAACGACCTGTTTCAGGGCCTGGTCAAGATGATCGCCAATGTGGCGCTCGAGGTCGGCACCGACATCGACACCATCAACGCGGCCAAGGCCGGCAGCATCACGGTCGCCGAGTCGATCGCCGACACCATCGCCAAGATCGGCGAGAACATGACGCTGCGCCGCGCCGCCGAATTGTCGGTCGGCAAGGGCGTGATCGGCACGTATATGCACAACGCCGTCAGCGACGGCCTCGGCAAGATCGGCGTTATCGTGGCGCTGGAATCGACCGGCAACACCGACGAACTGACGGCGCTCGGCCGCCAGGTCGCGATGCATGTCGCCTCGGCCAATCCGCAGGCGCTGGAGCCGTCGGGGCTCGATCCGGTCGTGGTCGAGCGCGAGAAGAACGTGCTGGCTGACAAGTTCAGACAACAGGGGAAACCGGAAAACGTGATCGAAAAGATCGTCGAATCCGGCCTCAAGACCTACTACAAGGAAGTCTGCCTGCTCGAGCAGCCGTTCATCTTCGACGACAAGAAGACGGTCGCGCAGGCGATGAAGGAAGCGGAAGGCAAGGTCGGCGGCCCGATCAAGATCACCGGGTTCGTGCGCTACGCGCTCGGCGAAGGCATCGAGAAGCAGACCTCGGACTTCGCCGCCGAAGTCGCAGCCGCCGCGCAAGGCTGAACGGACGCAAGGCCCGCGCCGGTCGCGTCGACAGACAAGGGGATCGCAGCCCATGAGTGATCCGGTCTACCGACGCGTCATCGTTAAGCTGTCCGGCGAAGCGCTGACAGGGTCGAAGGAATTCGGCATCGACCAGATGACGGTCGAACGGGTTGCTGCCGACCTGGTCAGCGCCGCCAAGCTCGGCGTCGAACTCGGCGTCGTGGTCGGTGGCGGCAACATCTTCCGGGGTGTCGAAGTGTCCGAGCGCGGCGTGCCGCGCCCGGTCGGCGACACCATGGGCATGCTGGCCACCGTCATGAACTGTCTGGTGCTGGAAGCCGCCGTCGAGCGCGCCGGCTGTGAGGCGCGCACTCTGTCGGCCCTGGCGATGCCGTCGGTCTGCGAAACCTTCAACCGCAAGCGGGCGCTGAAAAATCTCGGCAAGGGCCGGGTGGTGTTGCTCGCCGCCGGCACCGGCAATCCGTTTTTCACGACCGACACCACGGCGGTGCTGCGGGCGGCGGAACTCGATTGCCAGGCGGTGCTGAAGGCCACCAACGTCGACGGCGTCTACAGCGCGGACCCGAAGAAAGACCCAAAGGCCACGCGGTACGAGACCATCAGCCATCAGGAAGCCATCGAGAAGGATCTGCGGGTGATGGATGGTGCGGCCTTCGCGCTTGCGAGGGAGAACCGGATGCCTATCATCGTCTTTTCAATCGCGGAAAAGGACGGCATCGCCGCCGTGCTCCGCGGCAAGGGCCGCGCGACCATCGTCGGCTGACACCTGCGTGCGGCGCACAACGCCGGGCGCAATTCGGATAGATCAGAACGCGCCGTTCGGGGGATCGTCATGGCAAACGCAACATACGACATCAACGACATCAAGCGCCGCATGCAGGGCGCCAGCGCCGCGCTCAAGGGCGAGCTGTCCGGCCTGCGCACCGGCCGCGCCTCGACCGGGTTGCTCGATCCGGTGATGGTCGACGCCTACGGCTCGCAGATGCCGCTGCAGCAGTGCGCCAGCGTCACCATTCCAGAGCCGCGCCTGATCTCGGTCAGCGTCTGGGACCGGTCGCTGGTGAAAGCGGTCGAAAAGGCCATCGTCGATTCCAACCTCGGCCTGTCGCCGGCGACCGAGGGCCAGACCATCCGCCTGCGCATCCCTGAACTCAATCAGGATCGCCGCAAGGAACTGGTCAAGCTGGCGCACAAATACGCCGAGTCCGCGCGCGTCGCCGTGCGCCATGTGCGCCGCGATGCGATGGATGTGATCAAGAAGCTCGAGAAGGATCACGACATCAGCAAGGACGATCACGACCGGTACTCGGCCGAGATTCAGAAGGCGACCGACGCCGGCATCGCCGAAGTCGACCAGATGCTCGCTGCCAAGGAAAAGGAAATCCTCACCGTCTGAGGTCCATCGCCATGTCCGAGGCAGAGTTACCGCAAAGCGCCACCCCGCCGTTCAAGGCGCCGCGCCATGTCGCCATTATCATGGACGGCAATGGCCGCTGGGCGGCGGCGCGGGGGCTGCCCCGGGTCGAGGGCCATCGCCGCGGCGTCGAGGCGCTGCGCCGCACGGTGCGCGCCGCCGGCGAACTCGGCATCGGTTACGTCACCATCTTTTCCTTCAGCGCCGAGAACTGGTCGCGGCCCGCCGCCGAGATCGGCGAATTGATGGGCCTGTTGCGGCGCTTCATCCGCAATGATCTTGCCGAACTGCACAAGAGCAACGTGCGCGTCCGCGTCATCGGCGAACGTCAAGGACTGGAAGCAGACATCGTCCGTCTGCTGACCGACGCCGAAGAACTCACCAAAAACAATGACGGCCTGACCTTGGTGGTCGCCTTCAATTACGGCGCGCGGCAGGAGATCGCGCGGGCCGCCCGCCGCATCGCCGACGAAGTGGCGCAGGGCCGTCTGGCGCCGGCGGATGTCACGATGGACACCATCACCGGATTCCTGGATGCGCCGGATGTGCCGGACCCGGATCTGATCATCCGCACCAGCGGCGAGCAGCGGCTGTCCAACTTCCTGCTGTGGCAGTCGGCCTATAGCGAACTCGTCTTCACGCCGACTTATTGGCCCGACTTCGACCGGGCCGCGCTTGAGGCCGCGATCGGCGAGTATCAGCAGCGCGAGCGCCGGTTTGGCGGGCTTGTCGCCAAGACCGGATCCTGACCGCCGTGGTCAAACCCGGTCCGTCCGGAATATCCTCGATGAGCAATCTGGCGCTGCGCGTGATCTCGGCCGCGGTGATGATGCCGCTGGCGCTGGTCATTGCCTATGCCGGCGGCGTCCTGTTCGCGCTGTTCTGGGCCGCTGCCGCGCTCGCGGTGTTGTGGGAATGGTCGGCGCTGGTGCGTGGCGCGGCGCTGGCGCCGCCCGCGCGGCTCGGCTGGTATATTGCCGGCGCCGCCTATGCGTCGGTGCTGTTGCTGGCGCCGCTGCTGCTGCGCGCCGATGCGGCCTACGGCTTTCTGGCGATCGTGATGCTGTTCGGCATTGTCTGGACCACCGATGTTGCCGCCTATTTCGCTGGCCGCGCCCTCGGCGGCCCGAAGTTGATGCCGTCGGTGAGCCCGAAGAAAACCTGGTCCGGCGCGATCGGCGGCACGCTCGGCGCGATGCTGGTCGCGGTCGCGCTGGCCTATGCCTTCGGCATCGCCAATCTCCCTGCGATCGCCGTCATCGCGCTGCTGCTGTCGGTGCTGTCGCAGATCGGCGACCTGCTGGAATCGTGGATCAAGCGCCGGTTCGGCGCCAAGGATGCCGGCCAGCTCATTCCCGGCCATGGCGGCGTGATGGACCGGCTCGACGGCTTCTGGGCGGCCGCGCTCGCCGCCGCGCTGATCGGCGTGGTGCATGGCGGCTTCGACGCGCCGGCCCGCGGCCTTCTGATATGGTGAGGGGATGATGCGCAGCGTCACCATCCTCGGCGCCACCGGCTCGGTCGGGGCCTCGACCGTCGACCTGATCAAGCGCGAAAAGCAGCGGTTCCGGGTCGAAGCGGTCACGGCGGACAGCAAGGCCACTGAGCTGGCGCAGGTGGCGCGTGATGTCGGTGCCCGGCTTGCCGTCGTTGCCGATCCTGCCGCCTACACGGAATTGAAGAACGCGCTGTCCGGCAGCGGCATCGAGGCGGCCGCCGGCGCCGACGCGCTCGACGAGGCCGCCGCTCGCCCGGCCGACTGGGTGATGGCGGCGATCAGCGGCGCGGTCGGCCTGAAGCCGACCATGGCCGCGATCGAACGCGGCGCCACCGTGGCGCTTGCCAACAAGGAATGCCTGGTCTGCGCCGGCAGCCTGTTCATGCGCCGCGCCGCGGCGACCGGGGCCACCGTGCTGCCGGTCGATTCAGAGCACAACGCCATTTTCCAGGCGCTGGGGGCAGGGCGGCGCGAGGACGTCCGCCGCATCATCCTGACGGCCTCCGGCGGCCCGTTCCGGACCTGGACGCAGGCGCAGATCCGGTCGGCGACCATCGAGCAGGCGCTGCGCCATCCGAACTGGTCGATGGGGCCGAAGATCTCGATCGACTCCGCCACCATGATGAACAAGGGCCTCGAACTGATCGAGGCCTACCATCTGTTCGCGCTGAAGGCCGGCGAGATCGACATTCTGGTGCATCCGCAGTCGGTGGTGCACGGCCTGGTCGAATTCCGCGACGGCTCGGTGGTGGCCCAGCTCGGCGCCCCGGACATGCGCATCCCGATTGCCCATTGCCTGGCCTGGCCGAAGCGCATCGACGGCCCGGCGCCGCGGCTCGACCTGGCGCAAATCCGAGACCTGACCTTCGAGGCGCCGGATACCGTCCGGTTTCCGGCCCTGGCGCTGGCGCGGCGGGCGCTGGAAGCCGGCGGCGCGGCGCCGACCGTCCTGAACGCCGCCAATGAGGTCGCGGTGGGGGCATTCATCGCCGGCCGGATCGGTTTTCCGTCGATCGCGGCGCTGGTCGAGGCGACCCTGGAGGCCGCTACCGTTCGCGGGCTGCTCGGCGAGCCGGCCGGGATCGAGGCGGCGCTTGCCGTTGACCATATCGCGAGAAGTTTAGCCCGCGACCTCTTGTCCGAAAATGCCGTAAAGGCATCTTAGGAAGCTTTCATTATTGGGTAAGCATTTGTTGATGCTGCGAGCGCTTGGCGCGGAAACGAGGGTCTGATGGGTGACATTCTGGGGGGCTTGGGCTCATTCGGCGGCGGCGCCATCGGCTATCTCGTGCCGTTTCTGTTCGTCCTGACGATTGTCGTTTTCTTTCATGAGCTTGGCCACTTTCTGGTGGCACGCTGGTGCGGCGTTAAGGTGGTGACCTTTTCGGTCGGTTTCGGCCCCGAAATTGTCGGTTTCAACGACCGTCACGGCACCCGGTGGAAAATCTCGGCAATTCCGCTCGGCGGCTATGTGAAATTCTTCGGCGACGAGAACGTCGCCAGCGTGCCCGACCATGAGGCGGCCCGCGGCATGAACGAGGCCGAGCGGCGCGACAGCTTCATTCACAAGCCGGTCGGCGCCCGCGCCGCCGTGGTCGCGGCCGGGCCGATCGCCAATTTCCTGCTTGCCATCGTCATTTTCGCCGGCGTCTTCATGGTGGCCGGCAAACAGATCACCACCGCCCGTGTCGACACCGTGCAGCCCAACAGCGCCGCCGCGGCCGCCGGCTTCCAGTCGGGCGATCTCGTGATGTCCATCAACGGGGTGCGGATCGACAGCTTTTCCGAGATGCAGCGGATCGTCAGCATCAGCGCCGGCGAGCCCCTCAATGTCGAAGTCGAGCGCGGCGGCACGCTGGTGACGCTCAAGGCGGTGCCCGAACGTCGCGAGATGAAGGACAACTTCGGCAACGTGCACAGGCTCGGCGTGCTGGGCATCAGCCGCTCGATGCAGCCGGGCGATATCCGCACCGAGTCAGTCGGACCCATACAGGCGGTCGGGATGGGGGCGCAGGAAACCTGGTTCGTGGTCGACCGGACGCTGTCCTATATCGGCGGCATCTTCTCCGGCCGGGAGGCCGCCGACCAGCTCGGCGGGCCGATCCGAATCGCCCAGGTGTCGGGCCAGGTGGCGACCGCCGGTATTGTGGCGCTGCTGCATCTGACTGCGGTGCTGTCGGTATCGATCGGCTTGCTGAACTTGTTCCCGATTCCCTTGCTCGACGGCGGTCACCTTATGTTCTACGGAATCGAGGCGGTTAGGGGCCGTCCGATGTCCGAAAGGGCCCAGGAATATGGATTCCGCGTCGGCCTGGCGCTGGTTCTGATGTTGATGATATTTGCAACCTTTAATGACATAAAAGGCATCTTCTTTGCGGGCTCCTCCTGAATCGTTGCCTTGGGGCAACTTTATGAGGGGAAAGGGAAAGTCGGGTTGGCGGTTTCGTTTGCAGTGCGCTTAAAACGCGGTACAACGCAGGCGAAGTCGACCCGGGAATCTGTGTTTGGCAGCGGGGGCGGCCGCAGGAATTTAAGAGGGCGCGTTGCGCATGAGACTTTGTGTGCGGTTGGTTCGGGGACTGACGATTTCTTGTGTGGTCCTCGGTGGTCTCCTCATTGGCGCCGGGTCGCTGACGGTTGCGTCGTCGGGCGTTGCGTTTGCGCAGTCGGCCAGCTCCATTGTGGTGGAGGGTAACCGCCGCGTTGAGGCGGATACCGTCCGATCCTATTTCCGGCCTGGCCCAAGCGGCCGGCTCGGGCCGTTCGAAATCGACGAGGCGCTCAAGGCGCTCTATGCCACCGGTCTGTTTTCCGATGTGCGCATCAACAACGTGGGCGGCCGGTTGGTCGTCAACGTGGTCGAGAATCCGGTGATCAACCGGGTCGCCTTTGAAGGCAACAGCAAAGCCAAGGACGACCAGCTCAGGGTCGAAGTGCAGTCGAAGCCGCGCGGGACTCTGTCGCGTCCGACCGTGCAGGCCGACGTGCAGCGCATTATCGAGATTTACCAGCGCAGTGGCCGCTTTGACGTTCGCGTTGAGCCGAAGATCATTGATCTGGCGAACAACCGGGTCGACCTGGTGTTCGAGATCAGCGAAGGCAAAAAGACCGGCGTCAAGCTTATCCGGTTCCAGGGCGCGCGGGCGTTTTCCAACGGCCGCCTCAAGGACGTGATCAAGACCAACGAGAGCAACTGGCTCAGCTTCCTGCAGACCGGCGACATCTACGATCCGGATCGGGTCGCGGCCGACCGCGATCTGTTGCGCCGTTTCTATCTCAAGCACGGCTATGCCGACGTTCGCATCGTCTCGGCGATCGGCGAATACGATCCGGCTCAGAACGGCTTCGTCGTCACCTTCACGATCGACGAGGGCAACCAGTATCGCATCGGCAGTGTCGATGTCGTGTCCAACGTGCGGGCGATTGAGCCAAGCACGCTCCGCGGTAGCCTCAAGCTCAGCGCCGGCAGCGTTTACAACGCCGACTTGGTCGAGAAGTCGGTCGAAACGATGACGATCGAGGCCGCCAATCGCGGCTATGCCTTCGCCACGGTTCGCCCTCGCGGCGACCGCAATTTCGAGAACCGCACCATCAATCTGGTGTTCGTGGTCGAAGAGGGCCCGCGCGCCTACATCGAGCGTATCAACGTGCGCGGCAACATCCGCACGCGCGAATACGTCATTCGCCGCGAATTCGATATCAGCGAGGGCGACGCCTATAATCGCGCGCTGGTCGATCGTGCCGAGCGGCGGCTGAAGAACCTGAACTTCTTCAAAACGGTGAGGATCACCAACGAGCCGGGCTCTGCGCCCGACCGCGTCGTGGTCAATGTCGAAGTCGAGGAACAGGCCACCGGCGAATTCTCGGTCTCGGGCGGCTATTCCACCGCCGACGGCTTTATCGGTGAGGTCAGTATCGCAGACCGTAACCTGATGGGCCGGGGCCAGTTCGCCAAGGCGTCGTTGCAGATCGGTCAGCGCGTGCGCGGCTTCGAGTTGTCTTTCGTCGAGCCCTACCTGCTCGGCTACCGCATGGCCGGCGGCATCGACCTGTTCGCGAAGCAGAATCTGGCCTCGTCCTACGTGTCCTACGACACCAGGACCTACGGCACCAATCTGCGGCTCGGTTTCGCGCTGACCGAAGAGATCAGTTTCTCGCCGCGTTATTCGATCTATCGGCAGGAAATCACGCTGCCGACCCAGTACAACAACTGTATTCTCTCCAGTAATGCGATCATAAATGGTGGTCTCGGCGTCAACCAGACCAATGAAGCCAACGGATCAAATACTGTTACCGCCGGCGGCTGTTACAATGATGGCGAAGCGTCGCTGGCGGTTCGCCGCGAACTTTCCGGCGGCCCGGTGACGGTCTCGCTGGTCGGTTACTCGCTGGCCTACAACACCGTCGACAACAACCGCATGCCGACCAGCGGTTTGCTGGCCGAACTCAAGCAGGACCTCGCCGGCGCTGGTGGTGACGTGAACTTCATCCGCACCAGCGGTGAAATTCGCAACTACTACGAAGTGCTTCCTGACATCGTCAGCGTGCTCAAGGTGCAGGGCGGTCACATCGGTTCGTGGGGTGGCAAGGACCTCCGCATGCTGGATCATTTCCAGATGGGTCCGAACCTGGTGCGCGGCTTTGCGCCGAACGGCATCGGCCCGCGCGACGTCACGCCCGGTTCCACCACGAACGACGCGCTTGGCGGCTCGATGTATTGGGGTGCGACGGCGGAAGTTCAGACGCCGCTGTATTTCCTGCCGAAGGAAATCGGTATCAAGGTCGCCGCTTTCGCTGATGCCGGCTCGCTCTGGAGCTATCAGGGGCCGACATCGTGGTCGGTGACCGGAGAGTCGCTTCAGGTCGGTCTGAACGACGCATCGATGATCCGCTCCTCGGTCGGCGTTGGCCTGATCTGGGATTCGCCGCTCGGTCCGCTGCGCTTCGACCTGGCTTATCCGCTGTCGAAGTACTGCGCGACCAATTCGGCAGGCACCGAGGTTTGCGACCGGACGCAGATTTTCCGCTTCAGTGGCGGCACCAAGTTCTGATCCTGGCAGCCAGCGGCGGCGGGACACCAGCGCTTACAGTTCGAAGGCGGGAAGCAATTCCCGCCTTTGGATCGACGCCCGCAGCAGTTTAGGGACCTCTTTGATTTCGTCCTAGCGGATCAGCCTCCACGCCATGAGCGAGCCGTTATTCCTACGCCACTCCCGCGGTCTCACGCTCGATGAGATCGCCGCGCTCGCCGGTGCCCGTCTGGTGACGCCGGCGCCGCATGCCCGCCGGATCGCGAATATCGGTCCGCTGGATCGCGCCGGGCCGTCCGACCTCGGGTTTCTCGAGAGCAACTTTTTCGCCGATGCCGCCGCCGCCACGCACGCCGGCGCCTGCTTCACCACCGCAGCCCTGGCCAAGGTATTGCCCGCGCACGTCGCAGTGCTGGTGGTCAAGGAGCCGTACCGGGCCTTCGTCACGGTCGCGCGCGAGATGTTTCCGCATTCGTTGCGGCCATCGTCACTGTACGAGGAAACCGAGCGGGCGGGCGCCCATGTGCATCCGACGGCGCGGCTGGAGAACGGCGTCGTCGTCGAGCCGGGCGCGGTGATCGGGCCGCAGGCGGAGATCGGCAGCGGCACCGTGATCGGCGCGAACGCAGTGATCGAGGGCTTGGTACGGATCGGGCGCGACTGCGCGATCGGTGCCGGTACCACCATCGCCAATGCGTTGATTGGCGACCGCGTCATCATTCATCCCGGTTGCCGGATCGGTCAGGACGGATTCGGCTATGTCATGAGTGCCAAGGGGCACCTCAAGGTGCCGCAGGTCGGGCGCGTCATCATTCAGGACGACGTCGAAGTTGGTGCCGGCACAGCCATCGACCGCGGCGCGATCCGCGACACCACCATCGGCGAGGGTACCAAGATCGACAACCTGGTTCAGGTGGGCCACAATGTGCGCATCGGCCGGCACTGCGTGGTGGTGTCCCAGACCGGTCTTTCCGGTAGTTCGACGCTTGAAGATTTCGTGGTCATGGGTGCGCGCTCCGGCACCAACACCAACGTGACGGTCGGCGAAGGCGCGCAACTGGCCGGAACCAGCGTCGCCCACGGCGACGTTCCGGCTGGCGCGCGTTGGGGAGGAGTGCCGGCCAAACCCTTGAAGCAATGGTTCCGCGAGTTGGTAATGATGGAGCGCATGGCGCGCCCGCCGGGCGCCGCCAAGCCTGCGGCAGACGAGTGAGACGAAGCCATGGATAAACCGGTCAGCGATCTCAATGCGGCCGACATCGGAGCGGTGCTCAAGATGTTGCCGCATCGTTATCCGTTTCTGATGATCGACCGCGTGATCGATATTCAGGGCGACGATTACGGCGTCGGCATCAAGAACGTCACCATCAACGAACCGCATTTTCAGGGCCACTTTCCGGGCAACCCGGTGTTTCCCGGCGTGCTGATGATCGAAGGCATGGCGCAGACCGCCGGCGTGCTGTGCATCAAGTCGCTGGGCTGGGATCAGCCGAAGTCGGTGTTCTTCCTGACCATCGACAAGGCCAAATTCCGCAAGCCGGTGCTGCCCGGCGACACGATCGAGTACCACATGCGCAAGGTGCGCCAGCGCAAGTCGATGTGGTGGTATTTCGGTGAAGCCAAAGTGGCGGGCCAGACGGTTGCCGAAGCCGAGGTCGGCGCCATGATTTCCGACTCATGAGCACAGCCAAAATCGATCCCACCGCGCGGATCGAAAGCGGCGCGGCGATCGGCGAAGGCGTCACGATCGGCCCTTATTGCACGGTCGGGCCGCATGTCACGCTGGGTGACGGCTGCCGGCTGGTTTCGCATGTCTGCCTCACAGGGCACACGACGATCGGTGCGCGCACGGTTATTTATCCGTTTGCCTCGCTCGGCACGCCGCCGCAGTCGGTGAAATACAAAGGCGGGCCGACACGGCTGGTGATCGGCGCCGATTGCGACATTCGCGAACACGTCAGCATGAACACCGGGACCGAGGATGACGGCGGTCTGACGCAAGTCGGCGACCGATGTTTCTTCATGGTCGGTTCGCATGTGGCGCATGATTGCCGCGTCGGCAACAACGTCACCTTCGCCAACAATGCGCTGCTCGGCGGCCACGTCAGCGTTGGCGACAATGTCGTATTCGGCGGCGGCGCCGCGGTGCGCCAGTTCGTGCGGATCGGCGAGGGCGCCATGATCGTCGGCCTCAGCGGCGTGCGCGCCGATGTCATCCCGTGGGGCACGGTGCAGGGCCCGCTGGCCAATCTGGTTGGGCTGAATGTTGTCGGCATGCGCCGGCGCGGTCTGGCCAAGGCTGACATCCACCGCGTGCGCGCCGCGTATCGGGCGCTGTTTTTCGGTGACGGCGAATTCAGGTCCCGCATCGAGCCCGTTGCCGCCGAATACGGCGCCGACGTTCACGTGGCGAAGATGATCGACTTCATCCGCGCCGCCAAGCGGCCGCTGACCATGGCGGGCCAACACGCCGACGCCGACGAGGACACATGAACGCCGCGCCCATCACGGGGCAAGGTCCGCTGGCGATGATCTGCGGCGGCGGCAGTCTGCCGCTGGCGGTGGCGGCGGCGGTGACGGCGCGCGGGCGTGAGGTGGTGCTGTTTCCGCTGCGCGGCGCCGCCGAAGGCACCGCGGTCGAACGCTTCCCGCATCACTGGGTTCATATCGGCCAGATCGGCAAGTTCATGCGTCTGGCGCGCGCCGCAGGCTGCCGCGATGTCGTGTTCATCGGCGCGCTGGTGCGGCCGTCGATATGGCAGACGCGGCCGGATCTCGGCGGCCTGATGATGCTGCCGCGGGTGCTGAAGGCGTTTCGCGGCGGCGACAATCACCTGATTTCCGGTATGGGCCGGTTGCTGGAGCAGGAAGGTTTCCGGCTGCTGGGTGCCCATGAGGTGGCGCCGGAGATTCTGATTCCGGAAGGCACGTTCGGCCACGTCCAGCCGTCCGAACGCGACCGCGCCGACATTGCGCTGGGGCTCGACTATCTCCATGCCGCCGGCCCGTTCGACATCGGCCAGGCGGTGGTGGTCGCCGGCCGTCATATTCTGGCCGTCGAGGCGATCGAGGGCACCGACCAGATGCTGGATCGGGTCGCGACGCTGCGCGCCAATGGGCGGCTGCGCGCGCCGGCCGGCACCGGGGTGCTGGTGAAAGCGCCCAAGCCTGGCCAGGATCGCCGCTTCGACCTGCCGACCATGGGACCGCAGACGGTCGAGAATGCCGCCCGTGCCGGTCTTGCCGGCATTGCCGTTGTTGCCGGTGCCACCATCATGGCCGAACCGGACCGGCTGGTGCAGGCGGCCGATAAAGCCAGGCTGTTTGTCGTCGGCTGGGCCGACGGGACCGTGCCATGAGCCCGCATGTCTTTCTGGTGGCCGGCGAAGAGTCCGGTGACCGGCTCGGCGCGGCGCTGATCCCGGCCCTGCGCCGGGCAGCGCAGGGCGCGATCCGCTTTTCCGGCATCGGTGGCGCTCATATGGCGGAGCAGGGCGTGGTCAGCCCGTTTCCGCTCGGCGATCTCGCCATCATGGGCTTTGCGGCGATCCCGGCGCAGTTGCCGAAAATCCTGCGCCGCATCCGCGAGACCGCCGACGCCGTGGTGGCGGCGCGGCCGGACGTGCTGGTGATCATCGACAGCCCGGAGTTCACCCACCGCGTCGCCCGCCGCGTCCGGGCCGAAGCGCCCGGCATTCCGATCGTCGATTATGTCTGCCCCTCGGTCTGGGCCTGGCGGCCGGGCCGGGCGCGCAAGATGCGCGGCTATGTCGATCACGTGCTGGCGCTGCTGCCGTTCGAGCCGGATGTGATGCGGCGGCTCGGCGGGCCGCCCTGCACCTATGTCGGCCATCCCCTGACCGAGCGCGCGGCCGACCTGCGGCCGCAAACGCCGGAGGAGGCGGCGCGCCGGCTGGCCGATCCGCCGCTGCTGCTGGTGCTGCCGGGCAGCCGGTCGGGCGAAATCAAGCGCATGGCGGGGGTGTTCGGTGACGCGGTGGCCCGGGTGGCCAAACAGGCGGGTCCGCTCGAGGTGGTGGTGCCGTCGGTGCCGCGGCTGGCCGCGGCGGTCGGCGCAGCGGTGGCCGCCTGGCCGGTGCCGGCCCGGATTATCACCGATGCGGCGGAGAAGGACGCTGCCTTTCGTACCGCCAGGGCCGCGCTGACCAAATCCGGCACCTCGACGCTGGAACTGGCGGTGGCCGGTGTCCCGATGGCAGCCGCCTACAAAGTGCCCCTTCTGGAAGCGGCTGTCGGCCGTGTGCTGATTACCGCTCCCAGCGCGATCCTGGCCAATCTGGTGCTGGGAGAGAATGTGGTGCCGGAATTCCTGCAGGGGGACTGCACCGCCGAGAGTCTGGCCGGCGCGGTGCTGCCGCTATTGGCCGATACGCCGGAGCGGCTTCGCCAGATCGAGGCATTCAAGCGGCTGGATCGGATCATGGAAATCGGCCGGGCCGCCCCCAGCGACCAGGCGGCGGCGATCGTGCTGGGGTCCGTTGCCGGAATTAACCAGCCGGTGGCCGACCCGGTGGCGCCGGGCAAGCCTTCGGCGTAGTTTGTGACTCGACCGCCCGAGCGGCTATAAGCCCATGGCCGAAAACCGAGAATTCCGCCTTTGACGATTCCCGCCCGCGCCGCCATTACCGCCGTCCACGGGTACGTGCCGCCGGACGTGCTGACCAATGCCGAACTGGCGGTGATGGTGGACACCAGTGACGCCTGGATCACCGAACGCACCGGTATCCGGGAACGGCATATCCTGAAAGGCGAGGGACTTGGCACATCGCATATGGCCGCGGAGGCTGTGCGCGGTCTGCTGCAGAAAACCGGCACCGCGCCCGGCGAGATCGACCTTCTGATCTGCGCCACCACCACGCCGGACATGCAGTTCCCGTCGACCGCCAATCTGATCTGCGACATGGTCGGCATTCGCGACATCGGCTCGTTCGACGTGCAGGCCGCCTGTTCCGGCTTTCTCTATTCGCTGACCATCGCCTCGCAATTCATCGCCAACGGCACCGCGCGCAAGGTGATCGTGGTCGGCGCCGACAAGATGTCGTCGATCATCGACTATACCGACCGCGCCACCTGCGTGCTGTTCGGCGACGGCGCCGGCGCGGTGCTGCTGGAGCCGAGCGCCGATGGCACCGGCATCATGGACTCGCTGATCCGCTCGGACGGCGCCGGCTGGATTCATCTGCACCAGAAGGCCGGCGGCAGCCGCATGCCGGCCAGTGCCAAGTCCGTCGACCAGCGTCTGCACTACGTCCATCAGGAAGGTGCTGCGGTCTACAAGCACGCCATCGCGCGCATGGCCGAGGTTGCGGGCCAGATCATGACGCGCAACAATCTGCGCGGCAACATGATCGACTGGCTGGTGCCGCATCAGGCCAACAAGCGCATCATCGAGTCGACAGCCGAACGCATGGGCCTGCCGATGGAGCGGGTGATGGTGACCATCAACAAATACGGCAACACCACCAATGCGACGATCCCGCTGTGTCTGTGGGATTACGAGGCCAAGCTGAAGCCCGGCAACAAGCTGCTGCTGGCTGCGTTTGGCGGCGGCTTCACCTGGGCCGGCGTCTATGTGCAGTGGGCCTATGATGGCGCCAAGGCGGTAAAATTCAACGGCAACGGCAAAGCAAGCTGATCCAAAGGTCTGGCCGGGCTACAGGCCTGCCGCCGTAGAGATTTCTTTGATATTTATCAACCTGCGTTTGCCCCCAGTCCCTAAAGATGAATGGGGCTCAGCAAGCGTGGACCATGAACAAGCCCATCGATCCGAAAGAGCGCGTCGACATCCACGCCATATTAGGCGAAGCATCCAGTACGGGCACAGCTTTCGGAGTTGCGATTAAGCGACTTTTGATTGGCGTCGCTGTGGTCGGGCTTTTGATAATTGCGGGCCTCTGGCTATTCGGCGGCGCTTCCAGCACGGTGACCTACGTCACCCAGCCGGTGACGCAAGGCAGCCTCACCGTCATCGTCACCGCAACCGGTTCAGTGCAGCCCACCAACAAAGTCGACGTGTCGAGCGAACTGTCGGGCACGGTGCGTAAAGTCTTCGTCGATTACAACTCGGAGGTCAAAGCGGGCGACGTGCTGGCCGAGCTCGACACCGACAAATTGAGGGCGACGCTGAACAGCTCGCGCGCCAAGCTCGCCGTTGCCGAGGCGAAGGTGGTGGAGATCGAGGCGACGGTGCGCCAGACCGCCCGCGATCTCGAGCGCCACAAGGCACTCCTCGGCACGCACGCCGTCTCGACTCGCGAGCACGATACAGCCCTCGCATCCTACGAGCGGGCCCTCGCCACCCTGCGGAGCGCCAACGCCGATGTCGACGTTGCCAAGGCTGATCTGGAGCTGAATGCGACCAATCTGGCGAAGGCCGTCATCCGTTCGCCCATCAACGGCGTCGTACTGACGCGCGCCGTCGACCCCGGCCAGACCGTTGCGTCCACGTTGCAGGCACCGGTGCTGTTCTCGATCGCCGAGGATCTCAAGCAGATGGAATTGCAGGTGGATGTCGATGAAGCCGATGTCGGCAAAGTCCATGTCGGCCAAAGCGCCACCTTCGGCGTTGATGCGTTTCCAGACCGCAAGTTCCCCGCCACCATCCGCGAGCTCCGCTACGCCTCGGAAACGATCCAGGGCGTGGTCACCTACAAGGCAATATTGAATATCGACAACTCAGAATTGCTGCTGCGTCCAGGCATGACGGCGACGGCAGAGATCAGGGTGTTGGAAGTCTCGGATGCACTCCTGGTTTCGAACGCCGCGTTGCGCTACGCGCCACCGGCTACCTCGGCGCGCAATAACCGGAGCCTTTTGCAGCGTATTTTACCCGGACCGCCCGGCTTTCGCGCGCCAAAATCGCGTGAGAGCACGGGGCCGGATCGCACGGTCTGGCTGCTGCGTGACGGCACGCCCACGCCGGTGACGGTCTCCGTCGGCGCGAGCGACGGACGGCACACCGAAGTCAAAAGCGGCGAGCTTGCGGTCGGGCAGGCGGTAATCGTCGACCAGACCACCGTCAAGTGACGGGAGAGCTTCCTTGACCGCCGCCAACAGCCAGCCGCCGCTCCTCGAGTTCCGCGCCGTGAGCAAGGTCTACGGCAGCGGCGAGGCCGCCGTGCACGCGCTCAGCCAGGTCGACCTGATCATCGAGGAGAGCGAATTCGTCGCCATCATGGGCCCGTCCGGATCCGGCAAGTCGACCGCCATGAACATCCTTGGCTGTCTCGATACGCCGACATCAGGCGACTATCTGTTCAAGGGCACCGAGGTCGGGCGACTGCCGCAGAACGCGCGCGCGCTTCTGCGCCGCCATCTGCTCGGCTTCGTGTTCCAGGGGTTCAATCTGCTGGCGAGAACCACGGCGCTGGAAAATGTCGAACTGCCGCTGATTTATCGTGGCGTACCGGCGGCGGAACGCCAGCGGCTTGCCGCGGGCGCACTCGATCGGGTTGGGTTGACCGGCCGCGGGCACCACACTTCCGGTGAATTATCCGGCGGCCAGCAGCAGCGCGTGGCGATCGCGCGCGCCATTGTCACCGACCCTTTGGTCCTGCTTGCCGACGAGCCAACCGGAAACCTCGATACCATGACCAGCCGCGAGATCATGGACCTGGTGACGAGCCTCAATCGCGATCAGGGCATGACCGTTGTCATGGTGACGCATGAAAGCGATATCGCCGCCTACGCGCGCCGCATTATTCGCTTTGTGGACGGCAAGATCGAGAGCGACGTGCGCAACCAACAGCAGGCCGCGTGATGCTTTTTGAAGCTGTCAAACTGGCCCTGCAGGCGGTCAAGCGCAATCCGCTGCGCTCGTTCTTGACCGTGCTCGGCATCGTCATTGGCGTCGGTGCCGTGATCGCGATGGTGACGATTGGCAACGGAACCACGGCCAAGGTCACGGCCGACCTCGCCAAGCTGGGCTCCAACGTCTTGTTCGTGAGCCCCGGCCAGTCCGGCCCGGGCCGCGCCAGTGCGGATGCTAAGGCATTCAACATCCGCGATGTCGACGCGATGAAAACGCAACTCGCCGGTGTCAAAGCGGTTGCGCCAATGGGAACGAAGTCGGTTACCGTTGTCCACGGCACCGAGAGCCGCAACGTCAGCGTCACCGGTACCGACAACGACTATTTCATCACCCAGGACTGGGCCCTGAAATCGGGTCGGACATTCCTCGACGGAGAAATCCGTTCTGGTCGTGCCGCCTGCATCATCGGCGAAACCGTGCGTGACAAACTGTTCGGTGCGACCGACCCGCTCGGCCGCAACATCCGGGTCAGCAAAGTGTCTTGCGAAGTCATCGGCGTGCTCGTGCCCAAAGGCCAGTCGAGCTTTGGCACCGACCAGGACGATATCGTTGTCATGCCGTTGCGCACATTTCAGCGGCGGCTGGCCGGCAACACCGACATCGGCCGCGTGATCGTCTCGGCCAAGGACGGCGTGGCGACAGAGAAGGTGCAGGGCGACATTGAGTGGATGCTGCGCGAGCGCCGCAACATCGGGCCCGGCAAGGAGGATGATTTTTCCGTGCGCGATATGAAGCAGATCGCCGACACGATGGCGGGAACCACCGCGATGCTGACGGCGCTGCTCGGCGCGGTGGCGGCGGTCAGTCTCCTCGTTGGCGGCATCGGCATCATGAATATCATGCTGGTGTCGGTGACCGAACGCACGCGCGAGATCGGTATCAGGCTCGCCATCGGCGCGCTGGAGCGGCAGGTGCTGGCGCAGTTTTTGGTGGAGGCATCGGTGTTGTCGCTGTTCGGCGGTATCGCCGGTATTCTGCTCGGGCTCGGGCTCGCGCTGGCGGCCACACGGGCTCTTCAAGTACCGTTCGCCGTCGACGGCCAGATCATCCTGGTGGCCTTTGCGTTCTCCGCGCTGGTCGGCGTGGTCTTCGGCTATTTCCCGGCGCGGCGCGCCGCGCGCCTCGACCCGATCGAGGCGCTGCGGCACGAGTAACGCAAGCCGGCCGGAAAATCGGTCAGGGTGCGGCGTCAGGCGGCAAGCATGGACTGTTAAACCTCTGAGCAAAAAAGCCCCGGCCGAAGCCGGGGCTTTTGCAAGCAGTCAGAGCGAGCCGGCTCTACTTCCTTCGCGAAATCGGCACGTAATCGCGCGTCGGGGCGCCGGTGTAGAGCTGGCGCGGACGGCCGATCTTCTGCTTCGGATCCTCGATCATTTCCTTCCACTGCGCGATCCAGCCGACAGTGCGCGCGACCGCGAACAGCACCGTGAACATGGTGGTCGGGAAGCCCATCGCCTTCAGCGTGATGCCCGAATAGAAGTCGATGTTCGGGTACAGTTTCTTCTCGACGAAATATTCGTCGCTGAGCGCGATCTTCTCCAGCTCCATGGCGACGTCGAGCAGCGGATCGTCCTTGATGCCGAGTTCGGCGAGCACCTCGTGGCAGGTCTTCTGCATGATCTTGGCGCGGGGATCGTAGTTCTTGTAGACGCGGTGGCCGAAGCCCATCAGCCGGTAAGGATCGTTCTTGTCCTTCGCCCGCTTGATGAACTCGGGGATACGGTCGACGCTGCCGATCTCGCTCAGCATGTTGAGCGCGGCCTCGTTGGCGCCGCCATGCGCCGGGCCCCACAGGCAGGCGCAACCGGCGGCGATGCAGGCGAACGGATTGGCGCCCGAGGAGCCGGCCAGACGCACCGTCGAGGTCGAGGCGTTCTGCTCGTGGTCGGCGTGCAGGATGAAGATGCGGTCCATGGCGCGGGCCAGCACCGGGTTCGGCTTGTAGTCCTCGGTCGGCACCGCGTAGCACATGCGCAGGAAGTTGGTGGAATAGTCGAGGTCGTTCTTCGGATAGACGAACGGCTGACCGATCGAATATTTGTAGGCCATGGCGGCGAGCGTCGGCACCTTGGCGATCATGCGGATCGACGCGATCATGCGCTGCGTCGGGTCGGAGATGTCGGTGGAGTCGTGATAGAAGGCCGACAGCGCCCCGATCGATCCGGTCATGATCGCCATCGGGTGGGCGTCGCGGCGGAAGCCCTGGAAGAACCGGCTCATCTGCTCATGCACCATGGTGTGGCGCGTGACGCGGTAGTCGAAGTCGGCCTTTTGCGTCGGTGTCGGCAGTTCGCCGTAGAGCAGCAGGTAGCAGGTCTCGAGGAAGTCGCCGTGCTCGGCCAGCTGCTCGATCGGATAGCCGCGATAGAGCAGCACGCCCTCGTCGCCGTCGATATAGGTGATCTTGGAATCGCAGCTTGCCGTCGAGGTGAAGCCGGGATCGTAGGTAAAGGCGCCGCTCAGCGCATAGAGCTTGCTGATGTCGACCACATCGGGGCCGATCGTGCCCTTGTAGATCGGAAAATCGAAGTTCTGATTGCCGATCGTCAGCGTGCCGGTCTTGTTGTCGTCGGTCTTGGCATCCATGGTCGAGCCCTCGAATTGGCAGCGAGGCGTGCGCTTTGAATAAACGTCTGGCCTGGAACTGAAGATGACGCCGAGGCGTATGGCTCCGGCCGCGTTTGGGGTAGCTTATCCAAGTGTGCACCGCAAGAAGGCGTGCCGCAAGGTTGATCGCCGTCCCGATGCCCGCGATTGGGGCATGTCCGGGGCGCCATTTCACAGCGCAAAACCGCTTTGGAATCAGGCCGGCGCGGCCTGATCGCGGAGACGGGCGAGGCTCTCGTCGCGGCCGAGCACCGCCAGCACGTCGAAAATTGGCGGCGAGGTGGTCCGGCCGGTCAGCGCCGCCCGCAGCGGCTGGGCCACGGCGCCGAGCTTGTGACCGGTCTGTTCCGCAAAGGCACGGACGACGCCTTCCGCATTGGCGGCCGACCAGTCGGCGACGCCTTCCAGCGCCGGCAGCAGCGCCGCGATCACCGCTTTGGCGTCCTGCGTCAGAACCAGTTTGGCAGCGGCATTGATGTCCAGCGGCCGGCTCGCCCACAGGAACCGTGATGCCTCGAACAGCTCGATCAGGGTCTTGGCGCGCTCCTTCAGCCCCGGCATGGCGGCGAGCAATTTGCCGCGCAACTCCGGCGTCAGCTTTTCGGCAAGCTCCTGGCCGCCCGCAATGTGGGGCAGCAGTTGCTCCAGCGCGGCGATCAGGTCGGCGTCGGCGCTGGCGCGCATGTAGTGACCGTTGAGACTTTCCAGCTTGGCGAAATCGAACCGCGCCGGCGAGCGGCCGATGGCGGGCAGGTCGAAGGCGGCAATCATCTCCGCGGTCGAAAAGGTCTCCTGGTCGCCATGGGCCCAGCCGAGCCGGACCAGATAATTGCGCACGGCCGCCGGCAGGTAGCCCATCGCCCGGTAGGCGTCGACGCCGAGCGCGCCATGCCGCTTCGACAGCTTGGAGCCGTCGGGCCCATGGATCAGCGGTATATGCGCCATCACCGGCACGTCCCAGCCGAGTGCCTCGTAGATGTGTGTCTGCCGGGCGCCATTTGTGAGATGGTCGTCGCCGCGGATGATGTGGGTGACGCCCATGTCGTGGTCGTCGACCACGACCGCCAGCATGTAGGTCGGGTTGCCGTCGGAGCGCAGCAGCACCAGATCGTCGAGGTCGGCGTTCTGCCAGGCGACGCGGCCCTGCACCTGGTCCTCGATCGCGATCTCGCCGGTCAGGGGCGCCTTCAGCCGGATCACCGGCTTGACGCCGGGAGGCGCCTCAGACGGGTCGCGGTCGCGCCAGCGGCCGTCGTAGAGCTTGGAGCGGCCTTCCTTGCGCGCCGCCTCGCGCATGGCGGTGAGTTCCTCCGGCGAGGCGTAGCAGCGATAGGCCTTGCCGGCCGCCAGCAGTTGTTCGGCGACCTCGCGGTGCCGGTCGGCGCGGGTCGACTGGTAGACAATGTCGCCGTCCCAGGTCAGCCCGAGCCAGGACAGGCCGTCGATGATGGCGGCGATGGCGGCGCCGGTGGAGCGTTCGCGGTCGGTATCCTCGATTCGCAGCAGCATCTTGCCGCCGCGGTTGCGAGCGTAGAGCCAGTTGAACAGCGCCGTGCGGGCGCCGCCGATATGGAGGAAGCCGGTGGGGGACGGGGCAAAACGGGTAACGACGGGTTCGCTCATCGGCGGCGCTGTACCACAGTAACGGTTAAAATTGGCACTGCATTTGACACAGGGGCAGGGCGCGCGCCATCAGAGTGCCGCCATCTCCGGGGAAACGGAACAGACCGCCGGACGGCGGATCCGCAGTTGGACGTGAGGCAGGAAAAAGCATGCTCCCGGGCGAAGGCGCAACAGGCGATACGGCGGCCAGCGAAACGGTCAACCGGGATTTCATCCGCGACATCGTCGCGGCCGATCTTGAATCCGGGCGGACCAGGGCGGTCGTGACCCGCTTTCCGCCGGAGCCGAACGGCTATCTCCATATCGGCCACGCCAAGTCGATCTGCCTGAATTTCGGCATCGCTGAGGAATTCGGCGGCCAGTGCAACCTGCGCCTCGACGACACAAATCCGACCAAGGAAGAGCAGGAATATATCGACGCCATCCAGCGCGACGTGCGCTGGCTCGGCTTCGACTGGGGCAGCAACCTGTTCTTTGCCTCGGACTATTTCGAGCGCCTCTACGGCTGGGCCGAAGACCTGATCCGCGCCGGAAAGGCCTATGTCGACGACCAGAGCCAGGACGAGATCCGCCGCAACCGCGGCACGCTGACGGAGCCCGGCCGCAACAGCCCGTTCCGGGACCGCACGGTCGAGGAAAACCTCGATCTGTTTCGCCGCATGCGCGCCGGCGAATATCCCAATGGCGCGCGGGTGCTGCGCGCCAAGATCGACATGGCGTCGGGCAACATCAACCTGCGCGATCCGGTGCTGTACCGCATCCTGCATGCGCATCATCCGCGCACCGGCACGGCATGGAAGATCTATCCGAGCTACGATTTCGCCCATGGCCAGTCGGATGCGATCGAGGGCGTCACGCATTCGCTCTGCACGCTGGAGTTCGAGGATCACCGGCCGCTCTATGACTGGTTTCTGGAAAACCTGGATGTGCCGTCGCGGCCGCGGCAGTACGAATTCGCCCGGCTCAATCTCACCTACACGCTGCTGTCGAAGCGGGTGCTGACCGAACTGGTGCGCGGCGGTCATGTCACCGGCTGGGACGACCCGCGCATGCCGACCATTGCCGGCCTGCGCCGCCGCGGCGTGCCGCCCGAGGCGGTCCGCGATTTCGTCAAGCGCATCGGCGTCGCCAAGGCCAACAGCGTGGTCGACATGGGCATGTTCGACTTCACGGTGCGCGAGGCGCTTAACAAGACCGCGCTGCGGCGCATGGCGGTGCTCAAGCCGTTGAAAGTCACGATCGAGAATTACCCGGAGGGACAGGTCGAGGAGCTCGATGCCGTCAATCACCCGGATGACGCTGCGGCCGGATCGCGCAAGATCAAGTTCTCGCGCGAGCTGTTCATCGAGCAGGACGACTTCATGGAGAACCCGCCGAAGAAGTTCTTCCGGCTGTCGCCGGGTATGGAAGTGCGGCTGCGCTACGCCTATTTCGTCACCTGCCGCGACGTGGTGAAGAACGCCGCCGGCGAGGTGGTCGAACTGCGCTGCACCTACGACCCGGCCACCAAAGGCGGCAACGCGCCGGACGGCCGCAAGGTCAAGGCAACCATCCACTGGGTCTCAGTGTCGCATTCGGTCGCGGCCGAAGTGCGGGTGCTCAACCCGCTGTTTGCCCGGCCCGATCCCGGCGGCGCCGAGAACTTCGCCGCCGATCTCAATCCGGAGTCGATCGAGGTGCTGGCCGATGCGCGGCTGGAGCCGGCGGCGCTGGATGTGGCTATCGAACAGCCGGTGCAGTTCGAGCGCCAGGGCTATTTCTGCCGCGACCGTGACTCCACGCCGGACCATCCGGTGTTCATCCGCACCATCGGCCTGCGCGACACGTTCGCGAAGGATGTCGCCAAGGATGCGGCGAAGGGCAAGGCGGGCGGGTAGGGCGTTATCTCGGGCAGCCGACACCAACGTCGCCGCACTCTCTGCGTCATGCGCGGACTTGATTCGCTGATGTTTTTCGTCGGGCCGATGCCTTACGTAAGGCTTTCTATGACGCGCGGCCTCATGGATGGCCGGGTCAAGTGTCACGGCCGGGCCGGCCATGACAGCGGAGAGGTAAACCGTTCACAACCGTTCTCCTAGCCACAACCTGCGGCTGAGGTAGCATGGCCGCTCGCGCGGGCGTGCAGGTGGCGTCGGGGGCGTGCGGTGGCGGAGGGCGGTCGGTCACGGGCCAAAGCCTGGGCGGCGGAGCTGGACGCCGCGCGGCGGCGCGCCGGACTGGCCTTGCCCTATGGCGTGGCGGCGCGCGCCAGCCGGTTGCGCGATCGGCTGTCGGCATGGGCGCTGGACGAGGTGGCGCCGGGGCGGCTGCTGCCTTGGCTGGCGGTGGCCTTTGGTTTCGGCATCGTCGCCTATTTTACCGCCGAGCGGGAGCCGGCCGTTTGGGCCGCCTCGGGACTGGCCATCGGCAGCGTTGCATTGGCCGTCTTGGCGCGGCGGCGGCCGGCCGGATTTCCGCTGGCGCTCGGCCTCGCCGCCATCGCCTGCGGCTTTGCCGTCGCCACAATGCATGCGGCGCGCGTCGCGCATCCGGTGCTGACGCGCGTGGCCGCCAACGCCACGCTGTCCGGCTTTGTCGAGGCCCGCGAGCAGCGCGAGCGCAGCGACCGCATCGTCGTGCGCATCCACCGGTTCGAGGCGCCGCGGACCACGGACAAGATTGAGCGTGTCCGCGTCTCGGTGCGCAAGGGCACGGCGCCCGCGGTCGGCAGCTTCGTCGAACTGCGCGCCTATCTGTCGCCGCCGCTGCAGCCGCTGCGACCGGGCGGCTACGACTTTGCGCGCGATATGTATTTCCAGGGCATCGGCGCGTCCGGTTATGCGCTCGGTCAGATCAGGACCGTCGCACCGCCGGCCGCGCCCGGCCTTGGCCTGCGTTACGCCGCCGCGATCGACGGATTTCGCGAAAGCATCAGCAGCCGCATCCGCGCCGTGCTCCCCGGCGACCGCGGCGCCATCGCATCGGCGCTGATCACCGGCAAACGCGACGCCATCAGCACGGCGGTGAACGACGCGATGTATATCTCCAGCCTCGGCCATGTGTTGTCGATCTCGGGCTATCACATGGCGGTGGTGGCGGGCATCGTGTTCTTCGTCATCCGCGCGTCGCTGGCGCTGTCGCCGTCGCTGGCGATCCGGCGGCCGATCAAGAAATGGGCCGCGGCCGGCGCGCTGGTGGCGGCGGCGTTCTATCTGGTGCTGTCGGGCGCGGCGGTCGCCACGCAACGCTCCTTCATCATGACGGCGATTGTCCTCATCGGCGTGATGGCCGACCGGCCGGCGATCACGTTCCGGACGCTGACCTTGGCGGCGCTGGCGGTGCTCATGATCGCGCCGCAGGCGCTGGTGCATCCGAGTTTCCAGATGTCGTTTTCGGCGACGCTGGCGCTGGTCGCGGCCTATCAGCATGGCCTGCCGAAAAGCATTTTTGGCGCCGCGGACCGCGACAGCTCGCTCGGTGCGCGCACCGCGCTATGGGGCGGCCGCGAGATCGCCGGCCTGATCCTGGTCTCGGTCGTCGCCGGCTTCGCCACGACGCTTTACGCCGCCTATCACTTTCACCGGCTGGCGCCCTATGGCGTGATCGCAAATCTGCTGGCGATGCCGCTGGTGTCGACCGTGGTGATGCCGATGGGCATTCTCGGCACCGTGACCATGCCGTTCGGCTTCGACGCCCCGTTCTGGCGGCTGATGGGCCTCGGCCTCGACTGGATGATCGGCGTGGCCACTTGGGTGTCGAGCCTGCCGGGCGCGGTCGGCCGCATCCATGCCTTCGGCACCGGGCCGCTGCTGCTCGGCACGGCGGCGCTGCTGATTGTCTGCCTATTGCGCAGCCGGCTGCGCTGGAGCGGGGCAGGGCTGGCGCTGGCCGCCTGTCTATGGGCGGCGGCGACGCCGCGGCCGGATCTGCTCGTGGCGGCGGATGGCGCGGCGGTGGCGATCCGGGGCAGCGATGGCCGGCTGAGCGTGCTGGCGAGCGGCCGCGACAGCTTCGCCATCCGGGACTGGCTCGCCGCCGATGGCGATGAGCGAACGGTGAAGGACGCCACGCTGGCCAACGGTGTGCGCTGCGACGCCGTTGGCTGCATCGGACGGCTTAAAGACGGCCGGCTGGCAGCCTATGTACAGTCGGTTGAAGCCTTCGCCGAGGACTGCGCCCGCGCCGCGGTCGTGATCAGCCCCCGCGAGGCGCAAAGCGCTTGCGCGGCGATCCTGCTCGACCGCAAACGCCTCAGCGGCCAAGGCGCGATGGCCTTGCGGTGGATCGACGATCGCTTCGAACGGATCGAGGCCAGGCCGCCGGGCTACGAGCGGCCCTGGGCGCATCGCGCGCTCGAGACAGGCGACGCGGCCGCAATATCGGCGCGACCGGTCTCACGGGACGCCACGCCGCGCGAGGAAGACCGGGGAGCCTGGCGACTAGTAGCGCCGGAACAGCCCGGCCAGCTTGCCCTGAATGCGCACGCGGTTCGGCGGCAGGATGCGGACTTCGTAGGACGGGTTGGCCGGCTCCAGCGCGATCGAGGCGCCGCGGCGGCGGAAGCGCTTGAGGGTGGCTTCCTCGTCGTCGATCAGCGCCACCACGATGTCGCCGGTGTCTGCGGCGTCCGATTTGCGGATCAGCGCGATGTCGCCGTCGAGAATGCCGGCCTCGATCATGGAATCGCCGCGCACTTCGAGCGCGAAGTGTTCGCCGGCGGAGAGCAGGTCTGCGGGCATGTTGATGGTGTGGCTGCGGGTCTGAATCGCCTCGATCGGCGTGCCAGCGGCAATGCGGCCCATCACCGGAATGGCGATCGGACGGCCGCCGATGTCGTCATCGGCCGCGCCGGCGCTCACGCTGGCACCGTTACTGTTGGTGCGTACGCGGCCGAGGTCGCCCTCGATCACGCTCGGGGTGAAGCCGCGCGAGCGGCCCCCGCCGCTGATACCGTGCGCGACCGAGTCGGGCAGCTTGATGACTTCGATGGCTCGGGCGCGGTTCGGCAGGCGGCGGATGAAGCCGCGCTCTTCCAGCGCCGTGATCAACCTGTGGATGCCGGATTTGGAGCGCAAATCGAGCGCATCCTTCATTTCGTCGAAGGAGGGCGGCACGCCGGCCTCGGTCAGCCGTTCGTGGATGAAACGCAGGAGTTCGAACTGCTTGCGGGTCAACATTGCTCTATTCCCCTTGGTCGTCCCATTGGATGGCTCGCAGGCCTTTTCGACCGGCGGCTTCCATGCGCTGGTTCCAACCGGATAGCGCAAAGGCGCAACCTGTCAGAAACAAATCATGAACAGACACTATCTGTTCGATATGTGTTCCGCAACCCTTTAATTTGGAGTGAAAAAGTCGAAAGGCCGCTATAGCGCGAGCTTAAGGATGACACAGGGTGAACCGGCCGGGGCTGCCGGCGCATCCGGATCGCGAATCAACAGGCAGTCGGCCCGCGCCAAAGCGGCCATCAGGGAGCTGTCCTGCACCGGCACCGGCGTCGCCACGGGACCGTCCGGGCCATCGGCCAGCGTCGCCCGCAGATAGTCGGCCCGCTCATCATTGGCGGGCAGATCGCGGCCGAGGCGGGCGGTCTGCGGCACGGGCTCGACATCGCTGCGGCCGGCCAGCCGGCGGATCAGCGGCGCCAGGAACAGGAAAGCACAGACATAGGACGAGACCGGATTGCCCGGCACGCCCAGCACCTGCATTGCGCCCAAACGTCCGTGCATCATCGGCCGGCCCGGCCGCAACGCCACCCGCCAGAACGACAGATCCAGCCCCTCGGCGGCCAGCGCCTTCTGCACCAGATCGTGGTCGCCGACCGAGGCGCCGCCGCTGGTGACGAGTATGTCGGCACCCCAGTCGCGGGCCCGGCGCACCGCCGCGGCGATGTCCTCGACGCTGTCCCGGGCGATGCCGAAGTCGGCGGCCTCGGCGCCTTCGTTGCGCGCCAGCGCCAGCAGCGCGAAGCCGTTGGAATAGACGATCTCGCCGGGTTTCGGCGTGGCGCCCGGCAGCACCAGTTCGTCGCCGGTGCCGAGCACGGCGACCCTGGGCCGGCGGTGCACGGTCAGGGCCGGGTGGTTCATGGCCGCGGCCAGCATGACGTCGCGGTCGGTGAGGCGGCGGCCTTGCCGCAGCAGGACGTCGCCTTGGGTAAAATCGATGCCCTTGGCGCGGACGTTGCGCGCCAGCGCCGCCGGTTTCTGCACGGTGACCGTGTCGCCGTCGCGGGCGGTCAGTTCCTGGATCACCACGGTATCGGCGCCGGCCGGCATCACGCCGCCGGTGAAAATGCGCGCCGCTTCGCCGGCCCCAACGGAGCCCGCGAAGGGGTGACCGGCGGCAACCTCGCCGATGATTTTCAGAGCCACGGGCGCTGTCGCCACGTCGGCGGCGCGGACGGCGTAACCGTCCATCGCGGAGACTGCGTCAGGCGGCTGGGTGCGCAGCGCTGCGACATCGCCGGCCAGCACGCGGCCGAGCGCGTCGTTGATCGACACGGTTTCCGTCGGCAGCGGCGCGGCATCCGCCAGCACGCGCCGCAACGCCTCGGCGACCGGCATCAAGGGGGCCACGGGTCAATCCTCCGCGCGGTAGTCGCCGGACTTGCCGCCGCGCTTTTCAAGCAGGCGGATGCCCTCGATCTGCATGCCTTTTTCGACCGCCTTGACCATGTCGTAGATGGTGAGGCACGCGATCGACACCGCGACCAGCGCTTCCATCTCGACGCCGGTCTGGCCGGTCACCTTTACCGTCGCCTGCACCAGAAAACCGGGCAAAGCGTGTTCCGGATTGATGTCGATCTCGACCTTGGTGATCGGCAGCGGATGGCAGAGCGGAATCAGGCCGTGGGTGCGCTTGGCGGCCATGATGCCGGCAAGGCGGGCGGCGCCGAGCACGTCGCCCTTCAGCGCATTGCCGGCGATCACAAGGTCCAGCGTCTCCTTGCGCATGATCACCTTGCCCTCGGCGACGGCGATGCGTTCGGTTGGGCTCTTGGCGGAAACGTCAACCATGCGGGCCTCGCCGCGATGGTCGATATGGGTGAGTTCGCTGTTGCTGATGATCTTGTCTTTCGGCTTGGCCGCGGCTTTGGCGGGCGGCGCAGCGGACTTTTTGTCCTGCGCCATGATGCTACTCCGCCGCCGCTGGGCGCGCCGCCCGCGCGAGAAGGACGCGTGTGGCGGCGGAGACGTCGTCCTGCCGCATCAGGCTCTCTCCGACCAGGAAGGTCGAGATGCCAATGGCGGCGAGGCGGGCGAGGTCGGCCGGCGTATTGAGCCCGCTTTCGCCGACGATGAGGCGGTCGGCGGGCACCAGCGGCGCCAGCCGCTCGCTGACCGCAAGCGAGGTCTGGAAGGTGCGCAGGTCGCGGTTGTTGATGCCGATCATGCGCGATTTGAGCCGCAGCGCGCGCTCAAGCTCATCTTCCTGATGAACTTCAATCAAGACGTCCATGCCATTGGCAATGGCTGATTCTTCGATCTCGGCAGCGGCCGTATCGTCAAGCGCCGCCATGATGATCAGGATGCAGTCGGCACCCAGCGCCCGCGATTCGACGACCTGATAGGGCTCGTAGACGAAGTCCTTGCGCAGCGCCGGCAGCGCCGTGGCGTCGCGCGCCTGGGCGAGGAACTCCGGCCGGCCCTGAAACGACGGTTCGTCGGTCAGGACCGACAGGCAGGTCGCACCGCCGGCCTCATAGGCTTTCGCCAGCGACGGCGGATCGAAATCGGCGCGGATCAGCCCCTTCGATGGGCTCGCCTTCTTGATCTCGGCAATCAGTGCGTAGTCGCCCGCGGCCAGGCGGCGCTCGATGGCGCGCAGAAAGCCACGTGGCGGAGAGGCCGCCTTGGCGGCCTGTTCGAGCTCAGCCAGCGGCCGGGCGCGCTTCGCCGCGGCGATTTCCTCGCGCTTGTAGGCCTCGATCTTTTTCAGGATATCGCTGCTCATGGCGTTTCCATGCCGCAGGACACCGCAATCAGCCGGCCGAGTCTACCTTCGGCTTCGCCGGTGCCGATCGACTTGGCAGCCAGCGCCGCGCCGTGCTTCAGGTCGCGGGCCTTGCCGGCGATGATCAAGGCGGCGGCGGCGTTGAGGATGGCGACGTCGCGAAACGCGCCGTCCTCGCCCTTGAGCACGTTCAGCAGCGCCGTGGCGTTCTCCATGGCGTCGCCGCCTTTCAGCGCGCCCGGCTGGCTGCGTTTGAGGCCGGCGTCTTCCGGGGTGATCTCGAAGGTGCGCACCTTGCCGTTTTCCAGCGCCGCCACGCTGGTCGGGCCGGTGGTGGTGATCTCGTCGAGGCCGTCGGAGCCGTGCACCACCCAGATGCTGTCGGAGCCGAGATTTTTCAGCACCTCGGCCATCGGCACGGTCCAGTGCCTGGAGAAGGTGCCGATCATCTGCCGCTTGACGCCGGCCGGGTTCGACAAAGGCCCCAGCAGATTGAAGATGGTGCGGGTGCCGAGCTCGACCCGCGTCGGGCCGACGTTTTTCATCGCCGGGTGATGCGCCGGGGCGAACATGAAGCCGATGCCGGCCTCCGCGATGCAGCGGCCGACCTGATCGGGCGTCAGATCGATCTTGACGCCGAGCGCGGCCAGCACGTCGGCGGCGCCGGAGCGCGACGACAGCGCGCGGTTGCCATGCTTGGCCACCGGCACGTCGCAGCCGGCGACAATGAAGGCGGCGCAGGTCGAGATGTTGTAGGAGCCCGACGCGTCGCCGCCGGTGCCGACCACGTCGACGGCGTCGGCCGGCGCTTTCACACCCAGCATCTTGGCGCGCATGGTGGTGACCGCGCCGGTGATCTCGTCGACCGTCTCGCCGCGCACCCGCAGACCCATCAGCAGCGCGCCCATCTGCGAAGGCGTCGCTTCCCCCGACATCATGCGGTCGAAGGCGCTGGCGGCCTCGGTGCGCGTCAGGCTGGCGCCGGTGGCGACCTTGGCGAGCAGCGATTTGAAGTCGTCGGCCATGGCGCCCTCAGACCGCCGCGCGCATGGCGGCGGATTCGCGTTGCGGCGCCGTGCTCGGCCGGCGGCCGCGCAATGCGTTCCAGTCGGCGGCAAGCTCGATAAAATTCCGCAGCATCAGGTGGCCGTGTTCGGAGGCGATGCTCTCGGGATGGAACTGCACGCCGTGCAGCGGCAGGCTCTCGTGCATCATGCCCATGATTAGCCGGTCGCTTGTTTCGGCATTGACGATCAGCTCGCGCGGCGCGCTGGCCCGCTCGACCACCAGCGAGTGATAGCGCGTCGCCTTGAAGGTGCCGTTGATGCCGTGAAACACGCCGCTGCTGGTGTGGCTGATCTCCGACAGCTTGCCGTGCACCGGCACCGGCGCCCGAACGACTTTGCCGCCCAGCGCCTGGCCGATCGCCTGATGGCCGAGGCAGACGCCGAGCAGGGGAATGGTCTCGGCTGCCTTGCCGATCAGATCGAGGCAGATGCCGGCCTCGGTGGGCGTGCAGGGGCCGGGCGACAGCACGATCGCATCCGGGTCCAGCGCCAGGACGTCGGCGGACGAAATCTTGTCATTCCGGTGCACCACGACGTCCGCCCCCAGCCCGCCCAGGTAATGGACCAGGTTGAAGGTGAAACTGTCGTAATTGTCGATCAGAACAATCATGTTGCGGGCCTCGTCAGGGTCTTAAGACGCGCCCTGAGGAGGGTCAAGGCAGCCTGAATTAATCGGGCGCAGACCAAAACTCCGTTCATTCCCGCGCAAGCGGGAATCCAGTTTTTTGGCTCTGGGTCCCCGCTTTCGCGGGGACGAACGGAGCAATTACGCCTTATGGATCGGATCGACCCAGGCGACGTTCTCGACCTTCTCCGCCGGCTCGATGTCGAGATTGACCACCACCGCCTCGTTGTCGGAGCGCACCAGCACGCATTCCAAGACTTCGTCGGGGCTGGCGTTGATCTCCTGATGCGGCACGTAAGGCGGAATGAAGATGAAATCGCCCGGGCCGGCCTCGGCGGTGAATTCGAGATGGTCGCCCCAGCGCATGCGGGCCCGGCCGCGCACCACAAAGATCACGCTTTCGAGCGGGCCGTGATGATGCGCACCGGTCTTGGCGTTGGGATGAATGGCGACGGTGCCGGCCCAGATCTTCTGCGCGCCGACGCGGGCGGCATTGATCGCGGCGCGGCGGTCCATGCCCGCGGTCTGCGCGGTGTTGGGATCGAGGGAGTTGCCCGGGATCACGCGCACGCCGTCGTGTTTCCATTTCGGCTCGTGGCTGTGGTCATGGTCGTGGGCGTGGTCATGCGGGTGATCGTGGCTCATGGGGTACCTCTCGTTCGAACTAGCAAAAAACCCGCTGGAACCAAAATGCCTTCGTATCGTGGAACCAGTGTCGATTAACCTCAGATGCGAATGCGGCAAGCTGGCGCATATCGACTTCATAACGGAAAAATAGTGCGATCAGTTCACGAAGTTCGGAATCGTTAGGCGAGCGCGCCAGCGTAATATTCAGCGTGGGGCCGACCCCCTTCACGTCACCTACACAGCCAATCGAACGAAGCCATGCAAAAAACATTTGCTCGTCGCGTTCAGAGTAGAAAACGATGCTTTCAGCGCTGAGCTTGCGACTCTGCATATCGCCTCCGCGTCCTATTGCCCGCGTTTGGCGGCGCTGGCAAATCGGCGCGCTTCTTCGGCGGCGCGGAACAGGGCCTTGGCCTTGTTGACGCATTCCTGCTGTTCGCTGTCGGGATTGGAATCGGCGACGATGCCGGCGCCGGCCTGCACATACATCTTGCCGTCTTTCACCAGCGCGGTGCGCAGCACGATGCAGGTGTCCATCTCGCCGGCGGCGGAGAAATAGCCGACGCAGCCGGCATAGAGCCCGCGCTTTTCCTTCTCCAGCTCGTCGATGATTTCCATGGCCCGCACCTTCGGCGCGCCCGACGTGGTGCCGGCCGGAAAGCCGGCGGCCAGCGCGTCGAGCGCGTCGTATTTCGGATCGAGCGTGCCCTCGACATTGGAGACGATGTGCATCACCTGGCTGTAGCGCTCGATGAAGAACTGATCGGTGACCTTGACGCTGCCGATGGTGGCGACGCGGCCGACATCGTTGCGGCCGAGATCGAGCAGCATCAGATGCTCGGCGCGCTCCTTCGGATCGGCCAGCAATTCCTCTTCCAGCCGCTTGTCCTCGTGCGGCGTGTCGCCGCGCGGCCGCGTGCCGGCCAAAGGCCGGATGCTGACGGTGTCGCCGCGCACCCGCACCAGAATTTCCGGACTGGAACCGGCGACGGCGAAATCGCCGTAATCGAGGAAGAACAGGAACGGCGCCGGATTGGTCCGCCGCAACGCGCGATAGAGAGAGAACGGCGGCAGCGCAAACGGCGCCTCGAAACGCTGCGCCAGCACGATCTGGAAGGCGTCGCCGGCGGCGATGTATTCCTTCGCCCGCGTCACCATCGTCTTGTATTCGGCGGCGCTGGTATTCGACTGTGGCGGCACGTCGAGCGGCCCGGCATCGAATTCGGTCAGCGCCTTGTCGAGCGGCCGGTCGAGGCTGTCCACCACCGCCGCGAGGCGCTCGATGGCGCGTGCCAGCGCGGCCCTGGCGTCGACCGCAGGATCGGGCCGCACCGGCGTCACCACGGTGATGGCGTCCTTGACGGCGTCGAACACGACGATGACGGTCGGGCGCACCAGCACCGCGTCGGGAATGCCGATCGGGTCGGGATTGGCCGCCGGCAACTGCTCCATCAGCCGCACCATGTCGTAGCCGAGATAGCCGAACACGCCGGCCGCCATCGGCGGCAAGGCTTCGGGCAGGGCAATGCGGCTTTCCGCGATCAGCGTGCGCAGCGCGTCGAGCGGCGGCTCGGGGCAGGGCGCGAAGGCGTCAGGCCTGGTGCGGGCATTGCGGTTGATCTCGGCCTGCGTGCCGTTGGTGCGCCAGATCAGATCCGGCTCTAGCCCGATGATGGAATAGCGGCCGCGCACCGCGCCGCCTTCAACGGATTCGAGCAGGAAGCTCATTGGCCTGCCACCGCCGAGCTTGAGGAACGCCGACACCGGCGTTTCCAGATCGGCCACCAGGGTAGTCCAGACCACCTGCGCGTCGCCGCGGCCGTAGCGTTCGGCAAAAGCGGTTTCCGACGGCTCGATCTGCATGGCGCGTCTTTGCGACTGACTGTTTCTAACGGCCTACTGGCCGCCGCCGATGACCTGGGTTAACGCCTGCTGGTTGATGCGCACGCCGTACTCGGTCTCCAGCCGCGCGATATACTGGGTGATGATGTCGTCGGCGTAAGCGTTCTGCAGTGTTGTCGTCAGCTGCTGGACGTCCGGCAACGCCGGATCGAGCTTGGGAGCGGTGATGTCGGTCACGCGGAACACATAGCGTTCGGTCCGCTGATCGCCGTCGGCAATGCCGGACGCGTCCTTGGCCACGTTGAAGGCGGCTTCGATCAGTTTGGCCGGTACGAAACCGGAGGGGCGGCGCCGCTGCAGGTCGGCGCCGGTCTGGACCTGCAGGTTGGACTCCTCGGCAACCTGCGCCAGCGCGGTGCCGGCATTGAGTTTGCCGAGCATCTCGTCCGCCTTGGCCTGCAATAACTTGCCGACTTCGTCCTCGCGCCAGCGGGTGGCAACCTGGTCCTTCACTTCGTCGAGGGTGCGCTCGCGTGCCGGCGTGATACCGGTGACGTCGTGCCAGATATAGCCGCCGCCCGGAAGTTGCTGCGGTTCGGAATCGACGCCGATATCGCTGGCAAAGATCGGCGTGATGACGTCCGGCTGCTTCGGCAGTTCGGCAATGGGGGTGCCGTCCGGCGCGCGGCCAGAGCGGTCGACCGCTTCGATCGCCTGCGCCTTGAGCCCGAGCTTGGCCGCGGTCTCGGCCAGCGTCGCGCCGCCGGCGCGCTCGTCGTCAATCTTGTCGCGCAGGCCATTGATCTCGCCTCTGGCGCGGATCTCGGCGAGCTGGCGCTTGATCTCCGGCGCCACCTCCGCGAAGGGCTTCTGCGCGCCCGGTTCGATCTTGCCGACTTGCACGATGATCGTTCCGAACGTGCCTTTGACCGGCGCGCTGACCTCGCCATCCTTGAGCGCGAAAGCGGCTTCGGCCACCGCCGGATCGATGATTTCCGATTGAGTCACCAGCCCGACGAGGGTGTCGGCTTCGGACAGCTCACGCTCTTTGGCCAGATCGGCGAAGCTCAGACCCTTGGTGACGCGCTCGTGCGCCGACGCGGCTTCCTCCGGATTGGCGAACACGATCTGGCGCACTTCGCGGCGCTCGGGCGAGCCGAAATTGGCGGCGTTCTGATCGTAGAAGGTCTTGGCTTGGTCATCGGACACCGAATCCGCCTTGGCGATGTCTGCCGGCGCCAGCGACAGCAACGTGACCCTGCGGAATTCCGGTGCGCGGAACAGAATCTTTCGCTCTTCGAAATAGGCGGCAAGCGCTTCGGGCGTCGGTGCCGGAATGTCGCCGGCCTGCGTCGCCGTCAACGTCAGATACTGGATGGTGCGCCGCTCGTTCTGGAAGTTGTTGATGGCCTCCAGCGTCACGGCCGGTACCTTCAAATCGCCGCTGACGCTCTGCGCGATCTGCCGGCGCAACGTGACACGGCGCTGCTCGGCGACGAAACGGGGTTCGGTATAGCCGGCCTGGCGAATGACGTATTCGAAGCGCGCATGGTCGAACTGGCCGTTGGCGCCCTGAAAGTTCGGATCGGTGGTGATGCGCTGGGCGATGTCGGCGTCGGTGATGCCGAGGCGCAGCTTGGCCGCCTGTTCGTCGAGCGTCGTCTCCGCCACCATCTGACCGAGCACCTGCCGGTCAAAGCCGAGCGCGCGCGCCTGATCGGGCGTGACCGGACGGCCGATCTGGCGGCTGATCTGCTGCAGACGATCGGTATAGAACTGCCGGAATTGCTCGATCGAGATTTCGGTATTGCCGATCTTGGCGACCGAGTTCTGGCCGAAGCCGCGGAAAACATCGCCGATGCCCCAGACCGCGAAGCTGATGACCAGGAAGCTGATGACGACGAGCAGGATCGACTTGCCGATCCAGTTCGAGGAGGCGTTCTTGATACCGCGGAGCATGCGTACCTTGCTTCTTGGCCGGAATTGATCTGAATGAAGGGATGGTCGCGCCCTTATAGGGAGCGGGTCAACTCGTTGCAACTCAAGTAGGATCGTCTGTAATCCGGAGCGAACTGGCGGTGCCGGGCGCGCTCTGGTAACCGCACCACGAAAAGGACGGCAAGATGGCGGAAAAGCTTCGCCCGCTGGTGGCGGGAAACTGGAAAATGAATGGGCTGGCCGCCTCGGCCGCCGAGCTCGGCAAGATTGTCGCAGGCGCTGCACCGTTGGCCGGCAAGGCCGATCTGATGATCTGCCCGCCGGCGACGCTGATTGCCGCCTTCGCCACCGCGGTGCGCGGTTCGGCCGTGACCATCGGCGGCCAAGATTGCCACGCCAAGGTATCAGGCGCCCATACCGGTGATCTGGCCGCGGAAATGCTGGCCGATGCCGGGGCCAAAGCGGTGATTGTTGGCCACTCGGAGCGGCGCAGCGACCACGCCGAAACCGATGCGCAGGTGCGTGACAAGGCGCTGGCGGCGCACCGGGCAGGGCTGACCGCCATTGTCTGCGTCGGCTAGCAGCGCAGCGAGCGCGAAGCCCGGGAGACGCTCGCCGTGATCGGCCACCAGCTCGAAGGCTCGCTGCCGGATGCCGCCACCGGCGCCAATCTGGTGGTGGCCTATGAGCCGGTCTGGGCGATCGGCAGCGGCCTGACCCCGACGCCGGCCGATGTGGCCGAGGTCCATGCCTTCATCCGGCAGCGGCTCAACGAGCGCTACGGCGCGCAGGGCGGCCTGGTCCGCATCCTCTATGGCGGTTCGGTCAAGCCGGCCAACGCCGTGGAACTTCTGACCATTGCCGACGTCAACGGCGCCCTGGTCGGCGGCGCCAGCCTGAAAGCTGACGATTTCCTTGGAATTGCCGCGGTTTACGGCTAAGTCCCCGGCCGGTGGAAATGCTTGGGAAGTTCGTGTAGAGACCGCGGCGAATTCCTGGGCCCACGAACCGGTTGTCGGCAAACACCGTGCGGCTTCCTATATGACCGATGCGGCGGCGCGGTATGCGTGTCCGGCCGGCCGATTTGAATGGATTTTAGTCCGATGCAGCATGTGATCATTGTTATTCATCTGATGTTGGTGCTGTCCTTGATCGGCGTGGTGCTGTTGCAGCGCTCCGAAGGCGGCGGGCTCGGCATCGGCGGCGGCGGCGGCGGAGGCGGCGGTTTCATGACCAGCCGCAGCTCGGCCAATCTGCTGACCCGCATCACGGCCATTCTGGCCGCGCTGTTCTTCTGCACCAGTCTCATTCTGTCGATCATCGCCAGCGCCAACCGAACCCCGACCTCGATCCTGCAGGGCGGCGCCACCCAAAGCGCGCCGGGCGTGCCGGGAGCGCCGGCCCCGCTCGGCGGCGGCGAGGGCGGCCTGCTGCGGCAACTTGAGGGCGCACCAGCGGCGCCAGCCGCACCCGCGGGACCGCAGGTTCCGCAGTCGCGCTAAACCCAACGAAGGGCCGGGAAACCGGCCCTTCGGCGTTTGGGGCCTCCGGCTGCCTCGTCACGCTCGCTGACGGCTTCAATAAAATGGCGCAAGACTCTGTAATAATGATCGAATCAAGAGCTACACACAGGCGCAACGCAGCCCTTCGGCTTTCGCTCTCGTCGAATCGATTCGCGCCCACTACAGGTTAGGCCCCATGGCGCGGTATATTTTCATCACCGGCGGCGTGGTCTCCTCGCTCGGCAAAGGTCTCGCATCGGCGGCGCTCGGCGCCGTGCTGCAGGCCCGCGGCTACAAGGTCCGGCTGCGCAAGCTCGACCCCTATCTCAACGTCGATCCCGGCACGATGTCGCCGTACCAGCACGGCGAGGTCTTCGTCACCGACGACGGCGCCGAGACCGACCTCGACCTCGGCCATTACGAGCGCTTCACCGGCCGTCCGGCGACCCGGCAGGACAACATCACCACCGGCCGCATCTACCAGGACATTCTCACCAAGGAGCGGCGCGGCGACTATCTCGGCGCCACCATCCAGGTGATCCCGCACGTCACCAATGCCATCAAGGACTTCGTCCGCGACGGCAATGACGGCTTCGATTTCGTCCTGGTCGAGGTTGGCGGCACCGTCGGCGATATCGAGGGTCTGCCGTTCTTCGAGGCGATCCGGCAACTCGGCAACGACCTGCCGCGCCAGCACACGGTCTACGTCCACCTGACGCTGCTGCCGTTCATCCCGAGCGCCGGCGAACTCAAGACCAAGCCGACCCAGCATTCGGTCAAGGAACTGCGGTCGATCGGCATCCAGCCCGATATCCTGCTGTGCCGCACCGACCGGCCGATTCCCGAAGGCGAGCGGCGCAAGCTGGCGCTGTTCTGCAACGTACGCGAAAGCGCGGTGATCGAGGCCCGCGACGTCGACAATATCTATGCGGTGCCGGAGTCCTATTCGGCCGAGGGGCTGGACGCCGAAGTGCTGGCCGCGTTCGGCATGGAGCCGCAGAAGGCGCCGGACCTCGAGCGCTGGCAGGTCATCAACGAGCGCGTGCGCAATCCGGAAGGCGACGTCACCATCGCCATTGTCGGCAAATACACCGGCATGAAGGATGCCTATAAATCGCTGACCGAGGCGCTGTCGCATGGCGGCATCGCCAACAAGGTCAAGGTCAAGCTCGACTGGATCGAGTCGGAAGTGTTCGAGAACGAAGACCCGACGCCGCTCCTGGAGCACGTCAACGGCATCCTGGTGCCCGGCGGCTTCGGCCAGCGCGGCGCCGAAGGCAAGATCAGGGCCGCGCAATTCGCGCGTGAGCGCAACGTGCCGTATTTCGGCATCTGCTTCGGCATGCAGATGGCCGTGGTCGAGGCGGCGCGCAATCTGTGCGGCATCGCGCAGGCCAACTCGACCGAGTTCGGCCCGACCGATGAGCCGGTGGTCGGCCTGATGACCGAATGGATCAAGGGCAACGAATTGCAGACCCGTGCGCTGGGCGGCGATCTGGGCGGCACCATGCGCCTGGGCGCGTTTCCGGCCGTGCTTGGGCGCGGCAGCCGGGTGGCGCAGATCTATGGCGGCACCGAAATCTCCGAGCGCCACCGCCACCGCTACGAGGTCAATACCAGCTACAAGGGCCGGCTGGAGCAGCACGGCCTGCGTTTTTCCGGCATGTCGCCGGACGGCATCCTGCCGGAGATCGTCGAATATGACGACCATCCCTGGTTCATCGGGGTGCAGTTTCACCCCGAGCTGAAGTCGCGGCCGTTCGAGCCGCATCCGCTGTTCGCCTCGTTCATCGAGGCGGCGGTGGAGCAGAGCCGGCTGGTGTGACCGTCAGTTTCCCGGCTGCATGGCCGCCTCAGTGAGACACAGCGTCGCCGTAAACGGCAGGTGATCGGACTCGATGCGCGGCAGGACGCGCATGTGGCCGACGGCGAAATGCGGCGTGTGAAAGATATAATCCAGCGGATAGCGCATCCCCGGCATGCCGGCCGGGTAGGTGTTGAAAAAACCGCGGCCGCGCCGCGGGTCGAGCAGGCCACCCACCTCCTTGAACCGCGTCGTGGTCCGCGACCAGGCCACGTCGTTGAGATCGCCGAGCACGACGGCGGGCCGCTGCGTCCGCCGGATCTCGCGGCCGACCATGACCAGTTCGGTATCCCGCGCGGTCGAATCCTGGGCCGGCGCCGGCGGCTGCGGATGCACCCCGTACACATCGATCACGGCGCCGCAACGCAGCCGCAAGCCGGTCTTGATCGACGGCACCGCTTCATCGACCAGATGACGGAAGCCGGGATCGACCAGTTCGAGCCGGGAGAACAGCGCAATGCCGTAGCCGTTCGACAGCGGGTAGGTCAGATGATGCGGGTACTTGCTTTGCAGTCCTTCGCCGAGCCGCGCACACCACCATTCGTCGGTCTCGACGGCCAGAACCAGATCGGGGTCGGTGTCATGAATGAGCTTCAGCAAGGCGCCGGAGTCTCTCGCCTTCACATAGACATTGGTCGTCAGCATTCCGGCGCGTCGCGCGCCGCGCGGATGTTGCCAACTTCCAGCGGCGCCAAGGGGCTGTAGCGCCAGACCCAGGAGGCCTGCCACAAGGCCGCGGCGGCAACCGCCACCAGCAAGGCGAGTTCGGCCGCCGACAACGGCCAGGCCAGAACCGGCATCAGGATCAGCACGGCGACAGCCAGGAGCGCGACCTGGAAGCGGGGAAAGTCGAGCACCCGGACCCACCACCGTTCGGTGCGCCAGATCGGCAGCAGCGTGGCGACGACGACCAGACCGGCCATCAGATAAAGCAAAAACGCGGCCATGGTCGGTATAATCCGTCGATAAGGTCTGAGCGGGTCTAACGACAGGCCGGTGCGAGGGTTCCATCACCTCATACACGCAATTGAAATTCCCGGCGCGGGTGCGGTATGGAGAGAGGCTCTGGTCCCGAAAATCATGCCGCGCGGTCTCGACCATATCGTCCATGCGGTGCGCGATCTTGACGCCGCCGCCGCGATCTATCGCGGCCTCGGCTTCACCGTCGGCGCCCGCAACCGGCATCCCTGGGGCACGCATAATTACATCGTGCAATGGCCGGGCTGCTTCATCGAACTGGTGACCCTGGCCGAACCCGACAGACTGGGCGACGACGGTTTCTCGAAACTGTTCGGCGCCTTCAACGGCGACTTCATTGCCCGCGGTGATGGTCTGTCGATGCTGCTTCTGGAATCGCGGGACGCCCGCGCCGACGAGGCAACTTTGCGCGCTGCCGGTTATGCCGCCTCCGGCGTCATGCGCTTCGAGCGCGAGGGCAAGCGCCCGGACGGTTCGACGGTCAAGGTCGCCTTCTCGCTGGCCTTTGCCGAAGACCGGCACGCACCGGATGTTCATTTCGCGATCTGCCAGCAGCACTATCCGGAGAACTTCTGGAATCCGGCATTGCAGAAGCATGACAACGGCGTGACCGGGGTGGCCGCGGTGGTGATGGTGGCTGACGCGCCGGCTGAGCACCGCGATTTCCTTTTGGCCTTCACCGGCGCGCCGATGGCGCGCGACGACGGCGAGGGCTTCACCATCGATCTGCCGCGCGGCGCTCGAGATGATGACGCCGGCCTGTTTCGCGGCCCGGTACCGCAGGGCCCCACCGGATTGTGCGGGGGGCGCGCGACTGGCAGCCATGCGCTTCGCCGGGGGTGGCCCTGCATCCGGCATACAGGCTGTGTTGGGCGCGGTTCTGGTTTTTGAGAATCGTTGACCGGACGGCCCGGCCGCTTCATGGTCGCGCCTCGCAAGGACGCTTCCGGTGGACCAAAGCCTGCTGCCCAACGCCCGTGTTTCCGTCGGCGCCGTCCGCTTCGGCAATGATCTGCCGCTGGCGCTGATTGCCGGGCCGTGCCAGCTCGAAAGCCGGGCGCACGCGCTGGAAATGGCCGGCGCGCTCAAGGACATCGCCGCGCGCGTCGGCGTCGGGCTGATCTACAAGACCTCCTTCGACAAGGCCAACCGCACCTCGGCCAAGGCCGCGCGCGGCATCGGCCTCGACGCGGCGCTGCCGATCTTCGCCGAGATACGCTCATCGCTCGGCCTGCCGGTGCTGACCGACGTGCATGACGCTGCCCAGTGCGCACGGGTGGCCGAGGTGGTCGACGTGCTGCAGATCCCTGCGTTTTTGTGCCGGCAGACCGACCTGCTGCTCGCCGCCGCCGCGACCGGCAAAGCCGTCAACGTCAAGAAGGGCCAGTTCCTGGCGCCGTGGGACATGCAGAACGTGGTGGCGAAACTCACCACCGCCGGCAACCGCAACGTGCTGGTGACCGAACGCGGCGTGTCGTTCGGCTACAACACGCTGGTGTCGGACATGCGGGCGCTGCCGATCCTCAAGCGCACCACCCACGCGCCGGTGATCTTCGACGCCACCCATTCGGTCCAGCAGCCCGGCGGGCAGGGCGCGTCATCGGGCGGCGAGCGCGAATTCGTCCCGGTGCTGGCGCGTGCCGCGGTCGCGGTCGGCGTCGCCGGCGTCTTCATCGAGACGCATCAGGACCCCGACCATGCGCCGTCGGACGGGCCCAACATGATGCCGCTGAAGGAGATGGAGCCGTTGTTGCGCAGCCTCGTCGAATTCGACCGGCTGGCCAAGCGCTGAGCCCCGCCAAGGCAAAAAGGGCACTATGGGCCGCCAGCTCAATCTGATCGCTCTCGTCCTGTTCGCCTGCGCGATGTTCGTCCGCTCGACCGATCCGGTGATCCCGCAGATCGCCGGCGAACTGGCCGTCGATCCGGCGACGGTGGCGCTGCTGTCGACCGCCTTCACCTTGCCCTATGCGCTGGTGCAACCGCTGTTCGGCGCGCTGGCCGACATGTTCAGCAAGGCGCGCATGATGATGATCTGCCTGCTCGCCGGCAGCGTCGCGACCATCGTCTGCGGTTTTGCCACCAACTTCGAGGTACTGGTGGGCGCGCGGATGGTGGCGGGCCTTGCTACCGGCGGCGTGATGCCGATCGCCTTTGCGCTGATCGGCGACAAGTTTGCGATTGCGGAACGGCAGGTGGCGATGGGCCGCCTGCTGCTGGCGATCATGTCCGGCAATCTGCTCGGCGCCACCTTTGCCGGCGTCATCGGCGATCTGTTCGGCTGGCGCAGCGTATTCTTCGTAACCGGCGCCTTCGCCGTATTCGCCTTCGCGGCAGCGATCCCCGGGCTCCGCAATCTCACCGAAACCACCGGCCGCTTCGACCTGTCGACGCTGGGGCCCAACTATCGCACCATCTTCAGCAATCCGCTGGCCAAGATCTGCTACACCGTGGTGTTTCTCGAAGCGGTGTTCATGTACGGGCTGTTCCCGTACATCGCGACCATGCTGCATGAAGCCGGCGAAACCCGCGCCTCGATTGCGGGCCTGGTGCTCGGCGGGTTCGGCATCGGCGGTGCGATCTACGCACTTTCCGTGTCGCGGGTGCTGCCGATGCTGGGCGAGACCTGGCTGATGCGCGGCGGCGGCATGGTGATGGGCTTCTGCCTGCTGGTGGTCGCGATGCGGGTGCCGTGGCCAATCGAGTTCGTCAATTTCGTGCTACTCGGTTTTGGCTTCTACATGCTGCACGCCGTCATTCAGATTTATGCCAGCGAACTGGCGCCGGCCGCGCGCGGCTCGGCCATGGCGCTGCACTCGTTCTTTTTCTTCATGGGGCACGCGGTCGGGCCGCTCGTCTACGGCGCCGGCATCGCGACCGTCGGCGTCACGCCGGTGCTGCTGGTCGGCTCGGTGGTGCTGGTGACGGCAGGCTTTGTCTGCGCGCAATGGCTCAAACGGGCGCCGCCGACGCCGACGCCAACCTGAGCGGTCAGCCGCGGCCGCGATAGGGCTGGACACCCTGATCCGGCACCCAGACATCCTTGGGCAATTTTCCGGCCTGCCAGAACACGTCGATGGGAATGCCGCCGCGCGGATACCAGTAGCCGCCGATGCGCAGCCACTTGGGCTTGAGCAGGCCGAACAGCCGCTTGCCGATGGCCACCGTGCAGTCCTCGTGGAACGAGCCCTCGTTGCGGAAACTGACGAGATAGAGCTTCAGCGACTTCGACTCGACCAGATGTTTGCCCGGCACGTAGTCGATCACCAGATGGGCGAAGTCGGGCTGGCCGGTGATCGGGCAAAGCGTGGTGAATTCCGGCGCGGTGAAACGCGCCACGTAATTGGTGTCGGTGTGCGGGTTCGGCACCCGGTCCAGCACCGCCTCGCCGGGCGAGGCCGGCATCGGGGTGGGTTGGCCGAGCTGCAACGTTTGGCCTGCGGTTTTCTTTGCCATGGCGGCTTCTTGCCCTTTTGACGCAGGGCATGACAAGGGGGTTGTCGATCCTGTAGAAGCCCTCGCATGGCGCATGGCTGGACCCTGCGCACCCTGCAAAGCCCGGAACCGACCATGACCGCCATCATCGACATTATCGGCCGCGAAATCCTCGACAGCCGGGGCAATCCCACCGTCGAAGTCGACGTTCTGCTGGAGGATGGATCGCAGGGCCGCGCCGCGGTGCCGTCGGGAGCCTCGACCGGGGCCCACGAGGCGGTCGAACTGCGCGACGGTGACAAGGCCCGCTACGGCGGCAAGGGCGTGCTGAAGGCGGTCGACGCGGTCAACGGCGAGATCTACGACGCCCTCGGCGGCATGGACGCGGAAGCGCAGGCGCTGATCGACGAGACCATGATCGAGCTCGACGGCACGCCGAACAAGGGCCGGCTCGGCGCCAACGCCATCCTCGGCGTGTCGCTGGCGGTGGCCAAGGCGGCCGCCAACGCCGTGGACCTGCCGCTGTACCGCTATGTCGGCGGCACCGCGGCGCGGCTGCTGCCGGTGCCGATGATGAACATCATCAACGGCGGCGTCCACGCCGACAACCCGATCGACTTCCAGGAATTCATGGTGATGCCGGTCGGCGCGCCGAGCTTTTCCGAGGCGCTGCGCGCCGGCGTTGAGATTTTCCACACCCTGAAGGTGGAGCTGAAGAAGGCCGGCCATAACACCAATGTCGGCGACGAAGGCGGCTTTGCGCCGAACCTGAAATCCGCCGAAGCCGCGCTCGACTTCCTCATCCAGGGCATCGAAAAAGCCGGCTACAAGCCGGGCGGCGATGTCATGATCGCGCTCGATCCGGCGGCCAGCGAGTTCTTCAAGAACGGCGCCTATGTCTATGCCGGCGAGGGCAAGACACGGTCGCCGCAGCAACAGGCCGAATATCTTGCCGAACTGGTCGCCGCCTATCCGATCGTGTCGATCGAAGACGGCATGGCCGAGGACGATTTCGAAGGCTGGAAAATTCAGACCGATCTGATCGGCAGCAAATGCCAGCTGGTCGGCGACGACCTGTTCGTCACCAATGTCGAGCGCCTTGGCTCCGGCATCAAGGACGGGCTGGGCAATTCGATCCTGATCAAGGTCAACCAGATCGGCACTTTGACCGAGACGCTGGCCGCCGTCGAAATGGCGCACAAGGCCGGCTACACTGCGGTGATGTCGCATCGCTCCGGCGAAACCGAGGATTCGACCATCGCCGATCTGGCGGTCGCGACCAATTGCGGGCAGATCAAGACCGGGGCGCTGGCGCGCGCCGATCGCACCGCCAAGTACAACCAGTTGCTGCGGATCGAGCAGGAACTGGGGCCGCAGGCGAAGTTTGCCGGCCGCGGCGCGCTGAAATCGCACCGCTGACGGACGGACCCGGCACGGCCATACCGTTAAATGCGCCTTAACGCGGATCGATGACTATGCCGGGCATGGTCACTCACCGGCGCCGCCGTGCCATCCTCACCGTGCTCGGGCTCTATCTGTTTGCCGCCGCTTTCATCGGCTATTTCGCCGTGAATGCGTTCACCGGCAATCACGGCCTGCGCGCCCAGCAGGACATCGACGCGCATCTGACGGCGATGCAGGCCGAATTGTCGCAGGTACGGGCGGAGCGCACAGCGTGGGAGCGGCGCGTGGCGCTGCTGCGGGCCGACAAGCTCGATCCCGACATGCTGGACGAGCGTGCCCGGACGCTGCTGGGACTGGCCGATTCCCGCGACGTGGTGCTGCTGCTGCAACCCCGGTAGCCGCCCGGCGTGAGCAACCGGCGGCCGCGCGCACTTTCCGTTCAAAATCACGGCGATATTCGCAAGGCTGTCAGCCTGCCGGGCGCTTTCGCGTCCCGGGGAATTAAGCTATTGGGGTCTGGTCCAAAGTCTAAGTCTTGCAGTCCACGGAGTGCCAATGGCGGTCGCCCAGAAGAATTCGAGCGCCGACGACAACAAGCCGGCCCCGGCGGCCAAGCTTGCCGACTTCAGCAAGGAACAAGAACTTTCCGCCTATGAAACAATGCTGACCATCCGCCGCTTCGAGGAGAAGGCCGGCCAGATGTACGGCATGGGTCTGATCGGCGGTTTCTGCCACCTCTATATCGGCCAGGAAGCCGTGGTGGTCGGCATGCAGATGGTGCTCAAGAAGGGCGACCAGGTCATCACCGGCTACCGCGACCACGGCCACATGCTGGCCTGCGGCATGGACCCCAAAGGCGTCATGGCGGAACTGACCGGCCGCGCCCAAGGCTACTCCAAGGGCAAGGGCGGCTCGATGCACATGTTCAGCGTCGAGAAGGGCTTCTACGGCGGTCACGGCATCGTCGGCGCGCAGGTGCCGCTCGGCACCGGGCTGGCCTTCGCCAATGTCTATCGCGGCAACGACAATCTCTCGGTGACCTATTTCGGCGACGGCGCCGCCAACCAGGGCCAGGTCTACGAGAGCTTCAACATGGCCGAGCTCTGGAAGCTGCCGGTCATCTACGTCATCGAGAACAACCGCTACGCCATGGGCACGTCGATTGCCCGCGCCTCGGCCGAGGTCAACCTGTCGCGGCGCGGCCTGTCGTTCAACATTCCGGGCGAGCAGGTCGACGGCATGGACGTGCGCGCCGTGCAGGCGGCCGGCGAAAAGGCCGCGGCCTGGTGCCGCGCCGGCAAGGGCCCGTACATTCTGGAAATGCTGACCTACCGCTACCGCGGCCATTCGATGTCGGACCCGGCCAAGTATCGCACCCGCGAAGAGGTCGACAAGGTCCGCTCGACCACCGATCCGATCGACATGTCGCGGGCGCGCATTCTGGAGAAGAAATTCGCCAACGAGGACGCCCTGAAGAAGATCGACGCGTCGGTGCGCGACCTGATCAACCAGGCGGCGGAGTTCGCCACCCACGATCCGGAGCCGGATGCGTCGGAGCTGTTCACCGATATCTATCGCTAGGAAGCCGGCGTCACCGCCGGCCCGTCAAAACAGAAAATACCGGGTCAGTGCAGGAAACAGTTTAAGCCCATGCCGATCGACATCCTCATGCCCGCGCTTTCGCCCACGATGGAGAAGGGCAACCTCGCCAAGTGGCTCAAGAAAGAGGGCGACGCGGTCAAGTCCGGCGACATCATCGCCGAGATCGAGACCGACAAGGCGACCATGGAAGTGGAAGCCACCGACGAAGGCACCATGGGCAAGATCCTGGTGCCGGAAGGCACCGCCGACGTCGCGGTGAACACACCGATCGCCACCATTCTCAGCGACGGCGAGGATGCCTCCGCAGCGCCGGCGAAGAAATCCGAACCGGAGAAGAAAACCGACTCCGTCGCGGAGCAGCAGAAAAAGGCCCAGTCGGCGCCGCCGGCCAAGGAAGGTAAGGCCGAGGCGCCCGCGCCCGAGGAAGTCGAAAAGAAAGCCGACAAGGCGCCCGCCGCGCCCGCCATCAAGACCGCCGCCGATTTCGACATTCCCGAAGGCACCGAGATGGTCACCATGACCATGCGCGAAGCCTTGCGCGACGCCATGGCCGAGGAAATGCGCCGCGACGGCGACGTCTTCGTGATGGGCGAGGAAGTCGCCGAATACCAGGGCGCCTACAAGGTCACGCAGGGGCTGTTGCAGGAATTCGGCGCCAAGCGCGTCATCGATACGCCGATCACCGAGCACGGTTTTGCCGGCCTGGGCGTCGGCGCGGCTTTGGCCGGCCTGAAGCCGATCGTCGAGTTCATGACTTTCAACTTCGCCATGCAGGCGATGGATCAGATCATCAACTCCGCCGCCAAGACGCTGTACATGTCGGGCGGCCAGATGGGCTGTTCGATCGTGTTCCGCGGCCCGAACGGTGCCGCCGCGCGCGTCGCCGCCCAGCACAGCCAGGACTATTCGGCCTGGTACTCGCACATCCCGGGCCTCAAGGTGATCGCGCCGTCGACCGCCGCCGACGCCAAGGGCCTCTTGAAGGCCGCGATCCGCGATCCCAACCCGATCATCTTCCTGGAAAACGAAATCCTCTACGGCCATTCCTCGCCGGTGCCGAAGCTCGACGACTTCGTGCTGCCGATCGGCAAGGCCAAGATCGCGCGTGCCGGCACCGACGTCACCATTATCGCCTGGTCGAACGGCATGACCTATGCGCTCAAGGCGGCCGAGGAACTGGCCAAGGAGGGCATCGAGGCTGAGGTGATCGATCTGCGCACGTTGAAGCCCATGGACACCGAGACCATCATCGCCTCGGTCAAGAAGACCGGCCGCGCGGTGACGGTGGAAGAGGGCTGGGCGCAGTCCGGCGTCGGCGCCGAGATCGCCACCCGCATCATGGAGCAGGCGTTCGATTATCTCGACGCGCCGGTGGCGCGGGTGTCGGGCAAGGACGTGCCGATGCCTTACGCCGCCAATCTCGAGAAGCTGGCGCTCCCGACCGTGGCCGAGGTGGTCGAGGCCGCCAAAGCCGTCAGTTACAAGTAGGCGCAAAGCGACATGGCCACCAACATCCTGATGCCCGCGCTGTCGCCCACCATGGAAAAGGGCAACCTTGCGCGCTGGCTGAAGAAGGAAGGCGACGCCATCAAGTCGGGCGACGTCATCGCCGAGATCGAGACCGACAAGGCGACGATGGAATACGAGGCGACCGACGAGGGCACGCTGGCCAAGATCGTGGTGCCGGAAGGCACCCAGGACGTCGCGGTGAATGCCGTCATCGGCATCATTACCGCCGAAGGCGAGGACGCCAAGGCGGCGGGTGCGGCGGCGCCGAAGGCGGCGGAGCGGTCCGAGGCGCCCAAGGCACCGGAGAAAAAAGCGGAAACAGAACCCCACCCGGCGCCTTCGGCGCCACCCTCCCCCAGAGGGGGAGGGATCAGCGCGCCCGCGGCGGTCTCCAATCCCTCCCCACGAAGTGGGGAGGGTGGCGCGGCGAAAGCCGCGCCGGGTGGGGGGGCACGCATCTTCGCCTCGCCGCTGGCGAAGCGGCTCGCCAGGGAGGCCGGCGTCGATCTGGCGGCCGTGCAGGGCTCCGGTCCGCATGGCCGCGTCATTGCGCGCGACATCGACGAGGCCAAATCCGGCAAGGGTCTGAAACCCGCGGCGGCCGCGCCCGCGAGCGCGCCGGCGGCAGGGTCCGCTCCGGCGCCTGCTATGTCGCCGGCCATGTCGGACAAGCAGATTCTCGGCCTTTACGAAGACGGCTCCTACGAGACCGTGCCGCACGACGGCATGCGCCGGACGATCGCGCAGCGGCTCACCGCCGCGACGCAGTCGATGCCGACATTCTATCTCACCATCGACTGCGACATCGGCAAGCTGACCGCGGCGCGCGAAGAGATCAATGCCGCAGCGGGCAAGGACAAAGACGGCAAGCCGCTCTACAAGCTGTCGGTCAACGATTTCGTCATCAAGGCGATGGCGCTGGCACTGCAGCGCATCCCGGAAGCCAATGTGAGCTGGACCGAAGGCGCCATGCTCAAGCACAGGCATTCCGACATCGGCGTCGCGGTGGCGCTGCCGTTCGGGCTGATCACGCCGATCATCCGCCAGGCCGAAACCAAGTCGCTGTCGGCGATCTCGAACGAGATGAAGGACCTCGCCGCGCGCGCCAAGGCGAAGAAGCTCAAGCCCAACGAATACCAGGGCGGCTCGTCGTCGGTGTCGAACCTCGGCATGTACGGCATCAAGGACTTCACCGCGGTTATCAACCCGCCGCAGTCGTCGATCCTGGCGGTCGGCGCGGGCGAGGAGCGGGCGGTGGTGCGCAACGGCCAGATCGTCCCGGCGACGATCATGAGCGTGACGCTGTCCTGCGATCACCGCGCCATCGACGGCGCGCTCGGGGCCGAACTGATCACGGCGTTCAAGAAGTTGATCGAAAACCCGATCATGATGGTGGTGTGAGGGTGCGCCACTCTGGCGCGCCCTGAACGAGGGCGCCGCTTGTTGCTCCCCCTCGACTTGCACTTCCGACGTGCTAGCCTGCCTGTGTAAGCGCATGCCGTGCAACGGCAGCATTCAGGGGAGGCGACTATTCAATTCTCATTCAGGCTTCATAAAAAACAATCGCGCCGTGGACTGTTGACGGCCGTCGCGGCAGCGTTGCTGACACTGCCGCTTTTGGCCGGCGCTGCCGTCGCGCAGCAATATCCCAGTCGCACCATCCGCGTCGTCGTGCCGTTCCCGGCCGGCGGCACCACCGACATGCTGGCGCGTCTGTTCGCGCAAAGCATGACCGAGGGGCTGGGCCAGACGGTCGTGGTCGAGAACGTCGGCGGTGCCGGCGGTTCGATCGGCGCCGATCAGGTCGCGAAGGCGGCCCCGGATGGCTACACGCTGCTGTTCCACAACCTGACATTCTCGACCACAACCTCGTCGCTGCAATATGTCGGACGCTCGCGCCACGACATCGAGAAGGATTTCATCCCGATTTCGGTCGGCGCCTATGTGCCGATGCTGATGTTGGCGCATCCGTCGGTGCCGGCGAAGGATCTCAAGGAATTCGTCGAATACGCCAAAAGCGCGAAGGACCCGCTGTTTTACGGCTCGACCGGGCCGGGCAGCGTGATGAATTTCATCGGCGAGGTGCTCAAGCGCGACACCGGCATCAAGATGGATCACGTGCCGTTCCGCGGCGCGGCGCCGCTGGTGCTGGAACTGTTATCGGGCCGCATCCAGTTCGGCGGCGATCAGCTCTCGACATCGCTGCAGCATGCCCGCTCCGGCGCGCTGCGGCCGATGGCGGTGCTGGGCGTCAAGCGGTCGCCGGCGCTGCCGACAGTGCCGACGGTGCGTGAACTCGGCCTTCCGAATCTGGAAATCCAGGGCTGGAACGGCTTCTTCGCACCGGCGGGCACGCCGGACGCGGTGATCGCGCGGCTGCACGAACAGATCGTGCTGGCGGCGAACAAGCCGGAAGTGCGCCGGCGCATGGAAGAAGTCGGTGCCGAACCGTCCGGGTCGACGCAGGCCGAGATGCGGGCAATGCTCAAGGAGCAGATATCGAAGGTGAAGCCGGTGGTCGAGGAGCTCAAGCTCATCGTCCAGTAGCGTCGGATCACGTGGCGCCGGGGCGGTCGCGCCCCGGCGTCACGCCACCTGCGTGCTGATTCCGCCGTCCGCGAACAAAGCCGCCGCGCTGTTCAGCGGCATCGGCCGGCCGAGGTGATAGCCCTGCGCCATCTGCACGCCGAGTTGGGCGAGCGTGTTGAGTTCGGACGCGGTCTCGACGCCCTCGGCGACGATCGCGCTGCCGGTGTCGCGGGCAAAGGCGATCAGCGCTGCCGCCAGCGCGCGGCGCGCCGGATCGAGGTCGATGTGCCGCGTCAGCGACATGTCAAGTTTGATGATGTCGGGGCGCAATTGCAGGATGTGCTGCAGGCCGGAATAGCCGGCGCCGGCATCGTCGATCGCCAGCCGGACCCCGTTCCGCCGCAGCGGCGTAAGGGCGGCCACCAGCCGGTCGTAATCGGCGACATGGGCATGCTCGGTGACTTCCAGAACGATGCGGTCGAGCGGCAGGCTGTCGAACGCGGCCGCCAGGGCGCCGCTGACCACGGTGGCCGGCGAGGCGTTGATCGCCAGATAGGCGCTCGCCGGCAACGCCGCGTCGAAGGCGCGCAGGGCCATGCGGATGGCGGCGAGCTCCAGCTCGGTGCCGAGCCCGGCCTCGGCCGCCTCGTTGAACCAGAGATCGGGGCTGCGCGGCGGCTGCGCCGAAAAGCGGGTCAGGCATTCCAGCCCGACCGGCCGGTTGGTGGCGACCTGCCAGATCGGCTGATAGGCGATCGTGAACAGGCTGCTTTCGATGATGCTGTTGATGCTGGCGACTTTGGCGGTCGCGGCCTTCTTGACGTCGATGTCGCGGTTGATGTCGAAAGCGGCGAGTTCGGCGAAAGCCCGCATCATGCCGAGGTCGCGCTGGTTGAGCGTCGGGTTGGCGTGGAATCCCAGACAGCAGAACATGCCGTAGGTGCTGCCGTCGGCCAGCCGGATCGGCACGCTCATGTGCGAGCCGATATTGGCGGCCTTGGTGATCGGCATCGCCGCCGCAATCGGGTTGGCGGCAGTATCCGGCATCAATTCGGGCAGGCGGCCCGCCAGGATGTGCCGGCAATAGACGTCGTCGAGCGATTGGGAGTCGCCGACCTTGATCAGGGCTTCGAGGCCGGGCGCATCGACCTCGCGGAACACCGACCGGTCGTCGACGAACTCCGACACATAGGCGACTTCCATGCCGAGATGGGAGCGGATCACCTCCAGCGCGCGCTTGACCGTGGCGCCGCCGGGGCCCTGGCCGTCGCCGGTCATCAGATTCAGAAGCACGTTCTTGTTTTCTTCCACGGGTCCGCTCCCTGACAGATCGGCGCAGCTTGGCCGGCAAAGGGTTACGAACGGGTGAGGCATCCGGTATACCAAACGCACCCAATTCCTGCTTATGGCTAAGGAATTATGATCCGGCCGGCCTGTGGTACGGTCGTACGAACGCAACGGCATTTTGAAAGACAGCGGCATGGCGGATACCTCCTTCGACATCGTGATCATCGGCTCCGGCCCCGGCGGCTACATCGCGGCCATCCGGGCTGCCCAGCTCGGCTTCAAGACCGCCGTCATCGAACGTGATTATCTTGGCGGCATCTGCTCGAACTGGGGCTGCATCCCGACCAAGGCGCTGCTGCGCTCGGCCGAAATTTTCCACTACATGCAGAACGCCAAGGACTACGGGCTGTCGGCCGACAACGTGTCGTTCGATGTGGCGGCGGTCATCAAGCGGTCCCGCGGCGTCGCCGGCCGCATGAACACCGGCGTCGGCTACCTGCTGAAGAAGAACAAGGTGACCGTGATCTGGGGCGAGGCGGTCATCGACGCGCCCGGCAAGATCACCGTCAAGGCGTCGAAGACCGAGGCGCCGAAGGGCGCGTCGGGTCCTGGGCAGTACCAAGCCAAGCATATCATCGTCGCCACCGGCGCGCGGCCGCGCGTGCTGCCGGGGCTCGAGCCGGACAAGAAACTGGTCTGGACCTATTTCGAGGCCATGAACCCGGACAGGATGCCGAAGTCGCTGCTGGTGGTCGGCTCCGGCGCCATCGGCATGGAGTTCGCCTCGTTTTACCGCACCATGGGCGCCGAGGTGACGGTGGTCGAGGTGCTGCCGCAGATCCTCCCCGTCGAGGACGCCGAGATCGCCGCCTTTGCCCGCAAGCAGTTCGAGAAGCAGGGCATCAAGATCCTCGCCAATGCCAAGGTGACCAAGCTCGACAAGAAGAGCGACAGCGTCACCGCGACCATTGAAGAGGGCGGCAAGTCCCAGCAGATCACCGTCGACCGCGTCATCGCCGCGGTCGGCGTGGTCGGCAATGTCGAGAACATCGGGCTGGAGAAGCTCGGCGTCACGATGGAGCGCGGCCTCGTCAAGATCGACGGCGTCTGCAAGACCAGCGTGCCGGGCATCTATGCCATCGGCGACGTCGCCGGCGCCCCGATGCTGGCGCACAAGGCCGAGCACGAGGCCGTCATCTGCGTCGAGGCGATCAAGGGCCTGCACCCGCATCCGATGAACAAGCTGATGATCCCGGGCTGCACCTATTGCGCGCCGCAGATTGCCTCGGTCGGGCTAACCGAGCAGGCGGCCAAGGACAAGAAGCTCGACATCCGCGTCGGCCGCTTCCCGTTCGTCGGCAACGGCAAGGCGATCGCGCTGGGCGAGGATCAGGGCCTGGTCAAGGTGATCTTCGACAAGAAGACCGGGCAACTGCTCGGCGCCCATCTGGTCGGCGCCGAGGTGACGGAACTCATTCAGGGTTTTGTTGTTGCCATGAACCTCGAGACCACCGAAGAAGAGCTGATGCACAGCATCTTCCCGCATCCGACGCTGTCGGAGACGATGAAGGAAGCCGTGCTGGACGCCTACGGACGCGTCTTGAATATGTAGCCGTCGCGATACAGCGACATCAAAGGAGACTGAGTGCGAACGCTTAAAGTTGTGGCGACGATGTTTATCGTTGCTTTGGGTTCTCACAGCGCGCTGGCCGCCGGCCAGCAGTGCCCGGAAGAAAAAAGCCTGAAATCAACCGACTCCAAGCTCGAGACCACGCTGACTTTTGTCAACACGACGAAAGGTGGCCTGCGCATCTACTGGATCAACTACGAGGGCAAGCGCGAGTTCTACAGCGCCGTTGCCCCCGGCAAGAGCTTCGCGGTCGATACGTTCCCCACCCATCCCTGGGTCGCGGCCGACGCCGATGAAGACTGCCTCGGCGCCTATATGCCGCAGCCCAAGCCCAGCACCATTCAGGTCCGCTGACGTTTGACGGCGCGTTTCGGCGGCGTGCGCGGCTACGGCCGCAAGCGGCGCAGGAACGCGCCGGCAATATTCGAGTAGTCGTCGGTCCAGGTCCGCACCTTCGGGTCGGGCGGCGTCAGCACCCAGGTCTTGGCCTCGGCCAGCGCGCCGATCGCCTCCGGGCTTTCGGCTGAAATCGCCACGTCCGACTGGTAGATGAAATTGGCGTCGTCGAAGGCGTCCTCGTCATTGCGCCATTGCCAGGTTTGCATGCCATTGGCGGCGGCGATGCCGGTGACGACGCTGTCCAGTTCCAGATGGCGGTTGGATATGTGCATCGCCACCACGCCGAGCGGCGCCAGTTTCGCCTTGTAGATCGCCATCGCTTCGCGCGTCGCCAGATGCACCGGGATTGCGTCGGAAGAATAGGCATCGACGATGATCAGGTCGAAGCCGCCGTCCGGTTCCTTGGCCAGCGTTAGCCGCGCGTCGCCCAGCACGATCGGCACGTCCGGCGCGCAGCGCGAGACAAAACTGAAGCGCCGCGGATCGCGCGCGATCTCGATCACCAGCGGGTCGATTTCGAAGAACCGCCAATCGTCGCCAGGCTGAGAGCGGCAGGCCAGTGATCCGGCGCCAAGCCCGATCGCCGCCACCTTGATCGGCCCGCCCTTGCGGGCGCGCACGGCGTCGATCACCACCGCCATGGCTGAGGTGTCGTGATAATAGGTCAGCGGTTTCGGCCGTTCGGTCGACGGCGTGCCGTCCTCGTTCAACAGCCGCTGCGCACCATGAATGGTCGAGCCGTGCTTGAGGACGCGGAACTGCCGGTCCGGCGTTTCATAGATATGGTTGACGCCGAAGAAGCTGCGCACCATCTCGCTGCGGCCTTCGTCGGTCGGGTAGAGCGGGGTCACCATCAGCGCCAGCGCCACCGCGAGCGCCGCCTTGCGCGGATCGCGCAGCAGCACCACCGAAAGCGCGGCCAGCGAGAGCACTGCGAAGTCGAGATAGGTGATTGCCGCATAGGACAGCCGCAGGCCGAAAAAGGCCGGCGCAATCACCGCCACCGCGAGCGCCGCCGCCGCGACCCAGAACCATGGCTCGTAACGGCCGAAGCGGCCGCCGCCGATCGGCCGGCACAGCGCTGCCAGCACCACCAGGATCGGATATTCGGCGACCCACGAAAACACGTTCGGCGCCACCAGGCCGGCGAACAGGCCGCCGACCATGCCGCCGAACGACAGCGACAGATAGAACGACGTCAAATGCGCCGCCGCCGGCCGGTTGCGCGCCAGTTCGCCGTGACAACCCATGGCGACAATGAAGAAAGCCAGCAGGTGGCCGGCCAGACTCGGCAACAGCGGAACGCGGGTGCCGAGATAGAGCAGCACCGCAATCCAGGCGATGGCGAAGGGCTGCAGCAGCAGAATGATGTCATGCGAGAACAACGGCCGGCGCTGGAACACCAGCACCCAGGTCAAAAGATACAGCGACAGCGGCATCACCCATAGCAGCGGCGCCGAAGTGACATCGGTTGAGATGTGCGCGGTGACGGCGACCAGCAGGCCGGACGGCACCGCCGCGACGAAAATCCAGCGCCCGATCGTCAGCCAGCCTGGCTTGGCCGCCGGCGTTTCGGGCGCGTGCTCGGCTTCGGCGTTGTGCGGCGCGCGCAACAGCAGGAAGGCGCAGATGCCGATCAGCACTACCAGCAGCACGAAGCCGGCGCTCCAGAACTGCCCCTGCGACTGCAAGGTGAACACCGGCTCGAACAGCAGCGGATAAGACAGCAGCGCCAGGAAACTGCCGGCGTTGGACGCGGCGTAGAGAAAATACGGATCGCGGCCGTCGCGGTGGCCGGTGCGCACGAACCAGGCCTGCAGCAGCGGATTGTTGGCAGACAGCGCAAAGAACGGCAGGCCGATCGACACCGCGAAAAGTCCGAGCAGCCAGAATTCGGTGCCGGAGCCCGGCGGTTCGCCCCAGCCTTGCGCGATCGACAGCGGCAGGCCGAAGGCCGCGACCAAAAGCAGCACCATATGGACCAGAACCGCCAGCAGCCGGCTGCGCGCCTTTGTCAGCCAGTGCGCATAGGCATAGCCGAGCAGCAGCATGGTCTGGAAGAATACCATCGCCACCGACCAGACCGCCGGCGAGCCGCCGAGTTGCGGCAGCACCATGCGGGTGAACATCGGCTGCACGCCGAACAGCAGCAAGGCGCTGAGGAAGACCGCGCCGGTGTAGACGGCCAGCACCCCGGCGCCGCCGCTGAATCTGTTCTGGGAAGCGGTCATGCTGATCCTGACGGTGGGGAGAACGGGCACGGCTCGCGCCAGGCGCCGCCTGTCGTATAATAGATTCGCTGCCCGGCCGCACCGAGGCCGCCGGCCGCGACAGGGAGCATCTTATGGGCATTCTGGCCTGGATCGCGATCGGACTGATTGCCGGCTGGCTGGCGACCCAGATCATGGGCGGGCGAGGCGGCCTGCTTTACAACCTCGCCGTCGGCCTGGTCGGCGCACTCTTCGGCGGGTTCCTGTTCGGCAAGCTCGGCCTGAACGTGACGCCGGATTTCTGGGGCAACCTGATTACCGCCACGATTGGGGCCGTCGTGTTCCTGCTGATCTGGCGCGCCATCCGGCGGGCCTGATCGACCTTGCGGGGCGGCATCAGCAGCCGTAAGTAGAGGCCATGGCCGTCGTCCTCGACTTCGTCAACAATCCGCGCCCGCGCCATCCGGAAAAGGCCCATCGTCCGGATACCGCGCTCGCGCCCAAACCCGACTGGATCCGCGTCAAGGCGCCGGTGTCGGCGGGCTATGCCGCGACCCGCGCCATCATGCGCGAGAACAAACTGGTCACGGTCTGCGAGGAGGCGGGCTGCCCGAACATCGGCGAGTGCTGGGAGAAGAAGCACGCCACCTTCATGATCATGGGCGACACCTGTACCCGCGCCTGCGCCTTCTGCAACGTCAAGACCGGACTGCCCGGCGCGCTCGATCCGAGCGAGCCCGAACATGTCGGACAGGCCACCGCCAAATTGGGCCTCGCCCATATCGTCGTCACCTCGGTCGACCGCGACGATCTCCCCGACGGCGGCGCGCGCCATTTCGCCGACACCATCCGCGCCATCCGCGCCCATTGCCCGCAGACCACAATCGAGATCCTGACGCCCGACTTCCTGCGCAAGGATGGCGCACTGGAAGTCGTGGTCGACGCGCGTCCTGACGTGTTCAACCACAACCTCGAAACCGTGCCGTCGCTCTATCTGACGGTGCGGCCGGGCGCACGCTACTTCCATTCGCTGCGGCTGCTGCAGCGGGTCAAGGAGCTCGACCCGAACAGTTTCACCAAGTCCGGGATCATGGTCGGGCTGGGCGAAGAGCGCAACGAAGTGTTGCAGGTGATGGACGACCTGCGTTCGGCCAATGTCGATTTCCTCACCATCGGCCAGTATCTGCAGCCAACCCGCAAGCATCATGAAGTGAAACGCTTCATGCCGCCGGACGAATTCAAGTCGCTGGAGTCCGTCGCCTATTCGAAGGGCTTCCTGATGGTGTCGGCGTCGCCGCTGACGCGCTCGTCGCATCATGCCGGCGACGACTTCGCGCGGCTGAAAGCGGCGCGCCTGGCGGCGCAGGTCTAGGCGCTTGCCGCAATTTACCACCAAACGCCGCGTCCAGCACGCCGCTGCCGACATGTTCGATCTGGTCGCCGATGTTGAAAAATATCCGCAGTTCGTGCCGCTGTGCAGCGCCATGAAGGTGCGCAGCCGCACCGAAAAAGACGAGACCACGGTGATCGTCGCGGAGATGACGGTCGCTTACAAGATGATCCGGCAGACCTTCACCAGCCGCGTCACGCTGGACCGGCCGAAGCTGCAGATCCTGGTCGAGTATCTCGACGGCCCTTTCAGCCGGATGCAGAACCGCTGGACCTTTGTGCCCAAGAGCGAGACGCCGGACGAGCGTTTGTGCGACGTCGAATTCTTCATTGAATACGAGTTCAAGAGCCGCACCTTTGCCATGCTGATGGGCGCGATGTTCGACACCGCGTTTCGCAAATTCGCGCAGGCCTTCGAGGCACGCGCCGATAAAATTTATCGCCGCAGCGTCCCATAGAGCGTTTTAAATGTTGCGCTGCGACATGCCGCACTACGACTAATTGTGACGGTATGGGGCGCATTCATTTTACCCGCATTTAGGCAAAGCGGTTAAAACTTAGGCATTGCCGGACGAATCGGCCCGACCCGAACGGCTTCATGACCAGTGGATTGCAAACCCCAGACAATCACGATTCGCTATCGGTGATCCCGGAGCGCGGCGCACCGGATTGCCAGTCGCTGGCGGGAGCGGTTCTCGCGGGCAACAGTCACAGCGAAGCGGTCCGCGAGACCATTGATCTGCTCGAGGCGGATTTCGCCGCGATGATCCGCGACGTGCATCAATCGGCCGGTTCGGTCCGGCAGGGCGTCAAGGCCTCGTCGCAGGCGCTCAATGAAATTCGCGAACGCAGCGCGGCGTTGGCCCACAACACGCGCGGCGCCCGGGAAGACGCCATCCAGCTTGCCGCGGCGACCGAAGAATTCGCCGCCGCTTCCAATGAAATCCTGCGCCAGGTTCGAGAGGCCAACGGCTTGACCGAGGACGCGACCGTGGCCGCCAATGCCGCCGCGGCGAGCGTCGACGGCCTCAAGACCTCGTCGGCGGAAATCGGAATGGTCGTCGACCTGATCGCTTCGATCGCGCGCCAGACCAATCTGCTGGCGCTGAACGCCAAGATCGAGGCGGCACGGGCCGGCGAGGCTGGTCGCGGCTTTGCCGTGGTGGCCAACGAAGTGAAGGCTTTGTCGACGCAGACCGAGAAAGCCACCAGGGAAATCGCCGCCAAGGTCGAGACCAGCAAACGCAACGCGGCCCAGTCGGCCGATGCGTTGCATCGGATCGCCGTCACGATTGGCGCGCTGCATCCGGTATTCGGGGCGGTCGCGGTCGCGGTCGACGAACAAAGCACCACAACGGGCGAACTGGCGCGCACCGCCGCCGAGACCTCGCGCTTTGTCGCCACGGTTGCCGATGGCGCCGCGCAGATCGAGGAGACGACCGCCGCCGCGACCATGCATGGCGAGGCTACCGACCGTTCCGGCCAGCACGCCGCCGAGATGGTGGAAAAACTGCGGACCCGCTTCGTCATGCTGTTGCGGCAGACGGAATTCGGCGACCGTCGCGGCCACGACCGGCTGCCCTGCGATTTCGGCGTGACGATTCGATCGCGCCACGGCGAATGCCGTGGCCAGACCGTCGATCTGTCGGAAAGCGGCGTGCTGGTGCGCACCACCGACGATGCGTCGCTCGCGATCGGCGAGCAGGGCGCCGCGGACATCGCCGGCATCGGCGAATGCCGGGTGCGGGCGGTAAACCGCAGCCACCTCGGCCTGCATCTGGTGTTCGTCGGCATGGAAGCCGCGGCCCATGGTGCACTGCTGGCGCGGCTGGCCGCGATCCGCGACGAGAACCAGGAATTTGTCGACCGCGCTTTGGCCGCGGCGCAGCGGGTCGCGGCTGCGCTGGAAGACGCGGCCTCGTGCGGCCGAATTTCGCGCGAAGCGCTCTACGACAACCACTATGTCCCGATCGAAGGCACCAATCCGCAGCAATACCGGACGCTGTTTCTCGATGTGCTGGAAGAGATCATGCCGCCGATCTTGGAGCCGCTGCTGGCGTCGGATACCCGGATGGTGTTTTGCGCCGCCGTCGACCGCAACGGGTATCTCGGCGTGCATAATCGAAAGTACTCGCAGCCGCAGCGCCCGGATGATGTGGCCTGGAATACCGCCCATTCGCGCAACCGGCGGATATTCGACGACCGCGCCGGACTTTCGGCAGCGCGCAATGTGCGGCCTTACCTGTTGCAAAATTACCCCCGCGACATGGGCAATGGCATCGAGATACTGATGCGGGAGATCGATGTGCCGATTCGCGTGTTCGGCCGCCACTGGGGCGGCTTCCGGACCGCGTACAAAAGCTAGCCGCGCCACCTTCGAGCTGTCGGCGGCAAGAGTGCGCTACGGCGCTTGTTCGCCCGCGCGTTGTGCGGTGACGAGCGTTTCATTTCGCAAAAGCCATTGCTATTTGCCATTGTGAAAGCATGCCGGCTGCGTTTGCCTTAAGGTAAGCGGTACTCCAGACAAATGCGCAATCGCCGCGCAGGGAATGACATGCCGATCTATCGCTGGGATGAGATGGAAGAAGTGGCGCTCAACCCGCTGATCACGGGCCGGGTGGTGGAAGCGCCGAATGCCATGCTGGCGCGGATCAAGGCGCCGAAGGGCCCGATCAACATGCACAAGCATGACTTCGACCAGATCACCCACATGCTGGCCGGCAAAATGCGCTGGGAGATCGAAGGTGAAGACGCGCGCATCGTCGGCCCCGGCGACGTCATGCTGATGCCGGCGGGTGTCGTGCACGGCGGCGAGGTGCTGGAGGATGCCGAGTATCTCGACATCTTCGCGCCGGGCCGTCAGGATTTCAGTTGGTACAAGCAGAAGCTTTCACAAAAATAGTCCGCGCCAAGCGGGCTGCACGTCAGGGAGATGTTTTCGATGTCACCGTTCAGCCGTCGTTCCGTTGTTGCGCTTGCTGCCGCTGTCGTGTTCGGCGGGCTTGCTCCAGCCGCCGCGCAATCCGGCTATCCGAGCCGGCCGATCACCATGATCGTACCGTTGCAGGCCGGCACCGCCTCCGATCTTGTGGCGCGGGTCGTGGCGCAGAATTTCACCGCCCGCACCGGCAAGAATATCGTGATCGAGAACATCACCGGCGGCGGCGGCGGCATTGGCGCCACGCGCGTCGCCCGGGCCGAACCGGACGGCTACACCATTGGCGCCTTCAACAACGGCGTTCACACCATCCTGCCGTTCACCGGCATGAAGCTCGGCTTTGATCCGTTCACCGACTTTGTGCCCGTGACCTTGCTGGCGCGGTTTCCCAGCGTGCTGATCGTCAACACCGCGTTGCCGGTCAAGAACATCGGCGACCTGATCGCGCTGGCCAAGAAGGAGCCGGGCAAGCTGAACTATGCCTCGGTCGGCGTCGGCAGCCCGCAGCATCTGGCGATGGAGAAGCTGAAAGCCGACGCCGGCATCGAGATGACGCACGTGCCGTATCGCGGCGGCGCCGCGGCGACGCAGGCGATCTCGACCGGGGAGGTGAACGCGTTCTGGATCGCCACCTCGGTGGCGCTGCCGTTCATCCAGGCCAACACCGTGCGCGCCATCGCCATCGGCGATCGCGAGCGCACCAAGACCCTGCCGGACGTGCCGACTGTCGATGAATCCGGCATCAAGGGGTATGAATACATGCCGACGCTGGCGCTGTTCGCGCCCAAGGGAACGCCGGCCGACGTGGTCGCCTATCTCAACCGCGAGATCACCACCTCGCTGAAGGATCCCGAGGTGATCAAGCGGCTCGATGCTGCCGGTCTGGTCGCCCGCTTTTCAACCGGCGCGGAATTGCAGGCCTCGCTCGAAGCCGAGGCGAAGACGCTGGGGCCGCTGGTCAAGACGCTCAACATCGGCGGGAACTGAAGCCATGGCGGCAACGTCGCCGGTTGTTGCGCCGGAGGCCGATCCGACGCTGGAGCAGGCGTGCGCACAGGTTAGCGTCGCCCAAGCGTGGTTGAACGGCGACTTCGTCGATGAGGTCGCCTATCCGGTCAGCTATAGCGGCGCGCCGATCACCCTCGTCGTCACCGGTCATCCGCCGCTGACGGCATCGGCCGTGGTCGACGTGTTCAAGCCGGCCTTCGCCGTGCTTGAGAAGATGTCGCACGGCAAGATCCAGGTCGAGGACCACTGGGGCGCCAGCCGGCACCGCGACCGTGACGGCGCGCTGGCGCTCAAGGACGGACGGTCGGACATGGCGCCGATCTATTCCGGCTGGGACAGCGCCGCCTATCCGATGGCGCAGGGACTGCAACTGCCCGGCCTGTTTCCGGATTCGGAGACCGCCACGCTGGTGTCGGAAGAACTCTGCGCGAAATACTTCCGCGCCGATGTCGAGCGGCAGGGCATCCTGATGGGCCGCATGAAGTCGTCCGGCCCGTATCACCTGTTCAGCATGAAGCCGATTGCGAGCCGCGACGACTTCAAGGGCATGCGTATCGGCACCACCGAGGGCGTCGAGGCCGAAGTCATGCGGGCGCTCGGCGCCGAGCCGGTCAGCCTGTCGTCGCTGGAGATGAATCCGGCGCTGTCGGAAGGCCGCATCGACGCCATGCATCTGGCCGACGGATCGGCCGAGGTGTTCGGCATCGGCAAGGTGGCGCGCCATCGCACCGCGCTCGGGCTGGTGCGGCAGAATCTCGAATTCGGCCTGAGCAAATCGGCCTGGGCCAGGATGCCGGCCGACCTGCAGGCCATTTTCAATGCCTGGCTGCGCGCCGAGGCGCAGGCCGAGACACAGGTGTTCTATCGCGCCGCCGGCGCCCGGGCGCGCGATCGCTTCCAGGCGGGCGGCATGCAGTTCGGCCAGCTGCCCGCGGCCGAATACGCGCGCGTCGTCGAGGCGACGCGGACGGTAGTGGATCGCTTCGTGGCGGCGGAGGAGGCGGCGGGCCGGCCGGCGCGCGCCATGCTCGGCGACATCGCCAAGGCGGTCGAGCGGCATCGCGGCAAGAGCGCCAACGACCTGATGCGCGAGGCGATCTTTCAGCCGGTGCAGGGCATCAACTGAACTCCAGAGTCACGGATTGAGCCACCAGAAGGCGGCATTCAGGACGCTGGCAAAGCCGACCCAGGCCGCCAGCGGTACCAGCGCCGCCATTGCGTAGCGGTCGAGCCGTGCGAACGCGGCAATGGTGGCGAGGATAAACAGGAATTGCGGCACGATGTTCACCAAGCCCAGAAACGGATTCTGCGCGGCGAAGAACATCCAGGGCCAGGCGGCGTTGAGGCCGAGCTGGATGAAAAACAACAGCAGCGCGGTGCGGCGCAGCGGCGAGGGCGGCAGCCGCAGGATGCGCCACAGCGCGAAAGCCATCAGCACATAGAGCGTGGTCCAGACCGGCGCGAACAGCCAGGACGGCGGGCCGAAGGAAGGCTTGGTCAGGCCACTATACCAGGCCGAATTCGGCGAGGTCGCCAGCTGGCCGCACAGCAAGGTCGCAGCCACGGCGGCGACCGCCACCGCGCCGAGACCGAGATCGCGGCGCCACGCCGGTGAAGGGCTCGCTGTCATGAAGCGTCCGTCTTTTGGGCCAGGCTCAGCAGCATGCCGAGCGCCTGCATCACCGAGGCCTGGCGCACGGCGGAGCGGCCGATAGCGCCATAGCGTAGTTCAGCGTGGATCAAGGCGCCGTCGCGCGTCGCGGCGGCAAAATGCACCAGACCGACCGGCTTCTCGGCGCTGCCGCCGCCGGGACCGGCAACGCCGGTGATCGACACCGCCACGTCGGCTTGCGAATGCGCCACCGCGCCGCGCGCCATGGCCTCGGCGGTCTGGCGGCTGACCGCACCATGGTCGATCAGCGTCTGCGCCGGCACGCCGAGCATCTGCTCCTTGGCCTCGTTCGAATAGGTGACGAAGCCGCGCTCGACCACGTCGGACGACCCGGCAATTTCGGTGAGCGCGGCGGCGACGAGGCCGCCGGTGCAGGACTCGGCGGTCGCGGCCTTCCAGCCGCGCGCCCGGCACGCCTCGAGGACGGCGTTGGCGGCTTTGGTGACGTCGCCGCTCATAGCGCGCTCCAGGGCAGCCGCACCGTGGCGGTCGCATAGGCGGCGATGCCTTCGCCGCGGCCGGTGAAGCCGAGTTGCTCGCTGGTGGTGGCCTTCACAGCCACGCGGTTGATGCCGAGATGGGCGAGTTCGGCAATGCGGGCCCGCATGGCGTCGCGGTGCGGACCGATGCGCGGGCTTTCGCAGACGATGGTGAGATCGAGATGCGCGATGCGGCCGCCGCGGGCGGCGACGCGATCGACGGCAAAGCTGAAGAAACGATCCGACGATGCGCCCTTCCATTGCGGATCGCTCGGCGGAAAGTGCGCGCCGATGTCGCCGTCGGCCAGCGCGCCGAGGATGGCGTCGACCAGCGCGTGCAGGCCGACATCGGCGTCGGAGTGGCCGGTCAGCGCGCGGTCGTGCGGAATGCGGATGCCGCCAATGGTGACGTGGTCACCGGGGCCGAAGGCGTGCACGTCGATGCCACTGCCTGTGCGTACGTCGCCCAGCGCCGCGAACTGCATCGCCTCGGAGCGGGCGAAGTCTTCGGGGCTGGTGATCTTGATGTTGCCGGCCTCGCCGGCAAAGGTGCTGACCGTCATGCCGGCCCATTCGGCGAGCGCGGCATCGTCGCTGAAGTCGTCACGGCCGGCCTCCGCGGCGCGGCGATGCGCGGCTAGCAGGGTGTCGAAGGCGAAGGCCTGCGGCGTCTGCACCAGCCGCATCACGTTGCGGTCGAGTGTCTCGCCGACGCGGCCCTGGGAGTCGACGCGCTTGATGGTGTCGGTCACCGGCAGCGCCGGGATGGCCGCACCGGATTGCGCCGCAGCTTCAATGGCCCGCGTGATCAGCGCCGGGCTGGCGAAGGGCCGGGCGGCGTCATGGATCAGCACAATGTCTGGTTTATGCGGCAGCAAGGCTTCGAGGCCGGCGCGGACCGAGGCCTGCCGCGTCGCGCCGCCAAAGGTGGGCGCCAGCGTAACGATATGGCGCGCCGATTCCCTGAACAGGTCGCCATCGTCAGCATTGATGACCGGCTGCACGGCACCGACCGAATCGTGGTCGGCGAACATCGCCAGTGACCGGCGCAGCAGCGTTTCGCCGCCGATCTGCCGGAATTGCTTGGGCAGGTCGCCTCCGGCGCGGGTACCCCGGCCCGCGGCAACAACCACGGCTGCGACCTCCGGCATGCTGATTTCGCTCCTTCTTTCGCCGTCGGATGTAGCGCGTTATCGCGCTGACGGGAACGCCGGATCGGAATCTGCCCGGTTCTTCACCATGGTAGAAATATTGCAGTGCAGCACTTGCGCTGCCTAAGGAAATGGCTAAACTCTATGCATCCTGAAAGGCCGCCTAAATGGTAGGCATGCATCCCGTGCGGTGTCAAATTACTGAAACCTCTACCAGTTCGCTGCGCATCGGGACCATAACGGTTCCGAATACGGTCGTCCTTGCGCCGATGTCGGGCATCACCGATGCGCCGTTCCGTCGGCTGGCCGAGCGGCTCGGTGCGGGTCTGGTGGTGTCGGAAATGACTGCCAGCGCCGCGCTGGTCGAGGGGCAGCGCGAGGCCCAGGTGCGCAGCGAGTCGAGCGGCGTCGCCATTCGAGTCGTCCAGCTGGCCGGCTGCGAGGCGCGCTGGATGGGCGAGGGCGCCCGCCTGGCCGAAGCCCAAGGCGCACAGATCATCGACATCAATATGGGCTGCCCGTCGAAGCAGGTTACCAATGGCGCGTCGGGATCGGCGCTCATGCGCGATCTCGACCACGCGCTGACGCTGATCGAGGCCACCGTCGCCGCCGTGCGCGTGCCGGTGACGCTGAAGATGCGGCTCGGCTGGGATCACGACAGCATCAATGCGCCGGAGCTGGCGCGCCGCGCCGAAGCCGCCGGCGTGCAGATGATCACGGTGCATGGCCGCACCCGCTGCCAGTTCTATACCGGCAGCGCCGACTGGGCGGCGGTGCGTCCCGTGAAAGAAGCCGTCTCCATTCCCGTTGTCGTCAATGGCGACATTCGCAGGTTCGACGATGCCACCGAAGCGCTGGCGAAAACCGGCGCCGATGCGGTGATGGTCGGTCGCGCCGCGCAGGGCCGGCCGTGGTTTCCCGGACAGGTGGCGCGTTTTCTCGCCACCGGCATACGCGAGACCGCGCCGCCGCTCGCCGAACAGCTCCGCTTGATCGACACACTCTACGACGAGATGCTCGGCCATCATGGGCTGCGCATCGGCCGCCGCCATGCCCGCAAGCATCTCGCCTGGTCGCTCGACAGCGCCGCCGAAAGCGCCCGTGCACCGGACGATCTCCTCAAGCACCACCGCGCCCAGGTGCTGACCGCCGAAGAACCGGCGCAGGCGCGCCGCCTGCTCGCCGACGCCTACGACGCCTTTGCCTGGAGGGCCGCTGCATGAGTCGCGCCCACGCCATGTCCGCCGACGTCAGCTCGTTCGCCGACGCCATGTTGCACGCGCTGCCGCATCCGATTTTGATGGTGTCGCCGGACGGCCGCATCGCCGACGCCAATGTCGCCGCCGAGCAGTTCTTCGAAGCCTCGATCCCGATGCTGCGCCGGCACATGTTGCGCGATCTGGTGCCGTTCGGTTCGCCGCTGCTGTCGCTGATCGAGCAGGTGCGTCAGCGCGGCGCGCCGGTCAATGAATACAAGGTCGACTTGGCGACGCCGCGCAATCCGGGCGAACGGCTGGTCGATCTGCATGTCGCGCCGATGGGCGAATATTCCGACCACGTCGTGGTGATGCTGCAGGAGCGCACCATCGCCGACAAGATGGACCGCCAGCTGACCCATCGCGGCGCCGCGCGCTCGGTGATCGCGCTGGCCGCCATGCTGGCGCACGAGATCAAGAACCCGCTGTCCGGCATCCGCGGCGCGGCGCAACTGCTGGAGCAGGGCGCCAACGAAGACGACCGTTCGCTGACCAAGCTGATCTGCGACGAGACCGACCGCATCGTGAAGCTGGTCGACCGCATGGAAGTGTTCGCCGACGAGCGTCCGGTCGAACGCGAACCGGTCAACATCCATGTCGTGCTCGACCACGTGAAGCGGCTGGCGCAGACCGGCTTCGCCCGCCACATTCGCTTTGTCGAGGAATACGACCCGTCGCTGCCGCCGGTCTTCGCCAATCGTGATCAGTTGATCCAGGTGTTTCTCAATCTGGTGAAGAACGCCTGCGAGGCGATCGGCGAGAATGCCAGCGATGGCGAGATCCAGCTGACCACGGCGTTCCGCCCCGGCGTGCGCCTGCAGGTGCCGGGCAGCAAGGAGCGTGTGTCGCTGCCGCTGGAATTCTGCGTCAAGGACAACGGCCCCGGCGTGCCGGAGGACCTGATGCCGCATCTGTTCGATCCGTTCGTCACCACCAAGCCGACCGGCAGCGGTCTCGGCCTGGCGCTGGTCGCCAAGATCGTCGGCGACCACGGCGGCATCATCGAATGTGAATCGCAGCCGCGGCGCACCACCTTCCGCGTATTGATGACCATTTACAGCGGCGACGAAACCGTCACGGAAGACGCGCCGCCCATGCAGAGCTCGTGAGGACGATGATGCCAACCGGAAGCATCCTGGTTGCCGATGACGACGCTGCGATCCGCACCGTCCTCAATCAGGCATTATCGCGCGCCGGCTACGAGGTGCGATCGACAGGCAACGCGGCGACGCTGTGGCGCTGGATCAGCCAGGGCGACGGCGATCTGGTGATCACCGACGTGGTGATGCCCGACGAAAACGCCTTCGACCTGATCCCGCGCATCAGAAAGTCGCGCCCCGATCTGCCGATCATCGTCATGAGTGCGCAGAACACCTTCATGACCGCGATCCGGGCGTCCGAACGCGGCGCCTACGAATATCTGCCGAAGCCGTTCGACCTCAAGGAACTGATCGCCATTGTCGGCCGGGCGCTGTCGGAGCCGAAAGAGAAACGGCTGCCGGCGGCCAAGCCCGACGAGTTCGATTCCATTCCGCTGGTCGGGCGCTCCCCGGCGATGCAGGAAATCTACCGCGTGCTGGCGCGGCTGATGCAGACCGATCTGACCGTGATGATCTCGGGCGAGTCCGGCACCGGCAAGGAACTGGTGGCGAAGGCGCTGCACGATTACGGCAAGCGCCGCGCCGGCACCTTCGTCGCCATCAACATGGCGGCCATCCCGCGCGACCTGATTGAATCGGAGTTGTTCGGCCACGAGAAGGGCGCCTTCACCGGCGCCAACAGCCGCAGCGCCGGCCGCTTCGAGCAGGCCGAGGGCGGCACGCTGTTCCTCGACGAGATCGGCGACATGCCGATGGAGGCGCAGACGCGGTTGCTGCGCGTGCTTCAGCAGGGCGAATACACCACGGTCGGCGGCCGCACCCCGATCAAGAGCGACGTGCGCATCGTCGCGGCCACCAACAAGGACCTGCGCATTCTGATCCAGCAGGGCCTGTTCCGCGAGGACCTGTTCTTCCGCATCAACGTCGTGCCGCTGCGGCTGCCGCCGCTGCGCGAGCGCACCGAAGACGTGCCCGATCTGATCCGCCATTTCTTCGCGCAAGCCGAGCGCGAAGGCCTGCCGCCGAAACAGCTCGACACCCTCGCAGTCGACCGGCTCAAGCGCCATCGCTGGCCCGGCAATGTCCGCGAACTGGAAAATCTGGCGCGGCGCCTGGCGGCGCTCTATCCGCAGGAGACCATCAGCGCGGCGGTGATCGATGCCGAGTTGTCGCATCCGGCGCTGCCGCCGGTTGGCGAGGAGCCGCGCCCGTCGGAGAACCTCAGCGCTGCGGTCGAGCGGCATCTCACGGCCTATTTTGCCGGCTTCGATGACGGCCTGCCGCCGGCCGGGCTCTACCACCGCATCCTGCGCGAGATCGAGTACCCGTTGCTGTCGGCCGCACTCGCCGCCACTCGCGGCAACCAGATCCGCGCCGCCGATCTGCTTGGCGTCAACCGCAACACGCTGCGCAAGAAAATCCGCGACCTGGATATTCAGGTATTTCGCGGCGGCAGCTGAGCCAAGACGCGGTGGACCGGTCCTGGATGTTTGCTTGCGGCACCCAGCGACCACTCATCAGTCGCACTGCCGTGCTTTAGTCGCAATTCGGCAACATTGTTGTATAAAAGCATCAGTGTTGACGGGGCCTAAGCGATTCCCTGTCGGCCAGCCGCCGGAGCGAGACCGCTCCTTCAATCTCCCGCCGGGGATCAATGACCGCCGAGCAAGTGACCGAAGCCGAATCCGCGCTTGCTGCTGCGTCGTCGCGGCGGAGTGAGCGGCGTGTGCTGGGTCCGCTGGCGGTGGGACTGGCACTGCTGTCGGCGTTTCTGACCTTTATCGTTTTGGCCGACCTGACGCCGGTATCGCCGACCCACAACGTCGTCGTCTCGCTGCTGCTGGCCAACGCGGTCACCGTGGTGCTGCTGCTCGGCGTCATCGTGCGCGAGGTTTGGCAGGTGGTGCAGGCGCGCCGCTCGGGCCGCGCCGCGGCGCGGCTGCACGTGCGGATCGTCGGCCTGTTCTCGATCATCGCCGCGGTGCCGGCGATTTTGGTCGCGATCGTCGCCAGCGTCACGCTCGACCGCGGCCTCGACCGCATGTTCTCCACCCGCACCCGCGCCGCGATCGAGAATTCGCTGATCGTGGCCGAGGCCTATCTGCGCGACCACGCGCAGATCGTCCGCTCCGACATCATGGTGATGGCCTACGACATTTCCGGCAGCAAGCCGGTCGTCGACGCCGACCCCGGCAGGCTGGCCCAGTTTCTGACATTCCAGGCTTCGGTGCGTGGCCTCGGCGCCGCCATCGTCATCGATCGGAATGCCGACGTCGTCGCCCGCGCCGATCTCAAGATCAATCAGGTTTTCGCGATGCCGCCGCGCGAAGCGCTGGCCAACATTACCGAGGCCGGCCCGCAGCTGGTGCTGCTGCCCGACACCAATTACGTCTCGGCGATCATCAAGCTGACCCGGTTCGACAATCACTATCTGTACGTGACGCGGCTGCTCGATCCCAATGTCGTGCCGCAGTTGCAGCAGACGCAGGAAAGCGTGCGCGAATACGCCGCGATCGAGCAACGGCGCGTCGGCGTGCAGGTGGCCTTTGCGCTGATGTACACCGTGATCGCGCTGATCGTGCTGTTGTCGGCGGTCTGGATCGGCCTGAACTTCGCCAACCGGCTGGTGGCGCCGATCCGCCGTCTGATCGGCGCCGCCAACGCGGTGTCGATGGGAAACCTCTATGTGCGGGTGCCGGTGCGGCCGTCGGAAGGCGACCTCGGCCATCTCGGCGAAACATTCAACCGCATGACCCAGGAATTGCGCACCCAGCGCGACGACATTGTGCGGGCGCGCGACCTGATCGACAGCCGCCGCCGTTTCACCGAGGCGGTGCTGGCCGGCGCCAGCGCCGGCGTCATCGGCGTCGACGGCAATGGCTGCGTCAGCATTCTCAACCGCTCGGCGGAAAAACTGATTGGCCGCAGCGAGTCCGACGCCCTCGGCAAGCCGCTGGTGGAAGTGTTTCCGGAGCTTGCCGACATCATGGCCGCCGCGCAGGCCGGTTCGCGCTCGCAGGACCAGGTCACGATCAGCCGGCATGGCCGCGAGCGCAATTTGTCGGTGCGCGTCACCAGCGAGCAGTCGCCGGAATCCGAGCACGGCTATGTCGTCACCCTCGACGACATCACCGAACTGGTGGCGGCGCAGCGCACCTCGGCCTGGGCCGATGTGGCGCGGCGCATCGCCCATGAAATCAAGAACCCGCTGACGCCGATCCAGCTGTCGGCGGAGCGGCTGCGCCGCAAATACGGCAAGGTCATCGTCGAGGATCGTGCCGTGTTCGAACAATGCACCGATACGATCGTGCGTCAGGTCGACGATATCAGGCGGATGGTCGACGAATTCTCGCGCTTCGCGCGGATGCCGAAGCCGGAGATCGCCGCCGACGACTTCGCCGATACGGTGCGTCAGGCCGTCTTCCTGATGCGCGTCGGCAATGCCGAGATCGACATCGTTGCCGAGGTCGCCGAAAGCCCGATGCCGGCGCGCTTCGACCGCCGGCTGATGTCGCAGGCGCTCACCAACATCATCAAGAACGCCACCGAAGCCATCAGCGCGGTGCCCCAGGACGAGCTGGGCAAAGGGTCGATCCATTTGTTCGCCTTCCGCGAAGGCGAGGACATCGTCATCGACGTGATCGACAACGGCATCGGCCTGCCGAAGGAAAATCGCAGCCGGCTGATCGAGCCTTATGTCACGACCCGCGAGAAGGGCACCGGCCTCGGTCTCGCCATTGTCGGCCGCATTATCGAAGAACACGGCGGCAGCATCGAACTGCGCGATGCAGCGGAGAAAATCCCGGGCCAGCGCGGCGCCTGGGTGCGTGTGCGCATTGCCGCCGCCGGCAAGCCGGAAGCGCCGGAACAGTCCAATCCGATGAGCACAAGTGAGCAGCCGAATGTCAGCTGAAATTCTGATCGTCGACGATGAGGCCGATATCCGCGATCTGGTGGCCGGGATTCTGCAGGATGAGGGCTATAACGCCCGCACCGCCCGTAACAGCGACGACGCGCTGGCCGCGATCCAGTCGCGCAGGCCGGGCCTCGTGTTTCTCGATATCTGGCTGCAGGGCAGCAAGCTCGACGGGCTGCAATTGCTCGACATCATCAAAAAAGAGCAGCCGGAACTGCCGGTGGTGATGATCTCCGGCCACGGCAATATCGAGACCGCCGTCGCCGCCATCAAGCACGGCGCCTATGATTTCATCGAAAAGCCGTTCAAGGCCGACCGGCTGGTGCTGGTCGCCGACCGGGCGCTGGAGACGTCGCGGCTCAAGCGCGAGGTCAAGCAGCTCAAGCAGTCGGCGCCGGGCCCCTCGACGCTGGTCGGTCGCTCGGCGTCGATCGCGCAATTGCGCCAGGCGATCGAGCGCGTGGCGCCGACCAACAGCCGGGTGCTGGTGGTGGGCCCCTCCGGCGCCGGCAAGGAGCTTGCGGCACGCACGCTGCATCAATTGTCGGCGCGGGCGAGCGGCCCGTTCATCGTCATCAATGCGGCGGCGATCACGCCGGAACGCATGGAGATCGAACTGTTCGGCGTCGATTCCGCCAACGTATCGGACGGCCGCAAGCCGGGCGCACTGGAAGAGGCGCATGGCGGCACGCTGTTCATCGACGATGTCGCCGATCTGCCGCGCGAGACCCAGAACAAGATCCTGCGGGTGCTGGTCGATCAGACCTTCCAGCGGGTCGGCGGCAGCAGCAAGATCGCGGTCGACGTGCGCATCGTGTCCTCGACCGCGCGCAATCTCGAGGCGGCTATCGCCGAGGGGACCTTCCGCGAGGACCTCTATCACCGCCTGTCGGTGGTGCCGATCCGCGTGCCACCCTTGTCCGAGCGGCGCGACGATATCCCGGCGCTGGTCGAGTATTTCATGGACCAGATCTCGCAGACGACCGGGCTGCCAAAACGGCGCATCGGCGACGACGCCATGGCGGTGCTGCAGTCGCACAACTGGCCGGGCAATGTCCGCCAGTTGCGCAACAATATCGAGCGGCTGATGATCCTGGCCGGCGGCGATCCGGAGGCGGTTCTCAACGCCAGCATGCTGCCGCCGGACGTCGGCTCGATGGTGCCGGCGATGCCGAACGGCAGCGGCGGCGAGCATTTGATGGGCCTGGCGCTGCGCGAGGCGCGCGAAATGTTCGAGCGCGAATATCTGGTGGCGCAGATCAGCCGGTTCGGCGGCAACATCTCTCGCACCGCCGAATTCGTCGGCATGGAGCGCTCGGCGCTACATCGCAAGCTCAAGGCGCTTGGGATAGGCTGACGGGCCTGATTCCAGCCGCCAGCCCGTCGAGAAAGCCCGATGTCCCGCATTGCCTATGTCAACGGTCAGTACCTGCCGCGTGAGCACGCCATGGTCTCGGTCGAGGACCGCGGCTACCAGTTCGCCGACGGCGTCTATGAGGTCTGCGAGGTGAGGGGCGGCAAACTGATCGACGAGCGCCGCCACATGGCGCGGCTCGATCGTTCGCTGAAGGAATTGCGCATCGCCCGGCCGATGTCGGCCAAGGCGCTGTCGGTGATTCTGCACGAGACGGTGCGGCGCAACCGGGTCCGCGACGGTGTTGTCTATCTGCAGGTCACCCGCGGCGTGGCGCGGCGCGACTTTCTGTTTCCCGCCGCCGATACCCCGCCTGCCGTGGTGGTGACGGCGCGCAGCGCCGATCCGGCCAAGCTCGAGGCGACCGCGGCCGAGGGCATCGGTGTCATCACCGTGCCCGACATCCGCTGGCAGCGCGTCGACATCAAATCGGTGGCGCTGCTGCCGAACGTGCTGGCCAAGCAGGCGGCGCGCGACAAGGGCGCGCGCGAGGCCTGGATGGTCGACGCCAAGGGCCGCGTCACCGAAGGCGGGTCATCGAATGCCTGGATCGTCACCCGCGATGGCACGCTGATCACCCGGCCGCTCGCCCAGGATATCCTGCCCGGCATCACCCGCTCTGTGGTCCTCGACCTGATCAGGGACCAGGGCCTCGCCTTCGAGGAACGCGCTTTCACGGTCGAGGAAGCCTATGCGGCGCGCGAAGCCTTCGTCACTTCGGCCAGCCAGATCGTGCAGCCGGTGGTCAGCATTGACGGCCGGCCGGTCGGCAACGGCGCGCCGGGGCTGATCGCCAGCGCCTTGCGCCGGGACTATCACCGCCACGCCGAAGTCAGCTGAGGAACGTCCGGCATCGCCGGATGCTGTTTTGGTCGGCGAAAACCGCATCAAGCGCCATCGGCGCGAACGGACGGAACCGGCCGAAATCGTACAATTACGTATTTATTTCAGTCACTTGGTCACCCCGCAGCGAACTTCTGCTTGCACTGCGGCAAAGCCTGCCATCTAATGGCGGCTTCCTGGGGTTCGGACCGCATTGCGAGGGGCAAGGCGACGTTTGCGTGGTTGTCGCGGGCGTCGGCGTCGTTCCGAAAAACCCGGGTAACAAAGGTCTCGCGCTAAAGACGCGGGCAAAAAAGGAAAAACGGCCATGGCAGCCGAACGTGCGCAAAATCTTCAAGACACATTCCTCAACCACGTCCGCAAGGCGAAAATCCCGCTCACCATCTTTCTGGTGAACGGCGTAAAGCTTCAGGGCGTGGTCACCTGGTTCGACAATTTCTGCGTGCTGCTGCGGCGGGACGGGCATTCGCAGCTCGTCTACAAGCACGCCATCTCCACCATCATGCCGGGTCATCCGATCCAGATGTTTGAGGGTGGCGAAGACGCGCCGCCGGAAAAAACCTGATTGGAACCTCGCCACCGGGATGAGCGTGCCGATCTTCTGAGCCAGCACAAAGCGGGCAAGGAGAGCGGCCGCGCCATCGTCATCGAGCCGTATATCAAGCACGCCGCGACGCGCGGCGGCGCGCGCTCGGCCGCCGACACGCGCTCGCCGGAAGCGCGGCTGGAGGAGGCGACGGGGCTGGCGCTCGCCATCGACCTCAATGTCGTCGAGTCCGGGCTGGTGATGCTCAACACGGTGCGGCCGGCGACCTATATCGGCAAAGGCAAGGTCGACGAGATTGCCGGGCTGGTCACGGGCCATTCGGCATCGGTCGTGATCATGGACTGCCCGGTGACGCCGGTGCAGCAGCGCAATCTGGAGAAGGCCTGGAACGCCAAGGTGATCGATCGCACCGGGCTGATCCTGGAAATCTTCGGCCGCCGCGCGCGCACCAAAGAGGGCTCCCTGCAGGTCGAACTGGCGCATCTGAATTATCAGAAGACGCGGCTGGTGCGGGCCTGGACCCATCTGGAACGCCAGCGCGGCGGCTTCGGCTTTCTCGGCGGTCCCGGCGAAACCCAACTCGAAACCGATCGCCGCGTCATCGAGGATCGCATTTTCCGGATCGAGGAAGAACTCGAGAAGGTCAAGCGTACCCGCAAGCTGCACCGCGACAGCCGCAAGCGCGTGCCGTATCCGATCGTGGCGCTGGTCGGCTATACCAATGCCGGCAAGTCGACGCTATTCAACCGCATGACCGCGGCCAGCGTGATGGCCGCCGACATGCTGTTCGCAACCCTTGATCCGACGCTGCGGGCGATCGATCTGCCGCTCGGCAACCGCATCATCCTGTCCGACACCGTCGGCTTCATCTCCGATCTGCCGACCGGTCTGGTGGCGGCGTTCCGCGCCACGCTGGAAGAAGTGATCGAGGCCGACGTCATCCTGCATGTCCGCGATATGTCGCACGAGGACTCCGGCGCGCAGTCGCGCGACGTCGAGCAGGTGCTGGGCGAACTCGGCATCGAGGCAACCGATCCGCGGCTGATCGAAGTCTGGAACAAGATCGACCGGCTCGACGCCGACGGCCGCGCCCGGCTCGACAATCTCGCCGAGCGGCAACCGGCCGAGCGCCGGCCGCTGACGGTGTCGGCGCTGAGCGGCGAGGGCATCGAGGCGCTGGTGAGTGCAATCGAGGCGCGGCTGGGCGAGCGCCGCGAGACCATCGCCCTGTCGCTCGATCCGTCGGACGGCGCCGGCCTGAGCTGGCTTTACCGCAATTCCGAAGTGCTCTCGCGCGCCATGGACGACGCCGGACGGCTGGCGGTCACGGTGCGCGCCGATGCCGACAAGGCCGCGCGGGTGAAGGCGCGGTTCGGAGCGGCGTAGGGCGGCGGCGTCAGCCGCCGGTCTTCTCAGCCGCCTTGGCGGCCTCCCAGAGCGCATCCATCTCGGCCAGCGAGGCGTCCTGGGGCTTCTGGCCGCGTTCGGCCAGGGCACGCTCGATCGCGGCAAAACGGCGTTCGAACTTGGCGTTGGTGGCCCGCAGCACGCCTTCCGGATCGGCGCCGAGGTGGCGCGCGAGGTTGACGACCGCGAACAAGAGATCGCCGACTTCCGATCCGGCCTTGGCCGCGTCGCGGCGGTCGAGTTCGGCTTCGATTTCGTCGGCTTCCTCGCGGATCTTGGCCAGCACCGCGCGCGGATCGTTCCAGTCGAAGCCGACCCGGCCAGCCTTGTCCTGGAGCTTCAGGGCGCGCGTCAATGCGGGCAGGGCGACCGGCACCCCGGCCAGCGCGCCCGTCGGGGCCGCAGCGCCACGGGCGGCCCGCTCCTCGGCCTTGATGCTCTCCCACAGCCCCTTGACGGACTCGGCCGTCTTGCCGTCGGCATCGGCAAAGACATGGGGGTGGCGCCGGATCATCTTGGTGGTGACGGCGTCGACCACGCCGCCAAAATCGAAGGCGCCTTGTTCCTCGGCCATGCGGGCGTGGAAGACGACCTGCAGCAGCAGGTCGCCCAGTTCGTCGCGCAGGTCGGCGAGGTCGCCGCGCTCGATCGCATCGGCGACCTCATAGGCTTCCTCGATTGTGTAAGGCGCGATGGTCGCGAAGTTCTGCTCGAGGTCCCACGGGCAGCCGCTGCCGGGCGTGCGCAGCGCCGCCATGATCTCGATCAGCCGGGCGATGTCGCGGGACGGCTTCAAAGGGCAAGGTCCGAGGTGCTGGAGAGCCCGACCGTAGCAAGGCTTGTTGATAGCTGCGACCCGGGCATCGGATTCGCATAAGAAATATTATGGAATATATTTGAGTTCATGCAAAACATGAGAAACTCGCATGATATGACGAGTTATCAATTAGATGTAGTCTTTGTTGCAAGCAATGCATCAGTCCGCCGCTTCGATCTGCATGCCATCGTAACCGGGCTCCACATGGGCCGGCAGTTCACCGCGCAGCGTGGCGTAGTCCATGTCGGTGTGCATGTCGGTCAGGATGGCGCGCTTCGGCTTGATGCGCTCGATCCAGGCCAGCGTCTCGTCGAGGTGGAAATGGCTCGGGTGCGGCGTCCGGCGCAGCGCATCGACGATCCAGACATCGAGCCCGGCGAGTTCGGCAATGCTTTCATCGGGCAGGCTCTTGAGATCGGTCGAGTAGGCGACGTTGCCGAAGCGAAAGCCGAGCGAGGTGAGGTCGCCGTGGTGCTGAAGCAGCGGCAGCGCAGCGATAGGGCCGCCCTGCCCGTTGATGACCACCGGCTGCCGCGGCACCAGGCGATGCTCGGTCAGGATCGGCGGATACTGGCTGCCAGGCGGCGTCTTGAAGCAATAGCCGAACCGCACATGCATGATGGCGGCCGTGACCTCATCCATGTAGACGTCGAGGCGGCGGCGCTTGTGGATGAACAGCGGCCGCAGGTCGTCGATGCCGTGGGTGTGGTCGGCGTGCTCATGCGTGATGAATACGCCGTCGATCCAGTCGACATCGGCGTCCAGCAGCTGCTGGCGCATGTCCGGCGTGCAGTCGACCAGCACGCGGGTGACGCCGTCCGGGCCACGGCGCTCGACCAGCAGCGCGCAGCGGCGGCGGCGGTTTTTCGGCTCGTTGGGGTCGCAATCGCCCCAGCCCAGCGCGACACGCGGCACGCCCATCGACGAGCCGCAGCCGAGGATGGTGAAGGTCAGGCTCATCCGGCCGCCTGGGCGACGGCGAGGGTGCGCGGCACCGTGTTGAACAGCCGGAAGAAGTTCTCCGTGGTCTGCTGGGCGATGGCTTCCGGCGTCACGCCGCGCGTGGCGGCCAGCATTTTGGCGGTTTCGACCACATAAGACGGCTCGTTGCGCTTGCCGCGATACGGCAGCGGCGCCAGATAGGGCGCATCGGTTTCGACCAGAATGCGCTCGGCCGGCAGGTCCCTGGCGATATCGCGAAGGTCCTGGCCGTTCTTGAAGGTCAGAATGCCGGTGAAGCCGATATAGAGCCCGAGTTCGACGGCCTTGAAGGCCAGATCGCGGCCGCCGGTGTAGCAATGCAGCACAGCCGGGAAGGCGCCCTTCCCGCTTTCCTCGGTCAGGATCCGCGCCATGTCGGCGTCGGCCTCGCGCGAATGGATCACCAGCGGCAAGCCCGTCTGGCGCGCGGCGGCGATGTGCTGGCGAAAGCCCTGCGCCTGCGCGTCGCGCGGGCTCTTGTCGTAGTGATAGTCGAGCCCGGCCTCGCCAATGGCCACGACCTTCGGATGCTGGGCGATGGCCATCAGTTCGGCCGCGCCGATGTCCAGCTCGTCATGCGCATTGTGCGGATGGGTGCCGACCGAGCAGAACACGTCATCGTATTTTTCCGCGATCGCCAGCAGCCGGGCGTGCTGGCGCACGCGGGTCGAGATCGTCACCATGCGGCCAACGCCGGCAGCGCGGGCGCGGTCCACCACGGCGTCGAGCTCGGCCGCGAAATCCGGAAAATCCAGATGGCAGTGGCTGTCGACCAGCATCACGGCTGCTTTGCTTTCTTGGGCCCATTTTTGGGTGGTTTCGGCGGCTTGGCATCCGCCTCGATCTCCGGCTCGACATAGCGCGGGAAAACGCCCTGCGGCGCCGGCAATGGCGCGCCGGCGGCAATGCGCTTGCCGCTTTCCAGCGCCGCGAAATCGCGCTCGGTGACGGGCACACCCAGCAGATCGAGCATCTTGGCCGCGGAGGCCGGGATCACCGGCTGCGCCAGGATCGCCACCTGCCGCAGCACCTCGGCGGTGACGTACAAAATTGTGCCCTGCCGCGCCGGGTCGGTCTTGGCCTTGCCCCACGGCGCTTCCGACGCAAAGTATCGGTTGGCGTCGGCGACGACGGACCAGACGGCGTTCAGCATCAGGTGGAGCTGCTGCGTCTTCATGTGCTCGCGAGCGGCGGCCAGCATGCCGTCCGCGGCCGCCAGAATGGCCTCGTCCTCGGCGGTGAAAGCCCCCGGCTCCGGCAGCGTGCCGCCGAACGCCTTCCCCACCATCGACAGCGAGCGCTGCGCCAGATTGCCGAGATCGTTGGCGAGATCGGCGTTGATCCGGTTGACGATCGCCTCGTGGCTGTAATTGCCGTCCTGGCCGAACGGCACCTCGCGCATGAAGAAATAGCGGAACTGGTCGACGCCATAGGCATCCGTCATCGTGAACGGATCGACCACGTTGCCGACCGACTTCGACATCTTCTCGCCGCGGTTGAACAAAAAGCCGTGCGAGAAAATCCGCTGCGGCACCGCGACCCCGGCCGACATCAAAAACGCCGGCCAGTACACGGCGTGGAAGCGCACGATGTCCTTGCCGATGACGTGCAGCGCCGCCGGCCAGTAGCGCTTGAACATGGCGCTCTGATCGTCGGGAAAGCCGACGCCGGTGATGTAATTGGTCAGGGCGTCGACCCACACATACATGATGTGTTTCGGATTGCCCGGCACCGGAATGCCCCAGTCGAACGTGGTGCGCGACAGCGACAGGTCCTTCAGGCCGCCTTTGACGAAGCTCGCGACCTCGTTCAGCCGCTCCTTGGGCAGCACGAAATCCGGCACGTCGGCGTAGAGCTTCAAGAGCCGGTCCTGGTAGGCCGACAACTTGAAGAAATAGCTCTCCTCCTCGACCCACTCGACCGGCGTGCCGGTTTTCGAGGCGAGCCTCACCTTGTGCTCGTTCACATGGGTTTCGTCCTCGGCGTAATAGGCCTCGTCGCGCACCGAGTACCAGCCGGCATATTTGTCGAGATAGATGTCGCCGGCGGCTTCCATGCGGCGCCAGATCTCCTCCGAGGCGCGGTAGTGGCGCGCCTCGGTGGTGTGGATGAAGTCGTTGTTCGAGCAGTTCAGCCGCTCGACCATGGCCTCGAAGCGCGGCACGTTGCGATCGCGCAAAGCGCGCGCCGTCAGGCCTTCCTTGACGGCGGTCTGCTGCATCTTCTGGCCGTGCTCGTCGGTGCCGGTCAGGAAATAGACGTCGTGGCCGTCCAGCCGCATGAAGCGGGCAATGGCATCGGTGCAGACCGCCTCATAGGCGTGGCCGATGTGCGGCGGCCCGTTCGGGTAGGAAATCGCCGTGGTGATATAAAACGCTGATTTGTCAGGCATTTATCGCTTTTATGGAATCGGGATGGCCGGAAAATCCGGCGATGGAGTCGGGGGCTTAGGTAACAATCGCGGGCGGCGGGGGCAAGAAGACGCCGAAAAGGCGGCCGACGCCGGTATCTGCGATCTACGCCGCCTTGTCAGCGCGCGTGGGGCGGATCAGAACTTCGGCGGAAATGCCGAGTTTTTCATGAAGTCGCCGGATCATCTCGATCGAGAGGCTGCGTTTGCGGTTCATGACTTCGGCGACGCGCGCCCGCGTGCCGATCAGCGGCTCGAGGTCCTTCCGGGTCAACCCCTGCTGCTCCATCCGAAACTGAATGGCCGCGATTGGGTCGGGTGGTTCGATTGGAAAGTGCCGCGCTTCGTAGACCTCGATGAGCGTTGCCAGCACATCGAGCCGGTCTCCCTTCGGCGTGCCGCTTTTGGCGCCCCAGAGCAGTTCCAGTTCGCCGAGTGCGGCCTCGTAGTCCGCCTTGGTACGGATCGGTTTCAGATTATTTGTCATGCTGCACCTTTGACACGTCGATCTTGTCGTAGTCCCTGTGTGTGCCGACCCACTTTATCCAGACGATGGCTTTTTCGAAATCGACCGATACGACGAGACGGTAATCATTGCCCTTGATGTTGAAGACGATACGTTCAGCGTTGATGATGCTCGCCGTCGCGTAGCGCCGTTTGACCTCCGCAGTACTCCGCCAATGGGCCGCGCTGGCTTCGTTGAACCATGCTTCCAATGCCGACTTCACTGCAGACTGGTCGCTTCGGCCAGCCAGACTATCAACGAAATCCCGCAAGGTGCGGCGGGCGATGATCCGCATCGTGCCAGCCTACCACGATCCCATAATGGGAGCAATAACCGGCGGTGTGGTAATGGCCCTCGCCTACCACATCGCCATGGAAGGCTCGGCCGGCATTTGGGCCGCGGTCTGGCGGCGGGCCGTGTTGGACGCCATGCGGCTGGACTGGCCGCGCTTGGCCCGCACCACTTCCGCAATCTTGGTGCCGCCGTCGGGTACGACGACGATGCGGTCGATTTCCCCGCTCAGAAAGGCCTGCAGGAACCGGTCGTAATCCTTCAGCGACACGCAGCCATTGGACTGGCCGTTCGGCCCCAGCAGATAGGAATGCGCCAGGATGCCATCGCGGCCGAACATGCGGCCTTCGTCGACCGGCGTCAGGCGGATGGCCCGCACGCCATGGAACAGCCGCTCCCGCAGCCGCAGATCGTAGACGTTCGGCGGCGTCGCGCCGCGCATGCGGACGTGAACGTGGCGCGGATCGTCCATCTTGTCGCCGAAACCGGAATGCGCCTCGAGTTTCTCGCCGCTGGGCAGGAATACCGTACGCGCCGAAATATCGTAGACCGCGGTGCGGCCGTCCGGATCGGGCAGCGGCGCGCCCCGGGTGTGGGCCTGCTGCGGCACGGCGGGTGGCGGTGGTGACGCTGCTGGCGGCGGTGACGCCGTCACCGGCGGCGTGATCACCGGCGTCACCAGCGCCGCCACCGTCGTCTCGACCGCCAGGGGCGCCAAGGGCGCTGCGGCCAGCGACCCCGGACGGGCCTGCGGCAGGGGTACATTCTGCGCCGGAATGGGCGCGGCGTTCTGCGGCGGGGCCGCAAACAAAAGGCGGCTGGCCTCGCCCGGCGTCACCAGAGCGACCGGAATGCTGCGGGGCGAGCCGCGCTTCCACGGCACGTCAAGACTGGTGCTTTCGGCAATCGCCAGTCCGCCCGGCCCCCTCACCGGCTTGGCGTAAATGTCGGGATTGGTGGCCAGGACGGCGCTGACGACCCAGGCGGCGGCCACCACGGCAATGAGCCCGCTCGCACCGACCGCGGCAAGAGCGCCGGCGCCCAGGGCAGCGTTGATACCGGCGGCGCGCAACACCCGGCGCACACCATCGACCGGAAAGGCGGTGTTGTAACGAGGGTAAACAGAGGCAATCGTCGCTGTCGCAACCCTCATGAACGCCTACTCAACTCGACTGATACACCCGCACGCCGGCAAAGCCAGCGTGGCCGACTATGGCGGGGCCATGGTTAAGCGGTTGTAAATGAGACGGCTAAATTGCGAACAATTGCGGGAACTTGCCGCGGATTTGGCGCGGACTTTGCCGCAATCACGTCGCTGTGAATGTCATCCCACCGACATCGGACGCGGGCATGTGTCGCGCGTCGAAAGCGCCATCCGCTCCGGCGGAACGGATGGTGCCGCAGTAAGTTTTCTGCCTGTTAATCTTCAATACCAGGACATAAGAGACCGCGATGACGGCGCAACAATACCTTCTCGACCAGGCTCAGCACTGCCGCCGCGCCGCACGCGATAGCGCCGATCGGTTCGTTGCCGAGGAACTTCGCGCTCTTGCCCTGCGGTTCGAGGCGATGGCGCGGCAGGCCTGCGCCGCCAGCGACACACCGGCGGCCGAAGCGGCCTAGCACGGCGTCACCGACCGCCCGCGCGTACCGTTGTGGTCAATCCGGTACAGACGCGGATTCCGATCATGGCGATAGTTTGCGCCCTGGAGGCGGCCGATGGATCACTTTTCCTACGCATCAAACGCCAACATCAAACGATTTGAAAATCTGCTGGCGACGTCGTCCGATCCGGCTGAGCGGGCGATCATCGAAAAGCTGCTGCTGGAAGAAAGAGCCAAGGCCGGCCGGAGCGCGCCTCCTTAGGCCTTGTTGGCCGAACCAGCCGCGTCCCCGTGGCGCGCAACCTCAAACCGGATCACACTCATGAACATTTTCTACATCATCGGCGTCATCGTTGTTGTTCTCTTCATCGCCGGCTTTTTCGGCCTGCGCTAGTCGAACAGCGAGCGGCCCGGGCCGGGGGGCCGCACCGCAATATTTTCAGGAAACTGTCATGCGAATCGCCTAGCCTCCGGGTCATGGCGGTTCGTCGTTCACGGATCGATTGCAGGCCGGGTCACTCGGGACCGTTACGCTCCCGGATGCCGGTTGCCCCGCCAGCGCGCACCAGCCTCCCACCCTCCCGTTCAGTCCGAAACTTGGCACGTTCGATGCTTCTCATGGCCCGTTGCCACGAGGCACGCCGGCCTATGCGTTCATCCTTCAAGTCACCAAAAGGAGTCCGCCCTTGGGTAAGAATATCGCGAAGAAGAGACGCCGCCACGAACGCCAGTTCGGATCCGCCGAAATCATAAATTTCAAGGACCCCAAGTTCGAAACTGAACGTGCCCTGCCCCCGATCAAGGCTCTCAACGCGACCCAATCCGAATATCTCGACGCCCTCCGCCATAGTCCCCAGGTCATCGTGCTCGGCCCCGCCGGCACCGGCAAAACCTGGATCGCGGCCACCCATGCCGCCGACCTGTTCCGCACCCGGAAAATCGACAAGATCATCCTGACCCGGCCTAACGTGCCGTGCGGGCGCTCGCTCGGCTATTTCCCCGGCAGCCTGGAGGACAAGTTCGCCCCCTGGGCCGCGCCGGTGGCGGAGGCGATCAAGGAACGGATCGGCAAGGCTGCCTACGACATCGCGCTGAAGAACGGCAGCATCGAACTGGTGCCGTTCGAGGTGATGCGCGGCCGTTCCTGGAAGAACGCCTTCGTGCTGCTCGACGAGGCGCAGAACTCCACCCCGGCCGAGATCAAGACCTTCCTCACCCGTATCGGCGAGGACTGCACGGTCGTCATCAACGGCGACATCAGCCAGTGCGATCTCGACAGCGGCAGCGGCCTGCGTACCGTCATCGACCTCATCGACAGCCAGGACCTGCCGGTGCCGGTGATCGAGTTCACCCGCGCCGACATCGTCCGCTCCGGCATCTGCGCGATGTGGGTCAATGCCTTCGAGGTGGCGCACATCTAGCGCAAACCTATCCGCCCCCCGATTGCGCCGGGCCGCGTTCCGGCGATAGCTTCTGGCACTGTGCCTGCTCCCGCCGGGGAGCGGGCCATGCGAGAGCAGAGGGTGTCCATGAATTCCGCGTCACGCGCGATCGATCCTGAACATGTGGTCGTGACCGAGCCGGTCGAAGGCTCGCCCTATCCCGTCCATCTCATGTATGTCGAGGCGATCGACGGCGTCTACATTCCGATCGGTCTGCGCAAGCCGGACGGACCTGGCCCCTTTCCGCTGATCCTGTTTGCCAGCGGCAATGGCGGCGGCGGCATGAAGGTGCTGCGCGACGCCACCCAGAACCGGAGCTGGACGCTGGAGCAGTATCTGGCGGACGGATACGCGGTTGCCTGGATGCGCTACCGCGCCGAAGTCGACTACGCCTACGACCGCATCGGCAAGCTGGTCGAAGACCGGCGGCAAAACCGGCAACTGCTCAACCGCGGTCCGCTTGAGTACGAAGACGCCATCCGCATCGCCGAATACGCCAAAACCCTGCCCTTCGTCGATGGCGACCGCATCGGTTACGTCGGCATGAGCCATGGCGGTGAAATGGCGCTCAAGATCGCGTCGGAGTATCACGGCTTCCGCGCGATGGTGGCGAGCGAGCCGGCCAGCCACGAATTCCTGCGGTTGCGGCCGGACGACACTGCGCATGTCGATCCGAAGACCGGACTGCTCAATGTCGAGAAAATGCTGATGCGCGAGGCTGCCAAAGTGCGCCCGCGCATCACCGAGGCGGTGGCGCAGGAGCGGGTCCGTCCCATCGCCACGCCGATTTTCGTGCAGGGCCGCGATAGCGATGAGCTGCAGGGCATCTTCCGGGTCAGCTACGATCTGCTGCATGAGGCCGGCAAGGACGCAATCTGGAAAAGCTACGACCACCCGCTGCACGGCTTCATCTATCCGGTGCGCGGCGATGACGGCCGCTACGCGCCTGACGCGGTGCAGCGGCAAGCGGTTGCCGACACGCTGGCGTTTTTCGGCAAATACATGAAGGCCTAGTGACTGCGCGCGACCGCCGCTTTGACCGCGCGGCCGCGCAGCGCTGACATCTCGGTTTCGGCAAGGCCGTCCAGCTTGCGATCAATCTCGCCGATTACGGTGCGCGAGAATGGGCCGAGGTGCAGGTAGATCGCCGACAGCGCCACCAGCCATCGCGCCGCCGCCGGATTGTGCACCAGCGCCCGCTTGATTGCCGGCCAGAATTCCGGCCGGGCATCGCCGAGGTTGCTCATCACGCGATACATGACCTCGGTGCCGCTGTGACGATCCATGCGGCCATTGGCGCCCGTGCCGCTGCGCCGGCGCGAGCAATCGAGCAGGCCCGCCAGCCGTTCGACGCGGCCGGCATAAGCGGCGGGTTCGAAAAGGCGCTCGAGGACGCGACGATAATCCAGCAGGATGTCCTCACGCGGCCGCAGCGTCTCGAAGTTCAGCCCCTCGGTGCACTGGTCGCCATAGCGGTAGCGGCGCACATCTTTCGGCGGATGCAGGCGCTTTTCCTTCTCAAGCCGGCGCGTAAGCTGCGTATTGGGCAGCGCATAGAGCAGGCCCACCATGCTGACCGGAATCGCCGCATCCTCGATCAGTTCGACCATGGCGTCGGCGACCGATCCCTTCTCGGTATCGAAGCCGACGATAAAGCCGGCGGTCACCCAAAGCCCGGCGGCATAGATCTTGTGGATGCTCTCGACCAGACTGCGGCGCGTGTTCTGCTTCTTCTTGGTCGCGACCAGCGTATCGGTATTGGGACTCTCGATGCCGATGAAGACGCCGACAAAATTGGCTTCCGCCATCGCCTGCAGAAAGTCGTCGTCGTCGGCCAGATTGATCGAGGCCTCGGTGGTGAACTCAAACGGATAGTCGTGCCGCTCCAGCCAGTCCTTCAGTTCCGGCATGAAGGTGCGCACCGCCTTCTTGTTGCCGATCAGGTTGTCGTCGACGAAGTCGACGTGGCCGCGATAGCCGAGGCGATAAAGCTCATCGAGTTCGGCCAGCATCTGCGCATTGGTCTTGGCGCGCGGTACCCGTCCGTACAGTTCGATGATGTCGCAGAACTCGCAGGTGAATGGGCAGCCGCGCGAGAACTGCACGCCGATGTGAAGATAATGATCGAAGTTGAGCAGCGAGAACCGCGGGATCGGACTTTTAGTGACGTCGACCGTGAATCTTTCGGTCTCGAACAAGCCGGAGGCGTCGCCGTTTTCCCAGGCTGCGATGAATTCGTGGATGATATTCTCGGCTTCGCCGAGCACGCGATAATCGGCGCTCGCATAAACGTCGGGGGTCGACGTGACGGCGGGGCCGCCGACGGCAACCTTCTTGCCTTGCGCGTGACACATGTCGATGACGTTGAGGGTGTCGTGCTGCTGCGTCAACATGCCGCCGGTCATGACCAGGTCGGCCCAGGCGATGTGCTCGGAGTCGAGTTCGCCTGTGTTGCGGTCGACCAGCCGCACGTTCCACGACGGCGGTAACAAGGCGGCGACGGTAATGAGACCGAGCGGCGCTGCGGGATAGCGGGCGCCGAAAACTTCGCAGGTTTCGGCAAAGTTCCAGAACGTGTCGGCCGCAAAACGCGGATAAACCAGCAATACGTTGCACGCTCGCGCCGCCGCTAGCGGCTGCGCGAGCGATTGTCTGTAGTGCCCGCTGGATCTTGAATGGTCGATGGCCGGACCCCATGACTGCCAGTGAACGCCGCCCGGCACCTGCCTATCATGACTCGCAAAACCAGCAAAGCACGCGACGCCGGAAGTCAGCCGTGATTGCTGCCTTGCAGCACAGCGTCCGGCGTGGCCGCGCGGGCACGGGCGAAGTCGCTCTGGGACCGCACCTTGTCGAGCACGAACAGCCGTATGGCGGACGAAAGGTTTCCTTCCCGCCGGCTGGTTTCAATTTCGCCGACGATGTTCGGCAGAGTCATGTGCTGACTGCGCGCAATCTCTTTCAACCCCAGCCAGAAGGGATCTTCAAGGCTGACACTGGTTTTGTGTCCGGCGATGACGATGGAGCGCTTGACGATCGATGATTTCATGACGTGACTCCCTGATTGGCGTAGCCTCGCGGATGTCGACTGCCGTTAGCACTCGTCAACCGGCTGCAACGCATGAACAATGAAGCAATCGAAACAACGAACCGCACGTCGTGGCGCCGCGTTCTCGAAATACAGATTGAGGCTGCACTCATTCGTTCGCATTCAATTCAAACCGTGCGCGACGACTCGATGTTGATTTGAATAGTGGCAACCCGGAACCGGTTGCGCTGGTCAATAGTGCACAGGAACGCGAATAACCTGGATTTCGAGTTTCAGGCCGGCGCCAAGCCTGCAGCACGACGGGAGAGAGCGGGCCGATCGCGCCCGGCGCGCTTTCGACCTCAAAACCGGTAAATTTGCCACATCCGATATTGTGGACCGCGCGTTTAGGCCATATATGCAGGCATTCACACACACAGGACACTTATGAGCAACTTCAAGATCCCCGACATTCTGGAACGTCGGAACAGCGCAGCCGCGATCAAGAAAGCGATGCTGGAAAAATTCAAGGCAGCGTCGTCCGATCCGGCGCAGGAACAGCAGCGCGCCCAGCGGCAGGCGATCAACGAGGCCCGCCTCGTTCGCGCCGCCGAGCGCGAAGCCGCCAAGAAAGTGCGCGAGGCCGAACGGGCCAAGGAGGCCGCGCTCGCCGCCGAACGCGAAGCGCAGGCCCAGCGCGAAGCGGCCGAGGCCGAGGCCCTGCTGGCGGCGGAAAAGGCCGAGCAGAAAGCGGCCCTGGAAGCCGAGCAGAAAGCCGCCCGCGACGCGCGCTATGCCGCCCGCAAATCGGCGAAAAAGGTTCGGCGCCGGGGCTTCTGACCTGGCACGCCGGATTTAACCGGCATCGCCATAGCGATAAAAAACCCGCCGCGCCCCCGCGCGGCGGGTTTTCGTCTTGGCGCCTTTTCGTCTTGGCGCCATCAGCGCCGCACGGCATCGGCCAAGGCGCCGAACACGGCGAAAACCATCGGCATGCGCTCAAGATTGTAGGTCTCGACGTCGCGCGCGACGCGATTGACCTTGTCCCAGGCATCGGCAACCCGAATGGCCCGGCCGGCTTCACGGGCGGAGCTGTCGAGGCGCGCCGACAGCCACGCATTGACCAGGTCCATGAAGGCCTCCAGCGACCGCGGATCGGTGCCGCCGAGCGCATCGCCGAGCGCATGCAGGGCGCGCGGATCGGGGCTGGGCAGTTGATCGAACAGGTCCAGCACGCGCTGACGCAAGGCCAAAGCGGGGCCGTCGAGCAGGCTCAGCGCCCGCGACACGCTGCCTTCGGCGGCGGCGGCGGCCTGGACGACGTCGTCGCCGTCGGCGGCGCGGCCGGTGGCGGCCGCGGCGGCAAGGGCGGCATCGGCGGCACCGAGCGGCCGCAGCAGCAGGCGGCGGCAGCGCGAGCGGATGGTCGGCAGTTCGCGGCCCGGCGCGTGGCTGATCAGCAGCAGCAGCGTGCGCGCCGGCGGCTCCTCCAGAACCTTGAGCAGCGCATTGGCGCCTTCGCGCTGCAGATCGTCGACCGCGTCGACAATGGCGATGCGCCAGCCGCCCTCGCCCGGGGTCGAGCCGAAGAAGGATACCGTGCGGCGCACATCATCGACGCGGATGACGGTGTACAGCTTGCCGGTCTGCTCGTTGATGGTGCGTTCCAGCACCAGGAGGTCGCCCTGCGCCTGGGCGGCAATCCGGTGCGCCACCGGGTGCGCCGGATCGACCGCCAGCGTCGTCGCGGCCTGCACCGCCGGCGATTGCGGATCGGGATGCGCCAGTACGAAGCGCGCGAAGCGATAGGCCAAAGTTGCCTTGCCGATGCCCGGCGGACCGCCGATCAGCCAGGCATGCGGGCTGCGGCCGCTTTTGTAGGCGTCGAGCAGGGCCCGCTCGGCCTCGGCCTGGCCGAACAGCACCAAAGTCTCGCGCGGCAGCGGCAGCGCCTGGTCGTCATCGCTCACGGTGACACGGCCTCGGCGACACGGGGCTGATCACCTAGTAGACGGCTTGCAACCGCGTCCCAGATGCGCTCGGCGACGACCTCGCGGGGCGCGCGGCCATCGATGACGACGATGCGTTTCGGTTCGTGGACGGCCAATTCCAGGAAGGCGTGCCGCAGCTGCTCATGAAACTCGACCGACTCGGATTCGAAGCGGTCGGCCGTGCCCGTGCCGCGCCGGCTTTTGGCGCGCGCCAGACCGACGGTGGCCGGCACGTCGAGCAGAAACGTGAGTTCGGGCATGGCGGCGCCGACCGTCACCCGCTCGAGGCCGCGGATCAGCTTGCGATCGACCTTGCCGAGCGTGCCCTGATAGACGCGGGTGGAGTCGATGAAGCGGTCGCAGATCACCCATTTGCCGGCCTCGAGCGCCGGCGCGATCGTGGTGCGCACGTGATCGTCGCGCGCGGCGGCAAACAAAATGGTTTCGGTTTCCGCGCCCATCGGCTTGGCAATGCCGGACAGCAGGATATGGCGGATGATCTCGGCGCCGGGGGAGCCGCCCGGCTCGCGCGTCAGCACCACCTCGGGCCCGAGCGCCATGATCCGCTGCGCCAGCGCCGCCGCGTGGGTCGACTTGCCGCTGCCCTCGCCGCCTTCGAAGGTGATGAAATGTCCGCGCAAGAAAGCCAAACCTTTTGCGTTATCGCCCGCGCGCGCAGGCGAGCATGATCATAGCCGCTGCGCACCGGCGCGGAACAGGCCGATCATGAATTCGGTCGCGGCGTCGACGGCACGCTGCGGAATATTGCCCTGGCCAACGCTCTCGGCGGCCTTGAGCGGCACTTCGAGAATGACGCTGTCGCCCCTCCACACCCTGAGGGTTCCCACCGGCTGACCTTCCGCCACCGGCGCCGGCACCGGACCGGTATAGACGATGCGTGCGATCAGGCGTTCGCCGCCGCTCTTCGGCATCATCACCTTGACCTCGCCGTCGGCCACCAGCGGCACGCTGCCGGTGGCGCCGCCGAACACCTTGGCGCTGCCCAAGGTCTGTCCCTGGCCAAACAGAATACGTTGCTCGAAGTTGCGGAAACCCCAGTCCAGCAGCTTTCTGGCTTCGTCGGCGCGTTCCTTGGCGGTCTTGAGACCGTTGACCACCACGACCAGCCGCAAGCCGTTCTGCACCGCCGAGCCGACCAGGCCGAAGCCGGCCTCCTTGGTGAAACCGGTCTTCAGGCCGTCGGCACCGATACCCATCGACAGCAACGGATTGCGGTTGGACTGCCGGATCTTGTTCCAGAGAAAATCGGTCTCGCCGTAGATCGGGTAGAATTCCGGATAGGTCCGGATGATGTGACGCGCCAGGATCGCCAGTTCGCGCGCGGTCACCTGCGAGCCGGGATCGGGCAGACCGCTGGAATTGGCGAAGGTCGACCGGGCCAGGCCGATTTCGCGCGCCCGCTTGGTGAGTTTGGCGGCAAATTCCGGCTCGTTGCCGGCAAGCCCCTCGGCCAGGACGATGCAGGCGTCGTTGCCCGACTGGATGATCATGCCGCGGATCAGGTCGCTGACCGCAATCCGGCTGTTGAGCGCGGCGAACATGGTGGAGCCGCCGGACGGCGCCCCGCCCCGGCGCCAGGCGTTCTCACTGACCGGAAACTCGTCGGTCAGTTGAAGGCGGCCCTGCTTGATCTCGTTGAACACGAACTCGGCCGTCATCAGCTTGGACAGGCTGGCCGGATAGACCATCGCATCGGCGTCCCGCTCGAACAGCACGGCGCCATTGTCGGCGTCGACCAGCATAGCGTGCGGCGCGGTGATCGGCGGGTCGTCTTTTTTGGGCGCCGGCTTGGCGGCCTCTTTCTTCGGCGCGGCGGCCGGAGCCGCGCCCTTCTTCTGGGCCGTGGCGGAATCGGTCAGACCAGCCGCCGCGAGCCCGAAGGCCATCAGCGCTGCCGCCAACAAAGGTCCGAACCGTCGTTGTCGTGCCATGGTCAACGCCCTTACGCCGCCAGCATGGCGGGCGGCAGACTAAGGCGGCGGTGTGACGGAAAAATGCGGCTCAGTAAAGGCCGCGGCCGCTCATGAAGCCGGCCGGCTGGGCCTGCACCGGGGCATAGGCGGACACCGGCGATACCGACGGCACCGCCTGCGGCGGCGGCAGCGCCGACGCGGTCTGCACCGCGCGCGGCCGGGTCACCGGATCGGCGGCCGGGCCCTGCACCACCACGGTCGGCACGTGGCGGACGCCGTCGCCCAGTTGCTGCGGCCTTGGGGCCGGGCCGGCCACTTCGGTCATCGGCCGGGCGTCGAAGAACGCCGGCGCATAGGCCCTGTTGGAGGCCATCCGGACCGGCGCCGGGGCCGGCTCGGGTTCGACCGCAACCGGCAGCGCGGAGCGCACGGACGGGCGCGCTTCGGCCACCATGACCGGCGGGCTGGCCGGCACGCCTTCGCGCAGCGTGGCCATCAGCTTGCGGTCGTCGGAGCCTTCAAGCGGCGCCCGGCCGACATAGTCGACCTTGACCCTGGCGACGCCATGGCCGTGCAGGCCGAGGAGCTTGGCGGTGTTCTTGGACAGATCGATGACGCGGTCGGCGTGGAAAGGTCCACGGTCGTTGACGCGGACCACGATCGACTTGCGGTTCTGCAAATTGGTGACGCGCACATAAGACGGCAGCGGCAGCGTCGGATGGGCGGCCGTGATCGATTCCATGTCGAACACTTCGCCATTGGCGGTGTAGCGGCCGTGGAAATCGTCGCCGTACCAGGACGCCATGCCGACGGCGCTGTAATTGGGATTCTCTGCAGGGACATAAGTGCGGCCGGCGATGACATAGGGCCGGCCGACGCGATAGACGCCGCCGCCTTTCGGCACCGGCTGGCCCGGCCCGACGACGCGCGGGCTGGCGGTGACACCGTATTTGGGGTCGACCTTGCTCGACGTGCCGCCGGAGCAATTGGCCAGCAGCAGGCCACAGGCGCCGAGCGCCACCAGGCGCGCGCCCACGAAAATCCGGCTTTTGGCCCCCAAATCACCCATCCGCGTCGACGCATCCCCGCTTCAGAACCCGAACACTACCCCGCCAACCCGGTTCCGGAAACCGCCCCTTGGTTAACGTGGTAAATATTTGGTTCGACAGCCGTTTCGCGATTCCCGAGTAGCGCGGGCGTGAGCCTCTTGCAAGCACGGCCATGCGCGGCCCTTGCACCGGGCGGATGGTGCGGCGCCAAAGCAAACGCACCCTGCCTGGTCGCGCTTTCGGCCCGATCCGGATCCCGCGCCGTTAGTCGATGCACAGCCTTGCATCATTGATTAAAGACATTGCAGCGTGCGGACGGCCGGCACAATGATCGGGCCAGCCGTACTGATTCTGGGGGTGCCATTTGTCTCGCCGCGCAAATATCTCGATCTGCTATCATGCGGAGATTGACCTCGACGCATTCGAGCCGCCGGCGGCGTGCGTCACGGATGACGCCAAGCTGCAGCACGCCCTTGCGGTCGTCGAAAGTGATCCGGCGCGCTTTCGCGGAAACGGCGCGCCGATCGTGAACGGCCGGCTCTGCGATCAATTGAAGATGCCCTACTGAGCGCCTTCCAGAAGGCGAAGCCTATCTTCCATCTGTGCCAGGCGCACCGCCATGCGACATTCGCACGGCGCTGCCATCCGGCATCGATAGCGGCGCACTCCGGCGGAGCGCGGCAATTTGACCGGTCGGCGTTTCCTCAGTATCGGATTTCCTTTGCTGGAAGGGTGGCCGAGTGGTTTAAGGCACCGGTCTTGAAAACCGGCGTACCTGCAAGGGTACCGTGGGTTCGAATCCCACCCCTTCCGCCAAAACTCTTTCCGTCGCCTTCCGCACAAGTCCAACAGGGGCATTAGAAACCCCTTTATAACCGTGCTTATACCTACGCGGCGCTCCATAGGGGGCCGCCCCTCTCCCCACAAATCCAACGTCCAAACTGGGACCGGCACTAGGACCGGAAGGAACAGCCATGTCTAAACGTGTTCTCAATCGCCTATCCGCCCGCGGGATCGCGAGCAGTTTAAAGCCTGGCCGATACGCCGATGGCGGCGGCCTCTACCTGGTCGTGACATCGGCCAGTTCGCGCAAATGGGTGTTCCGGTACGCGCGAAACGGAAAGCAGCGCGACATGGGGCTCGGCGCCGAGGGCGAGACGTCACTGGCTGCTGCACGAGACGCGGCTACGCGGGCCCGGGCACATCTACGCGCCGGCAAGGATCCGCTGGCCGAACGTCAAAGGGAACGGCAGGACGGCCGGCCCGTGCCGACCTTCGGCGAGTTCGCTGACGAATTGATAGACTCAATCGCACCCGGCTTCCGGAACCAGAAACACATCCTGCAGTGGCGGACGACGCTGCGCACGCATGCCGCCGCGCTGAGGCCGAGGTCGGTTGATGCAATCGCCACCGAAGACGTTTTGTCCGTGCTGAAGCCCTTGTGGCAATCCAAAGCCGAAACGGCCGGCCGGTTGCGCGGCCGCATCGAACGCGTTCTCGACGCGGCCAAGGTCAAGGGTTTCCGCTCTGGCGAAAACCCGGCCCGGTGGCGCGGCCATCTAGACGCGTTATTGCCGCGCCGGCACAAGCTTAGCCGCGGTCACCACGCGGCCCTGGCCCATGCAGATTTGTCCGACTTTCTACTACGGCTCCGCGCGGCGCCTGGCACCGCGGCGCGATCGCTTGAGTTCCTGATTCTCACGTGCGCAAGGACTGGCGAAGTAACGGGCATGCGATGGGACGAGTTGTCGCCCGACGGTAAGGTCTGGACCGTTCCCGCCGCGCGCATGAAAGCCGGCCGCGAACATCGCGTGCCGCTCTGTGAAGGGGCGCGCGACTTGCTGGCGGCTTTGCCTCGCGACGCCAGCGGGCTTGTTTTCCCCGGGCGCCAGCCTGGCAAGCCGCAATCGGAAATGACGTTGTTGATGCAGCTGCGCCGGCTCCATGAAGGCGTCACTGTGCACGGCTTCCGATCGACCTTTCGCGATTGGGTCGACGAGTGCACGCACTTTCCCGGCGATCTCGCGGAAGCTGCGTTGGCGCACATCGTCGGCGATGCAACAGAACGTGCCTACCGCCGCGGGGACGCGCTCGAGAAGCGCCGCGAGCTAATGGCGGCGTGGGGTGCCTACTGCGCCGGCGCTAGCAACGTCATCGCTATTGGCGCACGGTTTTAAACCGTTCATATACATCGCCACCCGATAGTGTCTGTGCGTTCAAGCATACACTGGAGGATACAGATGGACGACGAATTGATGGCCCTGGCAGATGTCGAGGCCGTTACAGCTCTGAAGAAGAGCAGTATTTATGCCCGCGTATCCGCTCGGACGTTTCCGCAGCCGACCAAGATCGGATCGGCGACACGATGGTTGGCCTGCACCCGGTTTCGTTGACACCCGCCTAAGCTAATCCAGCCTGCCTCTCGAACTCCATAGGGCTCATATAGCCGATCGTCGAGTGTCGCCGTTTGGGATTGTAGAAGCGTTCGATGTAGTCGAACACGTCCGCCT